>CALRAJ010000008.1 GCA_943350765.1 Candidatus Tayloriibacteriota bacterium | reverse complement strand
GGACTTCAGTGGTGCAGGAGCCTCGCCTCGTTCCAGATTGCAGGTGATCGAGCGCTCGCTCACCCCGACCGAGGCTGGTATGGGTTTACCCCCGAAATTCCACCAAAAGTGGTTTGCGGGTCGTCAGACCCGCCCACTTCATCGCCGGGGTTACGGCATCGCCACCAGTTTACATCAAAAGGTCGAGAAGGAGTTTCTCGATCCGCAGACATTCACATGGTTTAGTGAGAATGTCTTGCCCGGCGGTAGGGTGGCTTACGGCAGCTGGTATGGCGGCAAGGTCAGGTTCCGCTGGGACAATCCGGACTACGGGTACGACTACGGTGGGTTTCGTGAGGCAATTGAGGTTCCCCTTAAACCTCAACCCTTGATCCCTTAACACTTACTCCGCCCTTGGCGGAACACGACAGCATTGGTTTACACCCCGTGCTGTTTTTATATACTAAAGTGGGGTTATGAAGTTGGTCTGCTTTGGGCGGATGACAATTTACCCTAAAAAAGAAATTGCTTGCTTTCTTTTATACTACGCCGGATATACCTCGGGGGTGCCTAACTCAGAGTGCTGTGTAAACGGCACTTGGTGAACTGGAGGAAGGAAAGCAATACACGAAATTGCCCGGCGGTAAGGTGGCTTACGGCAACTGGAATGGCGACAAGGTCAGGTTCAACTGGAACAATCCGGACAACGAGAACGACAACAGTGGGTTTCGTGAGGAAATTTCTCGCAGACAAAGGGGCTTCAAGCTCCTTTTTGCGTGTATGAAATCCAGCCGTTGGTCATCTTGCCAATCTCAACCAGTTGATATGAAAGACGAAGGTATGTTTTTTCTGGAATGATTGAAAGCTCGTGTTCAGTCCTGATGAGATGTTTTAGAATCTCAATCTGTGTGCGTAGATTCTCAAGGGGTATTTGCTTTAGATGTTTGGGCTTGAAGGCTGACTCAACCGCCAGTGCCAGACATTGGATAGACTGTTTCTCTATTTGCGAATGAAGTCCGAGCTTGTCTCGCTTTGACAATTTTTCTGAGGTACAATAGATGTCCTTATGCAACAAACGGAGCTTATGAATAATGGGGAGGGTACTGTCGAGGGGGGGGGCATCATAGTGTTATTTTTTGTGATGTGGTTTCGATTAAAAATCTTTTTTTGGCTTGGCGACGATTTTCTAAAGGCAAGCGGTCAAAGAAAGATGTTGCGTTATTTGAGCTTCATTTGGAAGACAATATTTTTTTACTCCACCAAAAACTGGTATCAGACGAATGGAAACCAGATCCATACAAAATCTTTTTTGTACAAGATCCAAAACTTCGGCGGATTCACAAAGCTAGTGTTGCGGATAGGGTTTTGTACCAAGCTATGTATCAGGTAGTATATCAGATTTTTGATAAGCATTTTATCTATGACTCATACGCCTCTCGTAATTTCAAGGGCACCCATCGTGGAGTCAAGCGTTTCCAAACTTTTGCGGGTAAAGTGAGTGGTAATCATCGCCGACCAGCTTTTGTATTGAAGTGTGATATCCGGAGGTTTTTCGATTCTGTTGACCACACCATCTTACTTCGGCTTATAGAACAGAGGATTTCAGACAAAGAGCTTTTAAGACTTTTAGAAAATATTATAGGATCTTTTGAGACTATCCATGGAAAGGGTTTACCGCTGGGAAATGTTACAAGTCAGATTCTTGCTAACATTTATCTCAATGAGCTTGATCAGTTTGTAAAACATACGCTCAAGGCTCGCTACTATATACGGTATTGTGATGATTTTGTGATTCTTTCCGCTGATGTAAGCAAATTAAAAGAGTTTGTACAATATATCGTACAGTTTTTGGATGAGAGGTTGAAACTCAAACTGCATCCAAATAAAGTTACTATCCGAAAAATATCACAAGGTACTGATTTTCTCGGATATGTTAGTTTGCCAAACTATTGTGTTTTACGAACAAAGACAAAAAACAGAATGTATAAAAAGATTAAGGTGATGGCAGGTATGGTAAGGGCGGGTAAGATGGAAAAGGTATATTTTAAAAATTCACTTGCTTCATATACCGGAATGCTCAAGCATTGCAAGGGAGAAAAGATTTTGGACAAGATCGAGAGAATAATTTAGCATATCATGGATCTATCGAGTAAGCTTCTGTTTCAGTATCTGGTTGACATTTCTGTTGGCTGGTATACAATACAGAGTGTAAGTTTCTTCCAACAGAAACGTGCTTTTCTTGGTTTTGCCGAGAGGTTCCGTAGAGCTTGGGAGTGTTAAAATAGGTCGCCTTACATTTTATTCATAAAATATATAGACGTATGGCAAAGAAGTTGTATGTAGGTGGTATCTCTTATGGTACTAATCAGGATACTCTTAAGTCACATTTCGCAGCAGCAGGAAGCGTTGTATCAGCCTCTATCATCATGGACAAGATGACTGGCCGATCAAAGGGTTTCGGCTTTGTTGAAATGACGACAGATGAGGAAGCTGCGAATGCCGTTTCTATGTTTAACGGAAAGGAGCTCGATGGTCGAACTCTTACTGTTAACGAAGCTCGCCCTATGGAGCCACGAGCACCACGAGAAGGTGGTAGTCGAGGTTTCGGTGGTGGAGAGAAGAGAAGTTGGTAATTTAAACAAAACCGCCCGACCGAAATGTCGGGCGGTTTTGTTTTGTTTGCTTACCCCGAGAATGGCTAGACTGCGTGCTACACGACGCAGTCTAGCCATTCTCAGGGTCAATATTTTGTGCTATGATATGGCATGGCAAAAATTACACTCTTTGGTCTGGCAGGTACGGGTACGAGTTCTGTGGGCAAGCTCCTTTCAAAGGATCTTGGTTACACTTTTATGTCTACGGGTAACATCTTTAGATCAAAAGCCGATTCACTAGGGCTTACTTTACATCAGTTTGAAGAGTTGTGTAATCAAAGTCCAGAACACGATAAAGCTCTAGATCAGGAGGTAAAATCCTTTGGCGAAAATAACAACAATTTTGTTATTGAAAGTCGTTTGGCTTGGTATTTTGTTCCAGATTCTATTAAAATAAAGTTATACTGCGATTTTGATTCCCGTATTAGCCGTGTAGCTAGGAGAGATAGGATTTCAATCGAAGATGCAAAAAAGCTTACGATAGCCAGAGAAGCTTTTGGAGCACAAAGGTACAAAGACTTTTATAGCATTACTGATTTTGCTCCTGATTCTGCTTTTGATTTAATAATCGACACTACGCATACTTCTGTAGTGGCTGTTTTGGAAAAGATTCATATTTATCACAAGACACACTCAGAAAAAAAGGTTTAATTTTGTCTATAAACCCAAAAATTACTAAACACCTTTCTCAGCATATCTTTTAAAGGTCTATCGGTTAGGGATAGACATCTGTAGACGAAGCCCTCGTATTTCTTTGGTAAGAAATCTCTCAAGTCTCAGCTACCCGCTTCCGAAGTCTATTTAAAAGATACGCTTGCGACGGTGTTTGGTAATTTTGGATACTAAGAAATCTACACGGTGCCTCTACAGAGCCATTTGAACGGCTCAAGGAGCGTAGGCGACGAAGATAACGAGTCTAGCAAGATTCGTTACAAGGTTTTGGAAGCCTGTTGAGCCGTTGGGCTTTATTGTAACTAATGTTATACTTACTGGTATTATGAGAATCACTAAATATGGGCATTGTTGTTTGTTGGTGGAGGAACAAGGACTTCGGATATTGACTGATCCAGGCAATTACTCCAGCCTTCAGTCTGGTGCGAGGGAGATAGATATAGTGTTGATTACCCATGAGCATACCGATCATCTTCATATCGATTCGGTGAAGGAAATTTTGGTAAATAACCCCGTTGCGAAAGTGATTACCAATGCCTCGGTGGCAAAGTTATTGGGTGCTATAGGCATCAACGCAATTGTCGTGGGTCATGAGATGAGCCATACTGAGGAAGGTGTAACTTTCTTAGGCTTTGGTACCGAACATGCACCCATTTATCCATTATGGGGTAAGGTAGAGAATACTGGGTATTTTATTGGTGACAGACTATTTTATCCGGGTGATGCTTTTTATGATCCAAAAAGACCAGTGGATGTACTTGCGTTGCCTGTCGCTGGGCCATGGTGCAAGATTTCTGAGGCAGTGGACTATGCGCTACAGGTAAAGCCAAAGCATGCTTTTCCGATACACGATGGGGGATTGAAAATTATGGGGGGTTCTCATAAAGTACCAGATAAGGTTTTGAACGAAAGAGGGATTAATTTTATAGCACTGGTGGAGGGGCAAACAGTAGAGTTTTAATTTTACAATAAATATATGAACATTATCTTATACACAAAAAAAGGCTGTCCGTGGTGTGATGGGGTACGGGATTTACTAAACGAAAAAAAAGTGCAGTTTGAGGAACGAGAGGTACTTGGAAACAAAAAGTATTTTGATGAAATGATAGTCAAGTCTGGTCAGTCAAAAGCCCCAACACTAGATATAGATGGCGAAATCCTAGCCGATTCTGATAGGGATCAGGTAGAAAAGTATTTGAAGGGTAGGGGCGTGAAAGGATTTTAGGACTCATGTTAAACACTCCCCGAATTTTCAGTAGAAAATTCGGGGAGTGTTTATTTTACATCGTATCCTCTATCGTCAAACTATACCTAAGTCCATAGAGACTGATAATCCCTAGAATAATAAAAGTGTAACGATAATCTAAAAACCAGAGGCTGGCAGAAAAGAGTGGCGGAGCGATAATATAAGCCATTGAACGCGTCGATCTAAACATACTCAACATGTTGGCATCTTTTTCACCAACTTTCTTAAAAAAGTAGGTTTCAATCATTATTTCGATAATACTAGCACCGATTCGCGTGGTAAAAAGTATTATTATCCAAATCCAGACATTGTTACTACCCACCGTACTAATAATTGCTGTTGAAATAGCCATAATAATAAAACCAATACTCATCATTTCTTTTTCACCCCATTTTTTATCGGCAAGCTTTCCTAAGGGCATGTCGAGTAGGACAAAAGGGATAAGCATGATGGTGAATATAAAACCAATTACTTCCCAATCAAAACCAAGGTATTTGTGTAGGTATATGGGTGTGTAAATAACCATCCATGCATAAAATAAGTTAAGTATAATGTTTGCCATAAATATCCGATAGAGATTTGGATTGATTCTGATTTTGTGAAGTGTAGAGCGGGCAGAAATCTCCTCATACTCAGGGTCTTTGAACTGACTAAAATTGGCCGAGCGGAGGATTAGTAGTGTAGGTATTAAAAATAGTGCAGAAACAGCATATATTTTCCAATACTGACTTGTGCCATCTAAAAGTACTCCAGCAAGCATTGGTGAAAGTATCCACGCAATGTTGATGATGGTTAAATACATACCACGGATACCACCTACAGTTTTACTATTGGTGTTGTGTTCAATAAATACATCGATATTGAGACCGATTATGTTACCAAAAGCAATACTCAAGATAAATAATGGTGCAATAAGTAGTATTGAATTTGAAATGGCGATTCCTACGAGTGTCAGTATTTGTAGAATTATAAGTGTTGTGGCAGTGCGGTAGTTACCCAATCTTTTTAAAATTGAGCTAAAAAATACCAAACCAATAATGGTTACAAGTGACGAAGCTGTGTAGATAAGACCCACAGTGTTTTCGCTAGAAAAACTACTTAGAAAGGTAGAGTTTACATACACTGGCAAAGCTAGGTGTAGGGTAAATATAAAGCCAAGTAGACAGATTGCGTAAAGTGGCTTGCTTTGTGGGTGGTGAATATGGTGCATATGTATATGTATCCCAAATTACTAAATGCCGTCTACAGGTGTCGATTACAAACAATCGACCTTTCTCGGCACATCTTTTAAATGGCACGAGTATTTTTCTACTGAAAAATCTCTCAAGTCTCGGCTACCCGCCTTGCGAAGTCCATTTAAAAGATACGCCTTCAACGCATTTCGTAATTTGGTTTATAGGTATGGTAGTACCAGAGACAATTATACCGCCAAAAGCACTGGGATCACAATAGGGCGTTTTGCGGTCTTCTGAAGCAAGTATTTACTCACGGTGTCGGTAACATTTGCTTTGACATAGTCGAAGTTTATAGGGTTTGTGCCATGTGTCGAGTCCTCAATCGTTTTTTTGATGATTGTGCGTGCCTCGTGGAGTAGCTCTTGTGATTCTCTGAGATACACAAAGCCTCTAGAAATAATATCAGGTGACTTTTTGAGCTTGCCTGTTTGGGCATTTAAAATACCAAAAATAATAAAAATACCATCTTGAGCTAGGAGCTGTCGGTCTCTGATCACCACTTCTTGAAGGTCTCCTACAGAAAAACCATCTACCATTACCACGCTGTGTGGAGCACGCTCTTTTAGGGTGGTGATTTTTGTACCACCATCTGTTATTTCTACTACTGTGCCATTGTCTGGAAGCACGATGCTCTCCTCTGGTAGGTTGTTTGCGATTTTTGCAATATCTGCGTGTACACGAAGCATGTAGTGATAGCCGTGAACGGGCATAAAGAATTTTGGCTTGATTTTTTTATGAATCCAAGCGGTTTCATCTCTGTTTGCGTGTCCAGAGGAGTGTACATCAGACATTTTGTAGTGAATAATACGAGCACCTTGTCTGGATAGATTATCTTTTAGTCTCTGCACCGCACGCTCATTACCAGGCACTACAGATGATGAAAGAAGTACCGTGTCTCGTTTGTTGAGCTTAAAGTATTTGTGAGTTTTGGTCGCCATTCGCATGAGTGCTGTAAAGTCATCACCTTGCGCACCCGTAGCGATACAGACAATACGCTCTGGTGGATACATGTGCATTTCTTCTGCGGTGATGAGAGTTTCCTTTTTGCATTTGAGTAATCCGAGGTGTTTTACGATTTCAATGTTGTTTTTCATACTTCGTCCATCAACCACTACTTTTTTACCATATCGCTCAGAAATCTCGATGATTTTCATAAGGCGCTCGAGTAGAGAGGCAAAGGTAGCAATAATCAGACGACCCTGAACATTTTTAATAATTTCTTCAATATTTTTATGTACAACTTTTTCTGGAATAGAAAAGCCGGGGTTTTCAACATTTGTTGAGTCTGCCATGAGCAGTAGTACCTTTTCGTCCTTAAATTTTTTGTCATACTCCTCTTCTTCCTCTTCGGTAGGTACTCCATCTACATGGTCGAGTTTGAGGTCTCCTGTATGCACAATACTACCGAGTGGGGTCTGGACAATGACTCCCATGGCATCAGGAATAGTATGAGTTACTGCAAAGAATTTAACAGTCAAAGCACCGATTTTAATAGTATCTTCTTTTTCTACAACTCGAATATCGAGCGGTGGCAGGTGTGCAAACTCCTCCTGTCGTTTCTTAATCATGACAGTAGTCAGACTTCGGGAGTAGAGTGGTGGGTTACCGATTCTTGGCATGACATAGGGTATACCGCCAATATGGTCTAGATGACCGTGCGTTATGATAACCGCTCGTACTCTATCTTTTCTCTCCTCGAGGTATTTTGTATTGGGTAAAATATAATCTATACCTGGGGTGTTCTCGTCTTTGAATTGGAAACCAATATCAATGACAATGATGTCGTTTTTGTACTCTATCAAAGTCATATTTTTACCGATTTCCTCCACACCCCCGAGTGGTATGATGCGAATATTTTCGCCAGCAGGCGGTATCTTGTCATCAGCTTTTTTTAAGGGTAGTGGTTCGCGTCTGGGCATGCGTCTCTGTCCAGCATCTCGAGGTTTTCTAGAAGCAAACCCAGTACGTATACTACTCGTATCGGTTTTTTGAGTGGGTGTTGCTGTGGTAACATGCTCACTAGTCGGGGTGTGTACTCGTCCGATAGGTTCTGCGGTTTTCTCTGTTGTTGTTTGTGTGTTCATTGCTTTTATTAATTATTATTTATTTTATATTTATTTAACAAATATTTTCCATATACCATCAGTTTCCATGTACCAGTCTTGGATATTCATAAAACGATCAGCCGGTGTAGTGATTTGTCCTATCGAAAAGCCTTTTATGCTGTCGGGTATGAGGTAAATAAAGTCTGGAGAGTAGGTGAAGATGGCGGCATGGTCAGCTCGAACGATTTCATCAAATTTGCGATATTTGTCGAGTCTTTCTTCTTTGTTACTTATTACTCTAGCGTCCTCGAGGAGCTTGTCGGCTTTGGTATTTATATACATCGCGATATTGAAACCAGGATCATTTCTCTGTGATGAATGCCAGAAAGCAAATAGGTCTAAATCACGACCAACAATTTCTCCAAAAAGTATTGCGTCATATTTTCGTGGGCGGATCACATTTTGGCTTAGATCACCACTGTCAAATACTTTTAGGGTAACTTCGGCACCGATCTTTTCCCATTGCGTTTTTAGTAATTCGGCAGTTCTTTTTATCTCAGGGGCGCTGGGAGTTGATAATGAAAAGCGTAGAGTTTGGGTTTCTTTTTTAACTTTTTTTTCCATGACCACTTTCTCCATTATTCCAGCGTTGTTTAGCTTCCAACCATTTTTAATCAATACCGCCTTTGCCTCCTCAATACGCACAGTCTCACTTTTTTTAGGTGAGTTTGAGGCTAGTAGGTCAGGGGAGCCAGCAGAGATTAGATTTTTTGGAATAGGACTGTCTATCTTTGTACCATACCCATAGAGTGCTTCAGTAACAAGTGCGTCTTTATCGACAGCGATATCGAGTGCCTCACGAACCTCATTTAATGCAAAAATTGGTGCCTGATTTTGATTGAAAAATACTCCAAATATGCGAGGTAGGGGTGTTCTCTGTGTTACTATCCCAGCCTTTTTTAGGTCATCAATTTCTTTTGCAGAGACACTGTTGATACTAGATATCTCATCGTTTTTGTAAGCTTCGATAAGTGTTTGCTCGTTGTTATAAAAGTGAAGGATAAGGTTTTTTATGTGTGCCGAGCCGAGGGCATATTTTTTGAATGGTGTAAGCTCGTAAGACTGAGGTACATCATCACTATTACGAACAATTTTGGTTATTAAATATGGTCCAGAGCCAATAGGTCTTATGTTGTATGGGTCAAATTGAAACTGTTCGGCATCAGTATTTTTCCATAAATGTTTTGGCAAAATACCGATGGTGGTGTTTTCTATAAAAGGAGAGTAGGGCTTTTTGAGAGTAAATACGATTTTGTAGGTAGGTGCTTCTGGGTTTTCTGCTTTACGATCTGTAATTTGTACAGTCACGCCGTCCCAATTTGCCCTCTTTGGGCTTTTTATAGCCGGGTCTTGGATTTTTTGAATTGTAAACTCTACATCATCAGCAGTAAGAGGAGTACCATCGTGAAATTTGGCTGTTTTCTTTAGGATAAAAGTATACTCAAGTCCGTCAGGTGATATGGTATAGCTCTCTGCAAGATCCGGTACTAGATCACCGTGAGCATTTACTTTTAGTAGACCAGAGTATATCAGGGTAGTCATGTCCCTATCTGCATCACCTATAGCGAGAACTGGGTTTATAAAGCGAGGTGTACCGATAATACCCTCGTCTAGTGTTCCGCCAAGAGCTGGTATCTGTAGCATGAAAGACTGATTGATTTTCCAAAGCATTGTCAAAGCACTGACCGAAAGTAATGCAAGAAAAAATACAAACGCGACTTTTTCGGTCGGAGAAAAAACATGGATAGTAGAGGAGATTTCCTTTTTCCACCAATTATGTATTGATTTTAAGAATGAAATGTCGTTGTCGTTCACGAGATTAGAGGGGTACACTTTTAAAGGAACAGTCATTTAAAAGTGTAGATTTGTTTAAGTAATGATGATTTGTATGTTTTATAAAACCAAAACCTGTTAAAAAGATTTTGAGTTTGTTTTATTTGAGAATCAAGGCCAGAAATGCTGAGACAACAAACAAGACAGCGAGAACAATGGTGGCAACAAAGAGTGTTTTTTCAAAACCGCGTCTTGTGTGGAATGCCGAGCTAAAATTATCCCCACCACCAAAAGCACCTCCTAAAGAGGCACTAGTACGCTGAAGTAGGATAGCTATGACCAAAAGGACAGCTAGCACTATCTGTGCGTATGGCAAAACGAGGATAATCTGATTCATCCCTGATAGTATAGCAGGAAGGGTACTTTACCGCAAGTTTTTCTCCTATTTTTTGGTTAAAAAAGGTTGTAAGTCTATTTTACCCTCGAGTAGAGCCGTAGTATAGCAGGTTTATCGCTTCTGTGTGTATGACTTTTCCTCAACGGCTCACTGGTCTAGGGTAACGGCTCACCGCCGGGGCTTCAAAAGCAGTGAGCCATCAACTACAAACCACTGAGCCATCAACCGATTAAATCCAAAATCCCGAATTCTGAAATACCGTCTATAGATGTCTTGCCCTACTGATAGACCACCTGTAGACAGTATTTCGTAATTTGTGGAATCCAAGAAATCTACAGGGTGCCTCTACTGAGCCATTTGAACGGCTCAACAGCCCTGTTGAGCCGTTGAATTTGCTCAGCGACCTTGTCTCACTGTATGCTATAATTATATCTATGAAATCACATACATACACCAAGCCATTTTTAGGCATATTTATACTACTTGTAATACTCATTGTCGGGTACTTTTTCACAGCTTCTAAAAGTGATATACCAGTCAATACTACTCATTATGAAAACAAGGATGCTGGAGTCTCGTTTTACTATCCAAAAAGCCTTACCGAAACGACAAAGATTGAGGGTGAGCTAGTACGACTGACACCACGGGTTGCGGATTTGTCGCAACAGGATCCGTCAGATACGATTACTTTTTTTAAGCCAGTCACCTTTGCTAAGGCAGATGATTTGAAAAAGATTATGATAGAGACAGTGGTTTTTGATGGTAGCGGAAATCACCCAGACTCACTCGATTCTTTTGGACAGGCGGATATTGGTGGTCAGAGATTTTATTTTATACAAAGCGGTCGTTTTGAGGGTATACTAACCTACGATTATTTTTTGGTAAAAGATGATCGCGTCTTGCCTATATTTGTACGCTGGTATATTGGGGAGCTTTGGACTGATCCAACATTTGAAATAAAATTTGACGATAGGTATAAGCAACTCATAAAGATACTTGGTACCGTGCAGGTTGTTCAAAAATAGTCATTTGTGTGGTATGCTTTGTCTGTTATCCGAATTAATTAAACTTTATATTTTTTATGACTATTTTATATATCATTATTGGATTACTGGTGGTGGTTGTTTTGTGGGCGATTATAAGCTATAACGGCTTTATAAGGCTGATCAATCAGGCAAAGGAGGCATGGGCGGATATCGATGTACAGCTCAAGCGACGATATGACCTCATTCCCAACCTCGTCAATACGGTAAAGGGCTACGCTACACATGAGAGTAGTGCATTTGAAAATGTTACCAAGGCTCGTGCAGCTGCAATGGGGGCTGGGACTCTTTCTGAAAAGGCTACTGCCGAGGCGGGTCTAGCGGGAGCATTAAAGTCCGTGTTTGCCATAGCAGAGGCATATCCAGACCTAAAGGCAAATCAAAACTTTCTTGCCCTCCAAAACGAGCTTTCAGATACTGAAAATAAGATTCAGTCTGCGCGAAGGTTTTATAACGGTAATGTTCGCGACCTAAATACTGGCGTTGATTCATTCCCAGGTAATCTTATTGCCAGCTCGTTTCATTTTGCCAAAATGGAGTTTTTTGACCTCGATGAGTCTGCTCCAGAAAAGCAGAATGTGGAGGTGAAGTTTTAGTTGTGTACTAAGTGGTTTTGAGGTGTATGTCAAAAATATACAATAAATTAGTCAGAGACAAAATACCAGAGATTATCGCTGAGAAAGGTGAGGTGGCTAGGACTCGAATACTCTCTACGGCTGAGTTTAAAGAAAAGTTGATTGAAAAAATGGCAGAAGAGGTCAGCGAGGTGGAGGAGAGTTCTTTGGTTTTTCTAAAAACCCCGAGAAGTCAGGTCGTAAGACAAAATATGCTAAAAGAGTTGGCTGATTTGCAAGAAGTTTTGCTTGCGGTATATGAGACTTTCAATATTTCTTGCGAAGAAGTAAATCGTATTCGTAACAAGAGAAAAAAGGAAAGAGGTGCTTTCAAGAAACACATTTTGTTGATTGAATCTTAATTTTTATGGCAACTCTCTATACACATCAAAACGCCAATACCCAAAAAACCTGGTTACTCATGGCTGGCTTTTTTGCACTTGTGGTAGCCGTGGCGTGGTTTCTCAGTCAGTATTATGGTAATCCGAGCATATTGATTATCGGGGTGGTGTTTAGTATCGTTATGAACATTACGAGCTATTGGTTTTCGGATAAAATCGCTCTGTCTCTGTCTCGGGCAATTCCGGCTGATCCAGTCCGTCATCTCGAGCTGATCCGTATTGTGGAAAATCTATCTATTACCGCAGGATTACCAGCTCCAAGGGTCTATATTATAAAGGATTCTGCACCAAACGCTTTTGCCACAGGTCGAGATCCTAAGCACTCAGCGGTAGCTGTGACTGAGGGATTACTTGCCCTACTAAACAAAACTGAGCTTGAAGGGGTGATTGCCCATGAACTGTCGCATATTGGTAATAGAGATATACTTTTATCTACTGCGGTGGTAGTGCTGGTCGGACTTTTGAGTATTGTGGCAGATATTACAATGCGTAGTACTTTGTTTGGTGGTCGAGATAGTGATCGCAAGGGTAGTCCACTCATAATACTTGGGATTATTGCTGTGATACTCTCGCCGATTGTGGGTACACTGATACAGCTGGCAATATCGCGTAAAAGGGAGTTTCTCGCTGATGCTTCTGGAGCACTCCTCACACGGTATCCAGAAGGATTGGCGAGTGCACTGGAAAAGATTTCTGGGTATGGAGTACCGCTGGCACATGCTAGTCATGCCACAGCACATCTATTTATCTCTGACCCTTTTGCTGTAAATGCAGTAGGTAAGTCGGGTGGTTTTTTACACACACTTTTTTCTACACATCCTTTGACCGTGGATAGGGTAAAAGCTCTTCGTGAGCAATAAAATAACATGGATACAGTACCTCAAAGTCTAAAAGAGAGAAAAATGAGCCTGATCGAGCGGGTACTCAATATGAGCGAAGCTCGAGTAAAATATCTAAGTAAAGTAACCGTGATTGATCGAATGCTTTCTGCTGTATTTCTTCGATTTATCCCTGAGTCTATTACCCCAAACAGGATTACACTTTTTCGATTTATCAGTATTCCATTTATTATTTATTTTTTGTTGGCTGACTATTTGCTCTTTGGTACAGTATTGTTTGTGTTGTCGGCTTTTTCTGATGCTCTCGATGGGGCAAGGGCTCGTACTACAAAGCATATTACGAGCTGGGGTATACTCTGTGACCCCTTTGCCGACAAGCTACTTATCGGTAGTGTGGGGATAGTTATGATTTCAAAGTATGTCGGTGCATATCTAGCAATGGGTATTGTTTTTGTCGAATTTCTTTTGGTGGCATTTTCCTACTTGAGATACAAGGGTCGTTTAGTACCAGCAAAAACAGTGGGGAAGCTCAAAATGGTATTACAATGTATTGGTATTATTTTTATATTACTTTTTGCCATACTTGGCTTGCCATGGCTTTTGACTGTCGCAACATATATACTTTATATTGCCCTTTTGTTTGGTCTTTTGAGTCTATTGGTGTATAAGACGGTATAGGGTTTAAAAAACGGAGGGGTGCCGGAGCGGTTGAACGGGCAACCATGGAAAGGTTGTATATTCGAAAGGATATCACGAGTTCGAATCTCGTCTCCTCCGCCAAAATAAAAATCGCTGAAAGCGAGGTTTATTTTGCGGAGAGAAAAAACTGCTGGGGAGCAGTTTTGTGCGAGATTCGAAGCCTCGCTGAGTACTTTTTTGAGTGTACTCACGAAGAAAAAGTCCAGCGACGGGTACTGAAACTGTAAGTTTCGAAAAGCGTACTCGCGGTCTCGCTCCCTCCGCAAATTCACGAGTATACTCGCGACTATAATTTGCGCAGTGCAAAACAAGGAGCAAAGCGACTATGATTTTGGGCCGAGCCACAAATCTGCTGATTTGCCTCCGCCAAAATTCGGAAATCAAATTTCCACTAAAAATATAGTCGGCATGAAGTGCCGTCTGTTCTGCATTCCCCCCGCCGAATCCAGAATCCAAAATTTGTATCTTATGCAGTTGGTGAATTATTAAAAATAAGTATATAATACAAACATGAAAATATCACAACAAGGTTTCATTGGTTTGGCGATATCTATTATCATTGGCTTAGTTTTGATCGGGAGTGGTACATATGTTTATTTGAACAAAGTTCACGAGCAAAAAAGTGGCAGTTTATCAACTGCAATACCAAGTGCTTCTTCAATTACTGACCTGAAAGATGTTAAAGATTTTGATACTTGCATGAGCTACGCAAAAAATGCGCAAATAAATTTTGATATAGTTTTCAGTCACGATTCCAATTTTGAAGAAGTAAATAAATTTGCGGATGCGTTCAAAGCTAAATATTCCCGAGCTACAATTGAAAAAATTACTTCTGAGACAGACTATCTCAACAATGCTGTAGAATTGAACAAGCACAGTATATATACTGACGGCCAGATGACGGATTATAAAAAAATGATATCAGCACAGGCAAATTCAACAATTTCTATAAAAGTACCCGTAGTGGATCTTGGAACAAAAGAAAGTTTTGACGATTTCATATCCAAAACTCTAAAGAAATACTCAGCAATTACTTTTCAGCAATACGCGGGTTCTTCTCCAGAAGATTCCCTCGATCCAAATGTAATTAAAATGTTTCAACAAGGTGCAGAAAAACAGTGTAATTATAAATATAAGCAGTTGAATGAGACTGATAGATCTGCCTTACAAATAAAAATTGATGATTCGCTGATACAAACATTAGTATCTTCCACAAGAGTTGGCGCAACACTCTATCATGATGACCATAATTCTTACGGTATTGGATCTTTATCGTTAAATAATGGTCTCTGTGCGGATGCAGGAGTGAATGGTATTAGAAAAATGCTTGATTCTATCAAGGAAAAAGCTGGAGCAGTATATTGTTATGCTTCATCAAATGCGTATGCTGTTTCTGCCCCATTGAAATCAAACCCAGCAACAGGATATTGTTCTGATAGCACAGGATTTTACGGAGCTGTTTCTTCTCCAAAAGCCGCAAGTAAAGGTTATTGCAACCTACCACCACCCGAGAAAAAAACTGATATCAGTTCATGTCAAAATGGCAAAACTGCAAGAGAGAGGTGGATCTGTGTTGGAAATATTGTGGATCCGCAATATAATATTTATGGTTTGGTTAGCCCTTATGCAAAACCAAATTCTGACAAAATAGCTTCCTGTAAAACATTAAGCGGGATAGAAGCCGATTATTGTTTCGCATCTATAGTTAAGTCAGGAACTGCTCCTGGTTTTACCCAAGAAGGAGCATTGATATGTAGTATGGTTTCTAACAAAAATCCTTGGTTCAAGACTGACTGTACGATAGATTAAGTGAGGCAACCCCCGCCGTTTTATAATATCTCCTAAAAATGGCGCAGATTTGTGCGCGCACAGGCCGGGCCGGTCAAGTATAACTAGATTTGCGTAGCAAATAAAAAAGAGCATCCATATGCTCTTGCTCTGTAACTATTTTATCTTTTCTCGACTATTTTCACTTTCTTTACTTGTTCGACAACCATCACGAGCTCGTAGGTGGGATCGATCCACACCGCATTTATCTCAGCAACAATTTGGCTGATCTTCATACTACCAAAAAGGTCATGCCATGCAGTCTGTTTTTTGAGGCGAGACTTTTTTGTTCTGACCCATTCTGAGGCTCGTAGCTTTTGAGCCCTGGACGACCCGTTGTCCACACCAAAAATGCTATAAAACTCTTTAAACTGACTAAACATTTTTGGTGCAGGAAGGTTATCAAATAGCACATGCCAAGCCTCGTGTCTGTAGCGGACCACTACAGAGATGTTGCCATCACTGTCTCCACCACCATGACTTCTGGGTTTACGATGATGCCTTGTTTCATCATGTCGACCATTTTTCCTCCTTCTCTTGAATCGTTGTCGGGTGAGTCTTTTCGTATTATCCCCCTTGGTTAAGATTTGATGTTCAGTGCCTATTTTGTAGCATACACCTATTTATGTAAACTTCAACTGTGTGTGTTTTGTCATCCGAAAGATAAAAATTTTGTAAATTAAGGTGAAAGTAGATATTTGGTCTAACACAAAAAAGTAAATGTATAAAAAGATACCTGATTCTAGCTTGATTTCTAAGCCTATTTTTGTTGACCATTTTACAATATCTTTTTTTTAATCTCGAATAAGATACTTATCCCCTTTTTTGTTTGAATGCGACTTGATTTGGTGTAGAATATGATGACATTTAAATATTATTTTAATAATTTTATTAGATTTACAGAAAAACATGGTCAAAAACAACAAAATCGAAACTAAAGTGAGTGGAATTGTGAAATTAATGCAAAAAAGAAGTGGCAGTGTTGTCCCTTTTGACCTAGAGAAAATTGTAAATGCAATAAATAAAGCAATGATGAGTACTGGCGAGGGAAGTCTCGAGGAGGCAGAGCTTGTGGCAAACAAGGTTCTCGGTGAGCTGGTTAAAATTACAAAAAAGTTTAAAAACTTTGTCCCAACAGTCGAAGGCGTCCAAGATATTGTTGAAAATCAGCTCATTCTTTCTGATTATGTTCAGACTGCAAAGCATTATATTCTCTATCGTGCAGAGCGTACCAAACTCCGCTCTCAGGGAGTAGAGGTGCCAGAGAAAGTTCGTAATCTCACAGCAGAAAGTAAAAAGTATTTCAGAAATCCGCTTGGAGAATTTGTCTATTTCCGTACATATTCAAAATGGATAGATGTGGAGGGTCGCCGAGAAACATGGATTGAGACTGTAGATAGGTACATGTCTTTTATGAAGGAAAATCTAGGTAATAAGCTCAAGGAATCAGAATACAAAGAGGTTCGCGAAACTATTTTGAAACAAGAAGCGATGCCATCGATGCGACTACTTCAGTTTGCTGGTCCAGCCGCCAGAGCTACCAATGTCTGTGCCTACAACTGTTCATTCATTGCTCCTTCGTGCTGGCGAGATTTTGGAGAAGTGATGTATATTTCAATGTGCGGTACTGGAGTAGGTTGGGCGGTAGAGAGTCAAAATATACAGTCATTGCCACAGATAAAAGTGCAGACCGGTAAAAAGCTCCCTGTGCATATTATAGACGATAGTAAGGAGGGCTGGTGTGATGCTTTTATACTTGGTCTCAATACTTGGGCAGACGGTGTAGATATAGAATTTGATTTTTCTCAGTTGCGTCCAGCTGGGGCAAGATTAAAGACTATGGGTGGCAAAAGTTCTGGTCCTGAGCCACTTCGCCAGCTTCTTGCCTTTACTCGAGAGAAAATGCTCAAGCGACAAGGTAGAAGACTTTTGAATATCGACGCCCATGACATTATTTGTAAAATAGGTGAGATAGTGGTGGCGGGCGGGGTACGCCGAAGTGCTATGATTTCTCTATCAGATTTAGACGATGAGGCTATTCGAGATTCTAAAAAAGGACAATTTTATCTAAATGAAGGGCAAAGAAGTCTCGCCAATAACTCAGCCGTGTATCTCCAAAAGCCTAGTGCCGCCGAATTTATGGAAGAGTGGGTAGCGCTTATGAAGTCTGGCTCAGGTGAAAGAGGTATTTTTAATAGAGGTGCACTTGCAAAAACCTTGCCAGCACGCCGAATAGAGGCACTAAAAGGCAATATCAGTGGTTTAGGTACAAATCCATGCGGAGAGATTATCTTGCAGTCAAAGCAGTTTTGTAACCTTTCAGAAATTGTGGCACGCTCGACTGATACAGAGGCAGATTTGATTAGAAAAATGAAGGTGGCGACTATTATTGGTACTTACCAGTCTACGCTCACCAAGTTTCCTTATCTTTCAAAAGAGTGGAAAGAGCATTGTGAAGCTGAGCGTCTACTCGGTGTCTCCATTACAGGTCAATGGGATTGTCCGGTAGTGCGAAAACCTGAAGTAATGAAGAAACTTAGACTAGAGACTATCAAGCTCAACAAAGTGTATGCAAAGCGTTTCGGTGTCAATCAGTCTACTTGTATTACTTGTGTAAAGCCATCTGGTAATCTCTCTCAGACGGTAGATTGCTCGTCAGGTATGCACCCACGACATGCACCATATTATATTCGTCGAGCGCGTATCGCTTCCACAGATGCATTATTTAAGATGTTAAAAGATCAGGGTGTGCCATATCATCCAGAAGTGGGGCAGACTATGGAAAATGCAACTACCTATGTGCTAGAGTTCCCGATCAAAGCTCCACATGGTTCTATTTTTAAAAATGATCAGACAGCTATCGACCAGCTTGAATATTGGAAAATGGTAAAGGTGAATTATACTGAGCATAATCCATCAGTCACTATTTCGATAGGAGAAAATGAGTGGATAGAGACGGCGCATTGGCTTTATAAAAACTGGGACATAATTGGAGGACTGTCATTCCTACCTCGAGACAATCATGTGTATCAGCTAGCTCCATATGAGGCTATAGATAAGAGTAGATTTGATGAGCTGAACGCACGCTTTGAGAGCCTCGACTTTTCTAAGATTGTAACCTACGAGCTGAGTGATGAGACAGAGGTCAAAAAAGAGCTGGCTTGTGTGGGTGGAGTATGTGAGATAGAGCCAGTACATGCGGTGAAGTAGTTGCCGATTTATAAGGAGCGAAGCGACTATATAAATCGAGTACTACGCTCTGGTGAGCTTCAGTATGCCCGCCACCGTTGTGGCTCCTACAAGACCGAAGTATTCTCTTCGGTCAAGGCCGATAAAGCGAAGCAACCATATAAACCCTGGTTAGAAACATCCACGAAATTTTCTACTGAAAATTTCGTGGATGTTTCGTGTTTTTAACCAAAATAGCCTCGAGTGGAGCCACGCTTTGGTGGAAAGGCTCAACCAGCGCTGGTTGAGCCTTTGACCCCATTTTTCTCCTACTATACCCATGTCTCGCAAGAACTGTCTCGCAAGAACCGTTCTTGCGAAGTACATGTACACCCAAATTACGAAATGCTGTCGCAGGTTTATCTTTTAAAAGGACTTCGCAAGGCGGGTAGCCGAGACTGAGAAAAATTTCAGTAGAAATTTATTCGTGCCTTTTAAAAGATATACCAAGAAAGGCATTTTGTAATTTGGGGTACACACTAATCATAGGCATATGCGTATAATTAGTGTATATATTTTTGTTTTTGAGACAATACTAATTTTGTTTGTTAAAAAAGCTTGCGAATTGGTTTCCATTACCATATTATATAAGTATGGAGGATCTCACTAAACAACAAGTTGTACTTCTAACACTTCTCGTGAGCATCATCACTTCTATCGCGACGGGTATTGTAACCGTGTCTCTCATGGATCAGGCACCGACTGGAGCCACCCATGTGATCAATCGGGTGATTGAGAAAACAGTTGAAACAGTCACACCATCAAAAAGTCAGGGGGCAGCGGTTATCACAAAAGAAACTGTGATTGTAAAAGCCGAGGATCAGGCAGTAAAGGTTGTTGAGAATATAGCACCTAGTCTGGTGCGGATTTTTTCTAAGACAGCTGGAACAGCAAAAGAAAATTTTGTGGGAATCGGAATGGTTGTTTCAAAAGACGGCATGATTGTTACAGACAGTAAAATCATCTCTCTGTCTGGAGTTGAATATAGTATACTCATGCAGTCTGGTACTCGACATTCGGTATCATTGGTAACAAATGAAAAAGATAGTCCGTTGGTGGTAATTTTTGCTTCGAGTACACCTATTTTTTACTCAAGTATGGCTACCTCGACTAAGCCAGAGAGTGATGAAATATGGAAGCCAGTGTTTTTTACTAGTGATCAATCAGTAAAGCTGGGACAAAGTATCATTACGCTTAGTGGCGAGGATAATCTAGCGGTAGCGTTGGGGAATATTCGTGCATTAAATGAGTCTGAAATAGTCGATGGTAAAAAAAGTATTATTTCGATACAAGTAAATGCCGACTCCTATGATACGGTTACGGGTGGACCACTGCTCAATCTTTCTGGTGAAGTGGTGGGTCTAAAGGTGACTGGTGGAGAGAGTGGTACGAAGGATTATTATGTGCCAGTAGGTGTGATCAAAACTGTGATTGCAAGCTCTTCAAAAAACTTTAAATTTTAGTAGAACCCTCACCGAAAATTTTTAGTAAAAAATTTTCGGTGAGGGGACGAAGCTTTTGACTAAGTACTGCAATTAATGTATAAATAAACCATGCCTCCATTCAACCATTTTACAACTAAAGCAAAAGAAGCTATCAAAAGAGCCCATGAGCTTGCTATGGAACGCGGTCAAAACCATGTGAGTCCTATGCATTTGCTTCTCGCCCTTATTTTACAGGAGGAGAGTATGGTAAACTCGATTCTTGAAAAGCTCGAGGTGGACACTATTTTACTTACCGACTCTATTCTCGAAACAATAGAAGCACCCCAGACGAGCCAGACGGTCTCACAGTCGTATCAGATATTTTTGACTCCAGATTTAGCTCAGATTATTGAAAATGCAGGTAAGGTAGCGTCGACCTTAAAAGATGAGTTTATATCTACCGAACATCTTTTTATCTCCATATTTGATGTAGTGGGGGCGACACGAGACCTAGTAGCAAAGTTCAAGATTGACCGCTCAAGTGTTATTCGTGTCCTCGATGAGCTCAAAAGTAACAAGGTGTCTGAAGTAGCACAACCAAAAAAGTTTAGAACACTTTCCAAATATGCTCGAAGTCTGACTAAACTTGCCAAAGAAAACAAGCTCGATCCTGTTATTGGTAGGGATAATGAAATCTTGCGAATCATTCAGATTCTTTCTAGACGAACTAAAAATAATCCAATCCTGATCGGTGAGGCTGGGGTGGGCAAGACCGCTATTGCAGAAGGGCTTGCATTACGAATAGCTATGGGTGATGTACCTGAGTCACTAAAAGACAAAGAACTAGTCTCTCTCGATCTCGGCTCACTGATAGCGGGTACAAAATATCGTGGCGAGTTCGAGGAACGATTAAAAAATATTCTAAAAGAAATCGAGAAGTCAGACGGTAAAATTATTTTGTTTATCGATGAGATACATACACTAGTCGGTGCAGGTGCCTCAGAAGGCTCGATGGACGCATCAAATATGTTAAAGCCTGCTTTGGCTCGTGGTGAGCTAAGGGCTATCGGTGCCACCACTCTAAAGGAGTATCAAAAGCATATTGAAAAAGACCCAGCTCTCACTCGTCGTTTTCAG
>CALRAJ010000007.1 GCA_943350765.1 Candidatus Tayloriibacteriota bacterium | reverse complement strand
CACCGAGATAGGTACTAGTGTCAAGCCTCTTGCAGATTCCTTTAGGGAAAGCTCCGCCAGCTCCTTTTTGGTGAGCAAAAGTCGGCGATTGCGTTTTGGGTTGTAGTCCGCTGGGGTGTTTTTGGGCTGGTATGCTGGTATGTCCATACCTATTACATACGCTTCACCTCCACGAATAGTAATGTGAGCACCATCGAGTGCCCCCTGACCATTTCTAAGTGATTTTACTTCGATGCCAACCAGCTCAATACCAGCCTCGATTTTCTCGAGTACTTCGTAGTTGAAAAAGACTTTTCGGTTTTGGATTAGGGGCGCCACATGTCTATAATAGCATATTTAAATCTGTTGTAATGAGATTTCAGACGAGCGGGTATTTTTATGCTATAATACCTTTCTATGGAATTATTTAAGAAAAAAACACCAAATAACAAGAACACAAAGGGTGTAAAACAGCCGAGGAAAAGTTTTATACCTAAAATACCTAAAAATGGTCCAATCGCTACAATGATACAGTTTTTTGTAATATTCCTGTTTATTGTGGCTTCATATTCTATTATTTCCGACAGTCAGTCTGCAAAATCAGTCATTTCCGTGTCGGAGCTCGCCTCGGATATTTCCGCAGGATTAGTTTCAAAAGTCATGGTCGAGGGTGATTCTCTAGATATTGAATACATAAAAGATGCTCAACACAAGACATCAAAAAAGGAGGAAAGTACGGCCTTGTCACAAACACTTGTAAACTACGGTGTGCCTCAAGCTGAGCTCGCAAAGGTAAAAATAGAAGTAAAATCTCCCTCAGGTGTACTTATTTGGCTAGTAAATATTTTACCATTTCTTTTACCAGTAATCCTTATCGGGGCGATACTTTGGTTTATGACTAGGCAGGCGAGGGGGGCGGGTATGCAAGCGTTCTCTTTTGGTCAGTCAAAAGCACGCATCACGATGCCAGACGATAAAAAACAGCGAGTAACTTTTTCTGATGTTGCTGGTGCAAAGGAGGCAAAGCAAGAGCTTTCAGAAATTGTAGACTTTTTGAAAAATCCCAAAAAGTTTCTCGATATCGGAGCGCGTATTCCAAAAGGTATTTTGCTCATGGGTGCTCCAGGTACCGGTAAGACTTTGCTTGCTAGAGCAGTGGCTGGGGAGGCAAATGTTGCCTTTTTCTCGATTTCTGGTTCTGAGTTTGTGGAAATGTTTGTGGGTGTGGGTGCATCTCGTGTGCGTGATCTTTTTAAGCTAGCCAAACAGACCGCTCCAGCTATTATTTTTGTAGATGAAATAGACGCAGTGGGACGAGTGCGAGGTACAGGAGTGGGGGGAGGCAATGATGAACGAGAGCAGACTTTAAACCAGATACTGGTAGAGATGGACGGCTTTGAGCCAAACGAAAAAGTGATTGTGATGGCTGCGACCAACAGACCAGATGTACTCGATCCAGCACTTCTCCGCCCAGGACGATTTGACAGACGAGTTACTATAGACCTACCTGACCGCAAAGACCGTGAAGAGATTTTGAAGATTCACGCTCGACTAAAGCCATTTGCAGAAGATGTAAATCTTTCAGTACTTGCCGAAAGAACCCCTGGGTTTTCAGGTGCTGACCTTTATTCACTTATGAACGAAGCAGCTATCCTCGCAGCACGAGAAGACCGTACTAAAGTAGCTCAATATGACTTGATACGGTCAATAGAAAAGGTGATGCTTGGTCCTGAGCGCAAGAGTCATATTTTGTCCAAAAAAGAAAAAGAGATTACTGCATATCATGAAGCCGGACACGCGCTAGTGGCATCTGTGTTGCCGTATGCTGATCCGGTACACAAGATTTCTATCATTTCTAGAGGTCGTGCTGCTGGGTATACATTAAAACTTCCGCTCGAGGATCGAAAGCTTCAGTCAAAGAGAGAATTTCTCGATGATATTGCAATGTCCCTAGGAGGCTATGTGACTGAAAAAGCAATTTTTGGTGATATTACTACGGGACCATCAAATGACCTTCAGGTATCCACTGCTCTTGCTAGAGATATGGTGACTAAGTATGGCATGTCGGATAAAATCGGTGCCTTGGCACTCGAGGGTGCTGGCGGACGAGCCCTTTTTGGTAGAGGGGTGGAGGACAAGGAATATTCAGAAAAGGTGAGTGCAGATATTGATGCAGAAGTATCTCGCATTATGAGTGAAGGGCTTCGGAAAGCTGAGGAAATAATCATTACACATAGAAAAGCACTTGATGCTATCGCCGCAAAGCTGATCGAGGTAGAAAATATTGAGCGAGAGGAGTATGAAAAGATTATTTTAGCATTTGGAATTATCCCAAAGAAAAAACTGGATATTGAGCATCAGGGGTAATCTACGGTTGACTTTGGTGTAACACTTTTGATACACTTGGTATATGGCAACTACTAAACAAAGAATCAATATTACCGTTGAGCCGGATATGGGGGAAGCATTACTAGCTTCTGCTCGGCAGGACAAAGTACCGGTGGCTTCAAAAGCGCACGACCTTCTACGCCTCGCTTTGGAAATTGAAGAGGATCTCGCTTGGGCAAAGCTGGTGAATCACCGCCTTAAGATGAAGGGTACTCTCGTTTCGCATAAAAAGACATGGGGTTTGAAATAAGTCATGTACACCATTGTCTACCACTCTCGGGTTGGAAAAGAGGATGTACCTCGTCTGGACCAAACAGATAAAAGGCGGATACTTTCGGCAATAGAAAGCAAACTCGCTCACAATCCATTACTATATGGAGGACCTTTGCATGGGGTATTGAAACAATACTGGAAATTAAGAGTCGGTAATTTTCGAGTAATATACTCAATCTACGGAACAGAAGTGAGAGTGTTTGCTGTAGGGCATCGTAAGAATGTTTACAAAATGATCGAACGATTGGTATAAATTAATTTTAATTTTTCTTGTTAAAACCATGTCATTGCTACAGAAAAAATGCATACCGTGTGAAAAAGGTGCCAAACCCTTTACAAAAGAGCAGGTGAATGAGGGTTTGAAACAGCTCGTGTCTTGGAAAGTGCTTGAAGATTCTCATCTTAAAAAAGTATACACATTTCCAGATTTCAAAACGGCTTGGGCTTTTGTAAATGAAGTCGCCGACCTCGCTGAGTCAGAAGGACATCACCCAGACATTCTTTTGTCATGGGGTAAGGTGGTCATCACACTTTTTACACACTCGGTAAAAGGCTTGACAGAAAACGATTTTATCTTGGCAGCAAAGATTGATCAAATATAGCAAATCGATTCAAATGAGCCTTTGTTATGGGCTTATAATACACAAACCCTTATTTTAAGCCACGCTGAACGGCTCAACAGGCCTGTTGAGCCGTTCAGCGTGGCTATACAGAGCCTTTTTGTTAAAATCTTTTTTGATCTAAAAATGTACTCAAAATTGAGATTCGATCTCAATTTTAGTTTGTGATATCGGTAAATAATCGGTGCGCCTGGAGGGGCTCGAACCCCCGACCTTGTCTGTATAAGAGACCTGCTCTACCAACTGAGCTACAGGCGCAGTACTTCACTAGCGTACCCTATTTTTTGATAAAAAACCACTATTATTACTCAAAGTGGATTTTTTCGGCAGTCCGTTCTGAGAGATGCCTTTTAATGAGAGGGAAGCCCGCGAGTGACTCGTCTATGTCGAGGAGACGATTTGCCTCAGTTCGTGCTGCTTCTACCATCTTTAGATTTTGTAGAGCTTCCATAGCAATATCAGAGACGCCCCACTGTTTCATTCCAGAAAGTTCTCCGGCGCCACGAAACTTGAGGTCGTATTCGGCGAGCTCGAAACCATTTTTGGCGGTTTTTAATGCATGCAAACGGTCTCTAGTTTTTTCTCCAGCACTTTCGGCGTAGACATAACAGTAGGCTTGATGATTGCTTCGTATCACTCGACCACGGAGCTGATGGAGCTGTGCTAGACCAAATCGCTCAGCACCCTCGATCAGTATTACGGTAGCATTTGGCACATTTACACCGACCTCGACTACTGATGTCGCACACAGGATATCTATTTTTCCAGCTTTGAAATCGGTCATCACCTTCTCCTTATCCGTGTCATTCATCTTGCTGTGGAGTACGCCGATTTCGTATTCGGGAAAAACTTTTGCTTTGAGTTGTTTCGCCTCCTCTTTTACTGATTTTGCCATTAGTGCCATTTCTTTGGTAGGATCGGGCTCATTTATTCGTGGACAAATGATATACGCCTGGCGACCTGTCTGTAGCTCGTCTCGTATTTTCTCATACATCTGTGCGCGTTGATCAGGTAGGACTATTTCAGTAATGATTGGTTTGCGTCCATGAGGCATTTGGTCGAGCAGAGTGAGGTCGAGGTCTCCATACATAGTGAGAGCCAGAGTGCGAGGGATAGGTGTCGCGGTCATCGACAACAAATGCGGAACGGACGCGGAACTATCCGGAACAAACGCCGAATCCCTTGCTTGTTCGTATATAATGCGTTCTACGGTAAGTTCTTTTGGGCCAAAGTTGGCGAGTAAACAGAGTTTATAATCTGAGCCCTTGAGGTACGACCATACTTGTTTTTTCTCTTGTGATCCTACAAACGACAGTGCCTTGAGTTCAACAACAACTTTCTCTTCAACAACAAAATCTGGTTGATATACGCCAACTTTTTTATTGCCATACATGATCGGTATTTGCTCCTCTCTACTAAAGGCAAGTTTGGCCTGAGTAAATTCTTCTTCCACGGCTTTTTGGTAGACAATTTCCTTATGTCCTCCTCCAAGTGCTTTCTTAACTTTAAACAATGCGTTTCTGATCTGATAGGTTAAATCTTGATATAGTAGCGTGCCTGTTTTTTCGGCGATGTTCTGCGTTTGTTCTGGTTGTGCTCCGCGAACAACGAGTTTGGCTCGTTGTTGGATACCGAAGCGGTGTTGTTCATCAATAATCACATACGCCAAATGTTTAAATTTTACTGACTTTTGAATGAGTGCATGCGTACCGATGAGTATGGGTATATCGCCAGAAGCCACCCATTTGAGGAGCTGAGATTTTGAAATATCCGTCCAGCCTTTTGGGTTGAGTTTAGAGGGGAATTTACGACAGCTAGAGCCGGTGATAAGTCCGACGGAAATATTGAGGTATCTAAAATATTCGATGAAGGATTCGAAATGTTGGCTAGCGAGTATTTCGGTCGGACACATGTAGGCGACTTGGAGATGTCCGTATTGTCTACCGACGGGCTTGCTGGTAATAGTTGCGTAGGCGCTGGTCGCGGCGACAGCGGTCTTGCCCGAGCCCACATCACCTTCGAGGAGGCGTGACATGGCGTGACCCTTTTTAAAATCGGCAAGAATGACATCAATAGCCTTTTTTTGCGCTTCGGTAGACTGAAAAGGGAATCGAGAGACAAACTGTGCGACTGACTCGTCAGACGGCTCTATCACAAAGGCTTTTTGTTTTTGAAATTCTCGTCGGTCTTTTTGCTTTTCGAGTTGAATAAAGAATATCTCTTCAAAGGCAAAACGCTTTCTAGCCGACTGGGCATCCTCATTTTTTATCGGTGCGTGAATCCAGATCAGGGCGGTGCGAAGCGAGGGGAGGTTGTATTTTTTTAAAATATCTTCAGGAATAGGGTCATTAAGCGTTTCAAGTATTCCAGATCGAAATACTTTTTGTATGCTATGGTAGAGCCAGTTGGAAGTTATACCTCGGCTTTCGGGGTAGACAGGGTAGAGGGTGTGGGCTTCTTTATCTGTACCAAAAAGAGAGTCACCGACACCCACAGGGAGCTTGCCTACTACCTCGATTTTCGGGTTGCTTATGTAAAGATCAGATGTTTTTTTTCTCTCGGAAACTTTACCTTCGACACGCACAAGAGAACCTTCAGCAGTCATTTTTGCCAAATATGGCTGGTTGAACCACACCGCTTTTATTTTCCCCGTATCGTCCTCAATCATTCCCTCTGCCATAGCGATTTTACTCTTAAACCCCTTGCTCATTTTCAGGTCACTAATTTTGCCGAAAATTACTGCCGTTTCGCCTTTGACTAGGCTCGCAATATTTTTCATATCCGAGGTATTGCCGTAGCGGACGGGGAAGTGGTAGAGAAGGTCAAAGAAGGTTTTTACACCGAGTTTAAACAGAGCCTTTTTTTGAAATTCGTTGAGGCGAAAGTGTTCGGTGATAAGGGTTTGCTTATTCATGTTTGTGTATAATCCCCAAATTATGAAATGCGTTGAGGACGTATCTTTTAAATGGACTTCGCAAGGCGGGTAGCCGAGACTTGAGAGATTTTTCAGTAGAAAAATACTCGTGCCATTTAAAAGATATGCCGAGAAAGCATTTCGTAATTTGGGGATTATAAAATTGTACCTTACTAGGAGAGGTTTACCACCCTTGACTTTTAGGTATAAAATATGCTAGGTTTAGTTTAGATTTGCAAATAACTGCAAAAGAGAACGGGATTGAAATTATGAGTAAAATAGCAACTGTAGCAGAAATCCTTCCGATTTTTGTGAACGTATTATTTGGTACAAGACAAGGCAGGGTTTCTGTATTGGCTCAATCAAACATCAACGCAGGTGCAGAGTTTTTTTCAACATGGTATGTGGGCGAGATTTTGGAGGAATTGAAAAATGGAAAAAACTTTACTGATTGGCTTCGTGACCGACAACCTGTCGTGGAAAGTGATGATAGTGTTCTTTCAAATGTAAGGTTTGTTGTTTTTGTTAGCGATTTAAGTCTTTTTCTGCGTACGATCGGGGCTGGGGGCACGGATTTTTTTAGTCGCGATGGAGTAGTGGTTCGTGACATGAAGTCGTTTGTTCTCCCGTATGATTTAATTACTTGTGATGCGTCAAAAGTATTTCAGCACCTTCGAGATATACCAGATACCACTGATCTCGCTGAGTTGCGTAGGATTCTTGCTGGTCAAGTCCAAATGGTGCGGGCTCTGATGGATGTTTACGATCGGGTTCGAGAGTTACTCGAAGCCCCTTCTCCACTCGTTCAGTTACGGCTGACTATCGAGGCTGTAGCTAGTACGGGGCGTAAATAACCGGTGGTATTTGTATGAGGTCTGCGTTTACTCGCGGACTTTTTTATTGTAATTGTGGATAAATCCCCGACAGCTTGCCGCGGGGATGAATCCGCAAGAATGAGGATGAAGTCGGCGGAGCCGACACTTCTACAACAAAGTTTACCCTGATGTAGTCATACGACTACTGCTCTCTAAGCGGATGCCTCGCCTAGTACCCCGCCGAGGTAATCCGAGGGAATAGCTTGCTACGGGGATAGGACGAGACTAAACTTTATTTTAATTATGGAGAATACCCCGACGGCTTAGGTGTGGTGATTCAGTCTACCCAATAAGACTTAAAAGTACTACCACAGCAAAAAGGGCAATAATAACCCCAGAGAGTTTGTTTATTATTTCAAGCGAGAAGTTTTTTGTTCTTGTTTTCATCCATGTGACACCAAAGCAGAGGAGGAGCCACCACAGTGTTGAACCAAAAAAGACTCCTGTCACCAAACACACTGATGCAAGGATATTGTTTCCAAAAGTTCCAATCCCTATTCCAGCAAAGAGGGCGGTAAATGAGATGATGGTAGTCGGATTAATAATGGTTAAAAATAAAGTTGAAAGATAATCACCGAAAAGGCCACCCCCACTTTCGGTGTAGCGATTGGGTGGGCGAGGTTTGGTGTATATGGTTTTTATTCCTGTATACAAGAGGAATATTCCACCTACAAGTCGAAGTGTTGTTTGCTGGTCTTGCAGGAAATGAATAATCGTCATTAGCCCAAAAGCAACAACAGCACCATAGAATCCATCAGCAGTAGCGGCTCCCAAGCCGGAGATGAATCCTGACAATCTACCTTTGGCTAAGGTGCGTTGTACACAGAGAACGCCAATCGGTCCAATAGGAATAGCAATGAGGAGGCCGAGGATCAATCCTTTTAATAGAACAATAAGCATTGTTTATATTTTAGCTTATAACCCCGAATTACGAAATACCTTTCTTGGCATATCTTATTTGAGGGTACGAGTATTTTTCTGTTGAAAAATCTCTGAAATCTCGGCTACCCGCCTGCGAACCCCCTCAAAAAGATACGCCTGCGACAGCATTTCGTAATTCGGGGTTATAAATAAATTGCTGAATGGTTTGTATTTTTTATGTAACTAGTAAGGACAGTCCTTGTTAGTGATGTATTCTGTAAAAACTATTGTGTTGGAGTGTTAGCCCTCAGCTCTCTCATCCGTGATTTTTTTAAAGATTCTAGATGTAGAACACCACTTGCTTTGTCTGTATCCATATTACCGAGAAGTCGGAAGCTACCCTCACCGAAAGTTTCTTCTACGAGACGAGCAATAGTAAGAAGATGTCCAGTAAAATTTGCTTTTAAAAATTCCTTAAATACGCTTTCTGTGTCTAAGTAACGGTCGGGGAATTGTTTTTGTATCTCGGTACAGACATAATCTAACACAGCTCTTTGTCGAGGGTAGCCGATCGTCTCCCAGCAGTCATTGTTTGTTTTATCAACCCAAACAATGTCATCTTCTGGAATTTCTTTCTTTTCTGATAGTACTTTTCTCAGTGCGAATGCCTCGGGAGATAGTAGCCACTCTTTTTCCTGCTCAAGCTCTGGTTGCCCGAGTAGTTTTTTAAAGAGCCTTTTTTCTGTTCCAGCTACAATACCTTCGTGTAGACCACGAAAATGCCCGTGGTATCTTCCATGATAGCCGTCTTTTTGAAGTGCATGGACACTCACACCCACTCGGTATGGGGTGGTGTTAATTTCTCCTTTTTTCCCCTCTGTTACTTCAATGGAGAGGTGTGATTTGAGATGAAGTGTTTCGTGTAGCGCAATACTTCCAAACATGACCATATTACCCCGAACAGTTTCTGCATCCAGAAGTATCGCTTTTCGCAATTCAAATGCAATACCATTCGTGTTACTTTTTGCAGCTTTTTTATATAACTCTGGTGGAAGAATGTGATAGTTTTCCTTTGGTATATCATGAGGCTCGATACCAGCCTCTTCCATAAGTCTATTAGTCTCTCGGTTTACAAAATCCAAAAGAGCATGTTCTTTTTCGGTCTTTGGGTATTCAAACTTTTCTATCTGTAATTTGTCTTGAGGGCTTAGTGATTCTAGATGATTAACAAGTGCATTTTCAATCTTTTTTACCTCTATATCTTTTTTCTCTGCTGAAGCATTGCCGACCACTCGTATTTCAGGTATTTTTTCCATGGTGTAATGATATCATGGTGTGAGGATTTGCTCAATTATTTGGATGGTTTTTTACCACTGATTTTCAGGCTTGCTTAGGTCGATAAATTTAAAGGAAATTCCTAGTTTTTTTAGTTCATTGACTGGATCGATAATTTTTTCAACAGAAAAAGGCTTCAATGTGTCTTTTGTAATCATTTCGAGATTTCCCAATCCTTCTGTGTGACAAAAATCCTCTTTCCTGAAACTAAATAAATAACCACCTTGCCCATATAACTTTTCTAGACTTTTTTCTAAGGATTCAAGACCGTAGATCTCTATTTCTTCAGTGTAGTTATATAGATCAACTCCAATCGTATAATGCAATTTTTTGCCATCTATCTCGAAAGCTGGGCAAGTATTGGTATAGGCTAACGCGATCCATTTGTACGGGGTTGCATGGAATGAAATCTCATCAAAGATGGTTTTGAGACTGCCATCCGTAGAGTACCCTTTGCGTACCTGTCTTTTGGGTACAGCCATGTCAAATAAATCTTTTGAGCCGTGGTATACGAATTGTGGATCGGGTAGGTTCATGAGATAAAAAGTTAGAGGGGGGGGCTTTCTTCCCGTACCGGGACGGTCACCGTCGCTGGACTTTTTCTTTGCGAGTACGCTCGAAAAAGTGCTCAGCGAGGTTTCGAATCCCCCACGAACATGCTCCCAAGCATGTTCTCCCTTCCGCGCAAAAATTGTAAACAATTTTGCTGGCGGAAGGGGGGGGATTCGAACCCCCGAGGGGTTTTAAAGCCCCTGCCTCTTTAGCAAAGAGGTACGATAGACCACTCTGACACCCCTCCGTGGGTATGGCTCACTGTATCATGTTTGAAGGTTTTTTTCTAGGGATATGTTTTAATAATTTTAATCGGCTAAACCCTGTGTTTAGCCGATTAAAATGGCTCAACAGAGCGGTTTCGTTTTTCGCGTGGCTCAGCTAAGCCATTTGAACGGCTCAACAGGCCCTATGTGCTTGTAACGAGTCTTGTTAGACCCGTTATCTTCGTCGTCTTCACTCCTTGAGCCGTTCAAATGGCTATATAGAGCCGTTTTTAAATATGGTCAAAATACGGAAAATCCACCGAATCCCCCGCGGCGAGTACGCCGCGGGGGAGTATTTCCTAATGCGCCACAGCCAGACAGACCACCTTTCCTGCCCCCACAGACAGTAATGCCCGTCGCCCTTCCTCCAGCGTGCTTCCTGTGGTAGTGACATCGTCGATTAGAATAATCGTTTTGCCGAAGACTGTCGATCTAATCTCCTCAGGTACCTGAAAACATCCCCGCACATTTTTAATTCTTTTTTGGCGGTCAGAAATAGAGGTCTGGCTCGGTGTATCTTTTATTTTTTCAAGAAAGTTTGGTGCAAAAGTGAAAATGTTCGCCGTATCTATTTTTATAATCGCCCGAGCGAGTAATTCTCCTTGATTAAAACCTCGTTCTTTTTGGCGTTTTTTGGAAAGGGGGATAGGTAGAAGAAATATCTTTTGTGTTGAGTTATTTTGTGAGTTATTTTCAAAATCTTCTCCAACTAGTGTAATTATCTCCTCGTACATACTTTCAGCCAAAAGTGTTGCGATTTTCCTATTGCCATGATACTTGAGTTGCCAAATCGCTTCACGCATCAGCGGAGTACGATACTGAAAGATAGCTTCGACCACAGGGCTATCTGTTCCGATACAGCGCTCGACCTTAGTCAGTAGTTGGTCCGGTGATAATATCTCTAGTGCTTTTAGCTCTAGACTTTTTGGAAAGACGATCTCAAGTACAAAATCATAGATACCCCGTGCGTGTTTTAAAAGCTTTGTGGTATACTTCACTGCATCAGTATACTGTATAATTCTTAATTTCACCGAAAGAGTTGGAATTACATCATTTGTCGAAAGTGTATCTTTTTGAGGGGGCTCGCAGGCGGGTAGCCGAGACTTCAGAAATTTTCTAGCAAGAAAATATTCGTACCCCGTCCACAGGTGTCTATCCCTAACAGATAGACCTTAAAAAGATATACTGAGAAAGAATGGTGTAATTCGAGAATATGTAAGAGTGTACATCTTACGAACCCATTAACCCATGAGTATTTTTCAAAAGATTTCCACTATGTTTAATAGCACTGACCAAAGTGTTTTGGGTATTGATATTGGCTCCTCATCAGTCAAGGTCGTGCAGATTAAAAGAAAAAAAGGACGAGCTGTACTCGAAACTTATGGAGAGCTGGCCTTGGGTCCTTATGCTGGAATAGAGGTGGGTAGAGCAACTAGCCTGCCGACAGACAAGCTGGTGGAGGCACTTATCGATATTATAAAAGAGTCAAAGGCGAGTACTAAAAAGTGCGGTATAGCTATTCCACTTAGCTCAAGTTTGGTTAGTTTTATACACTTACCGCCCACTGATCCAAAAGATTTGGCCACTATGATACCTATAGAAGCACGCAAGTATATCCCCGTGCCGATATCGGAGGTCGCACTCGACTGGTGGGTGATTCCAAAAGAAGAACAGAAGTTTCAGGATTCGCCAGGATCAGAAATAAAGTCACCCGAGCCAGATGGAGTCGATGTTTTGGTGGTAGTTATCCACAACGACGCGATTGCCAAATATCAGGAGATTAGTCAAAAAGTTGCACTCGAAGCTTCGTTTTTTGAGATCGAAATCTTTAGCACTATTCGAGCTGTAATAGATCAGGGTATTGAGTCGCAGATGATTTTTGATATGGGTGCTGGCTCGACCAAGCTCTATATTATCGAGCGTGGAGTATTACAAAATTCGCATACCATTAGTCGAGGTTCTCAGGATATTACCTTGGCTGTATCAAGGTCGCTGGGGATAAGTGTGGCAGAGGCAGAGACCTTGAAACGCACCTATGGTCTAAAAAACCCTGAAAACAAAGAGCTTTCCGAGAGTATCACCCTTACACTCGATTTTATTTTCTATGAGGCAAACCGAGTACTTTTAAATTACCAAAAGAAGTATAATAAGACTATCGGTAAGGTAATACTGACTGGCGGAGGGGTACTTTTAAAAGGTTTTGATGAATTGGCAAAGACTAGTTTGCAGTCAGATGTTGTTCTCGGTAATCCTTTTGGAAAAGTCGAGACCCCCGCATTTCTTGAGGCTGTACTAAAAAATGCTGGACCAGAGTTTGCTGTAGCAATGGGTATTGCACTTCGAAAGTTGCAAGAGTTGGAATAGCATTTTAAAAAAGTACATAGTATAATATATAAAGTTATGGATACTAGATTTCAAACATCGTTTATCCCCAAAAAACCAATCGTGAGTAGTAGTGCTGTGCAAAGCTCTTCACGAGTAAGTGGTTTTTTTGTAATTGCTTTAATTATTTTCTTTGCATCTCTCGCGGTAGCAACAGGAGTTTTTCTATACGAAAAGACATTAGATAAAATAATTGCTAGTAATGAGAAAGAGCTTATAAAGAAAGAAAAGGAATACGAGGCCAACACTTTAGACGAAATAAAAGTAAAAAGCGATCAAATAAACGCAGCCAAAGATATTCTAAACAAGCATACTGCTGTATCAGATTTTATTAAAAGTATAAACTCATTTACTCTACAGAGTGTGCGTTTCAAGAGTTTTGATTACAAGTATATATCTCCAGAAAAGATCACGGTGTCTATGAAAGGTGAGGGTCGCAACTTCAGATCGATTGCCCTACAGTCTGATATTTTTGCCAGACAAAACAAAGTCTTTAAGGATCCAATCGTCTCAAATTTAGCTTTAAATCTTGATGGTACGGTTGATTTTGACTTTACCACCTCACTTTACCCTCAGGTAGTTGCATATAAAATCGCTCAGTCGAGTAGTGGCTCTGCTACCACCACAGCTTCTTCAACCCCAAACATTACAAACTGATGAATAAAATTATTTTTCCAATCATTTTAATACTATCAGCGATCGGTATATTTATGACATTTACTCAGTCGCATTATGATATTGTAAAAGAGCTAAGAGCTAAAAATGCTGAGTACAAACTAGTTTTTGCGGATGCAAAAAAGCTGTTGGCATCTCGTGATGCTTTAGTATTAAATTTAAATAAAATCCAGTCGAGGGATAAAGCCCGCATCGCAAAGCTTATTCCTGACTCGATAGACAATGTACGCCTCATTGTGGATATAAATGACGGTATTACTTCGCAATACAATGTGGCTATTAAAAACATTCGTTTTGAGAAAAGTCAGGAAGATAAAAACGCCCAGTCTACCCAGTCTTCTGCGGGTTCAGTGGTAAAGGTAGGGGTAAAAGATGCACCAAATGTTGTTTCAGGTGAGGATTATAACTCAGTCACATTAAATTTTAGCATAACAGCATCGTACGGTAATTTTCTAAAGATACTTCGGGATTTGGAGTCGAGTTTGCGTATTGTGGATATTACATCCATTTCATTTAAGTCAACAGATGTGGGTGATGTGTATCAGTATGACATAGGGATCAAGACCAATTGGTTAAAATAGGTAAGTATAATCATTAAAAGAACATGGAAAATAGTAATAAAAAAACAACCACCACTATCGTCATCGTAATCATACTTTTGATTGTTGCTTTTGGTATTTTTGTTTTTATGAAAAGTCGGAGTGAGCCTGTTTCAGAGGGTCTAACTGTCGAAAATGCAAATGGGACAACTCAAAGTGATAGAACCACCATAGTCGGACAAAAGTTACTCAGCCTACTCAGACCACTTCAAACGCTCGATATAGATAATAACTTTTTTAATGATGAGCGTTTCAAATCCCTTGTCGATTTTAGTATCGATATTCCAAATCAGCCGACACGCGAGGTTGTGGATAACCCATTTGCACCCATTCCAGGCACCAGAAGGATAAATACCGCTACTGCTGGCAATAGCTTTTAGGATGATCATTATTGTTTAAGCAAAATATGTATGGGTATATTAGATATATTAGCCAGTAAAAATCTCATACGAAAAGAAGAGATTCCCGCCATCAAGCGGGAATCTGGTGTTGGTGATACAACCCTAGAAAAGGTTTTGATTGGAAAAGGTGTCAGTCCAGAAGATATTTTGGCTGCAAAAGGCGAGTATCTCAATATTCCAACTAGAAACTTAAAAGACAAAAATATTCCTTTCAATCTTTTGGATTATATTCCTGAGGAGTCCGCTATTCACTACAGTTTCGCACCTATTGGTTTCAAGGACGGTGTACTCGAGGTCGGCATTGTCGATCCAGACAACATCGAGGCTCGTGATGCGTTAAGTTTCATTTCTTCAAAGATAAATCTGCCATTTACACTTTTCCTTATTTCTCAGGAGGATTTTGATAAGGTGCTAGAAACATACAAAGGTCTTTCCGGAGAGGTAACCAAGGCTCTTTCAGAGCTTGAAAGTGAGCTTTCTGTAGATGGGGAGAGTGTAGAATTACCTTCATCTAGCAAATCTTCTTCAGGTACCAATTCTATCGAAAGTACCAAGATTATCGAGGACGCTCCTGTTACTAAAATTGTGGCAACAATACTCCGTTATTCTACAGAAGGTAATGCTTCCGATGTACATATCGAGCATATGCGTGACAAGATTCGAGTGAGATTTCGAGTGGATGGTACCCTAAATACTAGTCTAGTGTTACCTATAAAAGTCCATAGTGCAGTGGTGGCTCGCATAAAAATTCTTTCAAATATGAAGCTGGATGAAAAGAGAAAGCCCCAAGACGGTCGTTTTTCTGCACGCATCGATGGTCGCAAGATCGACTTTCGTGTCTCAACATTTCCTGCATACTACGGAGAAAAGATCGTGATGCGTATTCTCGATCAGGAAAAAGGGGTAAAGAAGATTGACGACATAGGGTTGAGTACTAGAAATCTTGCTCTTATCCGCGAGGCGATCGGTAGACCGTATGGACTTATTTTACTCACAGGACCTACGGGCTCAGGAAAAACCACCACTCTGTATTCAATGATCAATGAAATTGACCGAGAAGGTTCCAATGTACTTTCTCTAGAAGATCCTATCGAGTACAACATAGACGGAATGAGTCAGTCTCAGGTAAAACCAGAAATCGGCTACACTTTTGCCAATGGTCTCCGTACAGCTCTCCGTCAAGACCCCGATGTGATAATGGTGGGTGAAATCCGAGACAAAGAGACGGCCGAGCTGGCGGTACAGGCTGCTCTCACAGGACATCTTGTACTTTCTACTTTGCATACCAACAACGCGGCTGGAGTTATTCCACGACTTATTGATATGGGTATTGACCCGTATCTTATAGCACCGACTTTGATTTTGACTATCGCACAACGCCTAGTAACCACCCTTTGTCCAAACTCTGGCAAAGCCCAGCCAGTCGAAGAAAGTCTTAAAATGATGTTCGATAAACAGTTCGCTGATCTACCAGAAATCTACAAAAAAGAGCTACCAAAAATGGAAAATGTTTACACTGCTGAGAAGACACAGGATTGTCCAAATGGCACCAGAGGTCGTGCCGCTGTCTTTGAAGTATTTAAAATGGACCGCGATGTCGAAAAGATAATCCTCACAACTCCCACAGAAACCGACATATTTAAAGTACTGCGAGACAAGGGAATGCTGACGATGAAAGAGCATGCGATAATAAAGGCGGTCAATCGGGAAATCCCGATTGAGGAAGTAAATAAACTATAGTATAATTATCACTATGGTTACTCTAGGTAAAAAGTACAAAGTGTTACTAGTTGATGATGATCGTTTTCTTCTTGATATGTACTCAATCAAGTTTACTAAAAGTGGTCATACTACAAAAGTAGCCAGCTCATCGGCTGATGCTTTGAAAATGCTCAAGGATGGATTTGTGCCAGATGTCATAGTTCTAGATATTATTATGCCAAGTATGGATGGATTAGAGCTACTCGAGGTTATTCGCAAAGAAAAACTTACTCCAAATACAAAAGTGGTCATGCTCACCAATCAAAGTCAGCCTACAGATATAGAGCGTGCCACTAAGCTCGGTGTAGCTGGGTATATAGTCAAAGCTAGCACTATTCCATCTGAAGTGGTCAAAGAGGTGGAGGAGATTGTGGCTCGTGGGAGAGTATAATTTTATATTTAATATATTTTATGGATTACAAAAAACAACTCTATGATTTGCTAGCAACGGTTATAAAAGAAGGTGGCTCAGACCTCCACCTTTCGGAAGGTAGAAATCCATGCATTCGTGTGTCGGGTGTATTATTACCATTATTAAAACAACCACCTTTATCAAAGGACGACACTAGGGGTATGCTCGAAGAGATGCTTGGTGTGGAAAATCGCGACCGTTTTTATAAAACAAAAGAAATAGACTTTTCCTATAGTTATCTGGACGGGGATAGATTTCGAGGTAATGCTTTTTTCCAGCAAGGTGCGGTGAGTATTGCTTTGCGTTTGATCTCAAAAAAGATTCGCACGCTGGAGGAGCTGGGCTTACCACCTATATTAGCTACTTTTGCCCAAAAACCACAAGGTTTTTTCCTTGTAGTTGGACCCGTAGGTCATGGTAAGACTACTACTCTAGCAGCCATGGTAGATTTGATCAATCATGATAGATCAGAGCATATTATTACTATCGAGGACCCCATCGAATACATTTATGAGCCAAAAAAGTCTATTATAGATCAGAGAGAGGTGCGAGTGGATACGACGGATTTTCATACGGCACTCCTTAGTGTTTTTCGAGAGGATGTGGATGTGGTGATGATTGGTGAAATGCGAGGCTTGGAGACTATTTCTGCTGCGGTTACTGCTGCGGAGACTGGACACCTCGTGCTTTCTACACTGCATACCAATAACGCCGCTCAAACCATAAACCGTATCATCGACTCATTCCCAGCAGACCAGCAAGACCAGATCCGTATGCAGCTGGCAGGAAGCTTGTCCGGTATATTTTCCCAGCGTCTTATTCCTAGGATTTCAGGTGGTTTGGTACCTGTGTATGAGCTTTTGATAAGCAATAGTGCCGTGGCAAACCTTATCCGAGAAAAAAGGACACACGAGATCAATACCGTGATCGAGACAGGCTCATCTGAAGGTATGATCGATATGAACAGATGTCTTGCAGACCTTGTTCGTAGAGGTGAGATTACCCCAGAGCAAGCATTCCTACATTCTCCAAATACCAAAAACCTTCAACATCTTATTTAAAAAAATACCATGCTTTTTAACTACAAAGCCATCGATACCACAGGACAAGCAAAAACAGGCGCTATTGAGGCGATCAATGTTGATGTTGCTATCACTTCGCTCCAGCGACGAGGTTTGGTCATCTCAGCGATAAATGAAGACACAGGAAGTAACTCACTATTCGATAAAAAGTTTACATTTTTTGAACGAGTATCTGGCAAGGATATCGTGATACTTTCGCGTCAAATGTCTACCCTTTTTGAGGCACAGGTCTCAGCACTTCGCATTTTTAGATTACTTTCTGCCGAAAATGATAATCCGCTACTTTCAAAAAATCTAGACCAGATTGCCGAGGATTTGCAGGGCGGAAGCTCTATTTCTGGGGCACTTGCAAAACACCCTGCATTGTTTAACAATTTCTACATCAACATGGTGCGTTCTGGAGAGGAGTCTGGCAAGCTTGATCAGTGTTTCCTCTATCTCGCAGACTATCTCGACCGCACCTACGAGGTTACCTCTAAGGCACGCAACGCCCTCATTTACCCAGCTTTCGTTATCGCCACTTTTATTACTGTGATGGTACTAATGCTCACTATCGTTATTCCAAAGATCAGCGCTATTTTACTAGAGTCGGGGCAGGAGATTCCTATCTATACAAAAATAGTGCTAGGTATAAGTGACTTTTTTGTAAATTACGGCTTTGGTCTACTCGCACTCATAGCGATAGTCGTAGTGATACTTGTTCGTTTTATGCCTACAGCTGAGGGGAAAAGGACATTTTCGCAGTTAAAGCTCTCTATTCCGTATGTGAGCCGTCTATATCGCAAGCTGTACCTATCTCGTATGGCAGATAACATGAGTACTATGCTTTTGTCAGGCATCACGATGATCCGTACCCTCGAGCTAACCTCAGATGTCATAGATAATACTATCTACAAGGATATTTTTGCTGATGCACTCAACCGTGTAAAAGCGGGTAGCTCGGTCTCTGATGCTCTCTCTAGGAACACAGAGATTCCGGGTATTATGATTCAAATGATTAAAGTGGGCGAGGAGACAGGTGAGCTGGGTAATATCCTAAAAACCCTCGCTCGCTTCTATACTCGAGAGGTAAACAATGCGGTAGACACACTGGTAGACCTTATCGAGCCTATTATGATCGTATCACTCGGACTAGGTGTCGGCTTCCTACTCTCGTCTGTGCTTATACCTATATACAACATTGCTCAGGGGACTTGAGGACGACACAGCTATAGCTTCTATTAATCTTTTACACAAGATACCCCAAATTACGAAATGCTTTCTTGGCATATCTTTTAAAGGTCTATCGGTTAGGGATAGACATCTGTAGACGAGGCTCTCATATTTTCTTGCTGGAAAATCTCTCAAGTCTCAGCTCCCGTCTGGCGCCGTCTACAGGAACACATCATCTACCGATGTGAAAGTCTCTCAAAAAGATACGCCTCCAACTCATTTCGTAATTTGGGGTATTTAAAACTGTTTCCGGTATTTTAATGAATTATGTGCTATAATATATAGTATGAAAGTCGATAATCATATCCCAAAAAGTGTATCTCGATGTCTATGGTCATACGATATTTCAAAGCTTGATTTGAAGCGTGATGCTGTGCGTATTATTACCAATGTACTCAACTACGGCAGTCGAGAGGCTACAGACTGGCTGAGGTCTACCTACGCGGAGGCGGAAATAAAGGCTGTTGTCGCCAAACCCCGCCCAGGAGAGTGGAATAAAAAATCACTCAATTATTGGGGTATAGTTTTTGGAGTAACACCAGAGCTGGTTTCACGATTTTAAATCATGTTTTACGATATTCTAGATACAAAACGCAAGAATATTTTGCCTTTATTGGCTGTTTTTAAGCCAGATTTTTATCTTGCTGGTGGTACAGGTCTCGCTCTTCAGATAGGACATAGGGATAGTATTGATTTTGATTTTTTTACACGAAAAACTATCGATACTGTTGATTTATACGAAAGACTGGTTTTGATATTTGCTGGGCATAGAATTGATAAAATACAGGAAGAAAAAAACACCCTATCTGTATTCATAGATGGAAATATAAAGCTAAGCTTTTTTGCCTACAGGTACCCACTGCTCGAAGCTTCTATAGAAGAGCCCTTTCTCTCTATTGCCTCTATCGTTGATATTGCTTGTATGAAGCTGTCAGCCATAGTTTCTCGATCAACAAATAAAGATTATATCGACTTATTCTATATTTTAAAAAAAATGAGTTTGGAAGATGTTTTGAAGCATGTGAGTAGGAAAATGCCAGATTTAGACACTAATCTGGTGCTTAAAAGCCTAGTATATTTTGCAGATGTTGTGGAAGAGCCAATCCATTTTAAGGGTACTTTTGAGGTTACGCTAAAGCGTGTGGAGCAGTTTTTAGTTGAAACAGTGAGAAAAATGTAAGTCCTCTTAGACGAATAAGGTTTGGAGGATGTTTGCCACTACATCACTTTATATGGTACATATATACATATGGATAAAATTACCTACACATTACATATTGAGCCATATGAGGAAGGTGGCTATGTTGCTTCTTTTCCTGCATTACCATGATGTTACACGCAAGGTGAAACGCTTGAGGAAGTGATTACTATGTCAAAAGAAGCTCTTTCTGGCTACATAGCATCTTTGCGAGATCGTGGCATCTTTTTTGGATTAGTCCAGACCTAACGCAATCGATGTTTTTTGATACGGGTGAGTAATGAGGTATAATATAAATATGAATATTGTTCAAAATAATTACGCTTTTATAGATAGTCAAAATCTCAACCTTAATATCCGTAGTCAGGGATGGATATTAGACTTCAAAAAGTTTCGAGTGTATCTGAAAGAGAAGTAAGGTGTTTCAAAAGTTTTTCTTTTCATCGGGTATTTGGAAGAAAATAAAAAGCTATACGAGTTTTTAAAACAAGTTGGGTATATATGTATATTTAAACCAACCCTAGAGTATAAAACGGGAGAAGTAAAAGGGAATTGTGATGCAGAACTTGTTTTGCATACAATGATTGAGCTTTCTCACTTTGATCGTGCTGTTATTGTTACTGGAGATGGAGATTTTCACTGTCTAGTAGACCATCTTGTCGATAAGGCAAAACTGGGTGCCATTCTTATACCCAACAAGTTTAAATTTTCAGCTCTACTCAGATTCCGTAAGTTTAGAGTATACTTACGGTTTATGAATGATTTACGAGGGAAACTGGAGTATGTAAAAGAAAAGGCCCCAGAAGGACGAAACCTTAAGGGGTGATCTTTTCCGTTTGGGATACTTGGTAAGTATAGCAAATCTAGGACTTTTGTCAAGTTCCAGTCTACCCTCGCGGCGAGTACGCCGCGAGGGGATATACCCTTTTCCTCGCCACGCCAAAGCGTATTCGCGTAGGCGGGTAGTTATCCACACTCTATATTTCCATATTCTTTATTACATGCGGTATACTATAGCCTATACAAACAGGTCGAATGGAAATAGTCAAAAAAGAAATAAAAAAGAAGAAAAATAATTTTATATAATCATTAATTAATTTAACTATGAATAAGAAACAAGGTTTTACACTTATTGAACTTTTGGTCGTGATTGCTATTATCGGTATTTTGTCATCAGTTGTGTTGGTAAGTTTGAATAGTGCTCGAACAAGGGCTAAGTTTGCTTCTATGCAAGCAACCGCAAGGGGCATAATGCCAGCGCTTGCTCTCTGCCAGGATTCAAATGGTTCGGCTCTTGCTGCTGCGGGTGCAGATGCTTGTTCTGTTGCTGTTGGAGCAACCTTGCCAACTATCACTACTATAGATATTGGTGCCACTTACGCTGTTGGTGCAGGTAACGCAGCAGGTAATCCAGTCCTTACATTAGTATGTCCTACTCAGTGTAGAGGTACATCAGTTACATTTACAGTTACCGCTAGCAGTACTAGTAATAACTAGTTATCTCAAAAAGACCTTTTTTGCGAAAATTTAAAGGCGGAGATAACAAAGATAAAACAAGAAGCACCCCGGTTAAAACCACAGGGTGCTTTTTATTTTCTAGATGAGTGCTATAATGTAGTGTATATTAGTATTTATTATTAAAAATATAAACTTTATAACCATGAATAATAAAAAAGGTTTTACGCTCATTGAGCTTTTGGTGGTGATAGCTATTATCGGTCTGCTTTCCTCTATTGTACTTGTCAGTCTCAGTAGTGCCAGAGCCCGAGCTCGAGCAAAGACTACACTACAAACACTTACTGCACCTAGGATCGCTGCTCTTGCATGTGTTCAGGGAGGGGGTAGTATAGTGCCAGCAGTAGTAGCACCAGCAACTCTGCCGGTTCTAGTTCCAGGTCGACCAATTTGTACAACATCAGCAATTTCAAGTACCTATGTTTGGCCAACCCTGCCCCCTGGTTGGACATATGTTAGTACAACATTATCACCTAGAAGCGATACAAGAACAGGGACATTTTATTATAGTGCAACTGGAGAAGGAAATTTAGTGATCTGTTCTGAAACTGGTTGTAGATAACAATGGAGAGACTCGCAAGAACCGTTCTTGCGCCATAAGTAAAGAAAAACACCTCGTTCGGCGAGGTGTTTTTCTTCTCTTGTGATGCCATAGGTACAAGTAAGGTAGGCTAGATGTAACTCTCACGAGAACTGACGTTGTGAACCCCCTCTGCTATCATAAAGGCGTTAATGTAGTCGCATCAACGCCTTTATCAATTTAACCAAGAATATCAATATGTATACCCTTGGAATCGATCTCCACAAAAAATCTAGTT
>CALRAJ010000006.1 GCA_943350765.1 Candidatus Tayloriibacteriota bacterium | reverse complement strand
TAAGATGTTATCGATTATGTGGAAAATGGTTAAAGACAACAAACCATACAACAAAGATATTCTGTCTTTTTCAAACACTACGAAAGTGAGTGATCTCGAAGCAAGAACTGATGCATAGACATCGTAGAACTGTCTGAGACACTCGAAAAGTATGGAATTAGACTAAAAAGAAACCCGCGTACTAAAAAACCTTTTGTTTTCATTATCCACAGGGGTTCATAGTCGTTCTTGCGAAAGATAGGTGCTTGAGAGGATTAAAGCTGGTTGCTCGAGTATGGGCTAGGGGATATAATATACTTATGGTAAAAATAAATACTAAAGGAATAAATAAAATGCATAAATTATATAAAAAAGGTTTTACACTCATCGAGCTTATGGTGGTGATAGCTATTATTGGGATTCTTACGGGAATTATTTTAGTTTCACTTGACTCGGCTAGGGCGAAGTCGCGTGATGGCAAGCGTATCTCGGATATTAGTCAAATCGGGCTGGCACTCGAACTTTATTTTGAGCAGAATAAGCATTATCCCGCTACCACTGTTGTTTTTGATAACACTTGCTCGCCCACCCCTACAGAAACTTGTTTTGTTGGTGTATTTATCCCTAGTCTTCTAAAAGATCCAAAAGGGGATTTATATAAGTACGCTACCTTTATAAGGTCTGGTGGTACTACCATTTCAAACTTTCATCTTGGTGCTAAATTAGAACAAGTGAACCCTGGTAAGTACGATGCAAATGTTGATTGGGATTCAAGCGTCGCAGACGCAAAGGGTGCATGGTCATCTGGTTTCAATGGTAAGGGGACAAATTGTACTGGATTAGATGTCTCAAGTAGTAATTGCTACGATGTAAAAGGGCAGTAGCTTACTTATCTCCAAAGGTGGTCCTTACGATGTCTATTTTTATGGGGTGAAGATAGCACCCGCGGCGTAATCGCCGCGGGTGGGGGGGGGTGGTTTTTACTTTGTACACATTCGTCTTTCTCAAAAACCCATCTCGGTGGTATAATTAAACCATGGAAATGCTCGTTACTATTTTATTCTTTATATTCGGTGCAATTGTCGGAAGTTTTTTAAATGTCGTTGCTCTCAGATATAATACAGGAATGACGCTGGCGGGCAGATCGGCGTGTTTTTCGTGCGGTAAAAGACTCGGTGCCACAGAACTCGTTCCCATACTCAGCTATCTTTTTTTACGCGGACGATGTTCACAGTGCAAAAGCTCTATTTCACTACAGTACCCACTAGTCGAGCTTACCACAGGACTACTTTTTGTCCTCGTGTCATGGTATCAAAGCCAATCACTCGTCATACTCGCGTACTATCTCATCATATCTTGTATTCTCGTAGTCATTACCGTTTATGATATCCGTCATCTGATTATCCCAGACGGTCTAGTCTATACCTTTATAACCCTTGGTCTCCTCAGACTTTTATACGAAACACCCATCACCTCACTTTTGCACAAGCCAGAGATCTGGAACCTGCTCGCTGGTCCGATAATTTTCTTGCCATTTTGGGCTTTATGGTATTTTTCAAAAGGTACTTGGATGGGTTTTGGCGATGCCAAGCTCGCATGGGGTATCGGCTGGACACTGGGTCTCGTCTATGGAGCCTCGGCTATTATTCTAGGCTTTTGGATAGGTGCAGTTTTAAGTCTACTTGCTATCGCATTGGCAAAAATGTCCTCACTGCCGATCTTTAAAAAGATTTGTCGATATCTGAGTATCCCAAACCTACACTTTAAAAGTGCTGTTCCTTTTGCACCGTACTTGATCATCGGAATGTTTGTGGCACTTTTTGCGCAGGTAGACTTGCTCGGGCTCGGTCTCATTATTTTTTCATAAACATGACTATTTTTAATCACAAAAGTAATACACAATCAAAATCTTGCATGTTATCTCGCACACTCGGCTTTACTTTGGTCGAAATGATGGTTTCTCTGTCTATCTTTGCCCTCGTTACCACACTGGTGCTAGTGAGAAATGCCGACTTCAATAGTAGTATTCTTTTTAGTAATCTCGCCTATGAAATAGCCCTTTCGATACGAGAAATGCAGACCTATGGTATTACCGTAAAGTCGGCACCGTCAGGTGGTAGTTTTGCATTTCAAAAAGGCTACGGGGCATATTTTGATAAGGTTGCAAGTGGTAGTAGCAATGTGTACTCTTTTGTGCAGTTTGTGGATACAGATAATAATCGAGTGTATGACTTAGCTGTTGACGAAAAACTCGCCACACTAAAACTAAAGCCCGGGTATTCTATTGTCGGATTGAAGGCTAATAGTGTAGGTGTAGATAGTATCGCCATCTCCTTTGTCCGACCAGAGCCAAAAGCGATTATTACGGCAAATAATGGTGCGTTACCTAATATCAATCAAGCCGTCATCATGATAAGAGCCCCGGGCAGTGGAGATATTAAAAAGTGTGTGGTGGTCAATATAGCTGGACAGATTTCGGTCCAAGATTTCGGCAGTTCGCTATGTATTTAAAGTATATTTTTGATATGATTACTCCTATGAAAAAGACTGGCTTTTCCCTCATCGAGATCATGGTCTCACTGGCGATTTTTGCGATGGTGGTGGTGGTGGCGACAGGAGCGCTCCTCACTACTATTGATGCTACTAAAAAGGCTCAATCTCTCCAGACGGTACTGACAAATCTCAACCTCACTCTCGAGGGTATGTCTCGAGAGATCCGCACGGGGAGCGGTTATGTTGCTTCTGGTACCAGTTTTTCTTTCGATAAAAGTGGTGGAACGAGAGTAACTTATTCTCTGGACACTAATAATAGTATTACAAGACAGGAGGGTTCGTCAGGTACCCCTTATGCCGTTACCGCCCCAGAGGTAACGGTTGACAAACTAGAGTTTACTGTGAATGGCACTGGTACTGGTACCCAGCCTAGAGTATTTATCTTCGTCAAAGGCACCGCTGGAGTAAAAGAAAAGTACAAAACAACCTTTGAAATACAGACTACAGTATCTCAGAGACAGCTCAATTATTGATTATACACATGAAGCAATTACTTTTAAAAAAAGCCACAAATATGAGTAATGGAGGAGGGTTTACCCTTATCGAGACCTTGGTAGCTATTATGATACTGATGCTCGCGGTTACTGGACCACTCGTGATTTCTCAAAAAGGCCTCTCAGCGGCGGGCTATGCCAAAGACCAGCTGACCGCCTACTTTCTTGCCCAAGATGCGATGGAGTATGTTCACAATGTTCGGGATACGAATGTATTAAATAGTGTGGGCGATTGGCTTTCTGTTAGTGCGGGAAGAGATTTTAATTTATGTAATAATGCAGATTGTAATGATATAAATACCACAAGTGATTTAACGGGTACATTTAGTACTATTTTTCCAGTAGCAGGTTCTAAGTTTACAAGAAAAGTTAAGATTCAAAAAGCTGATGGATCTAATAGTGGGATTGTCACTGCCGACATCGAAGCAAAGGTAACTGTAACGGTCTCATGGGAGACATTTACTGGTACGAGAAGTGTAGAGTTGGTCGAAAACCTATTTAATCAAATCTAATATGTTGCTACAAAACCGACAAATCAATAAAAAATACACCGCTGGATACACCATGCTTTTTGCAGTCCTCGTATCGAGTGTTTTGCTTTCTATTGGTATTTTTATTTTAAATATCAGCAAAAAAGAGGTGATACTCTCCTCCATCGGGCGTGAGTCAGTGATCGCTTTTTATGCTGCAGATGGTGGGGTAGAGTGTGCGCATTATTGGGATGCCCACGGGGATGCATTTGGATTAAAAGCAAATGGCGATAAAAATATCGATGATTCACCTTTTTTTTCGGGTAAAATCCAGTGTGGCGGGGTTTCAGGTGGAATTGCGGTTAGTATTACACCTGCAACACTGCCATCAACATCACCATTTGACTTGGTATCAATATTTAGCATAAACACAGGCACTCACTGTGCGGATGTAAAGATTACGAAAGTGTATAAAATAGTTCCTGGAAGTGCAGGACCGCCACCAGTTGCTGATACCTATGTCCTCGACGACGCAGTCGGCGTTATACCCACTACCATCGACTCCCGAGGCTACAATACTTGTGATTCTGCTGACCCTCGCCGTGTCGAGAGAGGTTTGAGAGAAACTCTGGAGTAGTGTAGAGTAGTGGTATGAAAAGGACTATTCCGAAGGAAATCAGAGAGCGACTCAGTAAGCTAAGGCTGGCTATCGAAAAACATCGCTATAGCTACCATGTCCTAGACAAACAGGATATCAGTGAGTCTGCTCTGGACTCGCTCAAAGCGGAGCTAGTAAAAATCGAGACAGAATATCCCGAACTCATCACGAGAGACTCTCCCTCTCAGCGAGTGGCAGGCAAGCCACTCAATGGATTTAAAAAGGTTACTCACAAAGTACCCCAGTGGTCTTTTAATGATGCTTTTTCGCCTGAAGATATTATTGCTTTTGATGCGAGGGTAAAGAGGTTTTTGTCGCAAGGTAGTCAGGAAGCGTCTATTGACACAGGTCTTGACAACACCCTTGACATTGCTATTGACACGAGATCATCTAAAAAGCCAAAACGGCTCAACAGGGCTGTAGAAGGCAAAAGTTATCCACTTGACACTACCCTTGACAAAGGTATTGACAAGCTGTCAAGTGATGAGGTCAAGACCTACCCGACCTATGTTTCCGAACTCAAAATCGACGGTTTAAAGATAGTGCTAGAATATCAAAAAGGTGTTTTTGTGCGAGGAGCAACTCGAGGTGATGGTAAGGTGGGTGAGGATGTTACCGAAAATGTAAAGACTATTGAGTCTGTACCACTGACCATAGCTCGACCGATAGATGTTATTGTTGAGGGTGAAATCTATATGAGTAAGGGTGTGTTTAAAGAGCTAAACCGTGAGCAAGAAAAAAAGGGTGAGCCAGTGTTTGCAAATCCGAGAAATGTAACCGCGGGAAGTATCAGACAGCTAGATCCGAGGATTGTCGCCGAGCGAAAACTTTCAACTTTTATCTATGATGTTGCACAGTCGAGTGAAGCTGTGCCCGAGACACAGGACGGTGAGCTGGAATATCTGAGGGGGCTAGGCTTTCGGGTCAATCCGCATGCCGAAGTTTGTCAGACCGTAGATGCGGTGATTGATTATTGGAAATTGTGGCAAAAAAAAGCTCCGAAGCAGGATTATTTAGTGGACGGAGTGGTAATCAAAGTCCGTGATCGAAAAAAGCAGGAGGTACTCGGCTATACTGGCAAGGCACCTCGTTTTGGTATTGCATTCAAATTCCCTGCCGAGCAGGTAACAACTGTGGTAGAGGATATTGTGCTTCAGATAGGGCGGACGGGTGTACTGACGCCTGTGGCACATTTGCGACCTGTCTCTGTGGCAGGCTCGACAGTGTCTAGGGCGACATTACATAACGAAGATGAGATCAAAAGGCTCGATGTGCGTATCGGGGATACGGTGATTTTGCAAAAAGCAGGTGATGTGATTCCCGATATTGTTTCGGTACTGACTGAGATGCGGACAGGTCGTGAAAAACCGTACTTATTTCCTAAAAAAGTGATGGCGTGTGGAGGGGATGGGAGTATCGAGCGTATCCCCGGGCAGGTGGCATGGAGATGTGTCAATAGAAATAGTGAGGCGGAGCAAAAACGGCGACTATATCATTTTGTTTCTAAAAAAGCTTTTGATATGGACGGGGTGGGTCCAAAGATTATTGATGTATTACTCGAGCATGGTTTGATCACTAATTTTGCCGATATTTTCACTTTGAAAAAGGGGGATTTGCTCGTGTTGCCGAGATTTGCGGAAAAGTCGGTGGATAATATATTACTAGCGATTGAAAAAGGTCGGGAGGTAACATTTGCGAGATTTATTATAGGTCTTTCTATACCACAGGTGGGCGAGGAGACAGCGCATGATTTGGCACGACATTTTGGGGTTCTGGATCGGCTGATGGAGGCAAAAATAGAGGAGCTTCAGAGTATTTATGGGGTGGGTGTAGTGGTGGCGGAGTCCCTGGTATCGTGGTTTGTTGATGTAGATAATATAAAGCTAGTTAAGGATTTGTTGAAACAAGTGCGAGTGCTCGCAGAAAAGAATATTGTTGAAGTGAAAAGTGGAGTGGGTGCTGGTAGTGACTCGTCGTCGGCTATTTTAGGTAAAACTTTTGTTTTTACTGGCTCAATGTCAAAGCTCGACCGAGATACCGCAAAGGATCTGGTACGGGTAAATGGTGGTGAGGTGTCTAGCTCGGTATCGTCTGCTACCGATTTTGTGGTAGCTGGGGAAAGTGCAGGAAACAAGCTCGATAAGGCGGAGATTTTGGGAGTAAAAATAATTACTGAGGAGGAGTTTTTGAAGATGGTGGGGAAATAGTTGTCCCGAATTACGAAATACCTTTCTAGGTATATCTTTTTTGGAGCACGAGTATTTTTCTACTGAAAAATCTCTCAAGTCTCGGCTACCGTCTGGCGCCGTCTACAGGAAGCCTGTCAGACTATAGACAGGCACCTGTAGACGGCACATCATCTACCGATGTGAAAGTCTCCAAAAAAGATACGCCTGCGACGGCATTTCGTAATTCGGGACGACTACTGCTCGCCAATCGAGCATAGGTGGTTACAATAAAAAGACCACCGACGGGGTCGGTGGTTTGGCTGAATGGACTGTGTAGCAGAGCACAACTCTGCTTTATATTTTTCTCCTGAGATTGGACGGTGGAGGGGTTTCGTCATTTTGCTCAGCTTTTGCCTCGCGGAGCACCTTTTTGCATCTTCGTGTGTTTCTAACCCTCATTTTTTTCATGAGACTGTTGTTTGTTTCGACTGCAGTGTACGGCGTTACTTTATCCGCAAATAGCTTTTGCGAGATTTCAAAAGAACGCCAGACACCATAATAGTCTGGAATACCCAGTGTTGTCAAATCTAAAGTCGGGGATATCTTTTACTATTGGTTTTGGTTAGACCTAAAAATAACTGGAAAAAAGCCAATATCGTGATATGATAGATTGAATTATGGAAATAAAAGACATCGAAAAACTAGCCACACTAGCCCGTATTCGTATCTCTGATGATGAAAAGGCAACTTTTCTAAAAGAAATAGACGCTATCCTAAAGTATGTGGGTGAAATACAAACAGCAAGCACAGGCGTATCTCAAACATCGGCTGGTCTAGTACACAATGTTCTCCGAGATGATGTTGTAGTAAATACGACTGGTTCGTATACAGAAGCGATTCTTCGCGAGGCACCAAGCACCGAGGAAAACTGTATCAAAGTAAAAAAGATTTTGTAAGTACCTAAATATATGTCGATTGACCTAAAAAACCTTACCATAAATAAAGCCCACGAAGATTTGCTCGCAAAGCGATACACAGTACTCGCACTTACGGAAGCGTATTTAGAAAATATAAAAATTAAAAATCCAAGTATCCATGCCTACCTAGAAGTGTTTGGTGATATTGCTGAGCAGGCAAAGATAGCTCAAAATCTCATTGATGAGGGTAAGGCAAGTCTGCTTACGGGTATACCTTTTGCTATAAAAGACAATATCTTGATTTCTGGTAAAATCGCCAGTGCATCATCAAAAATGCTTGAGAAATACCATGCGACATACGATGCGACAGTAATAAAGAAATTAAAAAACGCAGGCGCTATTTTTCTCGGTCGGACAAATATGGACGAGTTTGCGATGGGAGGGTCTACAGAGAAATCAGCTTTTGGTACTACTCACAACCCTCACGACCTAGAGCGAGTCCCAGGAGGCACCTCTGGAGGGTCAGCAGCGACTGTGATAGCCGACATGGCACTAGTGGCACTCGGTTCGGATACTGGAGGCTCGATCCGTCAGCCGTCAGCTTTTTGTGGGACGGTGGGTCTAAAGCCGACTTATGGAGCAGTGTCTAGATACGGTCTCATATCAGCAGTTTCTTCATTTGATCAAATCGGTCCTATTGCAAAGACGGTTACTGATGTAGAGGTTGTTTTTAATACAATAAGGGGTCTCGATTCACACGACAGCACTACTTTTCCATCTGAAACATACAGTGACAAGAAAGATTTCTCAGACAAAAATGTCAAAAAGCCGATTATCGGTATTCCTCGTAAGTTCCTTCAGCTCGGCGGGATAGACGCTAGGGTAAAGGATAATTTTGCAGAAGTAGAGGAGCGTTTTAAAAAACTTGGTTATACTATTATGGATATTGATCTTCCAAATAATCAGTTTGCACTTCCTGTGTATTATATTTTAAACTTTGCTGAGGTTTCCTCAAACCTCGCTCGTTTTGACGGAGTAAAATATGGTCTACATGTAGACGGTAAAAATAGCATCGATGATTATTTTGCCACAAGGGCAGAAGGTTTTGGCAAAGAGGCACGACGCAGAATACTTTTAGGTACCTATGTGCTTTCCTCGGGATATTACGATGCATACTACAACAAGGCAAATGCGTTGAGAAAAGTGATTACAAAAGATTTTACTGATGCCTTTGCACAGGTTGATGTGGTACTAACCCCAACCACACCCACACCGGCTTTTAAGATTGATGAAAAGTCTGACGATCCACTTTCTATGTACCTAGCGGATATATTTACAGTAACTGCAAACCTCACTGGAATGCCAGCCATTTCAATCCCATCTGGATTTGCTGTAGAGGAGGGTGGAGTTTCATTGCCACTTGGTATTCAGATGACAGCAACACATGGTAGAGAGGAGTTACTCTTTGGATTGGGGAAAGATTTTTTGGGTGAAAAATAGTATACTTATAGCTATATATGGATAAAGCACCTTTTCTAAATATCGAATATTTTTTTGAAAAGATATATCAGTTTTTATTCGGCACAGATGTGTCAGGCTTTGCGCAATCGCTACATGATTTTTTTATTGTGATATTGCCGTATACCAGATTTGCATCTGTGGGCCTAATTCTTTTATTTCTGGCGGGTATTGTCTACGTGTCGTTGCAGATGAAAAAGATTCACATAGAAATCCGTGAAAAGTATTTGGCAGAATACAGAGCCTTGCATACAGAGGCTACCGCGAGTGATGGTGGTAATGTTTTGCGTTGGAATAGGATTATTGAACACGCCGAATCACAAAATCCCAATGACTGGATGTCAGCGATACTAGAGGCAGATATTATTTTAGCTGAGTTACTTGAGGCAGAAGGTGCAATAGGCGATGGGGTAGGTGAGAAACTGAGAGGTCTTACTCGTGGTAATCTACGCACACTCGATAGTGCATGGGAAGCTCATAGGATGCGTAATAGTCTCGCACACGAGGGTGCATCTGTGCTTATGAATAATAGGGAGGTCATGAGGATTCTCGCTTTGTACCAATCTGTTTTTGAGGAGTTGAAGTTTATATAGGGTACCCAAAATTACAAAATGCTTTCTCGGCATATCTTTTAAATGGCACGAGTATTTTCTTGCTAGAAAATCTCTCAAGTCTCAGCTACCCGCTTCCGAAGTCCATTTAAAAGATACGCCTTCAACGCATTTCGTAATTTTGGGTAGACTGGTCTTTGATGGGGCGGTCTTTCGGTGATAATCCTGGGATTTAGCTTCAACGGCTCAATGGTTTCTGCCGTTGAGCCGTTGAAGCTAAATGGCTTACTTAAGCCATATTCATCGGCTAAACACGGGGTTTAGCCGATGGAGTAATTTGAGGGTTCTTGTGGTTATAATAAATATGCGGTATAATAGGCGGTACGCGTTATATCGCGGGGTGGAGGAGCAGTATCTCGCAAGGCTCATAACCTTGAGTCCCCGGTGCGATTCCGGGCCCCGCAACAAGTAAAAAAGCCGTCCGCCTGAGGCGGACGGCTTTTTGTCATTGAGAGATTCTTTAGAATGTGTTATCGTACTAACACTTGCCGATGTAGCTCAGGTGGCTAGAGCATCTCACTCATAAAGAGAAGGTCCCTGGTTCGAGTCCAGGCATCGGCACAAAAAGGGAAGTTCCGTCAGTTACATTGCGTGAGGGTTAATTTTCTGTTATATTCATATTCATTGCGCTCGTAGTTCAGCTGGCTAGAACGCTCCCCTGTCACGGGAGAGGTCGTGGGTTCGAGTCCCATCGAGCGCGCAAATATAAAACCGCCACGAAAGGCGGTTTTTATTTGCGCGCTCGTGAGGAGCGTTGGCTCCGAAAGGGACTCGAAAAGGCTGAGTATATCGCACAGAGCGAAGCGAGTACGATACGAAGCCTGTACAGTTCTCGTATAGAAAGAGATTCCCATCGGATGAAAGTCTTCACTCGCGTTGGGACTCGAACAGCGGAGCCAATGATTTTTAGTAAAAAATCATGTGAGCTGGTGCCCAGACCGAGGTGAGCGACGGCGAACTGAGAGTCGCGGGAGAGATTCCCATCGAGCGCGCTTGCAAACGAAGTGGAAAATGGTATAATATGAGTATGAAAAGAAAATATTATTTGTATTTGTTTTTCGTTAGTATGCTATGCATTGTTCTATTTGAAGATTCTTTTATATTTGGTTTAAAGAGTTTCTTGGACGGCTATCAAAATCTTCATGAGTATATAATTACCTCTATCAGTAATTTTATTTTCCCTTTTTACTTTATATCTTTACCCCTATGTCTTGCATATTTTTTAGGGTGGAAAAAAGGTTTTGGCTTGTCAATAATTACTTCCTTAATCGGAGTGCTTTATTTCTACCTTATAATGGAAAGCCATCCTGGTTCTGAGAACAAGGGATATGTACTTTTGTATTCAATATTTTTTGCATGCTTTAGTTTCATTTATTTAATTATTTTTGGAATTGTTAGTTATTTTTTAAATAAAGATCTTAAATCTAATAATTCTAGTTCTAACATCGTCCACTAAGTCGAATAAGTTAGTAGAGTTATGTTGGGTACCTACGATGTCAGAAGCAATACTTTTCGGGATGGGTTTAGGTTTATATTGGGGAGAGGGTTTAAAAAGAGGGCCTGGTGGAGTAAGGTTGTCGAATACTGATGCAAGACTGATTAAGAAATTCATTGAATTTATGGAAAAAGTATTTATCATCAAGAGAAGTAAATTAAGATTTGGTTTACAGATTTTTGATGATATTGATCCCGAGAAAGCGTTGTCTTATTGGACAAGAGAGCTTGGTGTGCGCAGGAATCAATTTTATAAGATTATCGTTTCTGAAATAAGGGGGAAGGGTACTTATAAATATAAATCTGAATACGGGGTTGCTATGGTATATTTTAATAATGTAAGACTGAAGAAGCTCATCTGTAGTATGATTGAAAATATTGTCTAAGTATAGTATCCTTACATAGTTCCGTTGCTGAATAAGCCGTTGTAGCTCAGTTGGTAGAGCACGTCATTGGTGGGTCGTAAACCCCTGCCCATTGTAGTGGTGACATTTCAATGAATCCCGAATAACGGTTAATATCCCGAGTTCTACTTGGGACAAGACCGTGGCGACTTGAATCGCCCGAACGACTGACAAGGGTCTCTCGTTACAGAGAGAAAGATACAGTCTAGTCCTCCCGTAAGGTGAGGTGTAAACGAATGACGAGGTCATCGGTTCGATCCCGATCGACGGCTCCAAAATTTGAGGTTTTTCTAAAATTCGTAATGATTGCTAAAGTGAATTCTAGCCTCGTTTAAGAGGGAATCCCTTTTGTGGAAAAGAATAATCTACTTTAAATTCAAGGTTGATTTCGCCAAAGTAGCTCAGTTGGTAGAGCACCACTTTCGTAAAGTGGGGGTCCCCGGTTCGATCCCGGGCTTTGGCTCATCTATATTTTGAAAGGTTTGTGTCTGTAGAAGGCTATGTAAAACCAATTGTAACCCTTTAATCCCCTGTGCTATAGTAGCCTTATGGAAGATAAACATAAAAAGCTCGCTGGGCTAGAGGCTGAGCTCCAGAAACCCGATTTTTGGACCGACAAAAATCGGGCGCAATCCACTCTCAAGGAGATTTCTGACCTCAAGGCCGAAATAGAAGGTGGTGGTAAATACGACAAGGGTGATGCGATCATCACTATATTTTCTGGTGCTGGTGGAGATGATGCGGAAGATTTTTCAGCGATACTTTTTAAAATGTATCAAAAATATATCTCTAAAAAAGGTTGGGGTATGTCCCTAATACATAGTAATGAAAATGACCATGGTGGTTTTCGTAATATCACATTTGAAATAGCTGGCAAAAATGTCTACGGCACTCTCAAAAATGAGTCTGGGGTACATCGCCTTGTGCGGATTTCACCTTTTAATGCTAAGAAGCTTAGACATACTTCATTTTCTATGGTAGAGGTTATTCCTAAATTTGAAAAAGTTAGTGAAGTAGATATTCCACCTGATGAACTTGAGGTTACGACCGCCAAGTCAGGTGGTCCAGGTGGACAAAATGTCAATAAACGCGAGACGGCAGTGCGTATAGTGCATTTACCGACAAAGCTCTCTGTGCATGTAACATCAGAGAGAAGTCAGGGGCAAAATAAAGAGAGGGCGATGGCGATACTTTCCGCAAAGATTTATCGTATGCGTGAGGATGAGCGTATTGCTCGAGAAAAAGGCATGTATATCAGCAAGACTACTTCGGTGGAGTGGGGCAATCAGATTCGGTCGTATGTGACGCATCCGTATAAAATGGTAAAGGATCATAGGACGGATGTGGAAACATCAAAGATAGATGATGTGTTTGAGGGGGATTTGGATATATTTATCTTGGCTGAACGCGATTTCTAGGCTGTGTACAATTTGAGCGGCTCAAGGAGCGAAGGTGACGAAGATACAGGAGCCATACTGGTGGCGGGAGTACTAAAGCTCACCAGAGCGTAGTACAGGTGGCGGGCGTACTGAGCTCAGTAGAGCGAATGTGATGGTTTAGCAGAACTCGTTACAGGCTAGGAGCTAGGTTTGAACGGCTCAACAGCCCTGTTGAGCCGTTCAAATGGCTAGTTATAGCCATTCTTGTGATATAGTCAAAATAGGTTTTGGTAGGGTTTCCCCGCAATTTTCAGTAGAAAATTGCGGGGAAACGAGAGCCAAGTATGTACTGATATTGAACCATAAACACCTAAACACTCAAAAAATAACTTCCCGTTTGATACCCTATGGTTTTTATTAAATAGCGAGTATAATATAAGTATGATCTACTACGATAAAGTATCAAAGACATACGCAGACAATTCCGAGGCTTTATCGGATATCTCCTTTACTATTGAAGCAAAAGAGTTTGTATCTATTGTTGGACATTCTGGTGCAGGTAAAACCACCTTACTTAAAATGCTTCTTGCCGAGGAAAAGCCCACTTCAGGCTCAGTATTTTTTGAGTCTGTAAACATTCACAAACTCAAGCGAAACAAGATGAATAGGTTTCGTCGTCGCATCGGTACTATTTTCCAGGATTTTAGACTATTACCAAACAAGACAGCGTATGAAAATATCGCTTTTGCAATGGAGGCGGCTGGTCGCACAGATGAGGAGATACGAGCCGATGTACCACATGTACTCGAGCTAGTAGATTTAGGTAAAAAGCTCTGGAACTTTCCCCACGAGCTATCTGGTGGAGAAAAACAGAGAGTCGCTATTGCCAGAGCTATCGTAAATCAACCCGATCTTATTATTGCTGATGAGCCGACAGGTAATCTAGACCCGATCAACACTCACGAAATCATTCGTATTTTAAAAAAAATAAATGACCTAGGCACGACTATTATTCTTACTACGCACAATAGGGGGGTAATAGATGCACTCGGTGGCCGAGTGATAACCATGGAAGGTGGTCGGATTGTTCGTGATGATAAAAAAGGCAAATATGTGCTTTAATTTGTCAAAAGTCATAAGTCGAAAATCGTAGTACAAATTATAGAAAAAGTAGTATACTAATAAAACAATACAATATATGATCTGGGTAGGCATAAAACGAGTAATAAAATCAGGATTTATCAATTTTTGGCGTAATGGCTTTGTGTCGTTTTCATCGATTATGGTGGTAACGATGACGCTGTTTGTGTTTACCTCACTTATTTTCTTGAGTATTCTTACAAATTCATACTTAGGACAAATAAAAGATAAGGTGGATATTAATGTTTACTTTGCAACCACTGCTTCTGAGCCAGATATACTTGCCTTAAAAAAGACTATCGAAAGCCTCGAGCAGGTATCCCATGTTGAGTATATTTCACGCGATCAGGCTTTAAAAGATTTTAAGATTAAACATCAAGATGACGAGTCTACGCTCCAAGGTCTCGATGAGTTAGATGGAAATCCACTCCAAGCCGTTCTAAATATCAAGGCCAAAGAACCTTCTCAGTACAGTAGTATCGCCAAGTTTCTCGAAAGTAAAAATACGCTTTCTAAAAATGATTCGACTCTAGTTGAAAATATAAATTTTCATAAAAATAAGCAGATTATTGACCGCCTAAGCAAGATTCTTGACTCCGCAACAAAGCTCGGTATTGCTCTGATTATCTTTTTTGTTTTGGTATCGGTTATTATTACATTCAATACTATTCGCATCATAATTTTTACTTCTCGGGATGAGATTTCGGTGATGAAGCTGGTGGGAGCGAGTAATAGGTATATTCGTTGGCCGTTCGTGGTTAGCGGACTGATGTATGGAATAATTTCTGCTTTGATTACCTTGATTGCTTTTTATCCTATTTTGTATTATGTAAATAAAGTTATTGCTAATTTTTCACCAGGATTAAATCTGGTTGACTATTATGCAACCAACTTCGGTCAGATATTTTTAATTATTACGGGCTCAGGGATATTTTTGGGTGCAGTATCTAGTTATCTAGCCGTGCGAAGGTATCTTAGGATTTAGTCTACCGAAGTCTGTTTTTGTGATTATTCCTCCCGTTCTGGTATAATTTTGATGTGAAAAAGAACAAAATACTCATTATTGGTGGTGGTCTTGCTGGACTCGGATGTGCACTAGAACTTTCAAAACAAGGGGAATTGGATTTTTTGGTTTTAGCTAAGGATATTGGAGGAAGAGCGCCAGACTCAAGCAAAGTTCCTCCCCGTGCTACATTCTACGCTCGAACTGAGTATAGAAACCTCTATCCTTTTCTGAAACTAGGTAGGAAGGCGAATGTCTGGAAAGGTAGACTGGTTGGCAAAGATAAAATATGGAAACCAATAAAAATCTGCCTAAGACATCCTTTGGCAAGTTTACGATTTTATTTTCATGTAAGAAAGTTTAATAAACACTACGAAAGATTTGCATTAAGGAGCGAAACGGTAACGCAAAAGCAAGCCTTTGAGGAAGATGCTTTTATTCTGAAACTCTATACTCAGAGTGCTATTGATTATCTAAGAGAAAACAACTTAACGATTTTGCAGGAAGAGCTTGTGGGTACTCTAGTGAGGGTGACTGGTTTTCTCCGTATACAGGAAGCTAATGCTTTTCTTATGCTCTGGATCTGGTTGAATCTTGTAAAAAACGGTCAAGAGTGTACGGTGAATTTTAATAAGTTGACAGAATCATTCAGTGACAAGATTCTTACTGAAGAAGTTTCCTCTGTAGAGAATTTGGGTAACAGATGGCAAGTAAAGGTAGATTCTGGAGAAATATACGAATCCGAAATACTTGTGGTCGCGACACCTATTAATATTTCACAAAAACTTCTTAGTGTACAACTTGCGGAATTTAATGTGGTAAAAGTTTATTCTGTCACAGTAAAAGGAAAAGTAAGAGAAAAATATAGCAGTGGCAGGTACAATGTTTTACCAGCACAAGAAAACGATGTTGTAGTCGTAAAAAATGACGACAGTACATTTATTTTTTGTTCCACTCAACCAAACTATGACCTGACGAGGTATTTTGAGGAGTTTGAAATAATAGAAACAAGAAATTGGGACCCAGCGGGGTTTTTTGGGAAAAGTTTGATTGACTCAAAACAAGACAACAATCTCTATGTTATAGGCGACTACCACTTTCCAGGGCTTGAAGCAGCCTTTGTAACAGGTATTCAAACGGCCCGATCAATTTTATCGAATAGGGCTTAGTTTATTTTCACTACATCTCTTGTCCTTAAGCAAGTGGACGGTATGTGTATTCCTGCTACAATAGTCTTATAAATCGGTTATCCATCCATCTCTCCCACTATGCCCAAAAACGACCATCATAAATATATCTTTGTTGTTGGTGGGGTAATGTCTGGGGTGGGCAAAGGCATCGCTACCGCATCTATTGCTAAAATCATTCAGGCAAAAGGTTACAAGGTAAATCCTATCAAAATCGACCCCTATCTCAATGTTGATGCTGGTACAATGAACCCTACTGAGCATGGTGAGGTGTTTGTTCTCAACTCTGGTCTCGAGACGGATCAGGACCTAGGCAACTATGAGCGTTTCCTCGACCTAGACCTTTCGCCAGACGACTATATGACTAGTGGTATGGTCTACAAGGCGGTGATAGATCGAGAAAGAGCTCTCGGCTACGGTGGCAAGTGTGTAGAGCCTGTATACTATATTACGGAAGAGATTTTGAATAGAATAAAAAAGGCGGCACACAAACACGGCTCAAATGTAACGGTGGTAGAGATCGGTGGAACCATCGGGGATTATCAGAACGTACTCTTTTTAGAAGCAGCTAGAATGCTAAAAATAAAACATCCTGATGATGTACTTTTTGTGATGGTCTCGTACCTTCCTATTCCGGGTACACTCGGAGAAATGAAAACTCGCCCGACTCAAAATGCAGTCCATCAGCTCAATAGCTACGGTATACAGGCAGATTTTATTATTGCCCGTAGTACTCTACCACTCGACCACAAACGCAAGGAAAAAATAGCGATGATGTGTAATATTCGTCCCGAACATGTGATTTCCGCTCCAGATATAGAAAGCGTCTATGATGTGCCGATAAACTTTGAACGAGACAAGCTCGGTGAGCAACTTTTAAAAGCATTAAAACTCCGACCAAAGACAAAACCCAAACACGACGGTCTAGCCCCATGGCGAGCATTTGTATCTCGAACAAAATCTTCAAAAGAGGAGCTAAAGATTGCGGTGGTGGGTAAGTATTTTGATACTGGTGATTTTGTACTTTCAGACGCATATCTTTCAGTAATCGAGGCGACCAAGTATTCTTGCTTTGAAGCAGGGGTCAAAGCTTCGCTGACCTGGATCAATTCTAAGAAGTTTGAGACTGGCGAGCTCAAAGTCGACATACTAGCAGGATTTGACGGGATTATAGTCCCTGGTGGTTTTGGTACCTCTGGCATCGAGGGTCTGATCAAGGCGATCAGATTTGCTCGAGAAAAAAAGATTCCCTATCTCGGTCTGTGCTACGGTATGCAACTCATGGTGGTAGAATACGCTCGCAATGTACTCGGTCTCAAAGATGCGACGACGACTGAGATTGATCCAAAGACAAAAAATCCTGTGATTGATATTATGCTTGATCAGAAAAAGAAGCTCACCGAGGGCAACTTTGGCGGGTCAATGCGTCTCGGCTCATATCTTGCTTTGCTAAAAGAGGGAAGTATTGCTCGCGAGGCGTATGGCAAGGAGCTGATCAAGGAGCGACACCGTCATCGCTATGAAGTAAACCCAGCTTATGTTGACGAGCTTTCCAGAGCCGGACTAGTGTTTTCTGGACTATCTCCAAACGGCGCACTCTGTGAAATAGCCGAGCTACCGATTACCAAACATCCATTTTTTGTTGGTTCACAATTTCACCCCGAGCTTCAAGCCCGTCCTCTGCATCCGCACCCACTTTTTAGTGCGTTTGTGAGAGCAAGTAAAGAGAGAGTAGGTAAAAAGAAATAACTTGAAAAAACTCTAGTTCTAAGGTATATTTCAAGAGTCAATTTAATATTGCCGGATCGTATAAAGGTAGTACGTCGCTCTCTGAAAGCGAAAATTTTGGTTCGATTCCAAGTCCGGCAGCCAAAAATATCGAAGATATTTTTTATTGCCGGACTTGGAATCGAACGGGGAGGGGGTCGGGGAACGGGAGTTCCCCGTGGAGGAAAACAACGAGTACTCGAGTGTTAGAAACCGTGGGTTTCTAAAGAGCCCGACACACGGAGGGCGAGTGAGATAGCGAAGCGTCCAAGTCCCGCAGCTGATTTAGCGAAATCATGTTGCACACCGTCAATTGAAGTGCGACAAAGTTTTATGTGTAAAAGTAAATGGGGTCAACCACCATTTTTCTGAGTATATTATCTAAAAGAATTGTGGCTGACCCCATTATTTGTAAAAAATAAAAATATCATGAAAACAGAACGACTATATGCAACACCCTTCGCGAAAGTGTATCCGTATTACATTGCGAAGGTAGAGAAAAAAGGCCGTACAAAAGCTGAAGTCGACCAGCTTATCCGTTGGCTCACGGGATATACACAGAAGCAATTCGAAAAACAATTGGAAAAAGGGACGGACTTCGAAGCTTTTTATACAAAGGCTCCCAAGCCTAATCTAAAAAGATCTTTGATCAAGGGTATGATTTGTGGAGTTCGAATAGAAGACATTAAGGACCCAATCATGCGGGAGATTCGCTATTTAGACAAATTGGTTGATGAGCTGGCGAAGGGGAAGGAAATGGAGAAAATTCTAAAATAAATATATGCTCAAAAAAGACATTTCTGGAGGGGTGGTACATACAATGCCGGAGGATTTATGCATGGCCATTGTTGCCACCTCCAAAGTTAAAGAGGTATGGGAGGATATTACGCCACTGGCGCGCAACGAGTGGATTTGTTGGGTCACATCCGGTAAAAAAGTGGAGACGAGAACTATTCGCATCGAGAAGGCGATATCAAAGCTCAAAGGTGGAATGCGTAGGCCGTGCTGTTGGGCGGGGTGTACGCATCGCTAGCCAGTTATCTTATTTTTTGCTATAAAAATATGTATGCCGACCAGGAAGAAATACACGCATTACCATAAAGACGGAAGCATTTGGGCAAAAGGTTTTTTAGCTGATGACAAGATGGATGGACGCTGGGCGTGGTTTAGGAAAGACGGCACAAAAATGCGTTCCGGAAGTTTTACTAAAGGTAAGCAAACAGGCAAGTGGACGACCTATGACAAAAATGGTAAAGTTTACAAAGTTACAAATTTTTAGTAAAAGTAAAATAATTTTAATTATGAAAAAACCATTTTTGTATGCATTAGTCGCGGCTGTGTATATTATGTTTATCGTTTTGTCTATAACTACTCTAGGTCCCGCTATCCCAGAACCAAACATAATCATTCCGATAGGGATGTTGAGCTTATTAGTTTTGTCGGTAGCTGTGATGGCGTTCTTGTTCTTCTTTGAGCCCGTACAGCTTTTGATTGAGAAGCGACAAAAAGAAGCGCTGGCCACTTTTTCTAAGACGGTAGGTTTTTTCGTCTGCTTTGTAGCAATCTTTGTAATCATACTTTTCTTCTCCAATAAATAACTGCGGAGTTGGCAAGAACGGTTCTTGTTAGGGTGTGTCTGTCACCCGCCTATCATTCCATGCTACAATACTCTCTATGAACCCATATATAATTTTAGCAGTCGGAATCGTGTTAGGAATGATACTTACGCGGATGCTTGCGGGTAAAGTTGAGCAGGTATCAGTACTTTCGGAGAGACAGGATAGAGAAAAGGCGGAGTATCGGCAGAGGATTTTGGAGTTCTTTGCTATAGAGGTAGGGAAGCGAGTGGTAAATGATGATGTGCAGAAACTACTCTCGGTTTCTGATGCGACCGCGACGCGATATCTGGAGGAACTAGAGGTAGATGGGCTGATTCGACAGGTGGGTGTTACTGGACACGCAGTCTATTACGAGAAGATTTAGTAAAAATAGCTAAATTCGTCCAAAATCTCCTTTGCTAAATACGGCTCAACAGAGCCATTTGAACGGCTCAACAGGGCTGTTGAGCCGTTCAAAATGGGGAGTTATGGTCAACTCTTGGTTTAAATTTAGACATTTGAACGCCAATATGTTGTATACGTATGCAACGCCTCCGTATACTGTATCTATTTTTTGTATTCCCTGTATACTTATACTATTATCAACTAATTTTTAAAATATATGGCAAAAGGAAATAATTCACAAAGGAAGGATAAGAAGAAGCCAAAGGGTGGAGGGAAATAATTTTGTAATAATTTAATAAAAATATATGGCTTATAGAAATGCACATGACATCAAGGGTAAAGAGAGAACGACACGCTCAAAAAAGACCGCAAAGCGTCGAGCAGTAAAAAATGCGAGACTCGCGGCAAAGAAAAGTAAGAAAGGTGGAAAAAAATAAGGTTGTTGAAAGCGAGCCAAAGAAATAGCGGGACGGCGTACGCCGTCCCGCTATTTATTTGTCTACCCGTGCATTCGATAGACTGATTGGCTATAAAATCTAGTATAAGATATAATTTTACATATGTCATACGAACAAGATAAACAAACAGTAAATCTCGGTGAAAAACTTCGGGCTGTATTTAAAGGACAAATACAGTATCTTGTGAGATATTTTGATAAAGCTTATAGCTCGGAATATCAATATCTTGGCGATGGTCTACGAATAGAAATAGGGTCAGGGGATTATCAAGATATAAGCATACACCAAGATGATTTAGATGAAGCGATAAGAAGATTGAGAGTTGTTTTAGATGCTAGAGACCAAAAGCCTCCTGAAAAGCCTGAAAATGATGACATACCGCCACCTTTTTTACCTGACTGGGCTAAGTAGGTTTTAAGACAATTTTTACCTTCAATACTATAGAATTTGCTAAAAGTTTTTAAGATATGAAATATTTTCTAAAAATTATATTTATCTCGGCTTTTATTGGACTGGTGTTTTATATTTTTCAACAGCCAATCAAAACAAGGTTCGTGCCTTACATTACTGGATTGATCGGAAATATCAGGGCAACATACGCACCATGTTCTGCACCAATATCATACAGGCTCAATACTTTTGACACACGATTTGGTATTACAGAGAAGTATTTTTTATCCGCACTGGCTGATGCAGAGGCGGTCTGGGAAAAGCCTTTTGGAAAGGATTTATTTGTCTATTCGCAAGACAAGGGTACCCTGAAAATCAACCTCGTCTACGATTATCGCCAGCAGGCCACAAGCAAGCTCGCTGGTCTCGGTATTATTGTAAAAGATAGTCAGGTATCATATGATGCACTCGCACTGAAATATTCTAAATTAAAAACATTGTACGCCAGCTCCAAAGCTGATTATGAGGCTCGTCTGAGTGTGTTTGAAAAAAAACAAAATGAGTACGAACAGCAGGTGGAGTACTGGAATTCTAAAGGTGGTGCGTCAAAGACGGAGTATAATAAACTTCAGATAGAAAGATCAGCTTTGGAAGCACAGTCTACTGGCTTGCTAGCAACACAAACACAATTAAATGAACTCGCAGATGAGATAAACTCACTCGTAGTTGTACTAAATCGTCTTGCGAGGACTCTCAATATCAATGTAGATAAGTATAATACTATTGGAGCATCACGAGGAGAATCTTTTGAGGAAGGTCTATATCAGAGCGATGTATCTGGACAGACTATAGATATTTATGAATTTAGTGATAGGAATAAGCTTGTGCGTGTGCTGGCACATGAGCTCGGTCATGCACTAGGTTTAGATCATGTGACTGATCCAAAAGCGATAATGTACGAACTCAATCAAGGTACCAACCAATCTCTTACCAAAGCCGATCTCACAGCGTTGAATACTAAGTGTGGAAAAGAGTAGCTTTTGACTTTTGTATAAGTCTAGGCAAATCAAACCTAGGATTGCTTTAGTTTGGACAACTGTTATAGTAGTTTTATGAAAGATATAAGGATAGCTACTTGCGGATGGGTCTGGGCTGTTTTTGTATCGTGCCTATTTGGCTCGTTTGTTTCGGCACAGGGTATAGAGAATATCGTTGATAGACCTGGGCAAATAGTCGATCATCTGTATGATATTTCTGGTGTACCAGCTGTAAAATCAGTAGCTTTTACTCCAGATGGTAAGGAATTGTGGTCAGCATTGCTTGTAAATAAAAAAAGAGGTGTTACTATTTTTGATGTCGAAACTGGTAAAAAGATTACTGATATAAACCTAAATGGTGCTGGTGGAGTCGAAATTGTATTTACAAAAGATGGAAAGAAAGCGTATGTTAGTCAAATGGAAACAGCACAGGTGTTTGAGATTGATACGGTAACAAAAAAGATACTTCGTATCTTAAAAACAAAAAGCATTTGGACAAAAATTGTTTTACTCTCAGATGACGAAAGTAAGCTTTATGCGGCCAATTGGTCTGGTAATAATATTTCTGAAATCGATCTAGTAAAAGGAAAACTCATTCGCAACATTTCATCAGTGGAAACTCCACGAGGTGTATATATATCTAGAGATGGAAAGTATGCGTATGTTGCTGGATTTGCAAAGGGGGAGATTCAAAAAATAAATCTCGTAGATGGAACAAAAAAGATTATTTTTAAGAGTGGCGGTGCAATGCGACATATAGTGGCAGATCATGATAAAAACATTTTATATGTTTCAGATATGGGTAGGGGAGTTATTTTTAAGGTTGATTTAGCCACAGATAAGGTTACTCAGTTTGCAAAAACTGATAGAAATCCAAACACTATAGCTCTCTCACCAGACAAAAAGATACTCGTTGTATCATGTAGGGGTACAAACTTTTCAGCTACGGACTACTATCGTCCAGGAAAAGACTGGGGATCGGTGTTGTTTTTTGATACACAAAATGGAAAAATGCTCGACGCAATCGTCGGTGGTAATCAGCCGACTGCATTGGCATTTTCAAATGATGGAAGTCTACTGGCATTTTCTGATTTTCTTGATTCACGGATAGAAATCTATAAAATTCCTTCATATGATATATTTCTTGCGGGAAAAGGTGGAAGAAGTGCGATTTATAAAAAAGAATTAAAAAAATAGGAAAATATGTCGCAGGAGTTTTCACCAATACAAGATTACCGCTTTTTATTGTAATTATGGAGAATAACCCGACAGCTTGCTGCGGGGATAGGACGAGGTCAAACTTTATTTACAAAATTATTCTAGGTTATATTGTCAAACACCACTGTATCACCGATTTTGATATTATTTTTTTGAGCAAAACCAGCATTTGTTTCTAGTACAAATTGTATCGGCACAGTCGGATTATAGTAGTGAGGATTGGCAGGGTCAAAATTTGGCGATATGTTTTTTTCAATTCCAACAATAACTTTATCTGAATTAATCCAAAAAAGGTCGATTGGAAAATGCATATCAGGCATCCAAAATCTATAGGATTTGCTTGTCGTAGGAAACAAAAAGAGCATACCAGAATTTTCACCAAGGGTTAGTCTGCCAGATAGCCCTTTTTGCATCGAGATGTCGTCTCTGACCACCTCAACAGTTATGATAGCGCTGTTTATTTTGACACTTGGTGAGGTATAAGATTGCTTACTCAGAGTGTTTGTGTTTGTCTCCAAGGTATCACCTATCAGTGATCTTTTTATAAACAAAGTGTTGTTAAAAATAAAACCAAATAGCTTAAAAATAAATATTATAAGTACAATCGCTACGATTATCTTTAAAACTATTTTCAGTACAGTAAACATTGTGGTCTATATTATTGGGTTTAGTTTATCTCGTATTAAATCACTTGTCTAGGTTCGCATATCAAGAGATAGCTCGTCTGTTACGCAGATCAGATGATAGAGTAAGAAACCTTGCTTTGTAGATATTTGTGTTATGTGCTATAATACTTGCATGGAATACAATGGTGATATGCCTCCAGAAAAGCACTCATTGCTAGGATTAAGTAATAATCCATCAAATCTGCACTATCATGGTGTGGCTGTACGCAGACTTTTTATACTAGCGGCGATTATCATGCTCATCGGTTTACCTTTTTTTGCTAGTCTTGTGGCAGGGGGTGTATTTGTGGCAGTAGTTGGAATACTGGTTATTGGTTTGTATGCAGGACTTACCACCTCAAAACGCAAGTGGATTATTTGGGGAGATGTGGTTGTCTCTGTGTTGGGCAGTTTTACATTCGAGCTTATATCTATCAATCTCTATAATACAAACGGTTTTATTACTTCATATTTTGTTTTCAATCAAATTCTTGCACTGATTTTCTTTCTGTCACTGTATTTTGGTGTAAGGACATTCAGGGCAATGGTTTTAGGTCAAATCAAGTAGATTTTTCAAGACGAGAGATTTGTCCTTGACAAGTGCAATAAATAGGTATATAATAGGGGGTAGACAGTAATTTGTGGCACTCAGCCTAAATTCGACTGTTCCTTGGAAAATTGTAGAAAATAATAAGGACACCTCATGAATGAGACAACCTTAGTCAGAGATGCTTGGCTTTTGGGCCAAGAAGTTTTGCCTAACTTTGAAAAGGCAGGTTTACCACCCGAGGTAATCGCACATTATCGTGCGCACAAAGATCAGTATGTGACGGCGATCCAGCGAGGCTTCGTCCTCCCCTTCGCCATCATCCCGTCCGCGGTTCCGGTCGCCCAAAACGGCTACCCGATCGCAGAAACCGACTACTTCAAGTGGCTTGACCACATGGAGCAGTTTGCTACTGATCATCTCCTCGGCACTAAAGTGAATCTGCGTGAGCTTTTCGACCACCCCACGCATGTGCCGTGGCAAAAATGTCTGCCGATTTTTGACCCTGGTCTCACCGACCGGGAAATGATCGACAAGGCACTCAAAGCCCGAAACATCAAAGTCTATGAGGAAAAGGATGTCATGGACTTCAGTGGTGCAGGAGCCTCGCCTCGTTCCAGATTGCAGGTGATCGAGCGCTCGCTCACCCCGACCGAGGCTGGTATGGGTTTACCCCCGAAATTCCACCAAAAGTGGTTTGCGGGTCGTCAGACCCGCCCACTTCATCGCCGGG
>CALRAJ010000005.1 GCA_943350765.1 Candidatus Tayloriibacteriota bacterium | reverse complement strand
TTTTCGAGTGTCTCAGACAGTTCTACGATGTCTATGCATCAGTTCTTGCTTCGAGATCACTCACTTTCGTAGTGTTTGAAAAAGACAGAATATCTTTGTTGTATGGTTTGTTGTCTTTAACCATTTTCCACATAATCGATAACATCTTACGAGCTAAAGCCACTCTTGCTTTTTTGGCTCCAGTGATGAGAGTAAGTCTTTTAACAAAAGCATAGAGAGCCGCTGCATTGTCTTCTCTAATGCGCATAGCACTTTCTACCAATACGGTACGAAGTGGGGCTGATCCTTCACAAGTGATACCTCCATGTTTCACTACACCACCACTGGATCTTTCTCTAGGAACTAAACCCGCATACCGAGTTAACTTTTCTGGTGTAGCAAAACGACTAAAATCATCCACTTCAGCCATGATGGTTAAGGCGGTGACGATGCCTACTCCTGGCACACTCATAAGTAGTGCTGCGGTAGGATATTTCTTAATTTCTTCTGCCAACTTTTCATCAAAGGGTGCTATTCTTTTTTCTAAAACTTCGTTTAGGTAGTGTAATTCCTTCATCACGAAATTATCACTAGCCATGATGCCTACTTTCCCTTTCTTGTGAAGTGGATTAGCACCTTTAATGGTATGCAGTCCTTGAGTGGTGGCAATACCATGTAGTTGGTTTTTCACACCGGTACGCATACGAACGATAAAAGTCCTTTCTCTTAACAAAAGACGTAATTTGTAGATTTCTTCCGAAGCTTTATGCGCTTCTGGAAAAAATCCTGACTGGAGGAGATTTGCAAGAGTGCGTGCATCTTCAGTGTCATTCTTTTTTGTGCTTTGGGCAATGAGTTGTACCTTTCTTGGATGAGCAATGTGTACCTTCATGCCAGCTTCTTCTAATAATTTGGTAACCCACCGGTAACCACAGACTGGTTCGATTGCCACTTGGATATCATCAAGTGGTACGTGTATTTTCTTTAATGCAATGCTAATATCTTTAGGGTGGACTGGTACAGATTCTTTAAAAAGCTCTGTTCTTTGTTCACCTATCAAAATCCACAAACTAGATTTTTTGTGGAGATCGATTCCAAGGGTATACATATTGATATTCTTGGTTAAATTGATAAAGGCGTTGATGCGACTACATTAACGCCTTTATGATAGCAGAGGGGGTTCACAACGTCAGTTCTTGTTGACTCGCAAGAACCGTTCTTGCGAGTAATATTTTCGATGTTGCTATTTTCTAGTGATTGACAATAATATACCAAAGTATATACTTTGGTATATGAAGACTATTTTAAATATCAAAACAGAAAAGTCAGTTAAATTGGCAGCAAAACGCGCTGCCGAAGAGCTTGGTATGCCTCTTGGTACGATTGTTAATGCGTTTTTGAGACAACTTGGACGAGATAAGGAGATCGCTTTCTCTGCGCCATACAAGCCGACCAAATATTTGGAAAAGGTTCTTGTTGAAGCAGAGCGTGAGATCAAGGATGGAAAAATTATTGGCCCATTTGCTACTACATCTGAGTTACGAGCCAGTCTCGAATCTTAGTTATCATGTTTTACCACTCCTCGCGATTTCGTAAGCAATTCAAAAAGTTTCCAGAGAAAATAAAAACAAGGGCCATTCGTTGTCTGGAAATTCTATCAATGAATGAGTTTGAAGAGTCTCTTGGTAACCATAAATTGTCCGGTGAGTATGTAGACTGTCGGAGTATTGATATTACCGGCGATATTCGGATTGCTTATAAACGAATGGGTACTGGATTTTATCTGGTCGCTATGGGTACACATAGCGAGTTGTACAGATAGGTATTTTTGCATTTTCTCTCCAGATAAGATAGACTGTATCTCTATTGTAACTGAGGGTGTTTTGCTGTTGTACAGTCAAATCCCAAAGAAAATTATTAATTTATTTATATGAATCGAGATTATCCACTAGAAAGAGTAAGAAATTTTGGGATTATTGCCCATATTGATGCTGGAAAGACCACTACCTCAGAAAGAATTCTCTACTATACAGGAGAGAGCCATAAGATTGGCGAAGTGCATGACGGCAATACCACTACCGACTGGATGGAGCAGGAAAGGGAGCGAGGCATTACCATTACTGCCGCTGCGATTACTTGTTTTTGGAACCCGACCTATATGGGTAAGGATGTTACCTACAAACACCGATTCAATATTATTGACACCCCAGGACACATTGACTTTACTGTAGAGGTAAAACGATCTCTCCGAGTACTCGACGGCGCGGTGGTGGTTTTTGATGGTGTGGCTGGAGTAGAGCCACAGTCTGAGACCAACTGGCGTTATGCCGAAGAGGGTAATGTGCCTCGTATTTGTTTTATCAACAAGCTCGACCGAACAGGTGCCTCTTTTGAAAAATCATACGCTTCTATTATCGACCGTTTGACTCCTAATGCAGTACGAATGCAGATACCTATCGGTGCTGAGGAAAACTTTAAGGGTGTTGTCGATCTTTTGAAAATGAAAGCGATGTATTCAGAGGGCGATATGGGACAGATTGTCCGTGAAGACGAAATTCCCGCTGAGCTATTAGATGAAGCAAAGAAATATCGTGCTTTGCTCGTAGAGAAGATTGTGGAACAAGACGATACTGCGATGACTGCTTACCTAGATGGGAAGGAGCCATCTTTTGACGAACTAAAAAAGATTCTCCGAAAGGCAACTATTGCCAACAAAATCGTGCCAGTATTTACGGGTACCGCACTCAAAAACAAGGGTGTTCAGCTTGTGCTTGATGGTGTTGTGGATTATCTTCCATCACCCCTTGATATTCCTCCTATAAAAGGTATTGACCCAAATACAGGCAAGGAGGTTATCAGACACGCATCTGACAGCGAGCCATTTTCTGCCCTTGCTTTTAAACTTCAAAATGACCCATTTGTTGGTCAGCTCACATTTTTCCGTGTATATTCTGGTACTATCGAGTCTGGCTCGTATATTTACAATGCTTCGACAGGCAACAGAGAGCGACTCGGTCGTATTGTGCGACTGCAGGCCAATGAACGAGAGGAGGTGAAGAAGGTTTTTGCAGGAGAAATCGCCGCCGCCGTCGGTATCAAAGAGGCGCGGACTTCTAATACATTCTGTGATGAGGAAAATCCAATCATTCTCGATAAAATTGTATTTCCAGAGCCAGTTATCTCTCTTAAAATTGAGCCAAAGACCAAAGCTGATCAAGAAAAGATGGGTTTTGCACTCAAGCGACTTTCTGACGAGGATCCGACCTTCAGAATCAAATCTGATGCAGAGACAGGTGAGACCGTGATCATGGGTATGGGTGAGCTACATCTTGAAATTATCGTTGATCGTATGAAAAGAGAGTTTGGTGTGGAAGCAAATGTTGGCAAGCCACAGGTAGCCTACAAGGAGACCATTACCATGGAAGCTGAAGCTGAACACAAATATATCAAGCAGTCTGGAGGTAAGGGTCAGTATGGTCATGTGAAGATTACAATCAGACCTATGGCACCTCTTGTCGAAGGTGAGAAGGTGTCAAAGAATGTAAAAAGATATGCTGAATTTGAGTTTATCGACTCAACAAAGGGAGGTGTTATACCACAGGAATTTATTCCAGCTGTAGAAAAGGGTGTAAAAGAAGGAATGGAGCGTGGAGTGGTTGCCGGTTACAAGCTGGTAAATATTTCATGTGAGTTGACTTTTGGATCATACCACGATGTGGACTCATCCGAGATTGCCTACAAGATAGCTGGGTCAATGGCACTTCAGGAAGCAGCAAAAAGAGCTCGACCAGTGATTCTAGAGCCTATTATGAAAGTGGAGGTGGTGGTACCGGAGAAGTTTATGGGTGATGTTGCAGGGCACCTTTCTTCAAAACGAGGACAGATAGAAAATATGGGTGATCGAGGTATGAACAAAGTGATTACCGCAAAGGTACCTCTTTCTGAAATGTTCGGATATGTAACGACACTTCGCTCAATGTCAGAAGGTCGCGCAAGCTCAACTATGGAGTTTGCCCAGTATGATATCGTGCCACCAAACATCGAGAAGATGATTGCGGAAGCGAGGAAGTAATTTTGGGTAGAAGCACGATTCAAGATTTATAGTTTACCCCACACTCTGATTGTTCTCTTTGTTAATTTGTAGGTGTATTGACAATGTAGTGACATTGTATATACTAGTATATATGACTACATTACAAATTCGCATAGACGAAAAGACAAAGAGGAAGGCAAAGAAGACGCTCGAGGCTTTAGGACTAGACATTTCCTCAGGTATAAAGCTCTTTTTGGAGCAGGTGATCAATACTCAGTCGATTCCTTTTGTACCTACGACTACAGCAGGGCTTAAATTGCGTCGCGGAGAGGAATACTTAAAAGAACTTCCCACAATCAAAAAGAATGGTAAACAGTTTTCTTCTGTCGAAGCAATGTTCGAGGATATTTTAAAGTAACATGAAAGGTCTCTCGTACTCAAAGAGATTTAAAAAATCCTTTAAAAGATATGAAAGGTCAGGATCTTTTAATCTTAAAGAACTTCAAATTACCATTCAGAAATTACGCGAAGGGAAACAACTAGAGGAGAGGTACCAAAACCACAAATTTTCGGGTGTGTTTGAGGGGTATCACGAATGCCACATAAAGAGTGATTTACTTCTAATATACTATGTTGATACAGATGCGGATATAGTGACTGTTTTTGATATCGGCAGTCATTCGGAATTGTTTGAGTAGTAACCTAGAACACATTCGCCTAACTTAATCCTAATCTAAAACCCGATTTTTGTACTCAAAAACCGGGGTTACCCGAAAGAATAAAGCCCCGAAAGAGACTTCGCAAGGCGGTTAGCCGAGACTTCAGAAATTTTTCACCAGAAAAATATTCGTACTTCGTCTACAGATGCCTATCCCTAACCGATAGGCCTTTTTGGGACCGTTCGCGAAGCCATTGACTTTATTTTGTCGTTTGCTATGATAGTGTGTACCGCATTTTGCGTTGCTTTTGTCTTTTGCTCTGGCTTATGAGTATTAGATATTCATTGAGAAGTTTATACTTCTTATTAAGTGGTCAAATTTATTAGCAATTATTAATTATTGTAAAAGTTAGTTATTAAAGGTTACGAAATGTTTCGCGAAGTAACCTTTGATCAGTAACAAATACACAAAACTATGGCAGATTTTAATCGAACAAAGCCCCATGTAAATGTAGGTACTATTGGTCATGTTGACCACGGAAAGTCTACTCTTACCGCATCTATTGTAGCTGTGCAGAGCCGAAAGGGTCTAGCAAAGCTTACTAGTTATGCAGATATCACAAAGGGTGGTACTGTGCGAGATGCAAGTAAGACTATTACTATCGCCGTTTCTCATGTTGAATATGAAAGTGAGGCAAGGCATTATGCCCATGTTGATTGTCCAGGTCACGCTGACTATGTGAAAAACATGATCACTGGTGCTGCACAGATGGATGGTGCTGTTCTAGTAGTGTCAGCAACTGATGGTGTTATGCCACAGACTCGAGAGCATATTCTCCTAGCTAGACAGGTGGGAGTACCAAAAGTGGTTGTATTTCTAAACAAGTGTGACCTAGTTCCAGATAAGGAGCTGATAGACCTTGTAGAAGAGGAAATCCGAGAGCTTTTGACAAAAAACAACTTTGACGGTGCAAACACACCTGTTATCAGAGGTTCTGCTCTAAAAGCACTTGAAGCCACAGGTACTGATGATGAGTGGTCAAAGAAGATTACTGAGCTTGTTGCTGCACTCGATACATTTATCCCAATCCCAGTTCGCGAGACTGATAAGCCGTTCCTTATGCCTATTGAGGATATATTCTCTATTGAAGGCCGAGGTACTGTGGTAACAGGCAGAATCGAGCGAGGTATTATCAAGGTAGGTGAGGAAGTTGAGATCATCGGTCTCAAGGATACTACAAAGACTGTTGTTACTGGAGTTGAAATGTTCAACAAATCTCTAAACGAAGGTATTGCTGGAGACAATGCAGGACTGCTTATTCGAGGTATTGGAAAAGATGATGTTACTCGAGGTCAAGTGCTTGCAAAGCCAGGTACTGCAAAGCCACACAGTGAATTTGAGGCTGAGGTATACATTTTAAAGAAGGAAGAGGGTGGACGACACACACCATTTTTCACAGGATACAAGCCACAGTTTTATGTACGAACAACTGATGTGACAGGAGAGGTTACTCTTGTTCCTGGTGTCGAAATGGTTATGCCTGGAGATACTGTTACATTCAAGGTAAAGCTAGTAGCACCTATTGCTCTAGAAGACAAGATGCGTTTTGCTATTCGAGAGGGAGGCAAGACAGTGGGTGCAGGTGTGGTAACAAAGATCGTTGTCTAGTTTTATAATCTGAAATTGTATGACCGTCAAAGATACTAAAAAAATAACAAAAAAGTCGATTACGAAAGTAGATGGAGTTGCAAAACTTCGTATTCGTGTTCGAGCGTATGAGTACAAAATCCTTGACGCGTCAATCAAACAGATTGTGGATACAGCACTTCGGTATGATGCTGAGATTGTTGGTCCAATACCTTTGCCAACAGAGATTAAAAAGTATACTGTCAATCGTGCATCATTTGTATTCAAAAATGCTCGTGAGCAGTTTGAAATGCGAGTGCATAAACGATTGATAGATATTATAAATCCAAATGCAAAGGTGATAGAGGCGCTTACCAACCTATCCCTTCCATCAGGTGTCAATATTGATGTAAAAATGATGTAATCCAGAATTCTATTCAACCCTCATGAAATTTATACTCGGAAAAAAGGTCAATATGACACAAGTGTTCGATAAGGATGGAAAAGTCCGTCCAGCGACTATTATTGGTGATGCTTCTCCACTTGTTGTAACTCAAATAAAATCAAAGTCCGTTGACGGATATGATGCTGTTCAGGTCGGTTACGGCTCTAAAAAAGCAAAGAATATCAACAAAGCTCAAAAAGGCCACTCAAAAGATTTGGGTAATTTTGGAACATTCAAAGAGTTTCCTGGTATAGAAGGAAAGGCCTTTACTATTGGTGAAAAGATAGATTTATCCTCTTTCAAGGAAGGTGATATTGTAGAAATATCCTCTATTTCAAAAGGTAAGGGTTTTCAGGGTGTAGTCAAAAGACATGGTTTCGGCGGAGGTCCTCGAAGTCATGGTCAAAAGCACTCAGAGAGAGAGCCAGGTTCTATTTCTGGAGGTACTCGAAACGGTGGTCGCGTACCAAAAGCTATGCGTATGGCAGGTAGAATGGGCAGTGATCGTATTACGGTAAAAAATCTTACTGTACTTCATGTTGATACTACAGCAAATCAGATTTTCCTAGAAGGTGCTATACCAGGAAAGAGAGGCACATTAGTAGAAATAAGAGGATAAATCACATGGAAACAACACTCTACAATCAAAAAGGAAAGGAAGCTGGTAAAATCTCAATACCTGAGAGTGTGTTCGGTGTATCTTGGAATGCTGACCTAGTTCATCAAGTGGTAGCTTCGATGATGACCAGTGCTAGAGATCCTATTGCCCACACAAAGACTCGTGGTGAGGTTCGTGGAGGAGGTAAGAAGCCTTGGCAGCAAAAAGGTACTGGTCAGGCTCGACACGGATCTACACGCTCACCTATTTGGGTGGGAGGAGGTGTAGCACATGGTCCTCGAAAAGATAAAAATTTTGACCGAAAGATCAATCGAAAAATGAAGGCAAAAGCCCTTTTTACCATTCTCTCAAAGAAATTTAGAGATGGGGAAGTTCTTTTTGTAGATGGTGTTTCTTTCGATACTCCAAAATCAAAGGAGGCTAGAGAGACCCTTTCAAATCTTGGTAGTATCAAGGGTTTTGAAGCTCTTTCGACAAAACGAAAGAATGCTGCCTATATTGCAACAGATAAAAAGGATATAAATGTCGAAAAGAGCTTTGGAAATTTTAGTAACATTGCTGTCGAGGAGCTTCGAAATGTAAACCCACTTACAATGATGAAGTACAAGTACTTGGTGATTACTAACCCAGCTCTGTCGTTAGCAACTTTGTCTACAAAGCTTTCATAATTTAAATACTATGGCCATATTTAGCTCAAAAAAGAATACAGAAATAAAGGCAGTGAAAAAAGTTACTGGGTCTAAAAAAGATTCTTCTAAGGCTCGTACTATAGCTACTAGCACAGCAGACTTGTCTGTACTCACAAAACCTCGAGTGACAGAAAAAGCAGGAATCCTTTCTGAGTCAAATGTATATACTTTTGAGGTTTCCACAAATGCCAACAAATTTACTATCGCAAAGGCGGTAAAAGAGCTTTATAAGGTTACTCCTAAGAAAATAAACATTATAAACCTTCCACGGAGGAGTGTGTTTGTGCGTGGTAAATTTGGCACACAAACAGGGGTAAAGAAAGCATTGGTCTTTCTAAACAAGGGCGATAAGATTGAATTTATTTAAATAAACCACCATGCTTAAGAAATATAAACCAACCAGCGATTCTCGTCGACACATGACCAATGTCTTGTATCGCAAGATACTGACTACTCAGGATCCACATAAGGCACTAACACATGGTTTTAAGCGAGATGTCGGTCGCAATAGTTTTGGACGCATCACGGTACGACATCAGGGAGGTGGTCACAAACGACTTTATCGAGAGGTAGATTTTATGTACAACAAGTTCAATATTCCAGCGAAAATCGCTACTATCGAATATGATCCAAATCGCACAGGCTTTATTGGTCTAGTCAATTATGCAGATGGTGAGAAAAGATATGTGCTTTTACCAAAGTCTATGAAGGTGGGCGATACATTTATGGTGGGTGAGAGTGCTGCACTTACTCCAGGAAATAGACTCCCACTCAAAAAAATCCCAGTAGGTACTTTTGTATACAATGTAGAAATCAAGCCGGGAAATGGTGGAAAAATGGTGCGGTCAGCAGGTAGTTTTGCTGAGGTGGTAGCAAATGATGCTGGCTACACACACCTAAAGATGCCTTCTACTGAGATAAGACGGGTAAATGAAGCTTGTTGGGCGTGTGTCGGTGAAGTTTCAAATGATGAAAACCGTCTTGTAAACATCGGTAAGGCAGGACGATCACGATGGCTCGGTATCAGGCCTACTGTCCGAGGTACTGCACAGAACCCAGTGGATCACCCACACGGAGGAGGAGAAGGTCGTCAGGGACGAGGTCTCAGACGAGCAAAGACACGATGGGGTAAGCCGTCAGGCAAGGGCCAGAAGACTCGAACTCCAAAGAAGTACTCAAATCTCAATATCATCTCTCGCCGAAAAGTGGGCAAGCAGAAGAGAGGAGAATAACAGGAAAAATTTTCAAGTATCAGGTCTCAATTTTCAAGGAGTGTTTCAATTTCAAATTATCAATTTTCAAAAAACACTCCCCGCGCCGAGTACGGCGCGGGGAGTGTTTTTTCTTGCTTTTTCCCAGCACTTATGTTTGTATATAGGTAGTGGTTCGGTTATTTACAAAAACAAGCCTATGAATTCAGAATCTACCGCTCTTATTAATGAAATAATTCGTCAGTTTGGCAGACTCGAACAGGTGGCTGACGGTATTACTGTCGCCATCGGTCATCGACCTCATCAGGAAAGCAAGTTTCCCTGTGTCATTAGTTGGGACGCGGAGAAGTGGGTGATGGCGAATGGTCAAAATCCGCAGTTCTGTCTCCATGAGTGTTGGTTTAACGACATGGGTACGCGCAAGAGTCCTTCGCCCGACTCACTTCATGGGTTTCTCCAAGCTTTTCTCAAACCTGTTGTTCTAGGGACCAAGTTTTCTGAGAACATTGGGCGTGTGGTGATCACCTCGGTTGAGGTCAGGGTCATGCTGTGAGTCAGTTGACAGTCCATAAATATACGGTCGCTATCGAAAGATGGCTTTTTATTTGTTTGGTAGTTTAAAAATGAATATGGCTCTACAGAGCCATATTAAACGGCTCATTAAGATAATGAGCCGTTTAAACCTAGGTTTGTAGCCGTTTTTAGCCTGCCTGCCAAAAACGGCTCTAAATAAACACAAAGTCGCTACTGTAAAAATTTGTCTTTTTTAAGCGTCTATGATAAGGTGTATCCATAAAGGCCGGAGACAATAGGTACAAAAGTAAACCCTATTTAGGTCGAATAAATGCTTAAACAGCATTGTTCTCCTCCGCCCTCAGAGATTTGGTTCTCTTGGGCGCCTTTTAATTTAATTTACGCGGTAGGTATTAAAATATAGTTCTTGTGGGGTTGTATTATTCTCCCTTTGTAAAGGGAGCAGGCTCCAAGCCGAGGGATTTGAAATAGAAATCCCTCCACATCAGAGTACTGTCGGTGCAGAGTCGATCGTTTGTGATCGACACCTGTAGACGGCCTTTGCAAAGGGAAAATTAATACAAAATCCATAGGTCTAAAAAAGTACAGCTCGCGATTCGTATGGCAATTACAAAAGCAAAAAAGAAAGAAATATTTGAGAAAGTTTCTACGGAGCTAAAGGGTGCAAACTCAGCGGTTTTTGTAAACTTTCATGGATTGAAAGTGTCGCAAGCAACAGCCCTTCGTCGAAAACTCAAAGCTGCCAATGTTACTTATTTTGTGGCAAAGAAAACCATTACTCAAAAGGCTCTTGAAAGTCGAGGGGTAACAGGTACGATGCCTATACTAGATGGTGAGGTAGGGGTTGCTTATGGTGTAGATCTTCTCGCTCCAGCACGAGAAGTGTATGAGTTCCAGAAAAAGAACAAAGACAGCCTCGCGATTCTAGGAGGTGTGTTTGAGGGTGCATACAAGACAAAAGAGGAGATGGTGGCGATTGCAAACATCCCTCCAGTCAAAACACTTTATGCAATGTTTGCAAATGTAATCAACTCCCCAATACAGGGATTGGTTATTGCACTCAACGCAGTGGCAGGTAAGAAGGCTTAATTATTAGTAATATATTACTCACATGTCAGAAGATGTAAAAGTAGAAGTGCCTGCAAAGTTCAAAGATTTAATCTCGACTATTGAAAAAATGTCAGTACTAGATCTCCATGAGCTGGTCAAGACACTCGAAGTAAAGTTTGGTGTTTCTGCTGCAGCAGTTGCTTCAGCTGGTCCAGCAGTAGCCGTAGAGGCAGCCGAGGTTAAAAGCACCATGAATGTACACCTTACTTCAGCTGGTGATCAGAAGATCGGTGTCATAAAGGTGGTTAAAGAAGTCCTTGTGCTCGGTCTAAAAGAGGCAAAGGATCTAGTCGATGGGGCTCCGATTCTTCTAAAGGAGGGTATGAAGAAGGAAGACGCAGAAGCATTAAAGAAAAGAATCGAGGAGGTAGGTGGAAAGGTAGAGTTGAAATAAATACAATACAAAATCCCCGAGGCGACGCCTCGGGGATTTTGTATTGTATTTGAGTTTGATAAACATAGGGTTTTGAAGTTTGACAATAAAACCACTTCTTGCTAGTATAGACAGACAGCTTTTTAGAGCTTTTTTCATTTCATATGGCAAAAACATCAGTCATCGCACGATCAAAGAAAACACCGAAATTTGCTTCTCGGGTGGTTCGTCGTTGTTTCCGTTGCGGTCGCAAAAATGGTTACATGCGAGATTTTGGTATTTGCCGAATCTGCTTCCGTGAATTTGCAAACGAAGGCGTCATTACTGGCGTAAAAAAGTCATCTTGGTAATTTTATGATATCCGACCCTATCTCAGACATGATTGTGCGAATTAAGAATGGTAGTGATGCTGGCAAAGAGTCAGTAGTTTTGCCATACTCAAAATTAAAGGAGGCTATTGCAGTTACCCTTGAAAAAGAGGGTTATGTAAAATCTATTTCAAAAAAGGGTAAGAAAGTCAGTAAACAGTTAGAAATTGTTTTAGCTTACGAAAATGGCGCACCCGTCATACATGGTGTCGATCGAGTATCAAAGCTTTCAAAGCGTATCTATGTGGGTGCAAAGGACATACAGCCTTTACGAAGTGGTTTTGGTAGCATCATCCTTTCAACCCCACGAGGTATTTTGACCGAAATGGTTGCCCGAAAAGAAAATGTTGGTGGTGAAGTTTTATTTAAAATTTGGTAATTTTATGTCAAGAATCGGAAAAAAACAACTTGTGATACCAGAAAAAACAGAAGTAACTCTTTCTGGAGGAGTTTTGACTGTAAAAGGTCCACTTTCAACACTTACCAAGCGTTTTAATACTGATATAGCAATCAAAATAGAGGGCAATATCGTCTCACTTTTACCAGTGCGAATGACCAATACGCTCACGGCTCTATGGGGAACCTACGCTTCTCATATCGAAAACATGATTACAGGTGTCAATACTCTTTTTGTTAAAAAGCTTATCGTGGAGGGTATTGGTTTCAAGTCTGATGTAAAGGGCAAGGATCTTGTGCTTGCACTAGGCTTTTCACACCCTGTTTCTGTACCTATACCACTAGATCTAAAAGTAACTGCCGAGAAAAACATCATTACTGTATCTGGAAGTGATATTGAGTCTGTAGGTAGATTTGTGTCGCATGTGCGTTCGCAGAGAAAGCCTGAGCCATACAAAGGTAAGGGTATTCGCTATGACACAGAGGTTATTCGCCGAAAACAAGGTAAAAAATCTGCATAAAATATATGAATAAACTCATCGCTAAAAATCAAAAAATAGCTCGTCGTCATAAACGCATTCGTTCTACTATTTCTGGTACCGCAGAGCGACCACGAATGTGTGTATTTAAGTCAAACAAGTATGTCTATGTACAGCTAGTAGATGATGTAGCTGGTAAAACTCTAGTATCATTCTCTTCGCTTGATGCAAAAGGTAAGACTATGTCAGACCGTGCAAAAGAGACAGGTATAGAGATTGCAAAAAAGGCTATAGCATCACAAATCACTAAAGTGGTCTTTGACCGAGGTGGCTTTCTGTATGCAGGACAGATCAAGGCGGTAGCCGATGCAGCTCGAGAAGGTGGTCTTAAATTTTAATATATATGGAAACTACAAACACTACTCCAAATACAGTCGTTCCTGTACAAAAGCCTATTACTGAAGGAGCTTCTCTTTCTGGGACAGCTATTCCTACTCCAGTTGCAAAGTCTGCGGGTGCTTCTGCTCGACCAGATTTTCGCGACAATCGTTCACGCCCTCCTCGTCGTGGTCCAGCTCGAGAGTTTAAGGAGAGAGTAAAGCCAGAATTTGACACAAAGATTATTAATATTCGTCGAGTAACCCGAGTGGCTTCTGGCGGAAGACGATTTAGCTTTAGTGTAGCTGTGGTGTCTGGAGACAAAAAAGGCCGAGTGGGCGTAGGTCTAGGTAAGGCAGGAGACACTTCTCTCGCTATCGACAAAGCAACCAGAAATGCAAAGAAAAATATGATAAAGGTCAGTATGACAAAAGATTTGTCTATTGCACATTTAGTCGAGTCAAAGTATTCGAGCGCTCGCATAATGATTATGCCCGCAAAAGGTAGAGGAGTGGTGGCAGGTAGCTCACTTCGCAATGTTATTGAGCTAGCTGGTATCAAGGACATCAACTCAAAGATTTACTCAGGTAGTAAAAACAAGCTCAATATAGCTCGAGCGACTATCGATGCTCTATTACAGCTCCAGAGCAAGCGAAGACGAGCTTCTACAGTATCACCTGTGGGAAACACAGCATCTGTTGAGAAAGTAACTAAATAAATCATCATGCAATCACACACATTATCTAGGGTTACTCCAAACAAAAAAAGCAAACAAGTCGGTCGAGGTGGTAGACGCGGTAAAACTTCTGGCCGAGGTACAAAGGGTCAAAATGCTCGAGCTGGACGCAAGAAGCGACCAGAGCTAAGAGATTTTATCAAGCGTATCCCAAAACTTCGAGGAAGAGGCATTTCTTCTTTCAAGAGTATTCAGGCTGAATATGTTACAATTAACCTAAACAGTATAGATAAAGCCTTTAAGTCTGGGGACATTGTTAATCCTGGTACTTTGGTGGCAAAAGATGTCGTATCGCTTTATAAGGGTCTAAAGCCAATTATCAAGATTCTTTCAACTGGAGAAATCACTAAAAAGGTTACGGTTTCAGACTGTGCGGTATCGGCCGAAGCAAAGATAAAAATAGAAAAAGCTGGTGGAGTAGTGAAAGTAGCCTAAGCTTTCCATTTCTTATGAAAGATTTAATAACGAAAATAAGTTTAATTCTAAAGGACCCGATTCTCAAGAAGAGGATTTTATTTACGGTTATTATTATGGTCTTTTTTAGGCTGTTGGCCGCGGTACCTATTCCAGGTATTGATACTGAAGCCTTGACAAGGCTTATTTCTGGCAATCAGTTTCTTGGGTTATTAAACCTATTTTCTGGTGGCGGTCTTTCGAGTTTTTCACTTATAATGCTCGGAGTAGGTCCATATATTACGGGGTCTATTATCATGCAACTTTTGACAATGATGTCGCCAAAGCTAAAGGCGATGTATCAGGAAGATGGAGAAGCTGGACGAGCAAAGTTTTCTCAGTATTCTCGACTTCTTGCAATACCTTTGGGTATTATTCAGGCATTCAGTTTCCTTTTGTTACTTCAAAGTCAGGGAGTTATTACACACCTTACTACCTTTGATTTGGTTGTAAATGTGGCGGTGGTTACCGCAGGTTCTATTTTACTTATGTGGATTGGTGAGCTTATTACGGAGTTTGGTATTGGAAATGGCGTCTCGCTCATTATCTTTGCTGGTATCGTGGCTGGACTTCCGTCCGCACTCAGTCGCCTTGCACTAAAGTTTACAGACGCATCACAGCTTCCTGTCTATGCTTTGGGTGTGCTTGTTGCACTGATCATTATTATTTGTGTAGTGATAGTTACCGAAGCCGAAAGACCTATTCCAGTAACTTATGCCAAACGAGTTCGTGGCAACAAAGTCTACGGAGGTGTTTCTACCTATTTACCACTCAGGGTCAATCAAGCGGGTGTTATTCCTATAATTTTTGCTCTTTCAATATTGCTTTTCCCGCAGATGATTTTAAAGTTTCTTTCTCAAGTAAGCTCAGCTGGGGTAGCTTCTATTGCTACAAAAATTGAGACTATTTTAGCCCCAGACGGCGTTTTGTATGCAGTGCTATATTTTATTCTAGTATTTTTGTTTACCTATTTTTATACAGCGGTTACTTTTGACCCAAACTCTATTGCGACCAATCTCCAGAAAAATGGTGCTTTTATTCCAGGAGTGCGTCCAGGAGAGTCTACCTCAGCTTATATCGCAAAGATTTTGACTAGATTGACGCTTGTCGGAGCCCTCTTTCTCGGATTTATCGCAGTGCTACCTCTCATAATGACTGCGGTAACAGGTATTACAGAGCTAGCTATTGGTGGTACGGCACTACTTATCGTGGTTTCTGTTGTACTAGATTTGATGAAGAAGGTGGATGCCCAGGTTTCGATGCGCGAGTATTAGAACCTTCTTGGTCGGTGCACTTCTTCGTTGCTTCATTCCGATGCTCGCTCACCGTCGATTTCGTGAAATCGCGTCGCGTATCGTCCACTGGGACGCGACGGTACGGCTCGCTCGCTTCTCACTCTTTCCTTGCAGAAACTGTACACCTTTCGCTTTTTGAGTACAAAATACTCAAGGTCTTGCGAAAGTGTCCCACACTTTCTCACCTCTCACTGCATCCAGCCTGGTTAATTCTAAGATGCTAAGAAAAATTGCCCATTCGGGCAATTTTTTGTATACTAGGAAAGTAATGAAGCCACAGAATTTTATCTTTATTGGTCGGTCTGGCTGTGGCAAGGGGACACAGGTAGAAAGGCTTACAAGCTATCTAAGGCAAATCGATCCAACTCGAGAAGTATTTTGTTTGCAAACTGGTGCCGAGTTCAGACAGTTTATTCAGGGTGATACTTATACACAACAGCTTTCAAAAAAGGTATATATGGCAGGTGAACTTCAGCCAGAGTTTCTAGCGGTCTGGATGTGGGCGCACATCTTGATTGAAAAGTTTAAGGGTAATGAGCATCTGATCACTGATGGCAGTCCACGAAAGCTCCATGAGGCTGGCACTCTAGACTCGATATTTACTTTTTATGGTAGAGAAAAACCTTTTTTGATATTTATAAACAGCAGTCGCGAAGAATCTTCCAGAAGACTTGAGGGAAGAAAAAGACTTGATGATGGTACGGCTGATATTAAAAAAAGAATGGATTGGTATGATACTGAGGTGGCTCCAACGCTAGCTTTTTATCGTAATAATACCAATTATATTTTTCTGGAAATAAACGGCGACCAGTCGCCAGATGCGGTATGGCAGGAGATAAAAAGTAAACTTTCTCTATGATTTCAATAAAAACAAAAGAAGAGATTGCGATACTTCGTGAAGGTGGTAAAAGGCATGCTTTTATACTCTCAGAACTCAAAAAAGCTGTGCGTCCAGGGGTCAGCACTCTCGAGCTAGAAAATCTTTCAGCCGAACTTATTAAAGAGGGTGGGGATAAAGCAGCCTTTTTAAATTACAAGCCGTATGGAGCAAAAAGGCCATATCCTGCCACACTTTGTGTATCTATAAATGATGCAATAGTCCACGGTATTCCAAACGAAAACCCACAAATCCTAAAAGAAGGTGATATTGTCAGTCTTGATCTCGGGCTAGTGCATAAAGGCTTGATTACAGATGCAGCTATTACTGTGGCGGTAGGAGAGATAGATGGAGATGCTAAAAAATTACTTTCGGCAACCGAGGAATCTTTGCGTATAGGTATTTCGGCTGTAAAAGCTGGAAAGTATACTGGAGACATTGGGTATGCTATCGCTAGATATGTCAGACCCCTAGGTTACGGTATCATAGAAGAGCTGGCAGGGCATGGGGTGGGCTACAAAGTCCACGAAGATCCCTATGTACCAAACTTTGGTGAAAAAGGTACTGGCGAGGTGCTTCAGGTAGGTATGGTAATAGCTATCGAGCCGATGTTAAACGAGGGATCAAAAGAGATATGGCTAGACAAAGACGGCTATACTTATCGTACCAAGGATGGCAAGAGAAGTGCTCATTTTGAACATACTGTGGTAGTAACAAAAGGTGGGGCGGAGGTACTGACAATGCTTTAGGGAGGGGTGGTGAATCTCAACGGCTCAACCATACATGGTTGAGCCGTTGAGATGAATCCCCCGAAAATCTACTGATTTTCGGGGGATTACCCATTTAAATAATACGCCTATACAGAGCCATTTGAACGGCTCAACAGCCCTGTTGAGCCGTTCAAATAATTGTTGCTAGTTTTAAGTTTAGTTAATAATCTCTGAAATATCGAGGTTTACGAGACGAACGAAATTGATTTGCCAAATACCCCAACTTGGAGTACCAAGTTGGGGTATTTGGGGGTTTTTATTGTGCTTGTGTTATACTATTCTCATGGAAACTATAGGGTACGAAGGTAAACAATTTCAAACACCAGCACAGGAGCTAGAGTATCTCCGTGGCGAGGTGGCTCGTAAGGAAAAACAAATAAAAGAGTCAGGGGCTATTCCTGAACAAAGGTCAGTCATTTCTGAAACTGTCAAAGATTATGCACAGTTAAAATCTGTGGAAGTTTTACATAAAAATCTAGCGATACCAGAGGCACATGCAGACGCTATTGTTTTGGAGCTGTCTCCAGAAACCCACGACAAAAAGATTGAGGAGCTACTCACGATACTTCAGGAAAAAGGGGTGCGTAATACACTTTCTGTCCTTGAAAAGATGAGTAATCCACATCTCGAAGATGACTTTCACCGTTTTTTGGTGGAATATGTTCGAAAAGGTTTCCCGATCACAGGCCTGACTAAAAAGGACCCACTTTTTCGCGCACTCAACATGGTGCTTTATGAGGTGGTATTACCTACACCAAAAGATGACGACAAAACACCCAAAACCCTAAAAGAGCTCCTGTCCTCGATGGAGCAGTTTTATGCTGGCATGCTTTCGGTCCAAGACTCTTCAGACAAGGATCGAGCCTATTTTACACTTGAGATTGCTAATGCCAACCATAGCCATGAGTTTATATTTTATGCTGCGGTACACAAAAGCAAGACAGATTTATTTGAAAAGGGACTACTCTCTATTTTCCCAAATGCAAAAATCCTTGAAAAACGAGATGATTATAATATTTTTCACGAGGCTGGGGCAGTCGCTGGCTCGTATGCCGTGCTTTCCAAAAAGCCCATATTTTCTCTAAAGACCTACGACCGATTTGACCTAGATCCGCTCAATATTGTTCTAAACAGCTTTTCTAAAATCGACCGTGACGGAGAGGGGGCAGCGATACAGATAGTGTTTGCTCCAGCAGGAGAAATGTATACAAAAAGCTACGCAGAGTCACTACGAAAGATTGAAGGAGGAGAAAAGGTAAAGGACGCTATTGATGTCCCAGATACTATTTTTGAGCATATTGTCCACATAGCAAAAGATTTTAATAAAGTCGGTAAGGAGAAGTCAGGTGATAAGGTCAAGGCGGTAGATCAGCTGGCAGTAGAAAATATCAAAAATAAAATCTCAACACCGATAGTCGAGACCAATATTCGATTGGTTGCTTCGGCAGGCACACTAGAGGAAGCTACCGATATCTTGAGTCATATCGAGGCATCATTCAATCAATTTGAGGACACTAATGGCAATAAGTTTACCTTCAATCGGGTCAGGAAAGGCGACCTAGATGATTTGGTTAAAAGTTTTTCATTCAGACTTTTTTCAAAGGAGGGTAGACTGCCAATGAGTCTAAAAGAGATCTCAACGGTAATGCATTTCCCAACCAAGTCAGTCCAAGACGCACCACAGCTAAAGCAGGCCAAGGCTGGCACGGCACCTGTGGTGGCAGGTCTAGCACAAGAGGGTACTTTGTTGGGGGTCAATATAAATCGAAATTTAAAATCAAATGTGTATATTGGCAAGGAAGACCGCATGCGACATTTTTATACCATAGGTCAGACAGGTACTGGTAAGACGACTCTGCTCAAAAACATGATCACGCAGGATATTTTAAATGGTGATGGGGTGTGTATGATAGACCCGCACGGCTCAGATATACAGGATATTTTGGCGATTATTCCAAAACATCGCTATGAGGATGTTATATATTTTGACCCGAGCCACACAGACCGACCAATGGCACTCAATATGCTCGAGTACGATACTCGTTATCCTGAGCAGAAGACATTTGTGGTCAATGAAATGCTCAGTATTTTCAACAAGCTTTTTGATATGAAAGTGGCAGGTGGTCCAATGTTTGAGCAGTATTTCCGAAACGCCGTGCTTCTCGTGCTTGAGGATCCAGAGACAGGGACAACACTTCTCGAGGTGGCTAGAGTGCTCGCTTCGAAAACCTTCCGTGATTTAAAAGTTTCAAAATGTAAGAATCCTATAGTAGTGCAGTTCTGGAAAGAGGTGGCAGAAAAGGCGGGTGGAGAGTCTGCGCTTGCCAACATGGTACCTTATATTACCAACAAATTCGATGTCTTTTTGTCCAACGAAATCATGCGACCAATCATTGGTCAGGAGAAATCCTCGTTTAACTTCCGTGAGATCATGGATAATAAAAAGATTTTGCTAGTCAATCTGGCAAAAGGGCGTCTCGGAGATATAAACTCTCACCTCCTCGGACTTATTTTGGTAGGCAAGATTCTCATGGCGGCACTTTCTCGAGTAGATTCGTTCGGCAAGGAGGTGGCACCGTTTTACCTATATATAGACGAATTTCAAAACATCACGACCGATTCTATTGCTACTATTTTATCGGAGGCTAGAAAGTACAAGCTTTCACTCACTATAGCTCATCAGTTTATCGCTCAGCTAGATGAAAAGATCAAAGATGCAGTCTTTGGTAATGTCGGCTCTATCGCTAGCTTCCGTGTCGGAGCCGAGGATGCCGAGTATCTAGAAAAGCAGTTTGCACCAGTATTTACTGCGAGTGATATTATGAATCTAGACAATCACAACGCCTATATTAAAATGTTGTCACAAGGCCGACCAGTCAAACCTTTCAATATTGAGGCCTTTCCACCACCAAAAGGGGATCTAGCTCAGGTAGCCAATCTAAAAACGCTTTCATATTTGAAATTTGGAAAAGACCGAGCAGGTGTCGAGGGTGAAATAATGGCAAAATACAAAAAACCAGAGCCATTGGTAGAAAAAAGGTCAACCATGATATAATTTACCGTAATTATTAAAGATTTATATAAATATATGCCAGATACACCTAGAAATGCAGAAAGAACAGAAAAGGCTGGGTTTGATAGTGAAAAAGCTCTAAATAAAAAAGGTTTTGCCGAATTTTTAGCCTTACATGAGGATTCTGCTTCAGGCGAAGTCAGTCCAGAGGATATGGAAAAGCGTTTTGAGCTATTTGAGTTGCAAAGCGAGCTAGCAGTAGAAGTGAAAGAAGTCTACAGAAAAGAGATTTTTAGGGATATTGGTATAAACCTAGATACAAATGATCTTTCTTGTATCGATGCATACATGGAGGATAGAGCAGTCAAAACCCCTTGGGAAGTAAAGACGATGAGAGCAGAGATGACCAGATTTAAAGAATTACCAGGTCAAATACAGGAGGCAAATAAGGAGATTTTGGAACTCGCAAAAAGCGGAAGTGGTATTTTGGGTAAGATAAAGATGGCTGGGGAGTTCCTATTTGCCGAAGATAAAAATATGGGTAAGACTTATGATGCTCGTGAGAAAGTTGAAAAAGCTGGGATCGCACTGACTCTAGAAGATATGGATGCCCGTATTGCAGAAATAGAGGATCAGGTTGATTTTTCGGTAAAGGAATTTAAATCTGGTAAATGGGTGGGGGGCAACGAATCACTTCTCAGAAAGTTTGCCGATGTCAAAAAGAATCTTTTTGACCATACTGGATTGCGAAAAAAGATGCACGAGATCACTCAGGCAAAAGTAAAGGCTCAGCTCGATGCCCTGGTTACAACAGGCGATTTGAAATCGGCAAGGAAAGGTTTTGAAAAAATGTCTAGTGTAAAAAATGATACTGAAACAGGTCTAGAATACATGGCAGATGGTACGGAGGCGGAGATGACACGGGCACTAAATCAGAAGGCGGAGGATTATGTTGGTACTCAAATCTATCAAGCTATGGAGACTATGAGATTTGGTTCAAATGCTTTTGCTAATCTAGAAAATTCTATCAAAACAGCTTTAAGTGAAAATATCGGAAATAAAGATGAAAAAGAGAGTCGAGATTTTATTATAAAGGTGATAGAAGAAACTTTGGGTATGCTTCCCGCTGAAACACCAGCTAATCAAAGGGAGATTCGTGCAAAGAAGATCATGATGAGACAACTCGCGATGAAATTAGCCAAGAAAGTATAATTTACTATATATGACATTAGACATAAAAAATATTGGAGTATTGATGACTGAAGGCAAGCGAGATGAGGTGCGAGCGATTTTGCAAGAAGTGGTCAATACACCACTATCTGATATTGAACGAGGTGAGGCACTCGTTACCCTCGCAATGCTCTATGTGAAGGTAAAAAATACAACGGACGCTGATTTTCTGGCAGATTTACAAAAGGCTTTGGGGGTACTCAAAATGGTAAATAAACAAGAGCAAGAAGTGGGTGACGCTATTGCTCTAGAAAAAGTGCGTAAAGATTTGTCAGCATAGTACCAATAAAAATAAAAGATGAAACATATTAAACACGAACAAACTCTGGTGATTGTGAAGCCAGATGGAATACAACGCTCGCTAGTTGGTGAAATTATAAAAAGATATGAGCAGATTGGTTTAAAGCTCGTGGCTATGAAAATGCTTGTACCGAGTGGAGATTTGGTAGAAAAACACTATACCATTGACCCAAACTGGGTCAGACTAGCTGGAGAAAAACAGATTGCCAATGCTCGGGCAAAAGGAGAGACACCTGCTTCAGAGTTTCCTGTTGAAGTTGGTACAGTAGTACTCGGTCATTTGAAAAAGTATCTGACTAGTGGACCAGTCATAGCAATGGTCTGGGAGGGTGCTCACGCGGTAGCCATTGTGAGAAAAATGATTGGAGGTACAGAGCCACTGTCCTCTGATGTCGGGACGATACGGGGTGATTTTGTGTTGGATTCGTATGTGCTGGCAAATCAGTCTGGGCGAGCGATACGCAATCTAGTGCATGCATCAGGCTCAGTAAAAGAGGCGGTAGATGAGATCAAGCACTGGTTTAAAAATGAGGAAATTGTTGAATATCGACTGGTGCAGGAAGCGATTTTGTACGAGATTTGATCCAAAATCCTGCCTAAAGGCTCATTTTAGTGATTTTTGAGAATGGCTCTACAGAGCCATTCTCATCGGCTAAACACCGTGTTTAGCCGATTAAAGTTCGTGTTTTTTCTGCTTCTGAATCATAGGTGGTATATATTATTGCTTATTTGACCAAAAATTATAAAATACCTTTCTTAGCATATCTTTTTTCGCCTATCGGTTAGGGATAGGCACCTGTAGACGGAGCGCGAGTATTTCTTTGGTAAGAAATCTCTCAAGTCTCAGCTACCCTGCTTGCGCCGTCTACAGGGACACATCATCTAAACGATGTGAAAGTCTTTCAAAAAGATATGCTTGCGAAGGTATTTAATAATTTTGGGTACTTTATCAAACCAACTTTGACTTGCCCTACGCCTTGCTAGGCTCAGGACTTTCGCCACCAGTATGGCTCTTGCATTTCTACCTACTAGGTTTATAATGAGTTTAGGATCATTGAAGTATTTTCTCTATAACTTTTTTACAGGGAGTCTGATATATTGAAGTGCGATGAGCGCCTTCGGGCATTCTGACTGCTTTCAGTTAAGGGCACCCACCTAGATTTTTCTAGGGCAATACTTCATGGTCCTATTAAGAACATCCGCCTCGAGCGGGTGTTTTTGATATCTGGTATAATATCAAACATATGCAAAGAACACCGTCTATAAACACAATTCTTTTTTACTCGACTATTTTGGCTGGTTTGCATGCTTTGGCAACCTACCACAATCTTTATTTTTATATCTGGTGGTTTGACATACCGATGCATATTTTAGGTGGTGTACTTGTGGGTGTAGCTGTTCTGTATGCGTATCATTTTGTATTCGTCAAAGCTTCTCTCGATAAAAACAAAAGAACGACCTGGCTGATTTTGCTCGCTAGTGTGTTTTTTGTGGGGGTTGGGTGGGAGTATTTTGAATTTGCAAAAGGTATTACTTTTAATATGATTGGAAGTTATCGGACAGATGTTTTAAAAGATATTATAATGGATATGTTGGGCGGTACTTTTTCTGGAGTGTATTTTGTAAATAATAGTAAAATGAAATCTGTCTTAAGGTCGTTTGTTGCGGGTATTCCTCTTTTGGAAAATTATACTTCTCAGCCCACTTTAGTAAAGGTGAATAATGATGAAGAAGGTGTTGGAAATGAAGTTAAAAATGGTGCGCAAATATCTAATCATCTAGCACAATAGATTTTATACTATATACAAATATGCAATCAAATCAATTAAAATTAACATTTTGCGGAGGGGTGGGGCAGGTAACGGGGGCAAACTTTTTACTTGAAAGTGATTCGGTCAAGATACTCATAGATTGCGGATTGCTTCAGGGAGTAGCGACTGCCAATGCTTGGAATAGTGCTCCTTTTGTATATAATCCAGCTGATATAAATATACTTTTTGTGACTCATGCACACCTTGACCATGTGGGTAGGATAGCCAAGCTAGTCAAAGACGGATTTAAGGGTGTTATTTACTCCACTGGCGACACAAAAAGTCTCGCGGCACTTATTATGGAAGATGCTTTTTCGATAATGAAACGAGAGATGGCTCGTGATGGTAGAGACCCGATGTACGATATGGTAGATGTTGAAAAGGCTCGCGAATTATGGAAAATTATTCCATATCATACTCACACGAGCATTCCAGGTGGATTGTCGGTGTATTTTAGAGATGCGGGGCATATTCTAGGCTCGGCGATGATCGAGTTTACTTATGGTAAAAAGAAAATTGTCTTTACGGGTGATTTGGGTAATTCGCCAACACCACTTTTGCAGGACACTGAGACTATTACCGACGCTGACTATTTGGTGATGGAAAGTGTCTATGGCGATAGAAACCATGAGCCAGTGAATGAGCGAAAAGAAAAGCTTGAAAAACTGATAAAGGAGAGTGTTTCTCGAGGTGGGGCGTTGGTAATACCAGCTTTTTCTATTGAGCGGACTCAGGTTATTTTGTACGAAATCAACTCACTTGTGGAAAGTGGAAAAGTCCCCTCGGTGCCAGTTTTTGTGGATTCTCCGCTAGCAATAAAAGTTACGGATATTTATAAAACCGCGACTGAGCACTTTAACTCTGGAGTACAAGCTGAAATCCGCGGTGGGGACGATATTTTTAATTTTCCAAGGTTGCAATTTACCGTAAACAGAGAAGCCTCAGAGGCTATTGATCGAGTGCCAAATCCTAAAATAATCCTAGCTGGGGCTGGTATGTCAAACGGCGGTCGCATCACCCATCACGAAATGCGTTATCTACCAGATCCAAAAAGTACTGTACTTTTTGTGGGTTACCAGTCGGCAGGAACTCTAGGGCGGGAGATACAGAGTGGGGTAAAAAGCATTAAATTGTTTGGTACGCAGGTTCCTGTTCGTGCCACCACCGATACTATTTATGGGTATTCCTCACACAAGGACTCAGATCATCTGGTGGAGTTTGTTTCAAGTACAAAAGATAGTGTAAAAAAGGTGTTTGTGGTAATGGGGGAGACCAAGTCAGCCCTTTTTCTAGTTCAAAGATTGAGGGATTATCTAGGGGTCAATGCTATACACCCAGAGCTAAACGAAAGTGTGGTGCTGGATTTTTAAAACCAAAACACCCACGAGACGAAGCCTCGTGGGTGTTTTTGCCGGTATTTTGTTTTAGGACTACTTTGCTTTTGCGACAATCGCCTCAAAAGCTTTCGGATTCTCATGAGCCAGCTGAGAAAGGAGCTTTCTGTTGATTTCAACCCCTGCCTTTTTTAGATTGCCTGCAAACTTGCTGTAGGAGATACCCATAGTATCGAGAGCCGCATTGATACGGACAATCCAGAGCTTGCGTAGGTCACCTTTTTTGTCTCGTCTGTGAGCAAAAGCGTAGGCTCCTGCGTGTGAGATAGCCTCATACGCCTGTCGCTCTTTTGAGGAACGACCAAAACGATAACCCTTTACCATCTTTAGGACATTTCTTCGTGTTTTTAATGCATTTACTCCTTTCTTTACTCTTGTCATGTGTGTATTTTAAAATATATAAGTAGCTTATTTAGTTTGAACTTGAACTGATGAAACGACTCTTCTCTTTGTTGCTCATATGAAATGGTACCGAACGCTTTTTGTGAAGCTGAGACCGTCGGCTTTCTTTTGAGTTGAAGTGGTTTTGACCAGTACCTCGAGCCAAAATCTTGCCAGTACGCGTAACCTTGAGACGCTTGCTATATGATTTATTGGTTTTCATATTATTTTTATGCTTTTTCTATTACGGTGGTTAATCCTTTCAAACTTTTCTTTGGCTCATCGGCGATTTTGTAATCTTCCGTAATGAGAACTAATATCCTAGCTAGACGCTCCTTGAGAAACTTAATATCCATATACTTTGACCTACCAGTAAGGAATAGGTCGATTTTTACCCGATGACCTTCTTTGAGCCACTCAGAAGCTTTTTTTGCTTTTAGCTCCAGGTCGTGATCACCTGTACCGATCTTTACCTGCACATTTTTCACCTCTACAATGTGGGATTTTGATTTGGCAACACGGAGTTTCTTTTTCTCATCGTATTGAAATTTACCATAATCCATGATTTTTGCAACCGGTGGAGTGGCGTTTGGCGAGATTTCGATGAGGTCGAGACCAGCCTTATTTGCTTGTTCAAGTGCTTGGGAAAGAGAGATAACTCCTATATTGCCTCCGTCAGGACCGATTACTCGCAATTCTACGGCTCTGATTTGATGATTTATCCTTATTTTTAGGTTACTCAATGGTGGCTGGGTTATTACTCTTTTAGACCTACTATTATAGCATGGATGGGTTTTTTAAGCAACCAGCCGTTAACAATTTCGTGATTTGCCAGTATTCCTGAAATAAAAATGCCCCAATAAAATCGGGGCCATGAGTGAAGTGCAATTATCGACTATCGACCAGCATGACTTTCTGTCTTGAAAGAGCCAGCATACTGCTGTTTTCTCGAGTGGTCGTGCTGTATTTCTTCAGCTTTACTGGGTCGGGTACGCACCTGAGTCCGTTGGCTTCCCTTTCCACTGGACTTACGATTCTTGTTTGCCATATATGCGTTTTTTGTTTTGCTTGGTTTTCTAGCTTTGTGCAAGTGAACTACTGATGATATTTAAGCAAAAATAGGTCATTGTGTCAAGGTTATGTAGGAGTCTCTAAAATGTACGCTTCGCGTCTTTGTGTGATACTCCGTGTAGAGTGAGTACACCTCACGGAGTCCTACAAAAATATAGTCGCTCCGCTCGTTATTTTTGTGGAGATGCCGGGACGCTTCGCTATCGAACACCTGGGGAACCCACGGTTCTCCCAATCCTTCCTCCACGGGAAAACGCCTGTTTTCCCGACCCCTTTCCTGTTCGATTCCCGCCGCCCACAACAATAATAAAACCGCCATCAAAGGCGGTTTTATTATTGTTGTGGAGACGGCGGGAATCGAACCCGCGTGCAAGAGATAGGTATTAGTGAGTCTACAATGCGTAGTTTATTTTTCCTGCCAAAGCAGATTTAGGAGTGTGTGATATAGAATGAACAAAACTCACACACGCCGATTCCCTTTGTTTCAAACATGTCTCGGGAAGGGGACATATTCTAATCCACAATATAACACCGATGCGAACCCCGTGGAGTAGGCTCGATCAATGTCGCTTAGGCGTTTGCGTAAGCGAAAGCAAAGTTGCTGGTTCCAAAATATGGAGACGCAACATTCTTTGCCATAGCAACTGTTTTTGCAGTTACGGTTTCCGTCAGATTTAGGAGTTAACGGTGCTCCGCATTGCACACTAATACGGGAATCTCCTGTCTAGGCCGATCATCCCCCTAAAACATTTTTCAGTAGAAAAATGTTCGGGCGACCAAATGAGTACATTTGGTTTAGCCATAAGGCAAGTATTTTACTGTTGACTTGCCCTACCTTGTTTGTATTCGTTGAGTAATTTCTTTTTTATACGACCACTCCATAAACTTTTGAAAAATCGCTCTCGATTAAACGCTTCGGTTTTATCTAAACACTTTTCTATGTAGATTATCTCAAGTGGTCGTCTAAATTTTGTTGCAGAGACAGCGCCGTTTGTGTGACGTTGAAACCGTTCCTCAATATTACTTGTACAACCAACATATAGTTTATTGTCTTTTAAACTATATAGGGTATAAACAAAGTAGGGCATATCAACTATTCTCCTTTCAATGTTCCTAAACCTTTTATCATTTGATAATTATATGTTAAAAGGTCGGACGACACTAATCAACTCAGTATAGATTAGTGTTTAGTCTTCTCATGTCTCGTTCGGTGTCACGCTTTTTTGTGGTTTCGCGTTTATCAAACTTCTTTTTACCACGAACGATGGC
>CALRAJ010000004.1 GCA_943350765.1 Candidatus Tayloriibacteriota bacterium | reverse complement strand
CACCCAATCACCCCATGATCCAATTTGACGAAGAAAAACAAAATTTAAAAATCGACGACCTTCACAAAAAAGAGGAGGAGGAGCTAGCACAGCTACTCGCTAGTCGCTATGGTATTAGCTATATTGACCTGCTGACAGTCGCGATAAACACCGACGCACTAGGACTTATCAAAGAAGAGGACGCTCGCCGTGGCAAGCTAGCGACTTTTGGTATGGTGGATAAAAAAGTAAAAGTCGCTGTACTTTCTCCAAAAACAGATGACACAAAAGAGGTGCTTGCCGAGCTGGTAGAGCGTGGCTACAGTACCCAGATTTTTATGACAAGTACAGCAAGCTTAAAAAAAGCTTGGGACACCTATAAAGATGTTGCCTTTGCTCACGAAACAAAAGCTGGGGCATTGGAGATTTCAAACCAGCAAATCCTAGAGGTGATCAGTCAAGTAAAGTCTATCGAGGATATTAAAAAGTTAATCACAGACCTACTCACCTCAAACAAATCATACCGTATTTCAAAAATCCTAGAGATCATACTCGCGGGTTCCCTTTCTGTCAGCGCCTCTGATGTACATATTGAGCCAGAAGAAAAGCTCGTCCGTATTCGTTATAGACTAGACGGAGTACTCACCGAGGTGCTGACTTTTGACTCAGAGACCTTTGGGCTACTCCTCTCTCGCATCAAGCTTCTGTCTGGTCTAAAGCTAAACATTCGTCAGGACGCACAAGATGGTCGCTTTAGTATCAATCTCTTAGATACTGCTATCGAAATCCGTACCTCAGTACTGCCTGGTGCGTATGGTGAGTCTATAGTACTTCGAGTACTCAATCCCAAAAACATTGCCGTGCCTTTGGAGGAGCTTGGTATTCACCCAAAACTTCTTGCAATTCTCTTACGAGAAACTGAACGCCCAGACGGCATGGTACTCACCACAGGTCCGACTGGCTCGGGAAAAACCACCACACTTTATGCATTCCTACGACGGGTCTACAATCCTGGTATTAAAATAATCACGATAGAAGATCCGATCGAGTACCATCTCCCGGGTATAGTTCAGACCCAGACCAATGACAAAGGCTACACTTTTCTCGATGGTCTCCGCTCTGCCCTACGCCAAGACCCCGATGTGATCATGGTTGGTGAAATCCGAGACGCTGAGACAGCAGCTATCGCTATCAACTCTGCTCAGACAGGACATCTTGTATTCTCTACTCTCCATACAAACAACGCAGCTGGTGCCTTCCCACGCCTTGTCGACCTCAAAATCAATCCAAAAGTCCTCACCTCTGCTATCAATATCGTCATTGCCCAGCGTCTATTACGAAAACTTTGTATTCATTGTAAAAAAGAAGTTGACATAGGTGGTAAAGCAAAAATTACCATTGAAAAAATACTTACAACTATACCTGCCGATGAAAAACCGACCAATACTTCTAAAATGTGGGTATCTGCTGGCTGTGAAAAATGTAATGGCACTGGCTACAAAGGGCGTATCGGTATCTATGAAGCAATCCTTACTGATGAAGCCGTCGAGCAGGTGGTCATAAACAACCCTAGTGAGCGAGAAATAAAAAAAGTGGCAATCCCCCAAGGTATTCTCACTATGGAGCAGGACGGTGTGGTCAAAATCCTAGCTGGTATAACTTCCCTAGACGAGCTGACTAGAGTAATCGATGTAGATGAGTAGGTAAGGCGTATTAAATTACAAAAGTCTAAACTCATGCGTACCGCAATTAACCTAGTCTCTATTGTAGACCACAAAATCCTTCTAGTAAAAAAGAAAGAGACATGGATACTCCCTGGTGGTAAACCAAACAAAGATGAAAGCGATCTAGATTGCCTAAAAAGAGAATGTTCAGAAGAGTTACAGAATACGTCCGTCGAGGTCGGTGATTTTTATGGAAACTTTGAAGGACAAACCCCACACACTGGCGACACTCTGTGCGCCAAAGTATTTTTTGGTACGATTTTTGGAGATGTGACTCCAAGTGCCGAAATCGCAGATCTTGGCTATTTTACAAAAAATGAAAGTGATCAGATGGCTTTATCTAAAATAACCCGTGATATTTTGACTTCTCTTACAAATAGCCACAATTTTTTTTAACCCGACCAGCCCTATCCACATTAGTGTGTGGTTTTTTATTTAAAATTTTCTCAACAAGAACCATCAATCAGTCTCTGTCAATTGTATTTTTCTGAAAGAGGAGTACTATTTTAAGTAGAAGTTTATTTTAATATATCAGGAAAATCTGTTGAAGGCTTATATTTTTTTGGGGGTTCGGAGGCGGGTAGCCGAGATTTCAGAAAAATTCCAGCAGGAATTTATTCGTACCCAAAAAAAGATATGCCGAGAAAAGATTTTCCTGATATATCAGATAAAACAAAACCACCCGCTTTGGGCGAGTGGTCAGTTCCAGGTCATAATTCTCTAAGCAATACTTTTAATACGGATACCAAAAGCTAAGCAAGTTTCCTAGGATAACCCCAGTAGGGTTACCGAAGTAACAACCAGAATGTCCTGAGATAAGAGTCAGTAAGCCCCGCGAAGGACTCAATTGCTTAGAGATCTATGACTTGGAATTTCAAAAGCCTTTATGACCATGAAAAATGGCCTTAGGGGTCTGTTCAAAATCTAAACATTAGACTTTGAACTGGCTCTTAAAGGCTCTACCCCTTAGTCTAGCATACAATAGTTTTAATGTCAAGTACTTCTCTCAACAATTCATCCAAACCTACCGAAAACGGCTCAGATGAGGCGTATCTTGACCAGACCCTTCGCCCAGACAAATGGGCTGAATACATCGGTCAAAAAAACATCAAAGATAATCTCCATATTCTGCTTACTGCCGCAAAACAACGAAAACACCCTCCCGAACACATCCTTTTTTATGGTCCTCCTGGTCTAGGTAAGACGACTTTGGCACACCTTATAGCAAAGGAAACTGGTGCCCAGATCAAAATCACCTCTGGTCCTGCTATCGAAAAAGTTGGCGACCTCGCCTCAATACTCACCAACCTTTCACACGGCGACATTTTGTTTATTGACGAAATCCACCGCCTCAACAAAACCATTGAGGAAGTACTCTACCCCGCCATGGAGTCTGGCTCGCTCGACATCATTATCGGCAAGGGTCCTTCGGCACGCACTATCCAGCTCGAGCTTCCAGCCTTTACACTCATCGCTGCGACTACTCGTATCGCCATGCTCTCTTCCCCGCTTCGTTCACGCTTTGGTGGAGGAGTCTTTCGACTAGAGTTTTACAGCCAAAATGAGATCGAGCAGATCATTTCTCGCTCGGCGCAGATTTTAAAGATTAAACTCGAAAAGGACGGCGCCCAAGAGATCGCCAAAAGAAGTCGTTTTACCCCTCGTACTGCCAACTATTTCCTAAAAAGATGTCGCGATTTCGCAGAGGTTCATGGCACAGGAGTTCTCGACCGAGCTAGTGTGGAAAAAGCATTATCCCTGCTCGGTGTGGACGATGTTGGACTTACTTCATCTGACACTTCTTTATTAAAAATGATGATTGAAAAGTTTGGTGGTGGCCCTGTCGGTCTCAATACCATAGCTGCAGCACTTTCCGAGGAACAAGCGACTGTAGAAGAGGTCCATGAGCCATACTTGATACAACTTGGCTTTCTCGAGCGAACTCCACGGGGTCGCACGGTTACCACAAAGGCCTACGAGCATCTACATATCAAAGGTTCACCGAAGCTATTGTAATCTTTGTTAGCTACCAAACCCCCTCCTTTTGTGCTATACTACACACCTGTAGTAGCAATACTACACTTGGACTCCCATTACTCTAACTTTAACTCTATTATGTCATCATTTATAGGTTCAAAACGAGCAAGATTTGCCACCAAAATGGCTCTACTGAGCCTTGTATTCATGCTTACCCAAACAGCAATTGCCGCGACTATAGATAAAAAGCCTGTAATTACAGTAAACTCCACCAAAACAAGTGATGTTCAGACTAATCCCAACAATCCAATCAAAAATGAAATCGCCAAGCTTAAAACAGCTTTTAAAAGTCGTTTAAGTCAATCAAAAGAAAACCAAGAAAAGCATCGAAACATGAGAAATGAGCTTATTTCTCAAAAGATGGAAGATCGGATAAAAATCGAGGGTGCGAGCGTCTCAGTCCTTACAGCTTATACAAGGAGACCGACCAATCCCCTACTTATACGCGTGGAAAACATGAGAAAAATAGCTGACCGACTCGATATTCGTATTCAAAAAAATGAAGATGGCGACATAGACCTGACTGATGCTCGTATTGCCCTTGCGATTGCCGATGTAAAGATTGATGATGCTGAAGCAGATATAGAAACCATCGTAGACGAGACAGACACAGAAACACCAAAAGCTTCGACAAGCAAAGACATTTACGATAACGCTCGAAAAAGCATGAAGGAAGCTCAAAAGTCACTGACTGATGTGGTTGAAATAATAAACTCTATTACTCTAGATACACAGGATGAAAAGGAATCTCCAGCAAAAGTGCCAGCTCAATAAAGCCCATATACGCCAAAATCTGCAAAAGTGATGGTGAAGAAGAAGGTGTAATACACTACACATGGAAAACCCCAACACAACAAAACCTTTACATGAGCGGACTCACCACAAGCCAGTAGGGCCTGTTATAGGATCTGCAATCGTGATTATTATTTTACTTATTGGTGGACTATATATCTGGGCACAACAGCTCAACAAACAAGAGCAACGGCGACAAGAATCGCAAAAAAGTGAAGTTGAACAAGAAAGGGAGCTTGAGAGATTAAAAGCAGAAAGTGCTAATGACCTAAGGGCTATTCAGGCTGAGATAGACGCCCTCGGTACCGAGGTTGTTCCAACTATAAAATAGTTAGGTAGAGGGCGGATGAACATATCAAATCTCCTCCCCCCCCGATTTTCAGTAGAAAATCGGGGGTTTCCCCATCGGCTAAAGCCCGTGCTTAGCCGATGAAAACAGCTCTGTATACCCCGAATTACGAAATACCGTCGCAGGCGTATCTTTTCGAGGGGGCTCGCAGGCGGGTAGCCGAGATTTCAGAGATTTTTCAGTAGAAAAATACTCGTACCCTAGAAAAGATATGCCAAGAAAGGTATTTCGTAATTCGGGGTTTACTACGCTCTGGTGAGCTTTAGTACTCCCGACACCTGCGTGTCTCCTGCGCACCTCCTTGCCAATTTACACCTCACACGCTACACTGTTGAAACTATGAAAAAAATCGAAAAAAAGGGTGGTGAAATATACTCGAATATCAAAATCAGTAAACTTCCTCAATCTGAGGTAGAGATTGTAGGAGAAATAAGTTTCGATAAACTTACACCATTTCGCAAGGAGGCGTTGGCTTATATTGGCAAAAACGCTGAAATTGATGGATTTCGCAAAGGCAAGGTTCCTGAAAAGATGCTTGTGGATAAAATTGGCGAAATGGCTGTACTAGAGGAGATGGCGGAGCTTGCGATCAGCAGAATGTATCCAGATTTGCTCGCGGAGCACAAAATCGACGCTGTAGGCCGACCAGAGATAGCTCTCACCAAGATCGCTGTGGGAAGCGACCTTGTCTTTAAAATCAAGACTGCTGTGATGCCCGAGATAATACTTCCTGACTACAGGAAAATTGCGGAGATTGAAAACAAAAAGCCTGTAGATAAAATTACTGTCTCAGAAAAAGAAATTGAGGAAGTAATTTTGGAAGTACAGAAAAGCCGAGTCGACCACACTAACCACGACCACGAGAAGATGAGCAAAGAAGACCACGACAAGGCAGTCGAGGCTTCCCTCCCTACCTTTGACGATGCTTTTGTGAAATCCATCGGAGATTTTAGAGATATTGCCGATTTTAAAGCCAAAATCACCGAAAATATTCAGAAGGATAAAGAACACAAAGCAAGTGAGAAGAAGCGTATTGAGATAGCCGAAGCAGTGATCAAAGAAACCAAAGCTGATTTACCAAAAGTCATTGTGGAAGCCGAGCTCGACAAAATGGAGGCCCAGTTCAATGATGATATTTCTCGCATGGGTATCAAAACCGAAGACTATTTAAAACATCTAAAAAAGACCCGTGAAGAAATGCGTGCCGAATGGAAAAAAGACGCGGAGAAGCGAGCGACTCTACAGATAGTACTCCATAAAATAGCTACTGTAGAGAAAATCACTGCCGACCCAGAACGAGCTGAGAAAGAGATACAAGCTGTTCTTGAACATTACCCAGGGGCCGACCTAGACCGCGTCCAAAGCTATGTTGAATCAATGTTGGTAAATGAGAAGGTGTTTGATTTGCTTGTGGCTAAACCAAATTAGTAAATTTGGTCGCCCTAGGGCGGTGGGTACACCCGGGCTAGCCCAAACATTTAGCAAAATGCTTTAGGGGGAAGAAATAAAATCCTTGGCAATAAATAATGGCTTCTATTTACGACTTTTGCTATGATACATAGAATCTTAACTAAAGATTAAAAACCCCTAATGTCAGGACACAATAAATATTCAAAAATAAAGCATCAAAAAGCCAAAACCGATGCCCAAAAGAGTAAAATCTTTACAAAAATGGTGCGTTTGATTACTGTAGAGGCAAAAAAGTCCAAAGGTAATCTGAGTTCGCCAGGACTTCGGGCAGCTATCGAAAAAGCCAAAACTTTTAATACCCCGAACGATACCATCGACCGAGCTGTGAAAAAAGCGACCACCGACAATACTGCCGTAATGGACGCTGTTACTTATGAGTCATACGGTCCGGGTGGTTGTGCCATGATCATCGAAGCACTCACCGACAACCGCAACAAAGCCGTACAAGAGGTAAAGTGTATTTTAGCCAAACACGAACTCGAATTGGCGGGTATTGGCAGTGCTACATGGGCATTTCAAAAGTCTCACGAGGGTTGGACACCAACCACCACTATTCCCATCTCTGAGGAAGATGGGGTGAAACTTTCGGCACTTATAGATGAGTTAGAGGAAAACGACGAGGTGCAAGAGGTGTTTACAAATGCGGAGTAGACGGTTAGATGTTAGTATTTAGACTGTTGACGAATGCCTCCCAGTATAGCTTTCTATTTTATTAGTCTAATTACTAATGTCCAATGTCTACTCGCATTATTGCTATCGACCCAGGCTACGAACGCCTCGGTATCGCCATTATCGACAAAGAGTCTGGTGATAAAAAAGAGAGACTCATCTACTCGGACTGCTTCAAGACTAGTGCCAAGCTAGCTTTTGTAACTCGTCTTGCACAAATAGGTAGAGAGCTCGAAAGACTGATCGACGAGTACCAACCTACCGCACTCGCCATCGAGACTCTTTTTTTTACCAATAATCAAAAGACGGCTATGCGTGTTTCTGAGGCACGCGGGGTGATCATTTATACCATGGCATCTCGAGGTTTTACTGTACACGAATACACCCCTTTGCAAATCAAAAGTGCTACTACCGGCCATGGAAAAAGTGATAAAAAACAAGTTATTGCGATGGTAACTCGACTGATAGACATTGGTAAGGAGGTCACCCACGATGATGAATACGATGCGATTGCCATAGGGCTTACTTGCATAGCATCGGAATACCGCAGATAGAGCAAGGGGTATGATTATAGCCCCAAATTAGGAAATACTTTATCGGCACATTTCGTAATTTGGGGTATTTACCCAAAAGCTCAACGGCTCAACAGGCCTGTTGAGCCGTTCAAATGGCTATACAGAGCCATTTACAAATATACCCCTCATCTCCACAAGTTATCCACAGTTGCTGGTAAAATGACCATTTGCAAAAAATCTATAATTTGTTAAAAATATGAAATCTGGGATTTTAAATAGGTATCGCTTTCTATTTATCCAGCAAACTTTACTAACAGTACATAAATCATGAAGAAGATTCAAACCAAAAAAGAAAAAGACGGTAGTGTAGAAAAAACAAAACCCCTACTTGAAGAGGAGGAAATAGAGGATAAGCCTGTTGATGCCCCGAATCCAGACGAGCTCATCGACAGCTCCGATGATGAGGGTTTTGTAGAGGACTCTTACGATGATGTTTCGGAGTTTTAAGATTTTCTATTGTGAACTCTTAATTTGAAATGGATTCCGTATTAAATCCAGACTTACTTCACTTTCACCTTCAAAAACCGTTTTTTGCCTATTTTGAGCGTTAAATTTTTGCTAACTACATACTCTGCACTAGTAATGGTCTCACCCCCCACTTCACCCACCGCGCCCTCGGTGACCAAACGCCGAAAATCAGTTTTTGACTTTATAACACCTTGAGTAAGCAATACCTCTATGAGAGCTGTACCCAAAGCTACTTCCACCTCTTTTGTATCATCTGGTACCCCACCCTTTTTAAAGGTGTTCTCAAAACTAATAACCGCCGCTTCTGCAAAAGCACTGCCGTGATATATTGAAACAATTTCCTTTGCTAAACACACTTTTAGATTACGGGGGTTTTCACCTGTAGCCAAACTTTTTTCTATTTCAGCAATTTCAGCTAGGGGGATATTGGTGCAAAGCAGAAAATACTTTGTGATAAGCTCATCTCGCAGAGACATCACTTTGCCAAACATGTCGTTTGGTGCATCAGTAATACTGATTGTATTACCCCAGCTCGAAGACATCTTGCGACCGTCGGTCCCCTCGAGCATTTGTGTAGTCAAAATATCCTGCTCTGGCATGTCATACTGCTTTTGGATAAGTCTCCCCGCTTTTAGATTGAAAAGCTGGTCAAATCCCCCTATCTCAATGTCTGCCTTTACCGCCACTGAATCATATCCCTGCATAAGGGGGTACATAAACTCACGAAGGGAAACCTCCTCACCCTTATCAAACCTGTCTTTAAAATTACGCCGTGCGGACATTTGCTGTACCGAGAAAGTTTCCGCTAATCTGCAAATCTCAGCGAAGCCGAGCTTGCTCAGCCATTCGCTATTGTAAACAAACTCAGCCCTCTCTACATCTATGACCTTGCTGATGATCTGCTTATAGTCTTTGAGATTATCCCTTACAGTCTGTGCATCGAGCATTGGTCTCTTATCAAGCTTATCTGATGCATCACCTATCTGGGCAGTAAAATCACCGATCAGAAGCACCACCTTGTGTCCGAGGTCTTGAAATTTGCGTAGTTTGTGTAAAAGTGTCGCTCGTCCTAGGTGGATAGAAGCACTGGTTGGATCAATACCAAGCTTTATACGCAAAACTTTTCCTGAAAGAAGCTTTTTTTTGAGACTTTCTTTTACAAAAATATCTTCTACCCCTCGAGAAAGTAGCTCGTCTATTTTTACTTCATTTGTATCCACAATGTCTGGTTTTCTGCCAAATAATTTCATGCCACATATTCTACCACATTTTATGGTATAATAGTATTATTATGGCGAATATCAAAAAAAATTCTCACCAACATCGTACTGATGTTTCTCATGTGACACACACAAAAAGACACTCCTACAGAAAACATTTTAGTCTGGCAAAAAAAATTATTGCCATATCTATTTCTACAGGCTTTATTCTACTTGGTATTTCAGCTGTTTGGATTTCTACCTTTAAAATACCAGACTTCAAATCTTTTGACGCTAGAAAAATTGTTGAATCAACAAAAATATATGACCGTACGGGTGAAATACTACTTTATGATATAAATCAGGGCACCAAGCGTACCGTCGTACCATTTGAAAACATTTCTCGTAATCTAAAAAACGCCACCGTTGCTATTGAGGACTCGGAGTTTTACCAGCATTATGGAATACAACCAAAAGCTATTCTCAGGGCTATATTAGTAAACCTTAGACTAAAAGCTGGCTATGTAGGACAAGGTGGTTCCACACTTACCCAACAAGTAGTAAAGAATTCTATACTTACCGGAGACAAAACTATCACTCGAAAACTAAAAGAGTGGGTGTTGTCGATGAAACTAGAGAGGGTTATGACAAAAGAGCAGATATTGTCTCTCTACCTCAATGAAACACCTTATGGAGGCAATATATACGGGGTTGAAGAGGCGGGTCGTTCATTTTTTGGCAAAAAGGCTAGTTCTCTAAGCCTGGCTGAATCAGCCTATATTGCTGCTCTACCCCAGGCTCCATCATTTTACTCCCCATACGGACCAAACAAGGAAAGACTAGATCAACGCAAAAATCTTGTTTTAAAAAGAATGCTTGATAATAATTTTATAAGTCAGGAGGAATATACAAACGCACTTGCAGAAAAGGTTGTATTCTCCCAAAAAGACAATAAAAATATCCGCGCTCCGCATTTTGTATTTTTTATTAAGGACTATCTCGACCAAAAATACGGCGAAGGTGTGGTGGAAGAGGGTGGTTTAAAAGTTATCACTACACTTGACTATGCTATGCAACAAAAAGCCGAGGAACTGGCAAAAAAACATTCAGACCGTATAAAAGCACAATTTAATGGGGATAATGTCGCCTTGGTTGCCATCGATCCAAAAACTGGTCAGATACTGAGTATGGTGGGTTCGAGAGATTATTTTGACACTGAGATTGATGGTAATTTTAATGTAACACTTGCACACCGCCAGCCAGGATCTTCTTTCAAACCATTCGTATACGCAACCGCCTTTAAACAAGGTTTTACACCAGAAACTGTACTTTTTGATGTGAAAACTGAGTTTTCTCCAAACTGCCCCTCTGATGGCTCAATGGCTCCCACAAATCCAAACTGCTACTCACCTAGAAATTATGATGGTAATTTTCGAGGTCCTATTTCCATAAGAAAAGCTCTGGGACAATCCGTAAATATTCCGGCTATTAAAACTCTCTATTTGGCAGGACTACCTGAATCCCTCCAAACCGCACGGGATATGGGAATAGAGAGTCTTGGGGATGTAAACCGCTATGGACTTACCATGGTGCTTGGTGGTGGTGAGGTTACCCCACTTGAAATGACTAGTGCATACAGTGTTTTTGCAAATAGTGGGGTGAGGAATTCCTCGACAGGTATATTGAGAATTGAGGATAGTAAGGGTGTTGAAATAGAAAAGTTTATACCCAAGCCAGTAGTAGCTATACCTGAGAATGTTGCTTTGCAAATATCTGATATTCTTTCTGATGACAGTGCTAGAACACCTGCCTTTGTACCAAAATCTCTTCTCTATTTTGCAGAAAGGCATGATGTAGCAGTAAAGACGGGTACCACCAATGACTCGAAGGATGCCTGGATTATTGGATATAGCCCAAGTATTGCGGTGGGTATTTGGGCGGGAAATAACAGCGGGTCTCCCATGGAACAAAAGGTGGCTAGTACTATCGTAGCACCATTTTGGCGAGAGTTTATGAACGAAGTATTGAAAAACACCCCAGATCAACCATTTAAAAAACCTCTACCATCACCAGAAGATCTAAAACCTGTACTGAAAGGTGTGTGGCAAGGTGGCCAAACATATTTAACGGATGGAATTTCTGGTAAATTAGCCACAAAATACACCCCACAAGAAACCCGGAAGGAAAATGTAGTAGCCCAAATCCATGATATTTTGTATTGGGTAAATAAAAGTGACCCAACTGGTCCAGCACCAGCAAACCCATCTGACGATCCTCAGTTTGACCACTGGGAATATGGTGTCAAAGAATGGTTAAAAAAATACAACATAATAGAGGTGAGTACATCCTCAATACCCACACTATATGACGATGTTCATATTCCAGAAAACTTTCCTAGTGTCTCAATAAGCTCTATTGAGGAAAATAAAGCTTATTCTATTGATTCCAAGATCAATATCGTACTAAACACTTCTGGTATATATCCGATTATCAAAGCTGATTTTTTCCTAAATGGAGACCGTATCGGTAGCTCTAGTAATACCCCTATTGGTTTTTCCTTTATTGCAAAAGAGTTTGATGGTATAAAAAAAGAAAATAATTTACGGGTAGTTGTTACTGATGCTATATATAACCGTGGTGAAACCACAAAAATAATTCGCTTTGATACACCTAATGATTAAACCTATCTTATATCCCTTACAATTGTTCCCAATATTTCTACTTCACATCTTTTTAAAATTTTTAATTTCTTTATAAACACCTGACTTTTAGAGGTTATGGGTATTTTTAATGTAATTATTGTGTTTTTAAGCTGAACATTATCGAGTGTAATGTTTATTCCACACTCCTCGGCTATTATTTTCACAACAACACCCTTTAATAACCTCTCTTTTAGGCCGACATTTTTAAATTTTTCTAAAAAAAATGATATGTTGTACATAAAAAAATATACCTAGAAAGGTATTTTTTAATTTGATCCTTTTAACTACCTATTCATTGGCATCACAAGATACATAAAGGACTTATCTGACACACCCCGTATCACTACAGGCCTATTAACCCCATTAAACTGCATACAAACAGCATCAGCTTCGATAGATTGAAAACAATCTATTATATATTTGTAGTTAAAATTTATATCTACATCCTCCCCAGAAAGAGTGGCTATTAAACGACTTGTATTTTCCCCAACCTCGCTACTCTTCGTTTTAAGCTCAAAAACCTTATGTTCTGGTCTCACACTCACACCTATCTGATTAAACTTGTCTGAGAAGATTGTGGCGATTTTTAGACTATGTAGTAAGTCTTGTTTGAGTACAATTGCCTCTGTTTTTGATTCTTTTGGGATAATTTGTTTATAATCTGGAAAAACTCCATCTATAACCCTTGAGACTAAATATATTCCATCTGCAGTAAAAGATATTTGGTTTTTAGTTAGGTTTACACTTGTGATATTTTCTACCCCTTCTAAAACTCTTATTATTTCTGTTATATTTTTAAATGGTATCAGTATTTGACCAAAATCATTTTGTTTTTTTGTTTTAATTTTCTTTTCAGCGAGACGAAATGAGTCTGTTGCTGCAAAAATCAAACAATCCTCATCTGAAGCAATCAAGATACTTGATAATTCTGGTTTTATACCTGAAACAGAAGAACTATACCATACAGATTTCAGACCATTTACAAAATCTTTTGCCACTATTTCAAATGATTTATCGTTTGGTACTACTGGTATTGTAGGAAAATCATCTGAAGGCATAGCTTTTATAGTAGTAGACCCCATAGTTGAAGAGATGAACAAATTTTCTTCCAAAACCTCGAGTTTAATGTTTTTATCACCTTGGAGGTTATTTATAAATTGTGAGAGTATCTGACCAGGAACAGCTACACTTCCCTCTTTTTCTACTTTTATTGGTAAGTGAATTTCTATACCTAAATCGAGATTTGTCGCTTTGATTGTAAGTGAATTATTTTTTGCTTCTAAAAAAATACAAGATAAAACAGGTAGGGTTAAATTTTTACCTGCTATTTTTTCTGCGTAATTTAGTGCAGATGAGATTTTTTCTTTTAGACATTCTATTTTCATATATCCACAGTTGTTATTCTTATTATTATATTAAAGATATTATTACTATTACATATGTGTATAAGTGTATAAGTCTAATATATCCTTATTTTCAAGCCTAATAAAAAAATATTCTAAATAATTAATTGTGGATAAAAAATATCGATGGGGATAACCTAGAGATTTATTCTTCTTCTTGTTTTCTTATCCTTTTTTATACACAACTACTTTTATACTCTCTACTCATTTTATCCACATACCCACCCACAGACTTTCCACAATGTTATTATAACAGCATTGTGCGAATTTCTGCTATTTCTTGAGCTAATATATTGTTTGTTTTCAACCCCTCCTTTATCTTTTCACAGGAGTGAATAACTGTTGTATGATCTCTCCCACCTAGCTTCTCCCCTATTGATGGGTAGGAAATACTAAAATCTTCACGAAGTAAGAACATGATTACCTGTCTAGGTTTTACCACCTCCTTTTTTCTAGTTTTATCATAGATACTCTCTTCCTCTATTTGGTAAAAGTTTGCAATTATTTTTACCACATCTTTTATAGCCACACTTTTTTTAGGTTTGATACTGTTTTTAATAAGATTTTTTATTTCATTTAAACCAAGTTCAACATTTTTTAATTGAAATTGACAAATAACAGAGTTTAGAATACCTTCAAGCTCCCTAATACTACCCTCTACTGAAGAAGCGAGATATTCTAAGGCCTCTGGAGAAATAGGCACATTATTTTGAAGTGTTTTTGAACGTAAAATAGCAAGGCGTGACTCCATGTCTGGATTTGGAATATCAACAATCATACCCGCCCCAAAACGAGACTTTAGGCGTTCTTCTAGGTTTGGAATGAAATTTGGGTGTTTATCAGAAGAAAAGATGATCTGTTTGTTGTTTTCGTACAGGCTATTAAAAAGGTGAAATAGCTCCTCTTGAGATTTGTCTTTTCCTGCAAAAAATTGAATATCATCTACAATTAAAACATCATATTTTCGGTATCTTTCTTTAAATTGATTAACCTTTTGGCTATTAATAGACACGGCATTCATGTATTCGATAGTAAATTTCTCAGAAGTCATATAGTATACTTTTTTTCCAGGATGAGTATTTTTTATATGGTTACCTATTGCCTGAGTAAGATGGGTTTTTCCAAGCCCTGTATTGCCATATACAAAAAAAGGATTGTAGGTAACCCCCGGTTTTCTAATCACTGCCTGAGCCGCAGCGTGGGCAAGCTCGTTAAATGGTCCAACCACAAAATTATCAAAGGTGTATTTTGGGTTCAGGTTATCATCTTTATTGATATAAAAGTCGTGCAGAGGTAGCTCTGTGTTTGATTGAGTAATAGAAGGTTTGTGGCTATCGAGGACTTCCCTTTTTTTACCATCATCTTTGGTAACAATATACTCGAGCGCTCGAACTTGCTCGCTAAAGTTTCTAAGGATTTTTAGTATAGTATTGTGGTATTTATTATTTAGCCAATCTTTTACAAAAGCATTTGGTACACTCACAAAAACAACACCATCTTCTTGTTTGGAGATGTATGTCCCTTTAAACCATGTACTAAAGTTGGCTTTTGATACCGCAAGCTCAATCTCCACTAGTACATTTTCCCAAAGCTTAGAATTATCGACGAGTGTATGTGGCATAGATTAAATTTTTACTCACTTAGTATATACCTTTTATAATAATACTGAACTTGTGGAAAACACACATTTATGTGCATATGATGTGTATAAGGTGGGGATAAGAAATTTAACCTAAATAACAAAATGAAGTATGCAGTGGGCACACCACCCTACCGATGTGAAAGTCCTTTTAAAAGATACGCCTACGACAGTATCTCGTAATTTGGGGTAAATTAAGAAATAACCACCATTATGGGATTTTAGGGCTGATTTTAGATGTAGGTAGAGAAGCGACTTGATTTTTTAGCTAATACAGAGTATGATGTTTTTTATGTCGTTTACATACAAACCAAAAAAGCGAAAGAGAGCAAGATCACACGGCTTTATAAAGCGTCGTCGTACTACTGCTGGTAGAAATGTGATAAAGCGTCGTCGAGCCAAAGGACGCACTCGTCTCGTTGTTTAGTCAACCCAAAATACATGCTTCCTCGTAAATTGAGGGTACATAAGGCTGTTTTTGCAGAGGTCCTGAAAAAAGGTCTTTCTTTTCATTCACCACATATAGTTCTAAGAGGAATAAAAAAGGACGATATCACACCTAGTACTTTTTCTGTAACTGTACCTAAAAAGGTGGCAATACTTTCAGTAGATAGGAATCTTCTTCGTAGAAGAGCAATCTCCTCGGTAGAAGGTTTTATACCTGAGATAAAAAAGGGTGTCTCAGCTGTATTTCTTTTTAAAACTGGCTCACTTGGGCTATCGTTTGATCAAATAAAAAAAGAAATCACTGCCCTACTCAAGCAGTCTGGGCTTATTTTGTAGGTAGCAACCCAAATTACGAAATACTTTCTCGGCATATCTTTTAAATGGCACGAGTATTTTCTTACTAGAAAATCTCTCAAGTCTCGGCTACCCGCCTTGCGAAGTCCATTTAAAAGATACGCCTTCAACGCATTTCGTAATTCAGGTAAATAAATTAAAAAGGATTTATTGATAATCATCGTCAAGTAGGATAGTATACATATATATGATGACTTTGTACCATGAGATTGTTTACCAGCCGTTATACAACGGACTTATTTTTCTTATTGGAGTTTTACCTTGGGCGGATGTTGGATTGGCGGTTATCATTCTGACGATAGTTGTAAAGCTGGTACTTTTTCCACTAGCAAAAAAGGCTATTGTTACTCAGGTCAAAATGAAAGCGTTGGAGCCAGAACTAGCTTCTATTCGTGTAAAGTATAAAGATGACAAGCAAGCACAAGGTCAAAAAACCATGGATTTGTATCGGGAGAAGAAAATAAACCCATTTGGAGGTATTGTGCTGATATTAATCCAGTTCCCTATCATTATTGGTCTATACTCTATCTTTTTAAAATCTGGCTTACCCACAATCAACACAGACCTACTCTACTCGTTTATCCATACCCCACTTGCAGTGAACATGCAATTTTTCGGTATTGTAGATATAGGGCAAAAGAGCACATGGCTCGCTTTAGTCGCTGCTATATCGCAGTATTTTCAGATCAAGTTTGCGATACCAGCGATTACTGCGCCAGCTAATACAGGTACACAGCCTAGCTTCAAAGATGATTTGGCTCGTAGTATGCAAGTGCAAATGAAATATGTTTTCCCTGTCATGGTGTTCTTTATCTCTTACAATATCTTGTCAGCAGTAGCCCTGTATTGGACTGTCAGTAACATTTTCGCTATCGGTCAGGAGATAGTGGTGCGTCGCAAGTTTCATATTGCTGAGAAAGCCTAGTTTTCACTACCCAGAATTACAAAATACCGTCTACAGGTGTCGATCACAAACGATCGACCCTTTCTTGGCGTATCTTTTCGAGGTCTATCGGTTAGGGATAGATCGTCCACAGATGTCTATTCCTAACCAATAGACCACCTGTAGATGGGGTACGAGTATTTTTCTACTGAAAAATCTCTGAAATCTCCCTCGCCATGCCGTAGCTTTAGCGAAGGCAGAGGGCTACCCATGCACATGTATCTTGGTAGATGCAGTATCTTCCTCGCCTTCGCTCGTCGACCTGCGAGCCCCCTCGAAAAGATACGCCTGCGACGGTATTTCGTAATTCGGGGTCACTATCTTATATATCCAAGCTCCATAAGGTGAGGTCTTGTTTGTTTGTAAAAAGTAGCAGGTCTTCTTTACCATTTAGACTTAGGTTTGTCGCGTCAATCTCTTGCCCAGACAGACTATTAAGGTCAGCAATATGCTCGAGTGTTCCTATAAAAGTGTCGATTTTCCAGATTTCGTCGTTGAAAAATACTTTCCCTTGATACCAGCTTTCTGGGTAGCTACCACTTGGAATACTTTTTGGCACCGCACAATAAGCACTATTCTTTTCTTTTGCGCTCCAAACACACTTTTCAGGCAAGGTGGTGAGGCTTATTTGTTCTTTGTTGCCATTTTTTACATTAAATGAGTTGAGCGTGAAGCTGTCGTTGTTGGTTTTTGAATAAAGGACGGTATTTGTATCCGTACTAGTCAGGGTTGTAAAGCCGTTTATTCCTCCGAGTACTTTGGTCGAAGAACCCGTCAGACTAGATACAAAGTATAAGAAGCCAGCACTCTTTGAGGAAGATTTGCTAGTGAGCGCGATGGTGTTATCTGCAGGCCATTGTGTGACCCAACCCTTGAGGGGTGAGCTAAAGACGAGTACTTTTTTAGTTCCATCTACTTTGGCAATAATACCAGATACCCCCCCACTACCATCAGGAATTAGGTAAAAAAGAGAGTCCTTTTTTGGCGACAACACTGCACTGCTAATGTTTGCACCTAGGTAGTCTGAAGATACGCTGGAAATGAGTGAGTCAGATAAAGAGGTCGTACTCGAGGCGTTTTTTATGGTTGGGGTTGTGTTGAGGGTGCTGTAGAAGCTGTCGATGGTGTCAGTATCCCCCTTGAGACGGCGAATAATTAAGGCATTATTTTTACTTGTCCAGAGCGCTTCGTAGATTTTTATAATCGGGGTATTTGAAAGCTTGATCTGGTCAAGGTTTAGGTTACTGGCTTGGTAGATGTAGCCAGTGCCTCGCTCGATGTAGCGTATCTGAGTGCCCCGAGAGCTGTCATAAGCCCCTGCCCCTGCGGTAGGTACTGTAGAAAGGTGGCGGAGTACTGGTAGGGCGGGTGTGCGAGTGTAGGTGTTCCGTGTGCTGGTAGAAGTACTTGTAGCACCTGTACTGGTGGCAGTATCTCTGCCAGTATTTGTGGGGTAAGTGTTACCGCTACCAAAAGGAAAATGGGTGTTTTTGTCTTTGTTGGTGTCTATCACGAGGGGCGTGGGCCTGATCGAATAAAAAAAGTAGCCAAAAATCCCTGCAGTGATGAGAAGAAGGAGGAGTATGAGAGTAATGAGGGTTTTTTTGGACATGGTTAGTTTGTTGTTTCGGTGCCGTTAAGGTTTTTTTTGAATTCTTGTGCGAGCCAACTTGTTATTCTTTGTATTCTCTGATCACTATCATTTTTTATTTTTATAGCTAATTCTGGCTGGTCATTCTTAGATGTTTTTATTAGTTGCTCTGATTCACTAGAAATTTTAACCACAAGGTCTTTTGCAACTTTGGCTGCGGTGGTGTCTGAGTAGGTTCTTAATGCACGAAATATGGTTTGGGTACTGCTTGTAAATTTAATAGTTTCTACTTCATGAATAAAATATTTTTCCATTACATCCAATGAATTTGTTTTTTGCTTTCGCAAAGTACTTACTTTTTCAGTCAATCGAGCGCTTTCGTTTACATAGTTTTCCAATCCCAGTAATTCATTTTTAAGGTCTGCTAATTTTTGAGTTTGGTCTGCTGTAAGCACTCCCGAAGACTCGAGGTCTTTTATCTGGGTCGTTATACCTGCTTTTTTTGTGGCTCGGTCAGACCTGTCTTTTTCAATAGCTGTTTGTATTTTTACTATAGCTTTGTCGTATTGCTGACCGATACTAGCTTTTGCAGACTGGATATAATTTGTGTTTGCTTTGTCCCCCTCTTTTTTTTGTAGGTTGAGTATCGTTCTATCAATAATATCCACAACCTGAACTTCTCGATGGAGGTCATCTGCTGCTTCTGCTTGACCATCGGCTCTCAGTGCCCTTTCGCGCTGTCTGCCATTTTCAATATTATTGAGACGAGCTTGAAGACCGTCATCATACCTCTCTCTTGTCGCTAAAGTACCCACTGGCTCTAGTCCCCCACTAAACTCAAGTAGCTGGGGATTTATGGTGTTTAGTATGAGGTATGAGCCGAGGGCGAGAGCGAGACCGATGAGAGCATTTTGTATCTTTTCTTTGCCAGATTCCTTTTTGGTAACCGCATCAGTACTCATATACTCAAGTCCACCTAACACAATCATAAATACTGCAAAAAGCCCAGCAAGACCGATACCTATTTTGAATAGTTGTTTCAGGTAGTCGGCTATGGCTACTTTTGTCTCAACTTTTCCACCTATTGAGAGTGGCTCGAGAAGACAGTATGCATCTTTGGTGGAAACACAAGGAGTTTCCTTTACGGTAGTTTGGGTGCCTGCTTGGGCAGATATATTGACTGGAATAGCTACAAGTGTACCAACAAAAAGCATCACGATGGCTGTAAGTAGTGTTGATGCTAATAATCTTTTTGTAAAAGTATTTTTCATAAAATGTTAAAATTTTACCTCCTTGCCCTTGGCTTCAAAAGATATGGAGAGATCGTGCCTAGCGCCCTGTAGGATGTCTCGGGAGTTTTCTAGACCGATACTAATAGTAGCACTCCCCGACTCGGTCTGGCCGCTCCTTCTCAAGGTAACCCTATTTTTCTTTGCGGTGTCACCGAGATCGGTACCGTTCATACTCCATACATAGCTGAGGCTTGAAACGGTCGGTGTTTTACCAGAAAAGAAATATGGTAAAGCTAGAAAAGTGACCTCATCATCTGTAAGGCGAAATGTTTCGAGTAGAGCTCTGTTGTAGAATATGCCGTAGAGAGGATCGTCTTGGTATAGCAAAAGTTCGGGTCTCTCTGGATCGAGCTCAATACTAGCCGAGGCACGGGTACCATCGGTCAGAGACGAGGCCTCGACGGATATAGTAGTAGGCTGTGGCACAATACCCCCTTGGAATACGAAACTATCCTTGCCATATCCAGAGTCACTGCCCTTTATCTCCCCATCCACGCTCCATTTGTAGACTAGATTTTTAGAGTTTAGTTTTTTGCCATTTATCCCGACCATATTTGGGATTGCCACGACTGTTACAAAGCCTTGATTGACATAAATAGATTTTCCACGATAAAAAGGTGGTGTATAGCCACTAGTCTCCCACACGAGGTCTACCTCAGATGGCCGGAGGGTGATGTTTTTGCGAATAGTCCTACCACTCACGGTGTTAATAACAACAGTAACGACCGAGGGGGTTCCCAAAGGACCTGTGCGAAATTCAAAATGAGTAGAGCCGACAGCTTTTTGTAGCTGTTTGTTGTTTAGTGACCAAGTGATGGTGGCCCGGTCGAGATCGGTGGAGTAGTTTTTGATAGTGATGCTGGTCTCGGTATTTGGACCAGGATTTTGAGGGGCGATGTCTACCTCTATGGCACTGGGTATATCGTTTGTGATTTGTGCGTGAGTATGTGAAAAAGAAGCCAGAGAAAAAACACTAAAGACTACTAAACAGAAAAGATTAAAATAAACAGAGCGTAATTTCATTACTTATATTTTATCATAGCCGTGGGCGGATGTCTTGCAAGACAGGACGGTCTCGTTGGGGAGAATTATTTGAGTCTCCTACTTCAGCATTTAAATCGATATTGTCTAGGTCTGTATCATTTGAACCTTCATCAACCTCGCCTTCGTCAGATGGTCCCGGAGTATTTTGAGAGTTTTGAATCTTTTTTGCCAGCATTTTGCCACCAGGTGCTTTGGCTATCAGCTCCTCAGCTTTGACAGTACTCCATGTAAAAAGTACATCAGCTGTCCACAGGGGAAGACTATCTACTACGGGTATCATTTCACCGACAAATGCTCCGAGCATACCCAGTAATCTTTTTGGATTTGCCATACTTACCCCTTGTGTTTGGAGATATAGCGGTAGGGCGATACCAACAGCTACATCAATAAAGCGATTAACTATAATACCAATACCAAAAAAGTCGAGGATTATCTGTATCCCGTCTACAATAACAGCTAAACCCACTAATATCTTCCACTCGGTTTTACTTATTCGACTTGCCATGGTTGATTAAGATTAAAAAAGATAACAGAAAAGATTTTACAATTCTGACACATATTAATCGCCTAAAAAGGTAAAAAATATGTTACTTACTGCCCTGCGAGCTCGTCTTTTGCTCGCTTGATCGCCAAAACCTGCTCGGGATTCGTCGTAATGATTTGGTCCTCGGTATATGAGGCGATTACCTTAATAGCTACATGCTTGAGACCAACAAAGAATATACCCTCTCCAATATCCGACTCGAGCAAAAGGTATTTTTCCTCGTCGGTGAGATTGAAGGTCTTCTGAAGAATATCTATAGATGACGGAGACTGTTTTAGTAGTATTTGAATGGAAGAGTTAGTAATAATTGGCAGACCATAAGGTGATTTGAGAAAGTCATCAACATCTTGAGTGATGGTAGCAAGACCGAGATAGTATTTTCGTCCTCTTTTGGCAAGACCGAGGAGGAATGATGCTGTGTCGTCGGATTTCATCATCCACCACGCCTCGTCGATGACCAACAGGCGTTTTTTGAGGTTTTTGCGAATAGCATTCCAGATATAATGAGTAACAATATACATAGCGACAGGTTTGAGCTCATCTTCCATATCACGGAGCGAAAAGACTACAAACTTTTTGTTGATGTCTACATTTGACGGTCTGTTGATAAAGCCAGACCAAGTTCCTTTTGTATATTTACTAAGCTTTTGTACCAGTGACTCCCCTCCCTCCATACCAGCCAGTACCAGCTCAAAATCTGAAAGAAGTGGTGGCTCGACATTGCGAAAATCAGACTCAGCGGTGATGTCTTTGAGTGCATATGTTTCCGTGATAGCTCGGTCGATGATAGCGTCTTCTTCCTGAGTAAGCCCTCCCATCATAATACGAAATAGACCGACAAGGTTTACAATATTTGAACGCAATACATCTGACGCAGACTCATCTTCTCTAGGGATAGGAAGATCAAAAGGGTTGATATGATGCTCTGATGTGAGCGAAATATTGAAGTATCGTCCGCCGACTGCCTCGGACATGTATTCGTACTCCTTTTCTGGATCAATAACGATAACCTCAGTCTCAAACATCAGGGTGCGGAGAATTTCGAGCTTTACGGCATATGATTTACCAGAACCAGCTTTTGCAAAGGTTACTGAGTTGTAGTTTTCGAGTAGAAAACGGTCAAAAAGCACAAGGCTAGAGTTGTGACGATTGATACCATACAGAATACCTTTGTCTGAAGTGAGGTCAAATGAAACAAACGGAAAGAGACTGGAGAGTGGTGAGGAGTTGAGTTTTGAGTGTACATTGAGCTCGTCGGTAGCAATAGGTAAAATGCTCTTGTAGCCTTGCTCCTGCTGGAAAAGGGCGGGTTTTAGGTATACAAGCTTTGACTCGAGTACGGATTTGATCTCAGACTCGGTTTTGTCTAGCTCCCCTGCACTATCGCCATAGATAGTAATGTAAACACCCACATCAAAAAGTTTTTCTTGAGCTTGCTGGAGGCTGTCGCGGAGTTGCTCGAGGTCACGATAGGCAGTATCGAGCATTGGGTCACGCACTAGACCCTTTTTTTCTCGAACATTGATCTGACTCTGCACCTCGGCTACTTTGGTCTGGAATGTGCGGAGGGCTTTTGCGGTATCGACAGGGTGAATAAAAATAGAAATGTTGAAAACTTTGTCGAGGTTTATAATAGGTGCAAACCAGCTATCAGAAAGAAATCGAGGATAAGAAATGACGAAAAAGGTGCGGGCGATCTTCTCACCAAGATTGAGCTCTTTAGGGCTTACTTTTAGTGCCGATGGAGCAATGATATCCTTTAGCTCAAGTACGCCAGCATTATATATCTGCTGAGGCAAAATAGATGCGATCGGCACTTCTTTTTTTGGTCCAAATAAGTTTGAGAATATTCCCATGTGTTAAGTATAGCTTAGTTCTCGGTGATTATGTAAGCTGTATCGGCTTTTCCATATCTCCAGGATTGAATATGCGATAATACAGCTCGACTATCTCCTCGGTGCCCAGCTGTACTACTCGTACCCCAGATCTCACGAGACCTTGCTCTACCACGCTCAGTCTCTGCTCGAGCTGACTACGGTGTTCTTCAAAATCCTCTATTTTTTGCTTATTTACATCGACCTCGGTAGAAGATTTTTTGCCGAGAAGCTTGCCCACAATACTATCTTTTGTTTGTAGAATTGCTGGCGAGTAAGGAACGACGATAAAAAAGCTTTTTGTCATGATACTGGAGTTGTCGGTAAAGTTTTTGATAAACTCTATGTACTCGCGGGTCTGGATTTTCATGAGGTCCCCCGGTTGTTCCTTGTATCTGTTTTCTAGGAGCGCTATGTATGGGCGAATATCCAGGCGCTTTGATTGGATAAATATTTGCACAGAAAAGTCGAGAGAGTTCAAAAAGTTTTGGAATTGGTAGATGATGGAGTTTTGCTCGTCTGTAGATTTTAAAGCAAAGTTTAGAGATGAAGCCATGAGTATACCTCGCATACCACCGTCTTTGAGAATAACGATGCCATTCTTTACCTCTTTTATGGGTACAAAATCTTGAGTTGTTTTTGAGCTGAGTGTCGCCATGGTTTTAAGTATATCACGCCCTGCTCTCGAGCAGAAATATAGGTGTTGTTTAATGTCTTTTGTCTGAATAGAGACTGTTGTTTATGTCGAGGCTCCATGTAAGGTCTTTGAGCTTGCTATCCGAAAGCTTTGGTACACTAAGCATCGCTGTGTCCACAAGCTCGCCGGTACCACTTGGTGTTACTAGACGGTCTTTTTTCTTCCAGATATAGAGCTTTTCGTTGCTTATGTACCTGACAGCGGACTCTACCAGAGCTGAAAAAGGTATTTGGCTGGGGTTGTATGGCTTGTAAAATGCGAGAGCACCAGCAAAGGCGAGTATCGGAGCAATAAGAATCAGGGCGATGTAGATATTTAGAAAATTGTAGACAACAAAAGAAAGTCCGAGACCACCACCCATGTAGACAAACTGCTTAAAGGTAAATTGACCGATTATTTTGTCTTCTATTTCGATAAATTGTGGTACTTGGAAACGCATAATGGCGGTGAATAAAAATCTTATAATTTGATACAGTTTTTCTTTACTTGATTATACTAAAATCAAGGATATTTGCTATATGTGAAATAATGACCCTTAGAGGTTATTTGGGGATAAGTATCTAATGGTGTTTATAATGCTAATTATGTTAAGATAAAATCAAAAACACACTATGAACACGAATACTAAGCACACAAATAACCTTGCGTTTGTAGATGGACAGAATCTGTATATGGGTACTGCTAAGCGAGAAGCCGACCCTTGGAGAATTGACCTCACAAGATTTCGTGTGTATCTTGAGCAAAAATACAGTGTGGGTAAAGCCTACTATTTTCTAGGTTATGTTCAAGAAGAAAATCAAGATTTATACGAAGAAATACAAAGTGCTGGTTTTGTTCTCATATTCCGAGAACACAATCCAGCGATGATGGGAAAGAAAAAAGGAAATGTCGATTCAGATATTATTTTTCATATTATGAAAAAGATGTATAAAAAAGAAGATTTTACAAAAATTGTTTTGGTTTCTGGGGACGGAGATTACAAACTTGTAGTTGATTTTTTGATAGAAGAAAATAGGTTTGAGAAGGTTTTATTTCCGAATAAAAAGTTCGCATCATCTTTGTATAAAGAGATTGGGTCTAGATACTTTGATTATCTAGAAAATATAAGAGCAAAGATAGAGCTAAAAAAGAAAAGGGCTCCTTAGGTAGTTAGCCGTTTGGATCCCTTTTCGTCTGAATACATACATATTAGCAGAATGTTTAAAAAAGTCAAATCAGAGTCTCGGCTTCGGGGTTATTTTGTCTGTTAATTTATCCCCTCTCGATAGGGGTCTGTTTTGTAGGGGGTTTTTGTAGCAGACGGCTTTTCAGGGATCCTTGTGGTCGTGGTAACGACTACCCCACTGAGTTTGGCGGAAACGATGTTTGGAGTGGTTTCCTTTGCAAGGACAGTCTGTGTGAGTGGGACTGTTCTGACTAAAGTGGTTGCTGGACTATCGGGAGCTACTTCTTTTTTTGCTGGTGTCGGGTAGGAATGATCCATTTGAGGGATAACGGTGGGTAGGTCGTTGTCGTTATAGGCAACAGGGAGGTTTGATGGAGGTGGGGAGGTTTTGGCTACGGCAGGCTGAATAGCCTCGGCATCTTTTGCAATGACGGTCCTTGCTAAAGGAAGAGTGGTTCTAGTTAGGGTTGGATTCTGTGTTGGAGCGGGATCCTCAATATCTCTCAGGATGTCTTCCCTCTTTAGGGTGGCGTGATGCTCGTCCGTCTCGACAGGGTCTAGGCTATCGTGAGCGAGATTGGAGGTTTTTTCTGTCTCGGCATTTTTTGCACTAATCTTTTTCAATTCTTCGCGGATTTCGAGCAAGATTTCATTGTTTACATCAGTGGCGATAGCCTCGGCATCGTCATGTGATATCCCAAGACGATTTTTCAGACTGTCTACAAACTTGTCTGGATGAGTGAGCCCGAACATGACGAGACCGATTTCGTCGACAAGCATTCCTTGTTTGTCGATGAGGAGGTTGTGCTTGTTTCCTACCGCGGTAATCTTATCAGTCACATCTTCAGCAGAAATGACAGCTTTTATTTCCTCAGGGAGTTTGCGATACGCGTCTAATTTTTGTTCTTTTGTGTACATACTTTAATTTATTAAAAACTTCTGCCGATTGGACCTATAAAGAAGCTGTAAATAGCCTTGTCCTTTTTTGAAAGCGTTGCAACTGTTGCGTCAGGAAGCTCTGCCCTGTTGGGATCGTTTAGGAAGCCTGCAAGGTTTCCTCCGTGCGCAGCTTTTATGGCATCTATAATCTCATCACGCTCTCCCTGACTTGTCATTTTTTCAGCTATCTTTGGAAGTGCTAATGTTGGCAAGCATTTATTTTCTGCTAACTTAACTAGGGTTTTTTTGCCGAGTTCAGCAACCTCATCCGAACTGAGTCTGAGAGCTCCAAGTTCTTTCTCAATAGCAACTGGATTGGGAGGAATTGCGGCGAGTGCGTCTGTAAAAGGTTTAAACTTCCTTTCCTTGAAGAATTTTTTCTGATCAGTACTATAACCTTCAGTTTTCTTATCTGTAGCAATTTTTATTTTCGAGTAAGGGAGTGCATCAATAAGAACAGGGTCTTTTAAGCGTTCATAACCAAGGTTTTCTATGTCAGTATCGGAAAGACCACTAATTGCGTCACCAAGCTTAGCTTTTGCAGCATCTATTTCAGTGGGTGAAGCGGGTGGTCTTCTATCAAGAACCTCATGAAGAACCCCAAGTGCTTCGTCGACTGGTGCAAATCGGGCTTTGAGCATTTCCTCTTTATTTTCATCTGTAAATTTATCACTCTTCATGATTGCTTTAACTTGAGCCTCATTTAAATTCTTTGCGTTTTCCGTCAGCATCTGAGGGGTTTGTGTAACAATATCAGAAGACGACATTCTCTGGAGTGCTATTTCACCAGCATCAATTTGTGCCCGCTCTTCATTTGTAACAGTAGCTCCTACACCTCTACTTGCAACAGCAGCTCTAGCGCTAGCACCAGCCCGTATGGTTGCATTATCATTGATCTGATTTCTTTTTGCTTTGATTTCCTTACCTTCTTTTACATCATCCGTGTAGGACTTGTCTCCGAGGAATTTTTGATTTGCTAATGCACCAGTACTGATACTTCGAAGTGACCTGCCGACACCACTGTTCCCGATGACTGTATTTTCAAGCTTTCTTTCTGCCCAGTGTCCTGCTCCACCCAGCGTTTTTCTCGCAGTAAGGTTTGGTACCGCTTTGAGTGCCCCCTCAGCCCAGCCATTGACAGTTTCAGCTCCCATCACCCCAAACTGTTTTGCTAGTATCAGGGCAGCCATCAGGAATACGATAACGATGAGGTAGTTAAATATAACACCAACATTCCCTACGGCAACCGTAGAGAAACTCGCCTTGGCAGGGTTAACGGCGTCCTGAAAGGCTTGAGAGGCGACAATTTTTATTCCTACATAGGTAATGGCTAGGTAGGCTGGCATAAAAAGACATTGGTTTATTAGCTCATCTTTCCACTTTTCGGCTAGCTTCTCGGCTTTCCCAGAGAGGGCTTGTCCTGCAAAGGCTATAGGAGAAGTAACCATAAGTAGTAAAAGCATTACAATACGGACAGTAAAGAAAAATGCTCCCGCTAAAAATACGATGGAGGCGACCAGCATCACCAATGACCCCATAAGGGTGTTGATAAATAATTTCGTCCAACTTGCACCAGCTACTAGTCCAGAGCCAGAAAGATTTGAATTTGAAACAGATGCTGTCCCTATTCCTTGTGCATCATAGACAGTTTGGAGATAGAGGCTCTGCATAAAAATTGCAGAAAGACCATCTTTTCTACTTGCACCATCAGGTACTAAGGCCTTATAAAACCCAAGAGAAATAACATTTGAGGTATCAATGACTATTTTGGTAAAGAACAAGCTAAAGTTTATGAGAAGTCCTGCTACTACAATACTTACTACCACCTTTTTTGCATCTTCAACACTACCTTTTCCTAAAATAGTGCTGATAGCGGTGTAGAGAAGGATAAAAATAAAGAACATGGTGCTGAGGTCGCGGAAAACCTTCCAGCCGAGCTCAATAGCGGGTATACCTTTTACCAAGGCCGCCATGTTTAATGTCCACTGCAGAGATAAATCCAAAAGAAGTCCAGAGACATAGACTAGTGAGGACATTGCGGTGAGTATCATGTTTCCTGTTTGTGCTGCAATATAGTCTAAACCAGCTTCAAGTGGTGAACCTGCATGCACCACCCCCACCCCAAAAGTCCCAGCCCAGCCGAGGATGAGTGCTAATATGAAAATGTGAGGTAGATATTTTTTCATGTTCGATCGCCTTGCTGGCCAGTGTTCCCTACATCTATTTGACCAGATTCGCAGATACCGATCTTGCGATCTGTCTCGGTATTTAACACCTTCATTTTAGCAGAGATATCCTCTTTTTGTACTGTAGCTACTGACACATCGATCTCGTCGTTTATAGCATCTGGACCCTTGCTCGTGAGTAACGCTTCATACTCTGAAGTCGCCTTTAGGGTGTCATCGAGTGATGTGGTGTTGGCGATGCGAGACTTGAGTACCTCTAGTTTATTGATAATTGTGTTTGCTGCAGTGATATCATTGCTTAGCTGGTTTTTTATTGAGGCTATATTGGTCTCTATACTTGCACGAGCTTCGCTCGCAAGACGGTTTGCCTCGTCTACCTGATAGGTACTGAGTGGTGGTGTCTGGGGGGTCGAGACTTTGCGGGTATAGCACATTTCTAGCTGGACAAGCTTGTTTTCAGCGATCAGTACTACAGTGAACGAGGCTTGCTTTTCGGCCTTGTATCTATCCATGAGCTCGAGCGACTTATCTATCCCATCCGCACCCCTAGAGCTGATATTTTTAAGTGTGTCGGCGTCTTGAGCTGCTCCGAGCTTGTCTAAGTATGAGGAGCCATCGTAGGTAGGCTGGCTCGCACCACGGAGACCACCCCCACCACCGACTACCTGATTTACTAGCTGGGCAAAGAGGGCGTTGACGATTTCGTTGAACTCATCGGCTAGGCCGAGGCTGTCTATACTACTGCCGAGGACTTTGCCTAGCTGACCCTCTATGACAGAACCAGGGGTGTTTACCTTACAGCCAGTATTCTCCTCTGCCCGTAACATGTTTTTGTAGCGAGTAGCTTCCTCGGCGTCATAATTATCACTATTTTTGTCCCCAACCTCTGCGAGCTGAGTACGATATTCAGCAGCATTGGCAGAGCTTTTGCCAGTACAATCGCTCTTCCATGAGAGGAAACCTCGACCGTGATCGAGCTCTTTCTGGCTGTTTTTTTGTCTGTCGGCGATACGCCTCGAAAGCTCTACCTGTGCCATGAGTGTGGCGCCGTAGACATTGTTTTGAGGATTGGTGGTGAGTGAAATCCAATTATCCCAACCTCCGTTGCTAAAGTTGCCCTTAGTGAAACTTTTGCCGTTTATGGTTGCACCACCCACTGCATTACTTAGGTTTATGACTGAATCGGTAAAAGTACAAGTAATCCTCTTTTTAAATGGCGAATACTGGAATGCCAGAGCGATGCGAACATCGATACGGAATGGGCTACAGAGAAAGTTGAGGTCTGATGATCCTTCTATAAACTTACCAATCTCCTCGTTGGCAATATTTGCAAAAAAGCCAGCTGGGTCGGTAACAAAGGATGGGTTGCCGTCAAAGCCGCTGTTTATCCAGTTCACCACACTGGTGGTGAGCTGGCGGAGAACGGCTTTGGCGATGTAGTTGACAATACCATCGAGGACAAACTCCTTGTACTGGATAGCGTATTCAGCAATACTACTTGCAGTATCAGCAATGGCTGACAGGGTGTTTTGTATAAAGTTTCCCCCGTCAAATGTTAGTGCGGCAAAAGCCTCTGCTTTTTTAGGTGGTTGTATAAAAAAAGTAGATGAAAAAACAAAAGAAAATATAAGAGCTACGCTTATAATTTTGTAAAAAGTGTTTCTGACCATGCTATCAGTTTGAATTAAAAATGTACCCTTGTTCCCCTTGGGTAAACACTACTCCATTTTCCTTGAAGTATGCCTTAACACGGACAAGAGCATTTACAACACTTGCCCGTGCCTCTGGGAAATGCCCTGCACCCTGAAGTGTAGCTATCGGATCAGTATAGATATTTCGCATCCCTTGGACAGTCGTAATTATATCACTAAAACTATTTATTAGCGTAAGGTGGATAAACACCGCGTTTGCAGGGATTCGTGCTTTGAGGAAATTACTCAGAAGATTTTGGTATGATTTGATAATAGGGTCGAGCTGTTTTACAAGCTCGGGGTCATTATCTTTGATGCTATCGCGAAGTATAATACCCTCGTCTTTTGCGGTAATAGAATAAGTGTGGATTATTCTGCCTAGCTCATTGCCGTACGCACGGATAGTTTCGGATGAGCTATTTTTGGCGATATTTAAATCAGTCCGAGAGTACTCTATCTTTGCCAGGACATCATCGCTGGCATCGAGCATTTTGAGTACAATAGTCCTCTGCTCATCGGTGGTCAGAGGTGTCCCACCGTTTGCCTGCTTGGCTGTCATGTATTGGTCAAAGACATCTCTGGCAAACTTATCGGTGATTGTGAGTGGTGGAGCATTTTTTAAACCATCTTGATTTTGAGTAAATGGATTTTCTGATATTTTGTCCTTGGGTCCCTTTACGGTGGGATTTCTACCCTCCTTTACCTCTTGACCATCTGATGTGCCATCTAGATCCGTATCGGCCTTTCTGGGGTCGGTACGCCACAAAACTTCTTCCCAGTCTTTTAGGTTGTCTCCATCCGAATCTATTTCTGAAGTTGTGTCTGTCAGCTCTTCTCCGGGTTTTACCGCCTCAAGCCCTGTGTAGGTGATTTTTTGAGAAGATTTTTGTGACCATGTAGCAACAAAAAATATACCGAAACTGACGATTACGGTGGTGAGGATTATCATTACCCCTTTTTTGGTAATTGGTTTCAAAAGTTTGGGTAGACTGAGACTTTTTGTACGAATTCTCCCTTTAGAAAAGGAGGGATATACACAGGGTTAATTATAGCAAATTATTTTAGTAAATGTGCAAGAGTTTTCCACTGTTCTAGCGAGAGATCTTCTGCCCGGGTGTTGATAGTGAGATCGAGCTTTGAAAAAGCATTTTCTAATGTGGTCTTTTGGGTAATAGTTTCAAGATTTCTGATGAGTTTTTTCCTTTTGTGAGCAAAACCAGATTTTATGAGTGAAAAAAAGAATTTTTGTTGATTTGTTGTCGATCCCCCATCTTCTTTGGAGTTGGCGTATTTAAAAAAAGTGTCAGAAATATTATCTACCAGCAAAATAGCTGAGTCAACTGAGGGTTTGGGTATAAAACATCCAGCACTAACGGTTTGAATATATTTAGGGACGCCGTAGGATTTTACTGAGAGCGACAAGATGCTTTCTTTGCCATCCTTTGCCACTATTCGTCTAGCAACCTCTTTTTGAAGCATTAAAGTCATGAGTATTGGCTGGGTGTCGGTCTCGAGAAACTTTTGGATTAGCTCCCCCGTGATGTAATAAGGGATATTGGCAACAAGCTTGTAGGATTTCGCCAAAAGACCGAGGTCTTTTGGCGAAATCTCAAGAATGTCTGCGTGAATTATTTTTAATTTACCAGATACGACTTCTTTCTCAAAGCGTTCGGTGAGATGTGGTATCAGGCGGTCATCCTTTTCCACGGCTACCACCTGCCGAACTTTTTTTAGAAGAAAGTCCGTCAAAACTCCCTTACCCGGACCTATTTCAAGAACAGTGTCGCTTTCGTTTAGACTAGATGCTTCTACCATAGCATTGACCGCACCCATAGAGTGGAGAAAGTTTTGACCCAATGACTTTTTGGCTGGTATCATAAGTATAAGAGTAGCATGGCGGGAGGGATTTATGAAAAAAGGGATTGAAGTCCCCGAAATTTTCAGTAGAAAATTTCGGGGACAAACCAGCCTAAATTTAAACGGCTAAACGCCCGCGTTTAGCCGTTTAGCATGGCTCTACAGAGCCATATCTTAAAAATGTTTAAAACGGATATTTTAGCCCGAAAAAGGGTCAACGGCTCAGTCGTAAACGACTGAGCCGTTGACCCTTTTTCGGGCTTTGTCATCACCTCGTGTTATGATGTCCCCATGACTCATCTCGAAGGACTTAATATCCAACAAAAAAAGGCGGTAGAACACAAAAACGGTCCACTCCTTATTGTTGCGGGTGCAGGTGCAGGTAAAACCAAGACATTAACACACAGGATTTTGAATTTGATCAAAACTGGAGTAGCGCCACATGCTATTTTAGCAATTACTTTTACCAACAAAGCAGCCAAGGAAATGAGGGATCGTATGAACAGACTTTTGGAAGATGATAAGATGCTCAACCTCCCGGTTTCATCTTCTGAACGAACATTTATCTCGACTTTTCACTCACTTGGAGTGCATATTATTAAAGAAAACGCCATCAAGCTCGGGCTTACTCGACATTTTACTATTTACGATCGAAACGATTCAAAAAGAGCAATAAAAGAAGCTATAGAAGCAAGTCAGCTCGATCCAAAACAATTTGAGCCATCAAAAATACTCGCTACCATTTCTCGAGAGAAAGGCAATCTCAGTACACATACAAGCTATGCAGATAAGTGGGGTGGTGAATATTGGAATGATATGGTGGCAAAAATTTGGTCAAAATACGAAGATATTTTGAAAAAAGAAAAATCACTTGATTTTGATGATCTACTTCTAAAAACAGCATTACTTTTGCAAAATGATCCAGAAGTCCGTACAAAGTATCAAAACCTCTGGCAATATGTGCATATTGACGAATATCAAGATACCAACAGGGTACAGTATCAAATCGCTTCACTTCTCGCTGAAAAACACCACAATATTTGTGTGGTGGGAGACGCGGACCAAACTATTTATAGCTGGCGAGGTGCTAACATCCAAAATATCTTGAATTTTGAAAAAGATTATGCAGACGCAACAGTGATTGTGATGGAAGAAAATTATCGTTCGACACAAAATATCCTGGCAGCTGCCAATCAGGTGATTGCAAAAAATGTAATGCGTAAGGATAAGAATTTATTTACTAAAAATATCGAAGGTGAAAAGATTACCGTTTTTCAGGCTTACGAGGAGGCAGAGGAAGCAAACTTTGTAGCAAATACTGCTAAAAAACTAATCGAGGCGGGTGCTTCGCCTAGAGACATAGCGGTGCTTTATCGGGCAAACTTCCAGTCACGAGTACTCGAGGAGGCTTTTTTGCACAAGAGTGTTCCCTATCAGATTCTCGGAACTAGATTTTTTGACCGAAAGGAGGTCAAAGATGTTTTGTCGTTTATAAAAGCATCGCTAAACAGAGATAGTTTTGCAGATGTAGGTAGAGTAATCAATATCCCACCTCGTGGTATTGGAAAGGTTACTCTGCTCAAGATATTTGATCCAGTACACGGTGCTTTACCTCCAGCAATGCAACAAAAAGTGGCAAGTTTTATGTCTTTGCTCGAGCGGATAAAGCAGGCGGCCTTGTCGTTGCCACCTTCTCAAGTGGTAAAAATGATTATTACAGATAGCGGTATGGAAGGAATGTTTAGGAAAGAAGGCGAAGAGGGCATGGAGAATCTAGAAAATATTCGTGAGCTAGTAACTTTGGCTAGTAAGTACGATGTTCTCCCACAGGGTGAAGGACTTGAAAAAATGCTTGAGGAGGCAGCACTTGCGACTGATCAGGACGAGCTAACAAAAGATAAGAATGCCGTAAAGCTAATGACCGTCCACGCCTCAAAAGGGCTTGAGTTCGACTATGTCATCATTCCAGGTTTAGAGACAGACCTTTTTCCTCACAAGAAACTTAACGAAGATGCATTGGATAAAAATCAGGCTGAGGAGGAACGAAGACTCTTCTATGTAGCACTCACACGAGCGAGAAAGAAGATATATCTGACTCATGCCGTCATACGCACTATTTTTGGGGCACAAAAGGTTAATACACCATCAGAATTTATTTCGGATATAGATCTAGATTTGATAGAAAGTGAGGAGCGAGAAGAAGTGCGAGGAGTGAAAGCAATTTTTATTGATTTCTAAGGGGATAGGGAGCTTGTTTACCCCAAATTACAAAATACTTTTCTTGGCATATCTTTTAAAGGGTACGGATAAAAATTTACTAATTTTTTCCTGAAATCTCGGCTACCCGCCTGCGAACCCCCTTTAAAAGATACGCCTGCGACAGTATCTCGTAATTTGGGGTTGTTTAGACATGAAATAGTTTTGTAATGCTTAATTACTACGGACGGCATGATGGGTGTCGAGGCGGAAAATTCTATAAAAAATCACCGATAGTTTCGGGGTGCGACCTTGACAAAAGTTGCCGTTTATTAGTTATCCACAGGGTACCATTTTACCTATTGACTTCGGTGTGGTAAAAGCCTACTATGAGTAGGTGCGAGTATCTTGGTTTACAAAAATACGGCTCAACAAAGCCGTTACAACTATCACTTCCGAGCTTTTTTCAAAAAAGCTTTTTTTGCTGTTATTGCTTATTTCTTTACCATTTAGAGCCTATGCAGGCTTCTTTTCTTTTATCACAGATATACTTGACGACACTATTTTTCCAAAGGTAGAGGTAGCAGAAAAAAATTCTCAAAATATCCCGCTTTTACAGGCAGCTTTAAATACAGATCCAAACCCAGCCAAGGGGGGTGGAGATATAACTATTGTAGGTGGTACGGCACTTCTTACTGAAAGTGGTCCTGTCGGAACTATTGCGGATATAGTAGAAACTCCTAGCTCAGACCAGATTAGTATTTATGTAGTACGAGAGGGAGATTCTTTGAGTACGATTGCAAACATATTTGGAGTATCTGCCAATACCATACGCTGGTCAAATGATATTTCGGCTACTGGAACAATCAAACCAGGTCAAACATTGGTTATTTTGCCTATTTCTGGAGTACAACATGTTGTTAAAAATGGCGATACGATTAAAAGCATTGTTACAAAATACCGTGCGGATTTTAATGAAGTTGTCCAGTACAATAATTTAAAAGCTAGTACAGTTTTAGCTGTGGGTCAAACACTGATTATCCCTGATGGTGAGGTTGTAGCTATTCATACAGCTACGATTGCCGTAAAGCCAAAACCTGGTAAAAGTCTAGTCAAAGGGGCAAATGCTCCATATTATGAGGGGTATTACATAAGACCGATTGTGGGTGGGCATAAAACCCAAGGGTTGCACGGCTACAACGGCATAGATATCGGTGCTAAAACTGGAACACCAATCATCGCCTCAGCTCCTGGCGAGGTAATAATCAGTCGTACGGGTACATGGAATGCTGGGTATGGTAACTATGTAGTAATCGCTCACCCAAACGGTACGCAGACATTATATGCACACCTTTCTTATAATATTGTTACTGAAGGTCAGACTGTCAAACAAGGTCAGCTGGTCGGACTTTTGGGTTCAACGGGTAACTCTACTGGTCCACATGTCCACTTTGAGATTCGAGGTGCTAAGAATCCGTTTTAGTTAGGAGTTTTTTACTTCTGGAACCCAATCCTATGATCTTTTTCTTGGGCGATATTGCAAGGCTTCGAGGATGTGAGGTGTGAGGACTCGTTCACTCTTGTCGAGGTCGGCGATAGTGCGGGCAAGCTTGATGATTTTGTGGTATGCCCGAGCTGAAAGGTCGAGCTTTTCTGCTGAGGTGTTTAAAATCTTTGTTGTTTCGGGATCAAGGTCAATAAGCTCTTCTATTTGCTTGGCTGACATTTCGGCGTTGGTTTTTATTGGCTTGCTAGCTTTTTTGAAACGGGATTCTTGGATTGTGCGAGCTTCGAGTACTCGATTTTTGATTGACTCGGTTGTCTCCCCTGTTTTGTCTTTGCGAGCAAGGTCAGCGTGACTGACTGAGCCAACCTCGAGCCAGATATCGATACGGTCTATTATTGGTCCAGATATTTTGAGCTGGTATCTCTGAGATGATAAAGCACTACAGACACACTCTTTGCCCTTGATGCCGTAGTTGCCACACGGGCAGGGATTCATGGTAGCAATGAGGATAAAATGTGCAGGGAAAAGCACAGAGCCTTTTGCTCGTGATATGCTCACCACCCTATCCTCAAGTGGTTGACGGAGAGAGTCGATTACCTTCCGGTCAAACTCAGGGAATTCATCGAGAAATAGTACTCCTTTGTGTGCGAGGGTGATCTCGCCGGGTTTCGGTGTGGACCCTCCTCCAACTAGTGCTACATAAGAGGATGTGTGATGAGGCGCACGAAAAGGTGCCTCAGTCATAAGCCCTCCACGCAAAGCGCCTGCGACCGAGTGTATTCCCGTAACTTCAAGCATATCTTCAAAAGAAAGTGGTGGCAATATATGGCAAAAAGCTTTAGCGAGCATGGTTTTGCCAGTGCCAGGTGGTCCGTACATGGCAATGTTGTGTCCACCTGCCGCTGCTATTTCTAGACCGCGTTTCGCACTTTCTTGTCCTCGGACATCAGAAAAGTCTATGGTGGAGGCGGTAACTTTTTTACGAAGTACGGTTTTGGGCTGGGGGACGATTTTTTTAATTTGTACAATATCTCCTGTGGGCGTTACAGTTTGTTTTTTTGTAGATTTTTTAATTTCAGACAAAATATCTTCTGATTTAGGCTCCCCTACCTTACCTCCAAAATGCTCGACTATTTCCTTTAGATCAGTAACAGGAAAAACGGTGATACCTTCTATTAGTGCAGCTTCGAGAGCATTGTCCTTTGGTACATATATTTCAGTGTACCCTCGTTTCTTTGCTTCTATAACGAGTAGAAGGATACCTGTGACTGCTCGCAAGGAGCCGTCTAGAGATAGCTCGCCTAGAAAAAGCTTTTTAGTGTAGTCAAACTGGATCTCCTTTGATGCAAGTAGGTATGCAAGTGCTATGGCAAGATCAAAGCTCGGACCTTCTTTTTTGAGTTGGGCTGGGGCTAGAGACACGATCACCTTTTGATTTTTCTGTTTTGGCGACTTAAAACCAGAATTTTTGATGGCTGCAGAAAATCGGTCTTTGGACTCTTCCACAGCCTTGTCGGGCATGCCGACAATAGAAAAAGCATATAATCCCTTTGAAATATCCACTTCAATTGTAATTATTTGAGCTTTGAGATAATTGGTCTGAGCGCTATAGACTTTTGCAAAACTCATTATTTTTGCAAATTCATGTGAAGGATACAGTTTTTAGCTGAAGGATTTGCTTCCAATCGAGCCGTCTCGATCTCGTGACCATTATTTTCGCAGATTCCATAGGTACCATCACTTATTTTTTTGAGTGCGTGTTTTACATCATTATACTGAACCTCGAGCTGTTTCACTATCCCTGCGTTATCTTCAAATTCGTCGATACTTTCAGCCACTTCCATATCATCAGAAGCAAGTGCGTCGATTTTGTTTGGCTTAGCTTCCCAGTCGTTTGGATTTGAGGGACTTCTCTGCCCGATACTCTCAAGCTCACCTTCGAGAGTTTTCAGTTCCTTTTCTAGTAGTTTTTTATATTTTGTAGTGTCCATTGTCATTGGGTAATGGTAACAGAGTGGAGTAAAAAAGTAAACGGCTATCTAAGTAACTTTTATGTTTTAGCGTAAAAACCTTTTCTTGTTAGCTATATTGATAATTCCTAACAATGCCAGCTCGTCTGGAGCGATCACGATTGTATTATTATCAATAAAACTATAGACGATACGCGTCGTACCCAAACTATCCCTGAGTACCCTTACATCTTGATTTTGCATAACGATGTCAGTAAATTTTTGTTCTGGTCTAAGTAGATCACTACTATTTTTAGGTGTAGTGGTACTTTCTACGAGTGGTGTGTTGGTTAGGAGTCCTTCAAAATCATCGGCAAGTGTTTTTTCCCAAGCCAACATACCGACAAAGCCATTCTGGTAAAAGTTTGTTTTTAATATCAAGAAAGGACTATTTTTAGTGGTACCAATTATTCCAAACATATGTTGGGGGTCTAGGGATCTGCTAAATTCACTTGATGCTGAGGTATTGAGTATTGACAGAAGTTTTTCAGTAGAAAGTATTTCTTTACCACTACTTCCGTTGATTGTGGTGTGGATATATCCAATAGATCCATCTAGAGATTTTGAGTTTTTGATTTCTTGGTTTATTTTAGCTATAAATGCATCTCGAGTTAGATTTTCTATAGGTATATTTATTTCGAAGGCTTTTTGGTAGGGAATAATGCTTGTAAGAGCTAACGATGCTTTTTCAGCGGTATTTTTTTGTGAAGTACTATATATATAATATAGTACCCCTGCTCCCCCAGCCAAGAGTACCAGGCTCAACAAAACCATGAGGCTTTTTTTTGTTAAACTTCCATCTACTTGCTCACCCTGCTCTTCAGTCACCGTGGGTATTTCTTGTCGACGAGTATCTTCAGCGATTGCGATTTTAATCAAAGAGGCATTTTGACTACGAAGTACATCAGCCGTGTCGCTCTCGTAGGTACGAATAGGCCTAATAGAGACCTTATCTGGCGGACTCATAGGTGGCACTGATTGTCCTGTATCCCCGGGAGGTGGATTGAATGTAGTATCCATTGCTGGTTATTATTGAAAGTATACCGTATTTTTAGAATAAACCAAAGAATCCCTTATTTGTCCAAAAGACAAATAAGGGATTCTTTGGTTTGCTCTTCGTACCCAACTATTTTTTGGGAGATATGTTGGGCTGGTCGCTAGTTTGTGAACTACGAAGCGGCCTGTCCTCGCTATTTTCATTTTGTTCGCTCCGATCACCTCCTCGTTTGTTTCGTGTCTGTGCTCCACCCATCAGATATTTGCGTGGATTATCGTCTAGATCAATAAAGTCATCAGCAGACTCAATAAGCTTGCTTGAGGTAGACTTACCGAAAGAAAGCACTTCTACCTGACATCCCTCATGTATTTGGAGGTACTGCACTAGTGGGACAAAATCTCCATCCCCTGAAATTAGGATAACTGTATCGAGCTTGGGTGCAAGTTTGATAGCATCTACCGCGAGACCTACATCCCAGTCGGCTTTTTTGCTTCCGCCAGCGAAAATTTGTAGGTCTTTGGTCTTGGTTTCAATTCCAACCTTACTCAATGCTTCAAAAAAGTTTTTCTCATCACCAGATTCGGTAGTGATAACATAGGCGACTGCTCTGATAAGGGCTCGTCCGGCAAGGGCGTCTTTTACTACTTGGCCAAAGTTAACCCTAGCGTGGTAAAGGTTTTTTGCACAATGATATAGGTTTTGTGTGTCGATAAAAATACCAACTCGTTGTTCCTTGTGTTTGATTACTGTCATAAAAATGTTAATTTATTATTTATAAAATATACCTTGGTCACTCAAGTATAGCACTGGTTGCCAGCAACTGCCGAGTGATAAAAACTTGAGTTTTATCGGTTTAAAATGATATACCGATGCATGAAAATCAGTTTGCTAATAAGGTGCTTAACTCTAGTATCAAAAAAGCTCAAAGAAACAGGAGGACTGGTGTCAAAAAGCTACTTTTTCTTTAGATCTAGCTTCTTTGCGATAGTATTGTAGCGTTTAATATCCTTTCGCTGGAGATATTTGATGTGGGTCTGACGATCAGCAACCATGGCTAGTAGACCACGGCGAGAATGGTTGTCTTTGTTGTGTTTTTTCAGATGACTTGCAAGCTCGTCAATCTTTTTTGATAGTATAGAAATCTGAACCTCTGGAGAGCCAGAGTCCTTTTCATGAATTTGCGCACCCTTGATAATTTTTAGCTTCTTTGTTGCTGTTAACATTGCCTGTATATACTAGCATAAAAGAGATTTATTTGCAAGCAAAAGAGCAGTCAAATACCATATTAAGCCTTAATATAAGGCTAAAGGCGCCAGCAAGAGGTAATTTCTTAATTTCAACGAGTGTTAGTGTTTAGGTTTATATTTAATTTAAATTTGCTATACTACATATATTAGTAGAGTAATAAAAATAATTTATGGCAAGTAATGAAAGATTGAATGATGGTCCAAAAAAAGTGGAGGATATACAGAGATTTGCTGAGGAATCATGGCCAAATGACCCAAAAAAACGCCTAGAAGAATACATGCGCTGGCTCGCTACTTTTGCAGATGCAGACAAAGCAAATATTAGACAGGTAATGCCAGATGATGTGAGTAGCCTTGGTTCAGAAGAAAAGGCTTTCTGGGTCAATGACAGACTAACTGAAATGGTTGTGGAGAATAAGGGTGAAACAGCGAAAATTGCAGCACTGATTCATCTTGCAGAAGCAGAAATAGCTATAAAAAATCAAGCAGAAAGACAAAGGGTTGCGAGGAACACAGAGATAGTACAAGCAGAGGAGGAACTCGACAGGCTTATTTTATACAGAGAAAAACTTGTGGGTATGGGGGTAGATGATCTTGGTACAGATGTACAGATAAGAGAAGGGTGTCGAAAGACCTTATCCCTTTTGAGTACGGCGAAGTCTGGGCTAGACCCAGTTTCTCCGGAGGCTCTAGGTATCGATGCTCGAGCAGAAAGTATTAGTGGAAAACTCAATATCTTGGAAGAATAAAGTAAAAAATCGACAAAACTCCGCCTGTTGCAAAGAGCAGACGGTTTTCGTGCTATAATATTGTGCGACATGAATCTTTTGGAGCTAAAAACACAATTTCTCGAATATGTAGAGATAGAAAAGGGTCGCAGTATAAAAACTGTCGAAAACTATGACCATTATTTGACCCGTTTTTTAGTCTTTGCTAAAACTACAGATCCCAAAAGTATTACTGAAACATTAGTACGAGAATTTCGCCTGTGGCTCAATAGACAGTCTACTGGTAATAATCGTGCCACAGGAGAAACTTTAAAAAAAAAGACCCAAAACTATTATCTTATTGCACTCAGAGCTTTTTTAAAGTATTTGCAAAAGCTTGGTGTCTCTTCCCTTTCGCCAGAGGCGATCGAGTTAGCAAAAACTTCTGAAAGATCATTAGACCTCATTTCTCCAGAGGATCTTGTTCGACTTCTCAATGCACCAAAGACAGGTACTCTTCAAGGACTTCGTGATAGGGCAATACTAGAGCTTCTCTTTTCTACAGGTCTGCGTGTTTCTGAGCTGTGTTCCCTATCGAGAGATTTGGATATTCGTCGGGACGAGTTTTCTATTCGTGGAAAGGGTGAAAAAGTGCGGGTGGTTTTCCTATCTGATACCGCCAAGTCTTCGGTCAAAGCTTATTTGGACAAAAGAGACGATATCGACGATGCACTGTTTGTAAAAATAAATAAAGAACGAGGGGCTGGAGAAGAAGCTGGGCTGACACGCCGTTCTATAGAGCGTATTGTAAAACACCACGCTATTTCGGCAGGTATTTCCAAAAAAGTTACTCCCCATGTGATAAGGCATTGCTTTGCTACGGACTTGCTTTCAAATGGAGCAGATCTTCGTAGTGTGCAGGCACTTTTGGGACATGCGAATATTAGCACTACTCAAATATACACTCATGTGACAGATAAACATCTGCGGGACATACATAAAAGTTTTCACAATAGGGGTAAAAAGTAGGTGTAGATGTTTCCTGCGGTATTTTGCTAGACACAGCGAGTTATTTGGGTACTTGACTTTTGTACTCAAGTGTACTATAATAAGGGGTAGATTCGTAATAGTTTGGTGTGTAGCCAGACCTGCGGTGTAGTTGGTCAAAAATAAATAATATGAGCAAGATTGAGTTTTTTTCAAAAGTCCAACAGGACGAAGTACAAGAGGACATGATGCTGGGTCTTTTGGCTGATACCATTATGTTTTACGGCAAAATCCTCGAGGCTGCTTTGGTGCATGGGGATTATCCAAAACCCTTGGTCAGGGTGGTTGAAATTGACGGAGCAAAGCTTAGGTGCTTCTCGATCAAACCACACGATGAATTCAGCGAAAGCCACCCTGAAATCATCGAAATTCTCGAAGCTTGTGGGTTTAGCGTACTTCCGGAGCTCAACCAGCAAAACTACTATCCAGATCACCGATCAGCACCCCTTGTCGCCAGTACTGAGGGGGGTGATGGTGAGATTACCGATCATGGGGACGGAATCATCACGGTCGTCACCTAGTTCTTTTTCAGTTCACCAAGCCAACCAGAGAATGTTTTAGGGGTTGGTTTTTTATTTGTCCAAACATTGCTTTATTTAAAACTTCTGGTATAGTAATCTTCGGTTTCGGTTACCTATCAAAATCAAAATTGTGGTATGCAAAGTTCTTATGACAAAAACAATTCATCTGGATTTCAAGAGTCATGTGAAATCCAAAACAGCCCGTGGCAAAGCTATCAGGGAATTGAGAGGCTTTCTCGCGAGAACACTTGCGGGAAATCCAGGTTACGAACATTTTTCCCTAGGTATTGATCACATTCGTGGTTTATGGCGGTTGGTTTTACCGGCCGATGTAACGGCCGCCACGATTGATGAGGGGCTTGAGTGTTTTGTGCGAGTTCCTCATAGTTTGGGTTCGTGAAAGAGTTGTTCAGATCTCGATCCGTAGGGTCGAGTTTTTATTTACTTTACTTTTTTGATCACAAACCCTACACTGTGGTTATGCGAATTATCTCTTGGAATGTAAACGGTATCAGGGCAAATCACAGAAAGGGTGGTTTCGACTGGCTGGTCAATGAAGATGTAGATATTTTTTGCCTACAAGAAACAAAAGCTCATAGAGAACAGCTTACACAGGAGGTTGTTTACCCTGTGGGCTATCATAGCTATTTCGACCACTCAAAGATGAGAAAAGGCTATAGTGGTGTAGCGGTATATACAAAAATAAAGCCTGAAAAGGTTGAGTACGGTATGGGTGTACCAGAGCTAGATCAGGAGGGTCGTCTACTCGAGCTTCACTTCAAGGATTTTGTTTTATTTAATATCTACTTTCCCAACGGAGGTGGTGGTCCCGAGCGACTAGACTATAAATTGCGTTTTTATGATGCGTTTTTAAAACATATTGAAAAACTTCGTAAATCTGGAAAATCAATTATTTTTACTGGTGATATAAATACCGCCCACAATGAAATAGACCTAGCCAGACCAAAGGAAAATGCCAATAACACTGGTTTTTTGCCTACTGAGCGAGTGTGGCTGGATACAGTCGTGTCGGCTGGCTATATCGATACATTCAGATATCTACACCGAGAAAAAGTCCAGTATTCGTGGTGGGACATGAAGACATTTGCTCGTGATAGGAATATAGGCTGGCGCATAGACTACTTTTTTATTTCTCCCGATCTACTCCCCTGTTTGACGCGGGCCGAGATTCTAGATTCTGTACTAGGTTCGGATCATTGCCCGATTATGATTGAGTTGAAAGATTAGGTAAGTACCCCAATCACGAAATGCCTTTCTCGGCATATCTTTTAAAAGGCACGGATAAATTTCTGCTGAAATTTTCCTCAAGTCTCGACTACCCGTCTTGCGAAGTCCTTTTAAAAGATACGCCTGCGACAGTATTTCGTAATTTGGGGTAAGTAGGATAAAAATGTTGAGTGTATAATTTACCCATAAAAATACCGGGCATTTGCTCGGTATAAATAATAGTACCCCAAGGGTTGAAGTTGAATTTAGAATTGTCCACAAAGTTTGAATGCTTGGTGGTCCTTCCCTTTTCTCAAAAGCCTCAGAATCCTATTAACTTTTTTCTCAATAACACTCGGTTTTGAGTCTGGGCGACTTATCTTTTTAAGTATACTCATAAGAAAGCCTTTTAATTGTTGGATGTCCTTTAAGCATCCCTTTGTTCTATACCGAGTATAAGTGTACTCCTATAAAAGACAGTGTCAAAAAAGTTATCCACAGGTGTGTCCTTTACATGTCTTTTTGATTTGCTATAATAATAACAGGCCAAAAGTTTTTACCGAGAAAAAACTAGCGGCGCACGCTCTTCCATAACTCGAAGAAAGTTGAAAAAGAATAAAGATCTGGTAACCCTGATCTGGTTGTTGGGCAGTCCACACTTCTCCAACCTTAAATTTTTAGATGCTGTGTTCTATTTCTAGCATCGAGATCAATGGTCAATCCGATCCAATTTCTCATCAACAATTCTTCCCATTTTAAAAGCCGCTTCTCTGCCACCCTATCTAACCATGGTCGCATTGAAGCGGCTTTTTCTTGTCTATTTTTCTAGGCCTATTTCACCCAATGCTTTTTTTGTATCTCGGCAAGTTCCTTTTCCTCTTCCATAGCCTTTTTTCGTTTACCCGCTTCCCCTATCTTTTTTAGCTCCTCGTCACCAAGATTTGCAAGCTCCGTAGCTCTGGTTTTAAGATATACAAGAGTATTCTTTTTTGGTTCCTCTAGTACTTCTTCGAGTAATGCATGTAAGGTGTGTCCTATTTTTGGACCAGGATTCATACCTAAGTCTTTTATAAGTGTAGTCCCGTCTATTTTTAACATTCCGACAGAAATCGGGTCGCGGAGCGCTTCGTCTATCATGGCATGATATTTGCGTAGCCGATACGGCTGTTCCTTGGGTCTACCTGTTCCCACCCTATCACACACCCGTACATTCATGAGATCCCAAATGTTTTCTGTGCCGACATTAGTAATGATTCGTCGTACCGCCGAAAGAGTAATGTTTTCAGTATCTGAAAAAAACATGTGCCATCTGACTAGTTTTACAATTTTCTCACTCATTTTCTTTGGAAATCTTAAGTTTTCTAGGATTTTAGCTGTTACACGGGCACCAACCACATCATGACCATAAAAAGTCCACTGAGCGGATTCGTTTGACCATCTGCGTGTCTCAGGCTTTGAGATGTCGTGAAAAAGAGCGGTAAGACGAATGTCTAGGGGCCACTTTTTGTCTACTGCATGCTGGCAAGATCGAAGCAGATGCTCCCAAACTGTGTAGGCGTGGGCTTTGTTTTGTTCGATTCCGATACCCTGCTCAAGCTCGGGTACGATATATTTCAAAACACCGAGTTTTTGAGCCACAGCGAGTGCGGTCATTGGAGTATCTGACATAAGAATGCGAGTAAACTCATCTCGAATGCGTTCTTTTGATATTTTGGCAAGTAAAGGGGACTTTTCCTCGATCGCCTTCGCTGTCTCGGCGTTAATCGTGAAACTAAGCTCAGCGGAAAGTCGAATAGCGCGAATGATACGCAAAGCATCTTCCTCAAAGCGATCCTGAGGTGCTCCCACAGTGCGTATAACCTTGTCCTTTAAATCCTTTTGTCCTTTATAAGGGTCTACGAGTGTTTCTTGTGAAACTTTAGCCACGAGGCTTTTAGAGCCTTGGGTTATTGTTTCTTGGTGTTTAGTTACTTCTTGTTCTCTTTTAAGTCCAAGGGCGATAGCGTTAATCGTGAAATCTCGTCGCTTGAGATCGTCTTCGAGCTTTGTACTAAAAGTAACGCTGTCTGGTCGGCGATGATCCGAGTACCCTGCTTCGAGGCGATATGGGGTGACTTCAATCACTTTGAGTGTTTCATCCTCGGTCTTTTCATTGACCACGCCGACAGTGCCATAGACATTTTCATAAAAAGTCTTTGGAAATAGAGCAATAATCTGCTCTGGAGTAGCGTCTGTCGTAACATCCCAGTCTTTAGGTTTTCTACCTAGAAGAAGGTCTCTGGTGCATCCGCCTACCAAATATGCTTCAAAACCGCCTTTTTCCAAGGTTTCGGTTACATGTGAAACCTCTTCGGGTATATGTTTACCTAGAGAAGTGTCAAAAATGACATTTGTTGACAGTTTCATGGCTTTATTCTAGTACATATTTTGATTTTTAGCGAATGTGCGGTATAGTGTTTGGGTTAAAGTATTTTGTATTTGCACCTATGGTGAAATGGATATCACAACGGTCTTCGGAACCGTTATTTCAGGTTCGAGTCCTGATAGGTGCACAGATTTTTGTTAGCTATCCATCGTTTGACGAGAGGCTAATTCGTAAGCGTTTGCTGTAAGTCGAACCATAGTGCTATACTTATAATGTATGAGAAAAGATAAAGAAATTGCAATAAATCTAAGGAAAGAAGGCAAAAGCTATAACGAAATTAGGAGTTTGTTAGGCATGTCAAAAGCGACTCTTTCTGAGTGGTTTAGTCAAAAGGAATGGTCCGCCGAAATAAGGGAAAATCTTTCTAAAAAACTCATACAGACAAATGCAGAAAGTCTGAAGAATCTGAATCGTATCAGAGGAGAAAGATTGAACAAGCTTTATATCGAGGCGAAGGATGATGCTGAGACAGAATTCCAAACACTAAAAACAAATCCTCTATTTCTTGCTGGGATGTTTCTTTATTGGGGAGAAGGTGATAAGGCGAATAAATATCAGGTGAGAATTTCAAATTCTGAGCCGGCCATAGTTAAAATATTCCTTTCTTTTTTGGAGAATATATGTGGAGTTCCAAAGGATAGAATCTGGTTATCTGTAATCGGCTATCTCGATATGAATATAAACGAAACTGAATGTTTTTGGTCAGAAAAAGTGTCTCTAGATAGGGATAATTTTCAAAAAACAATGATTATTCCAAGTCGAAGCAAGGTAAAGAAATTGGCGTATGGCACAGCAGTAGCTGGTGTGTCCAGTAGATTTTTAAAAGAGAAAGTGTTAGTATGGCTAGCACTACTGGAGAAAGAATTTTTAGCACTTGTTGAGAAATAGATATGCGGGCATGGTTTAGTGGTAGAACACGATCTTGCCAAGATTGAGACGGGAGTTCGATTCTCCCTGCCCGCACAAAAAATAAATCGAAGATTTTTTGTGTCAGGCAGGGAGAATCGAATGGGGATGGGGTCGGGAACGGGAGTTCCCTGTTGAGGAAGGCAGCGAGCCCGACGAGCGTCGGAAAACCCTGGCACATCGGTAGGTGATGTGCATCTGTAGACGAGGTTTCCGAGGAAGTTCGATAGCGAAGCGTCTCCCCCGCCCGCTCCATTTTGAGTTTGATGCCAAAGCATCTATCGCCATATTCTATATAATCCATGCTATACTTCCCCATGTCCTTTAAAACTTCCATCGGGTACCTCTTCTTTTGTCCCAAACCACTTACTCAACTTATCCCCTAAAAACAAGGCTATTTTTGGAAAACTGTGGATAACTATGTGGACAGTGTTCATAAAGGACACAGAATATGGCTCATAGTCGACGATGACAATGTCCGTAAATGAGGTATTTTTTGTAAAGATAGGCCTATAAATATAGGTATATTGATAAAAATAGGCGATTTCACATGAAATGTTTCACGTGAAAACATAAATAAGTGTTACATATGAAACTATTTACATCAAAAACACAGAAATTGGGTGAGCTCGGTGAGGATATCGCATGTAAATTTCTCAAAAAACAAGGTTTCTCAATAATCGAGCGAAACTATACCAAAAAGTGGGGAGAGATCGATATTGTGGCAAAAAGGGGAGGAAAGCTTCATTTTATTGAAGTAAAGAGTGTTTCTTGCTTGGTACGCCGTAGCAACGCAGAGGCGACTGGCGGTAATGTTCCACATGAAACATCAGGAATGGGTGACAGCTACCGTCCCGAGGACAACATGCATGGTCTAAAAGTCAAAAGACTAGCCAAGACCATAGAAAGCTATCTTCTGGAGAAAAATCTGTCAGAAGACATATCCTGGCAATTTGACCTAGCGTCGGTGTATATAAGTCAGGAAACAAAAGAGGGAAGTGTGGAGATTTTGGAAGATATTATTTTATAAAATTTTTGCTATTGGCTGGTTATAGATATATAAATAGTTAACGGTCGTGAATTGTTTTTGTGTGATATGTGTATGCTTGAAAGAAATTTCTATTTTCTATGTCTTTTTAAGACTTTGTGCTAGTATATATTGGTTCAGGAGAGTGATCTAAATATATCGGGGCGTGGTGTAACGGCTAACATGCTTGTTTTGGGAACAAGTGACTCCGGGTTCGAATCCCGGCGCCCCGACACTGAAAAAACGGCTTTATGCCGTTTTTTCGCGCTCGGGGCGCAGTAAGCCGTGGGTACGGCTTACGTCGGGATTCGAACAGCGGAGCCAATAATTTTCAGTAGAAAATTATGTGAGCTGGTGCCCAGACTTTTCCGAGTGACGGCGAGGAAAAAGTCGAGGGAGAAACTCCCGGCGCCCCGACAAAATTACCTACTATTCATTCCTTGCCACAAATAATCAAAGACTTCTCGTAGAAACTTTACAACGCTTTCGTCCTCGATCATGATACCATTTTTGTTTTTGTAAGAAAATATATAGAGGCGATTGGCAACCATATACACTCCAGCATCTTGAGAGGGGATTGGGATGCGTTTTACTTCTCTCCCGAGTGGATCGGCGCCTGAAATGCCAAAGTCATCTGGACCTAGGCCGATAATCAAGCGCGTTTCAACATCGTATTTCGCTCGTTCTTTGATAAATTTTTCTGCGTAGCCACTCAACTTATCTTTCACGGTATTAACCCCAAACCCACGAAAGACAGTATCTTTTTTAGTTTTAAATTGGCTTAAAATGTCATCGAAGAGCCGCTGTAAGCTTTTTTCACCTTCATAGTAGGTTATGGTTGGGTAACTTTGTGTATACCTCTTCTTTTGAAGCAATATTTCGGGTAAGTTTTTCTCTAAAGTAGATTTCGCCCTTTCAAGCTCGATATTGTGTTTATTGATGGTACTAATCAATATTTGTGGATCAGCGTAGAAAAGTCCAGACTTTTTTGTCCTACTTTGCTCCACAATACCAATAGAAAGAAGTTGTTTCAGTCCGCTATAAACAGTCTGTCGAGGTAGATTGATATCCCGAGCAATTTGGGCAACTGAACACCAGCCAACCTCTACAAGAAAGATATATATTTTTGTGTCGGTTTTGTTTACACCCAGTTTTTCAAGTAAATATTCCATATAGATGACGAGATAATTCGTCAGTAATAGTATACATTATATAGATATAATATGCAAATATACTAGAATAGACGATAATATATTTACATAACTAGTATTTCGTGATAATCTATACAATGAAAGGAAATCGAGGATGAGTATCGCTGTGGTACGAATCAGTCGATTAAATAGTTCAATGAAAATTCAATATGTCAAAGATCACTGTACGGCAGAAATGGAAAAGTTTTCCAGAGTGGTTGGTTATAATCTTGATGAGGTGATGCGCCATACGGAGCCACCTCTCCAGAGAGTGCTACGCGAGGCGGGAATTGGATACTTCGATGCCAAAGCAGTGCGTCGCAGGATGGCGTGGTTGGAGTTTAAGTACAATCTTGCTGCCGGCATCTTACCATTCATGGAGTATATGGCAGGCAAGTTTCTGACGGCCAGACTTTGTGTTCGAGCCATGCAGTTCTTGTGTGCTGTCTGTGCGGTTGCGATATACCTTGTACCCGTTGTTGCTACTGGATACGGAGTATATAAGTTCTTTGGTATCGGCAATATCTTCGGAGGATTTGCTCTTGTTTTTGGACTGATAGCAATTGTTGTGTACGGCAATACTGCCTCGAATATGCCTTTACCAATCGATACTCTCTTTAAACTGAAGGATATTGGTCAGGGGGCATTGTTTTATTGGAGAACAGAGCCGATATATGATCACCGGCTCCCTATTCCAAAAATGGTAATAGAAATCGCTGCTGAAATCAAAATGAGGGCCACTGATGAAGTGGGCTGTTCAGAGCTAGCCTTCACTGTAATGTTACTGGATAGTGATGACAGGAGATTTCTTGCTAGAGAGTTGCGGATGAAAGGTCCAGGTTTAAAGGAAGAACATGTTCGATACTACTCTCCTGTGAAAACTTTACCACCCCCAGACCCTTTTCTTGTTGTGACTTGTCGTTCACGCTTCAATAAAAGTCTGGGAAGTTACCATGAACTTGGTCAGGAGGAATTCGTAGTGGCTTACTACAAAGAAGCACGGTTTGATGTAGAAGTGGAACTACCTACTAGTGTATAAAAAAGATAATCGGGTTTAGAAAGTTAACACAAGCCTCGAGATTGATCTCGGGGTTTTTTAATTTTAAAAAGTCCTCATAACACGACTTTGACTTTGTTTTACATTCATACTAATCTAAACCTTATGTCTAAACAATTCACCCGCACAATTGAAAATTTTACCTGCGAACACTGCAAATATGAGGTGGTGGGGAATGGCTATACCAATCATTGCCCGAAATGTCTCTACAGCAAACATGTGGATATTCACCCCGGGGACCGAAAAGCCACCTGTGGGGGACTAATGAAACCTGTGGAGGTGGAAAATAAGGCAGGGGACTATGTTTTGGTGCAAGAATGTGTTGTTTGCGGTTTCAAAAAGCGAAATAAAGTCGTCAAGGACGATGATTTTGACAAAGTGCTCCTGGTGTCCTCTCGTGCCAACTCTCAAAGGAAGTAGAGCCACGACTTCATACTGGTATTGACATATCGTCAACGTATTGTTTTATTGTATTTTTGGAGTTATTTAGGTGTATAATTTAGGCTGTTATTTGAGCAATGCGCATTGTTTAAATAACCCGAATTTCATTTATTAGCCTAATTTGTTTCGGCTTGATAAAGAGCTGAGATTTAAAAAATATGGCAGTTCCATGTACAAAGTGTGCTCCAAATGCTTGCACTTGCTCAAAAGCAAAGTAGTCTAGCTCAAAACACTCCCTCCATTGCGAGGGAGTGTTTTGTTTGATAGTATGTGTGGGTATTAGGTCTTGCGGGCTTTACCCCGCCAGAGCAAAAGCGTAGGCGGGACTAGTTTAATGGTAGAATAGGAGTTTTCCAAACTCTTGGTGGGAGTTCGATTCTCCCGTCCCGCACAAAAAATAAGAAAACCTCAGTTTACCTGAGGTTTTCTTATTTTTTGTGGGTAGGGAGAATCGAACCGGAAAGGGGTCGGGAAAACAGGCGTTTTCCCGTGGAGGAAAACAACGAGTACTCGAGTGTTAGAAACCTCGGCACATCGGTAGATGATGTGCATCTGTAGACGAGGTTTCTAAGGGGCTCGACAAACGGAGGGCGAGTGAGATAGCGAAGCGTCTCCCGCCTGCTATTTTTCCCTCAGTTTATAAAAATCCTTTTGGAATTTTTTGCGGAGTAGAACTGCTCTCTTTCTGTTTCTTGAGATTTTTATTTTGTTTCTGCCCTTAGATAAAAGAAGCTTGTCTAAACTATTAATGATTTCGGCAGTAATCACTTTTTCATTTTGATATATATTTTCTATCTCTGTCGAGACAGAAATGTCGAGTGTAACTTCAATAATGTAGTCGCTGAGCAGGGTAATGTAATAATTAGGCGCGTCAAACATCTTTTTGTAATTGTACTGAAGGTAGTCGTTGTTGAAATCCTGTCGTACGACTTTGTCGAGCGGGGTAGTACCTCCGACAGTCATGAGAAACTGGCGTTTATGCTCGACCATCTCTTTCAGTAGCTCCTGTTCACGTTCTTTTCGGGCAATATAAAACCAATAATGGGGGTCGTATGAAAAAATCGGCTCACACGGCTCTATTTTGTGTATGAGGATGCTCTGTATGTAACCCCAAAAAGTATCCAGGTTTTTTGCATTCGAAAATAAGTAGGTCATGCTTTCTCTGTCGTCAAGTCCAACGATATCGAAGGAATCTCGCCTGAGTGCATGTGCTTTGGTGATTTCTTCAAACAGATCACCCATTTTCTTTATCCAAACGGTGTCCAGTGAAACAATTTTTCGATATACGAGAATGATCTCCTCGCCCTTTAACTTCCGCAGAGCTTTATAGAAACCTTGTTTCGTAATGTCTCTGCCCGATTCTCTGATTTTTGTAAGTAGAGTGGCTGTGGATTTCTCGCCCTCCGATAAAAACTTGACCACCACTTCTTCGAGAGTACTTGGTTTTAGAAGACTCATATATAAGGCTAGTATAGCTTTTTAATAGTAGAAAGTAAACTAACAGTTTACTTTCTACATATAAAGACAGTTTTATTAGATATTGTCAACTAGAGCTGGTAGACTTCTATTGTATGAATATAAAACAAATAAAAACCATAGTAATTGTTGCTGGGGCGGCAGGGGAAATAGGAACGCAATTTTGTAGTGTCCTTGCAGAGAAACAGATAGAGACTGTTGCAGTGCTTAGAAATACTCCATTACTTCTGACCTCGCCATGTATACAAATAGTGCGATGTGACCTTTCTGATGCGCGATCGATCGAGGGTTCATTTAAGTCTATTAATTTTGCCCAGTATGACAGGGTGATCTTTCTACACACAATCGGAGTAGACAAGTACGATCCCCGAGGATACCCGACTATCCAAAAGATGAAGACTATTGACCCGGATATATACGATACTAATGTGAATACCTTTAAATCCCCACTGCGTTATCTGATAAATATACTACATGCTGTTTGTGAGTCGGGGAAGATTGTTCAGCTAAAAGTTGCTCTACTTGGAGGTATTCCTGATAAGTATGCTCCCTTTGTAATCGAGGGCTTCTGTGAGGCAAAAAATCTCTGTCGACAGTATATTCAGTCGGCTGTTGGCCTCTATCCGAATTGGGTAAGTGGGCTCTCTATTAATGTGAGCTCTACTGTCACGAAGTCTGCGCTCAAGGTGCGACCTTTTGCCGATCTCACCTATTGGCTAACTCCGGATGAAGTTGCTCAGCGGTCAGTGGATGCGTTACTTTCTGACGAGGTTGGTTTCAAGGAGATTGAGATATTTAAACATTCACCAGAGTTTAAGGCTGGATATTATAAAGATAACGAAGCACTATATACCAAGTGGAGTCGTGAGACGGGTACAAACTAAGATCACAAAAGCGGTAAGTTTGGCCAATAAAAGACGATAAAATGCTACTTCACCGCTTCCTTCAACGCTTTAGCAGCTCTAAACTTCGGTACTTTCATCGCAGGAACCTTGATGGTTTCACCTGTGCGAGGGTTGCGAGCGTCTCGAGCAGCTCTCTGCTTTACTGAAAATATACCTACCCCTGCGATAGATACTTCCTCACCTTTCTTTAGGGTATTGATGATTGAGTCTACTACGGTGTCTACAGCCTGCTCAGCCTGTACTTTGGTGCCACCGAGTATTGCGTGTACTGCGTCAACAATTGCTTGTTTATTCATATTGTAAAAAAGTTACTTGTCTAATTCTAATAAATTATAGAAAACAAAAACATCGACCTATGTGTATTTATTATAAAACTTTCTGTGTAGATACCTCCATACAGAAATCTAACCTCTGTGACCATTATATAATAAGCCATTTTTTATGCAAGGAGGCATATCGGTGCCGACCGTGCTGAGCCTACCAAGGCGAAGTGCAAGCACCGATTTATAAGGAGCGGAGCGACTATATAAATCGTGTGTACCGAGGTATCCCCCTCGGTATCGGCCAAAATAGCGAAGCAACCTTATGGTTTTTGTATTCTGAGCCCACCAAAGCGAATGTCCAGGTATTTAAAAATAACATCCCCGAATTTTCGGTAGAAAATTCGGGGATGTTATTCTTGTCTATGTTTTCTAGCCAGTTTCTACCTCGCAAACTCTATCGCTCTCAGCTCGCGGATTACATTTACCTTGATCTCACCTGGGTATTTCAAGTCCTTTTCTACTTTAATCGCAATATCTCGAGCCAGAGTTTTTGCTTCTAGATCAGTCATTTGTTCAGGATTTACAAAAATACGGATCTCACGACCTGCTTGTAAGGCGTATGACTTTTCAACACCCTTGAATGAATTGGCAATCGCTTCTAGGTCACCAAGACGCTTCAGGTAGTTTTCAATGCTATCCTGTCGTGCCCCTGGACGAGAACCAGAAATAGCATCTGCACACTGTACAATAATAGATTCGACTGTTTCATAAGGATATTCCTCGTGATGTGCCTGCATAGCCTTTATAATATCTTCACTAGCTCCAAACTTTTGCAAGATACGACGACCGATTTCTACATGAGTACCTGCGACTTCGTGATCCACCGCTTTGCCAAGATCGTGGAGTAGGGCACCTGCTTTTGCTACGGAAACATTGGCTTTTAGCTCGCTTGCTATCATGCCAGCAATATGTGACATCTCTATGGAATGTTGTAGTACATTTTGACCATAGCTTGTACGGTAGTGAAGGCGTCCAAGGATAGCTATGATTCGTGGATCAAGACCAATAACCCCACATTCGTAGACTGCCTGCTCACCTTTTTCCTTGATTATTTTATTGATATTTTGCTGGGCTTCCTCTACCACTTTTTCTATTTTTGCAGGTTGAATACGACCGTCTTTGATGAGTTCCTCGAGGGCGGTCTTTGCCACCTGCCTTCGTACAGGGTCAAATGACGAAATTGTGATGGCTCCTGGGGTGTCGTCGACAATGACCTCTACGCCAGTGATTCTTTCAAAAGCTTTGATATTTCTTCCTTCTTTTCCGATGATTTTACCTTTTATGTCATCACTCACTATGGGGACATTTGTAGACATCATTTCTCCTGCCACAGAGTTTGCCATTCGTTGAATGGAAATAGCTAAAATACTTTGAGCCTTTTTTTCTAAGGCTTCAGTCCCAGCCATTTCAAGCTTCTGCATACGGACGAGTATGTCTTCCTCGTTCTGCTTTTCAATGGTTTTGATCAGCTCTTGTTTCGCCTCTACTTCGCTCATACGAGCTGTCCGCTCTAGCTCAAGCCTCTTTTCGGCATGAAGCCTTTCCGCTTTGTCCCGAATGTCCTTGACCTCAATAATTTTAGCTTTGATGTTCTCGACTTCCTTGTCTATATCTGACTGGCGACCATCGAGCAAGTCCTCCTTTTTAATAAGGCGGATTTCTGTTTGCTTGAGTTTTTCTTCTTTTTCACGAGCTTCTTTTCTAGCTTCTTGAATGGTCTCGATAGCTTTTGTTTCTGCCTCAGTAGTTACCTTTTTTGCTTGTTCCTTTGCCCCAAGGAGCATCTCTTTGATCTCTAATTCCATTGAACCTCTTTTACCCAAAGAAATTATAAGTCGAAGATAATATCCAAGAGCAATACCCAAAAGACCTACGAGGCTTATGATAAGTACGATGATTTGTAATGACATATGCGGATAGTCCGCCTTCTGTTTAAAGTGCTAAAAACGGCATAAAATACGAGATGTTTTCTGGGTTTGTATCATTTTTTCTTGTAATTGTACCATTGTTATTATGCCCGATAAGGTAAAAGGCGGAACCAAATTAATACCAGTAATAAAGATATAGTATAGTATTTACTAGTATTTGTCCAATTTTACAAAATTTTATCTACAATTCCGTATTTTTTTGCTTCCTCCGCAGACATATAGAAGTCTCGTTCGATGTCTTTTTCGATTTGTGCCACAGTCTGATCACAGTTTTTAGCGAGCATTTTGGCTAGATTCTCTCGAGTTCTCAAAATATGCTTTGCACTGATGGCAATATCAGTCGCTTGACCCTCTGCACCACCAAGTGGCTGGTGTATCATCACCTCGGCATTTTGGAGGATATATCTTTTACCTTTTTTGCCAGCAGAAAGCACCATGGCACCACCAGAAGCAGCGAGACCTACGCAGTAGGTCGCTACATCGTTTTTCACAAAATTCATGGTGTCGATGATTGCAAGTGTAGCTGTTACTGAGCCTCCTGGAGAGTTTACATACAGACTAATCTCCTTTTTTGGATCTTCAGACTGAAGGAAAAGCATCTGGGCAATGACTGTGTTAGCTACGCCGTCATCGATCGGTCCACCAAGAAAAATAATACCATCACGAAGTAGTCTAGAGTAAATATCATAGGCTCGTTCGCCAAAGGGTGATTTTTCTATAACTGTGGGGATGAGATATGACATGGGTGTTTTGATTACTGATTAGGATTCATACTATACCATATTTTCACGGGATGCAAAGTAACAGACTTTTTGTAAAAAACAGGTATACTGTATTTTATGAAAACACACAGATTCTTTGTAGATGAGAAAATAGGCGGAAAAGAGCAGATTTCTCTCACCAACCCTGAGTTATTGCACCAAATGAGCAAGGTTTTTCGGTTTAAGGCTGGTGATACGGTGATTTTGTTTGATGGAACTGGAGGTGAAACCTTGTGCGAAATCACCTTGCTGACAAAAAAGGTAGCTGAGTTTTTGGTCAAGGAAAGGTGGGAAGGACTCTCATCTCCCGCGCAAAAAGTCACCATGTATCTCTCGCTTATTAAAAAAGACAACTTTGAATGGGTATTGCAAAAGGGGACGGAGCTCGGGGTGAATCGTTTTGTGCCGATTGTTTCTGAAAGAAGCGAAAAAAAGGATTTGAATATGGAGAGGGCGAGGAAAATAGTAGTGGAGGCGACTGAGCAGTCTGGCTGGGCGAGTGTGCCTGAGGTCTGTGAACCTGTTTCACTTAACGATATTTTGGAACAAAAAGATTCCATTTTAGAAAATCTGATAGTGTTTCATGTCGAGGGAATAACTTTTGAAAAGTCTGTTGTGATGGTGGGCAAAAATCCTTTGGGCGTCCTCATTGGACCCGAAGGAGGTTTTAGTGAAAAAGAGATTGAGCTTTTCAAATCCAAAAATATCCCTATTTACTCACTGGGCAAACAAACTCTCCGTGCTGAGACGGCGGGGGTGGCGATAGCGAGTTTGTTGCTTTTGTAAGTTGTGAAATGTTTTGCGTTACATTTTGCCTGAAATTCCAGACTAGCAGGCGTTTTGTGTGTGCTTAGGACAGGAAAGGTATCTAATGAAAATGGTACCTTACAGCGTGCTCGTCGGTGGGGAATACCTTATTCGTGCAGTGTTTAAAAATCCAGAAATTCTTTTCCTAGACGAAGCTACCTCGCACCTCGATGTAGAATCTGAGCAAAAGATACAGGATTCCCTCACACATTTTTTCAAAGATGTGACAGCTGTGGTTATCGCACATCGACTTTCGACTATCAAAGAAATGAATAGGATTATTGTGATACAAGAGGGCAAAATACTGGAAACAGGTACATTTCACGAGTTGTATGAGCGAGATGGGCGTTTTCGAGAGTTTTGGGATAAGCAACAGGCTTAGTGAGAAATAAAAACACCCCCGCGCCGTACTCGGCGCGGGGGTGTTTTTAGAGTTTAGCTACTTCTTCTTCCTCCTAAAACATTTTTACTAAAATGTTTGGGCTAGCCCGGGTCTACCCATCGCCCTAGGGCGAACAAATTTACTAATTTGTTTTAGCCTTCTTGCCTTTTTTCTTCATATCATCCTGATAAAACTTGATACCTCGTGCAAAGGCTGCTTCAGCAGCTGCTTTGCCTTTGAAATCGTTGATCACCACCTCTTTATTCTGAAGTTTTTTATAGGTTGAGTAGAAATGCTCTATTTCTCGCAAGGTGTGCGGATTGAGGTCTTCTAGATCGACCACATCATTCCAGCGTGGATCGTCTACTGGCACGGCAATGATCTTGTCATCAGCATCACCGCTGTCTATCATGCTCATAATAGCTACTGGACGCACTCGCACGAGTACTCCCGGAAAAAGTGGGTAGGTGGTAAGTACGACTACATCCATTGCGTCGCCATCGTCCCAAAGTGTCTGAGGAATAAAGCCGTAGTCAAAAGGGAAGTCTTGGCTGGTGTGTCCGACTCGGTCGAGAGCGATGATCCCAGTCGCCTTGTCGATTTCGTATTTATTTTTTGAACCTTTTGGAATCTCAATAATCACATTGATCTTTTGAGCTGTTCCTGGAGCGATGTCGTGTAAAAAATGCATGGGTTTTTTTGGTTATGTTTTTGATAGAAATAAGAAATTCTTTCTCGGCATATCTTTTTCCGAGCACGAGTATTTCTTTGGTAGGAAATCTCTCCGTCTCAACTACCCGCTTCCGAAGTCTCGGAAAAAGATACACCTTCGACGAATTTCTTACTCCGCTTTTATTTCAGGTGCAACTTCCGCCACTGCTTCTACTGTCACTATCTTTACCGGCTCAGATTGAATATCTATCTTCCAGCCAGTGAGCTTTGCAGCTAGACGGACATTTTGCCCACCTTTACCTATTGCGAGAGACTGTTGATCTGGGGCTACCTCTACATTGGCCTTACCGCTAGCTATATCAAGTTTTACTGATAAAACTTTTGCAGGTGAAAGTGCGTCCTCGATAAACTTCTCTGGCTTCTCTGACCATTCTATGATATCAATTTTCTCGCCATGAAGCTCGCTCATCACTGTGGATACTCGTACTCCTCGCTGTCCCACCATTGAGCCGATGGGATCGATATGAGGATCATTTGAGGCCACTGCTATTTTTGAACGAGACCCCGCTTCACGAGCAATAGCCTTGATAGCCACGGTACCCGAAGCGATTTCTGGAGCTTCAATTTCAAAAAGTTTTGCTAAAAACTTTGGGTGGGCACGAGAAATGCGTAGAAGTACACCTCTTTGACCATCTTCTACCATTTGAAGATATCCACGAACACGCTCACCCTGCTTATATCTTTCGCCTGGAATCTGCTCTTCGAAAGGTAGAATACCTGTGGTACGCCCCATGTCTATGAAGATATTACCTCGTTCCATTCTTTGGACAGTTCCATTTACTATTTCACCCTCTCGTTTACCATATTCGCCAAGCACAGAGGTCTTTTCGGCTTCTCGAATTTTTTGAATAATAATTTGCTTTGCAGTCTGGGCAGCAATGCGACCATAGTCGTCTTTGTGTTCAAGGGGAAAAATCATTTCATCATCTAGTGCGACACCTTTTTTAATCTTCTTTGCATCAGCAAGGAGGATGTGATGTTCGGGATTAAATCGAACACGGACATTTTCCATGTCAACATTTTCTAGATTATCTTCTGCCTCGTCTTCCATAATGACTTTTGACTCATCTACGACGATTTTCACCTGGTAAAACTCAGTTTTACCAGTATTTAGGTCAAAATCAGCTCTCACTATCTGACCTTTTTTACCATATTCTTTTTTGTATGCAGTAGCGAGGGCTAGTTTAATAGCTTCAAGGGTTTTTTCTTTTGGAATACCTCGCTCTTCTTCCATCTGGGCTAGTACTGAGTTGATTACTTTTAAATCAAACATATGTGTTTTTGTTAGTAAATATTGGGTCGCCTCCCCTGAAAATCAGTAGATTTTCAGGGGAGAACCCTTTATTTGTATTTTTTAAAAAAACGAGTCCGCCTGAGGAGGCGAACTAGTTACTTACAAGATGAGTGTAGCGTGTTGCAGGGTATTTGTCAAGTGAACTATAAAATTCAAGTGAAAACTTGCAATATGCTGTACCTCGTGGTACTTTAAAAGTCGGTAGAACATAAACAACTAGCAGAAAGTGATGGTTTTATGGAAAAACGCGAGTTCGTCTCTCTTAAAGTTCCGCAATTCGGTTTTGTGGTCTATGGCATTGGTGCTGGTGTAAATGAATGCTGGTATCGTGGGAAGCCACTCAGTGGGTTTTTGGATGAGCTTTGGCTAAGGTTTCCCAAAATCAAAACTGAGCTAAATGAGCTTTGGTCAGGACTTGATAAACAGTCGCTGGATAACCCAGCTAACCGTACAAAGATCAGCCGGCTTCTCGAGGTGGGCTTCTGGGCTTATGCTCTGGCATGTGAAATGAGACCGTTCCAGAGCGCATGTGTGCATGGTCCGACCGACCCTCTGCACCACTTCTACATTCGAAGGTTGGAGTAGATCTATGTTGCGTGTTACGCAGCGGCTCATCTCCTTGGATCACCAGATGAATGTATGGTGGGACTGAGGGGACTATTGCTCGACTTCGAAGTGAGTGGGGGCATTGATAAGAAAACCATGGGGGTAGGACATGGGTTCTACCCCTCGATACTGATGTATCACACGGCATACTTTGGTCCTACAGAGCGAGAGGCACTAGTCTATCAGCGTTTCGGAGAACTTCTGGAGGCTATCACTGGGCTTGTGAAGGAAAATTATCATGGTGTTTCAGCCGCCCTTGCTACCGAGCTCTCTGGAATGACTACGAGGCGCTTGGGCGGTTTCGGTACAACAGAAATCACCTCGGTGGCGAAGACCGTGCTCGTTGCCAAACTTCAAGCATTGAGTAGCTCGTTGTCTATGACTGGTAATGGGTCGGTAGAAAAAGTTGCATAAGCCATACTCCGTGTCTAAGTATACAGTCTGACCATCTTCACGGGTGGTCTTTTTATTTTTTTACAATAGTAATAACTATTATTACCTAGCCAAGATTGTACTTGTCCACAGTGTATTTTGAGGAGTTGTGTGGATTATTTGATATACTTATATCAAAGAAAACTATGTATATTGAACAAAAACAATTCAAGGACTTTATTTTAGATTCAGGTCTGGTTTCAAAGGCCGATTTCGAGTCTGCACAAGAAGAATCAGAAAAAAGCGGAAAAGACATAGGTAGTATTTTGGTAAAAATAGGTAAAATAACAGATGATAACCTACATCGTATCCAAGCCTATGTTTTGGGTATCCCGTTTGTAGACCTCAAGGACCAAAAGCTCGACTTTAAAGTACTTTCACTTATTCCTGAGCCTATTGCGAGAAATAACAACATTGTGGCTTTTAAGCAGAGTAAGGATTCGTTGGAGGTAGCAATGCTCGATACAGATGATTTGAGTGCAATAGACTTTGTCAAAAAGAAGGTGCATTTAAAGATTTTGCCACGCCTTACCGATACTGAATCAATCAAATCTGCAATATTACAGTATCAAAAAAGTTTAAAAGCTGAGTTCGGAGATATTATTCAGAAGGAAGCATTGACCATCAAGCCATTGGACGAAATGTCAATTGGTGATAGTGAGGCTAAACCAGCTAGTGAAAGCGACCTAAAGAAAATAGCCGAGGATTTGCCTGTAGTACGAGTAGTGGATACATTGCTTAAACATGCGATTATTCAAAATGCTTCTGATATACACATAGAGCCACTCGAAACCCAGCTTTTAGTTCGGTATCGTATAGACGGAATTCTCCATGATGCCATGATTTTACCAAAAAATATTGAGGCTGGCATCACTGCCCGTATAAAAGTACTCTCAAGCTTGAAGCTTGATGAAAAGCGTTTACCACAAGACGGTCGTTTTAAAATTGAGCTGAATGGAGAAAAAGTCTCGTTTCGAGTTTCGATTTTGCCGACTTACTATGGTGAAAAAACCGTGATGCGACTGCTTCGAGAAAATGCTTCAGGGTTTAATCTCGAAGGCCTCGGTTTTCATGGCGAAGGGCTTGAGCGTATCCACAATGCAAGTAGGTTGACGACGGGTATGATACTTACGACAGGTCCAACAGGCTCAGGTAAAACCACTACTCTATATACCGTATTAGATATTTTAAATACCGCCGATGTAAATATTTCTACAATCGAGGATCCTGTGGAGTATCAAATGGCTAGGATCAATCAAACCCAAGTAAAACCAGAAATCGGTTTTACTTTTTCTATCGGTTTGCGTACTCTGGTTCGACAAGACCCCGATATTATAATGGTAGGTGAAATTCGTGATAATGAGACAGCTTCTCTTGCAGTAAACGCGGCTCTTACTGGACATCTAGTGCTTTCTACTCTCCATACAAACTCAGCTGCGGGAGCTATCCCACGATTGCTCGATATGAAGATTGAACCATTTTTGTTGGTCTCAACTATCAATGTCGTGATCGCACAGAGACTGATTCGCAAACTTTGTGTCTCAAAAGAGAAATATTTTTTAACTAAAACAGAAATAGCCACTCTTTCAAAGTCTGTCGATTTGGAGAGGGTACTTTCCGCCTTAAAAGAAGAAAAGATTGTCGACAAAAACATGAGTTGGGAAAAAATTGCGTTTTATAAGCCAGTAAAAACTCCTGAAAGTGAAGATGGTTATAGCGGTCGTATTGGTATACATGAAATACTAAAAGTAACATTACCAATACGAGAACTTGTAATGAAGGGGGCGACAAGTGACCAGATTGAAGATCAGGCAAAAAAAGAGGGGATGCTCACCATGATAGAAGACGGTATTTTTAAGGCCGTAATGGGGGTAACAACCATAGAGGAGGTTTTGCGAGTGATTTCTGAGTAAAATTTAATTTTTAATATACATGACTAGATTTGCTTATAAAGTAATAGGTATAGATGGTAAAACCACAGAAGGTTTCAGGGAGGCTACCGATAAATTTGCAGTTGCAAAAGAATTCAAAGATGCGGGTGGCAGTATTGTAAGTATTGAGCCAGCCTCAGAGAGAAACCTTATATCCACTATTTTTAAAAAAACAGGCCTATTTAGCGGAATAAAAATATACGACAAGATTATTTTTGCTAGAAATCTGGGTGCAATGTTGGAAGCAGGACTAGCGGTTTCCAGAGCACTTGATGTTTTGGAACGCCAATCAAAAAATCAGAACCTAAAAAAGATTTTAATTGATTTAAATAAGGATATTAGTCACGGGCAAACATTAAGCGACGGTATGAGAAAATATCCAAAAGTGTTTTCTTCATTATTTGTTTCTATGGTGACTGCTGGTGAGCAGAGTGGTAGTCTGGCTGGATCATTGAAAGTAGTGGCAAAGCAAATGGATCGTTCATATTTTATACAGCGTAAGGTCAAGGGGGCGATGATTTACCCAGCAGTTATTATGGGGGTAATGGCTATTATTGCAGTTTTAATGCTTATATTTGTCGTGCCAACTCTTACCGCAACTTTTACTGAGCTTGGTGTAGCCTTACCTCTCAGTACAAAAATTGTGATTTTTGTAAGTGATTTCCTTAAAAACCATTTTATATACGCTTTTTTACTTTTGGTTTCGGTGGTTTTGGCTATTTATTTTCCATTGCAAACAAAAAGAGGCAAGAGAATTCGTGATTATGTTGTACTTAGATTGCCGATCGTTGGACTTTTGGTAAAACAAGTAAATTCGGCTCGCACAGCACGCACCCTCGCTTCTCTATTGTCCGCTGGTGTCCCTGTGGTAGAGTCGGTGCGGATTACGGGAGATGTTTTGCAAAACTCATATTACAAAGAAGTTTTACAAAAAGCCGAGAAGTCTATACAGCAGGGTGTACCAATATCCGCTTCTTTTATTGAAGTTCCTCGTTTGTATCCAGTTTTTGTTGGGGAAATGATAAGTGTGGGAGAAGAGACTGGTAAAATGGCAGAAATGTTGATTGGAGTCGCTGATTTTTATGAGGATGAAGTAGAGCAAAAGACGAAAGACATGTCCACTATCATTGAGCCAGTGCTCATGGTAATTATTGGTGCGGCTGTTGGATTTTTTGCCATATCGATGATTACTCCGATCTATTCAGTAATGGATACAATAAAATAATACATGTTTTTGCTACATCTTTTTACAAGGAAATATCAGCCAGTATCATTTGTGGGTAGAGGCTTCTCATTGATAGAGATTGTTATTACATTAGCGGTGATGGCTATTATATCGGCAATATCACTAAGTGCTTTGTCATCCAGTACAGATAATGAAGTCTTAAATAAGGCGACAGATTCGGTCGTATCTGTTTTTGCAGAATCTAGGTCATTAACAATCTCTGCAAAAAATGCTTCAAACTTTGGTGTACATCTGACTAGTACTGGACCGATTATTTTCAAAGGCAACTCTTATAATGCATCGGCTACCTCAAATATACCTTTGTTATTAAATAGTCGGGTATCCATAAATACGATTTCTCTTGTTGATGGCAGTACAGATGTAGTTTTCGATAGATTTACAGGAAACACATCTAATAACGGTACATTTAGAGTAGTGTTAGTTTCAAATCCAAGTAAATATAAAACAGTAACTGTTTATAAAACAGGTATAGTAGAGGTACAATAAAAAACCATGTCTTTCCTGAATCAAAATATAAAGTATAAAGTTGGTTTCAGTATACTGGAGGTGGTAGTAGCAACCGCTATCATATCCATAACCTTCACATCACTGTTTAGTGTTTACTCTTCATATTTAAAAGTTCAATTTGCCAATACTAGGATAGTCAAAGCCAGTTTTCTGATTGAGGAGGGTCTCGAAGTTGTCCGTCTACTGCGTGATACAAGCTGGGCATCTCACATCGGTAATACTACTGCTGGGACTACATATTATTTAAATTGGACGGGTGGAGCTTGGCAATCGACTACTACACCACAAACGGTAGATACTATATATACTAGAAAGGTTGTGTTTTCGGCTGTGTATCGAGATAGTAATGACAAGATTGTGTCTTCTGGTGGAACACTTGATCCAAATACCAAAGGATATTCAGTAACAGTAGTTTGGCCTAAAATAAGTGGAAGTACCGCCACCACCAGCAAACAAATTTCAAGTTATATTACTAATATGTTTGACAACTAATATGCACACAAATATTCGTAAAACTGGGGTTTCTCTCATTGAAATGCTAGTGTACATTGCATTATTGACGAGTGTAACAACCTTAGTGGTAAATGGTTTGGTGACTATGTCAAAGACATATAATAATGTCAAGCTCTCAAAAAATATTACAGCTTCAGCTACCTCTGCTCTCTCTAGAATGGTATACGAAATCCGCCAGGCACAGTCTATAGATACTGGACAAAGTACTTTTGTGACTAGTCCGGGTCAGCTAACTCTAAATACAACTCTTGCAAATGGAGCAGTAACCACTGTGAGGTTCTATGTAAGTGGCGGGGTAATAAAAGTTATGACTGGGGGAGTGGATGGTGGACAGATCACCCTTTCAAATACCATAGTTACCAATTTGGTTTTCAATCAAATACAAAACAGTCTTTCAAACGCAGTAAAAATCAGCCTTACTTTACAAAGTTCTGTCGGTAGTAAAACAAAAACGGAAACATTTTATACTACCGCTGTATTGCGAAACTTTTATTAAATATGAATAAATATAATTTAAAACATGTATCGATGAAAGGTGGACAAGCAATGATTATTTCGGTGGTATTTTTCTTAATCATTGGACTTATCGTGGTGATCGGCACTTCTGAAGTAGTAACACGAGACCTAAAAAATGCACAAAACATAGTAAAGTCTAGAGAAAGCTACGCAATCGGTGAAGCTCTACACGAAGATATTGTCTATAGATTTAAAAAGTCAAAAAAAGTTGGAACAAGCGAGTCCTTGACCTTAAATGGCTATACTGCGAGTAGTACGATTGTCGACATAGTAGGGGGTAAAAGAATTACAACCTCGGCTGATCGCGGGGGGTATATAAAAAGAGTTGGAAGCGATTTATTTTCAGGTGCAGGAACAGGATTTAATTATGGTCTACAGGTTGGCGAGGGAGGAGTTATGTTATCTAATAGTTCCTCAGTTTCAGGAAATATCTATTCAAGTGGAGGGGTCGGTGGAAGCGGGAGTATTACCTCTGGATCTATCTCTCCCACTCTCGTGGGTACTGTAAATGTTGGACCAGATGCGGGGAGACTTGCCCGTAGCGGTGACTACCTCTATGTTGTAAATAATAATAATCTTCAAACCGTTTCGATTGCAAATCCAGCATCCCCATCGGTGGTTTCCACAGTTACTAATCCAAATGGTATCAATCCTTTGCAAAAAGACATTGTTGTTTCTGGTAGTAATCTTTTTATTACTTCATCTGGTCATAATAATGTAATCGCATACTCCATCACAAATCAGGCTTCGCCAGTATACCGAGGTGCGGTCGCCGTTACTGGCAACCCTAGGAGGATTGTTGTAGCTGGTGCTTATGCCTATGTCGCTTCATTTTCGGGCAATGCAATCAAAGTTCTCAATGTCTCGAATCCAGCCAGCATGACGCTTTTGGCAACAGTAGCCACCAACGCAGCACCCATAGACATTGGTATTCAGGATCAGTATCTGTATGTTATTAGTCAAGGTGGTGCGTCTAGTAAGTTGGAGATTTTTAGCTTAGCTAATCCAGCGTTACCTACACTTGTTGGGTCGGTAGCACTCACGACAAGTCCACTCTCGGTATCATTATATGGTATATACGCGTATGTAGGCTCTCAGGGAGGTGGCAATATTCAGGTGGTAAACATCACTACCCCCACAGCTCCCACTATTGCAACATCCACAAGTGCAAATACTTCCACTGCACCTCAGGCATTTTTTGCATCTGGAAGTTATCTCTATACAGCTGTAAGTTCGGCAACTACAAAACAGTTTCAGGTCTGGAATATCGGAAACACTGTCTTACCAGAAATTAAAAATACAATCACCATTACTGGTGGGGCACCATACGATCTCGCCAGCGCTCCGTCTGGATATATTTATCTACTTACAACAAATGTAAATGCTGTAAGCCCGCTCCGCATCTATCAGGCCACTGCTTCGGGGGGTAATATGGTTTTGGGTGATGTGGTGTCTGCTGGACCAAATGGTTTTGTAACACAATTACATTCAACGGGTTCTATTTATGCAAATAAAATCGCTGATGCAGTAGCAGAAAAAGATGGATATTTTAAAACCACTGTAAATGCCAAAGTGCTGGGTACATCATTCCCAAATAGTGCCGACCAAGCCACAAGTAGCTTGCCTATATCTGATGCCGTGATAGATCAGTGGAAAATAGATGCAGAAAATGGCGGAGTGATCACAACTCCGTGTCCGTATAAAATAACGGGTTCAGCAAATGTAACTCTAGGACCGATAAAAATCAATTGCGACCTAGAAGTAAGTAATTCTTCAACACTCACCCTGGCCGGTATGGTTTGGGTAAAGGGGAATATCATCTTGGGCAATAGTGGAGCAATTCAGATTAGTCCATCTATTTCTGGTAAGACGGTGGCTATTATTGCAGATAATCCCGCGAGCAGAACCTCAGGTAGCAAGATAACTCTCTCAAACAGCACACAATTTCTAGGTTCTGGAACAAATTCTTATGTGATGCTTGTCTCTCAAAACAATAGTGCTCAAAACGGTGGTACTGTTGATGCTATTAGTGTAGCCAATAGTATTTCGGGTAAAGTGCTGATATATGCTCCACATGGTCAGGTTTTATTACAAAGTAGTGCGAGTGTAAAAGAAGTGACCGGTTGGAAAATAAAACTTCAAAATAGCTCGTCAGTGGTGTATGAAACTGGTTTAGCCAACCTAATTTTTACTTCTGGTCCGTCTGGTGGATACCAAATACAGAGCTGGCAGGAGGTGGAGTAGTCAAAATTTTTGAAATGAAAAACTTGCCACTCTCCCCCCCCCAATTACGAAATGCTTTCTCGGCACATCTTTTAAATGGCACGAGTATTTTTCTGGTGAAAAATCTCTCAAGTCTCAGCTACCCGCTTCCGAAGTCCATTTAAAAGACATGCCTTCAACGCATTTCGTAATTGGGGGTACTCCAAAACCGCTTGATTTATCAATTTTCCAAACGACTCTACAGAGCCACATTAAACGGCTAAACACCCTGTTTAGCCGTTTAATGTGGCTCTAAATATAGGTTTGCTAAAACAGGCTTCGGTTGAGCCGTGTCTCACAACTCGAGTGATTACACGAACTTCCATAGTTAGGTAAGTACAAACGATGTAATTTCGTAATTTTAAGCTTGAAATGCTATACTGATTTGTATGAAGAAAAAATATATCATTGCAGGGAACTGGAAAATGAACCCCCAAACCACTGAGGAGGCGAGTCGGATAGCAACCACCGTTAAAAAAGTTGCTATAAAATCTAAAAAGATTGACACGGTTGTGTGTCCACCATTTGTATACGCACATTTAGTTAAAACTGCCGATAACTTTTCTCTCGGTGCACAGAATGTGTCTCTCGAACAATCGGGGTCTTTTACTGGTGAAGTGAGTGCCGACATGTTGAAATCGGTGGGGGTGAAATATGTTATTGTTGGACACGCCGAACGACGCAAGATGGGGGAAACCGATGAAATTGTCTCACAAAAGATAGGTGCTGTAGTAGGAGCTGGTTTGCAGGTGATACTTTGTGTCGGGGAAAAGGAGCGTGATCAGAATGGGGATTATCTCGCAGTACTCAAGGCACAAATTATTGCTTCGCTAGGTAAGCTAGCTCGCAAAGATGTAAAACAACTCATCGTGGCGTATGAGCCACTCTGGACTATTGGGGCTCCGGTTGCTATGACTCCAGCTGATGTGCGAGAGACAGGGTTGTTTATAAAAAAAGTGTTGGCAGATACTTATGGGCAGGAGTATGCTTTGTCAGTAAGGATTTTATACGGTGGCTCGGTTACTTTTAAAAATGCAAAAGATATTGTCCTACTGGGTCAGGTGGACGGATTACTTGTGGGTCGGGAAAGTATAAATACAGAAGGTTTTAATTTAATTTTAAAAGAAATCGATGGCATTTAAAACCTCATTTAAGACTGTGCGAGATATTCCACATTTAGATGGGGTGAGGGTTTTGCTTCGTCTGGATCTCAATGTACCGATACAAAATGGTAGGGTGGTAGATGATTTTCGAATTCGTCAGTCCTTGCCGACTATACAGTATTTGCAAAAAGCAGGTGCAAAAGTTTTGATTATCGGACATATCGAGAGTAAGGAAAAAGTGTCTTTAAAAGTGGTAGCTGACTATATGCAAAAGTTTGTGACGGTGAGATTTGTGGAAAATTATCGAAATGTTTTGAAGGATTTTGAAACACTTCCATCTGGGGAATGTCTGATGCTTGAGAATTTGCGTACATGGGAAGGAGAAAAAGTAAACGATTTAAAGTTTGCAAAAGAGCTGGCCTCGCTCGCTGATGTGTATGTAAACGAGGCATTTTCAGTCTCACACCGTGCACACGCGTCTATTGTGGGTGTGCCAAAATGTATTCCTGGATATGCGGGACTTTTGTTTGAGGAAGAGGTAAAAAATCTGTCGCAAGCTTTTGTGCCAGAAAGACCATTTCTTTTTGTTCTTGCTGGAGCCAAGCTTGAAACTAAAATACCACTCGTTGAAAAGTTTTTGAAACGAGCCGATTTTGTATTTGTGGGTGGTGCGTTGGCGAATAACTTTTTTAAGGAACAGGGGTATGAGATAGGCGCTTCACTTTTTTCGAAACTTGATTTTAAACTAGCAGAGATGATGCAAAATAAAAAATTATATTTGCCTGAGGCTGTGGTGGTAAAAACTGTGAGTGGTACAAAAGAAACCAAAAGACCCGATCAGGTTTTGGTAGGGGAGAATATTCTTGATGTGGGAGAAAGGGCAGTTTCCGTGCTCGCCCTACTCGCACGGAAAAGCCAGCTCGTTGTCTGGAACGGTCCTCTTGGTGATTATGAAAATGGATTTTCACAAGGGACAGAAGAATTGGCAAAAGTTCTTGCTGAGTGCGGTGCAAAGACTATTGTAGGAGGAGGAGATACACTAGCCGTGATACATAAGCTCGGTCTCGAAAAAAGCTTTTCTTTTATTTCTACCGCTGGTGGCGCTATGCTCGATTTTTTGATACACGAAACTTTGCCGGGGATAGAGGTACTCAAGTAATGTATTGGGGTAATCTGGTACGTATTACCAATCTAAACAATGTCCCCTCTACTCCGGCACTTGACAAGTGATTTATATGGGTGTATAATAGGGGGTAGGGTGTTCGGATTCAAAGGTAAATCTACATTGGAATTATAAACCTCATCACAGCAGAAAGTAGCTTATACACTAGTCTATTTTCTGCTGTGATGAAACCAATGGGTCAAATTGACAGCAAGTAAAACCGTCTGCTTTTGGTGGCGAGATATTCGTCGCTTTAGGTGGGCTACAACACTAAGGAAAATCGTTATGAGTGAAAAGCTTGTTACCGATGGTCAAACAGATTCAGTTCGTGACATGGCCAGAGCAAAAGGTGTCACTGTAGGTCAGTTTCAGAGGTGGCTTGATACAAAGGGGCCTCGAGGTGCAGCTTATCTACTCGATACCCTAAGGTTTGACATGATCCTGCCACCCCCGGGTGCCCGTTTCCATATCCTCCCCAACACCGAGGTCATCCTCGACGAACCTTGGGGCAATGCAGTGGAATCTGCTGGCCCCAATACTCCTGCCAACTTCGATGTCCACAAAGTCAGTTACCTCTACCCGCCGACAGGGAAAGGTGAAATGATGGGCCATTACATCGCTCTCAACTTTCCAGACGCTGATGGTTCATGGCAATTGGCACTGGATTGGGCAAAGAGCCAAAGGCTTGAGAACACTGCCCCACGCGAGGTTTTTGCGGTTGCAAAAAAGCATTCAAACCTTTACCAGATCGTCGGTCAAGACCAGATGTATTTGGTTGCTACTGACGAGTGTACCTTCGAGCGTCAGCAGCAGGCCTGCTCTGTGTGTTGGTACGGCAGGGTTCGTGAAGCCAGTATGGACAGGTTGAAATGTTTCGTCAGCGGCAACGACTGGTTCCTCTTTCGCAAGTCCTCGGTTCCGGTCACTTAACACTGACCCCAGACCCTTCGACTTTTGTCTTTCACACAAACTCCGAGTTCGCTCGGGGTTTTCTTTTTTGTATTTTTGATATACTGTTAGAAACTTCAAATCCATACTCTTTGGGTCGGGTAAATAAAAATGAAATATACAGTAGAACAATATAATTCTAGTTGGCCGATTAAATTTGAAAGTATTAAAGCTTTTTTAACTAAGGTTTTTCTTGATAGAATTATTTATTTTACTGAAAAGTCTATAAACACATGTTTTTAGAATGCTTGATTTTTAAATTTAAAAGAGTATAGTCAGAATAGTTTAGTGCAACTTAACAAAAAGGTTATCTATGAGCGATGCAGCGTCAGATAGTTTGAGGGAGGATCGTCAGGAACAAGCAGAATTCAAAAGAAGGAGGGCGGAGGATCTGGAAAGAGCGAAAGCTCGTAATGTTCGGCTCACATCCATACTTGAGTATCTCTGTCACCCAAGTAAGGAAAAAAGAGTTGTTGCCGTGGCTCAACTGGCTACAGAGATGACTGGAACCATGGCACGAAAATGGCTGATGGAATTGCGGGATTCTAAAAAGACAACATGGGCAAAGTTTCTGGCCTCACTTTTTGGTCACCAAGCATTTCCTCATTTCCACAAGGTGTCACCATTCAAGGGCAAGGTTGTTACTATCGGTGGTTATGACGGTATAAATCTTCATATCAGGTTTACCCCCGAATTGGGTAAACTTCTCACAAAAAAGGGAGACTTTTGTCTGGGTGATCATTTGATCGTGTTTGACCCTGCTGTAAAAGGCAAGATCACTTATTACAAGAAGTAGTAGTACTTTACCCGCTTGGTTTTTCAAGCGGTTTTTATTTTTTACCAATCTTTTCTCGAATCTTTTTTCCCACTTTTTGCATTTCACCTTCGGGGTATTTTTTTCTTAGCCAGAAGTCTGCGAGGCCGTCTAAGGTGCCTCGAGGGATGAGGTGGACATGAAAATGTGGGACATCGACACCGACGACTGAAAGTGCGACATAGTCTGCACTGAGAGATTGTTTGAGTGGGGTCATCAGTCTCTTGGCTTTTACAAACACATCAGCAACAATATTTTCTGGAGTATCGATCATCATTTTATGATGTGCTTTTGGAATGATCAATGTATGCCCGGGTTTAGTCGGGTGGATATCAAGAAACGCGAGAACAGTTTCATCTTCGTAGATGATCTCGGCTGGGATTTGTCTCGCAATAATTTTGCAGAAAATACAACTTTCCATAGCCGTAGTATAACTTGGTTTTAAATGTTTCTCAATTATATGTAAAAAGCGAATGTGTAGGAGCCATGCCGGTGGCGGACATACTGAGCCTAGCAAGGCGAATGTGCAGGAAACACGAAGGTGTTGGGAGTACTGAGCCTAGCAAGGCGAATGTGCTACACTAATCTCATGAAACATTACTCTGTACGAGAAAAATATACCGAAAAAGCCAAGAAACCTTTGGCAGAGTTTCACCCGCTTCTCATCGACCTTTTGCTTGCTAGAGGTGTTACAACACGCGAGCAAGCAGATATATTTTTAAAGCCTGACTATATTCGAGATATGCACGATCCTTTTCTACTCAAGGATATGAAAAAAGCGGTGGAGAGAATCTTAAAAGCGATTGACGAAAAAGAAAAGATAATTATATATAGTGATTACGATCATGATGGTGTCCCTGGTGCAGTGATACTCCATGACTTTTTTAAAAAGATTGGCTATCAAAACTTTGAAAATTATATTCCACATCGTCACGAGGAGGGATTTGGTTTTCATAAAGAAGCGGTAAAGGAGTTTGCAAAAAATGGGGTGAAGCTCGTGATCACGATCGACTGTGGCATCGCTGATGTGGTGGCGACAGCCTGCGCGGAAGATCTCGGTATCAATGTAATTATTACCGACCATCATCTCGTGCCGACACCCGCACCATCTGCACTTGTAATAATCAATCCAAAACAGACTGATTGTCAGTATCCAGAAAAGATGTTGTGCGGATCAGGGGTGATTTTTAAAGTTGTGCAGGCGCTAGCGTTGAGCCTTTCGACTTTTGACTTTCGACACACAACAATTTCTCCAATTCCTATGGGGTGGGAAAAATGGTTGCTTGATATGGCGGGCATCGCGACTCTTTCTGACATGGTTCCGCTAGTCGGAGAAAATCGTGCTTTAGCGTATTACGGACTGGCCGTGTTAAGAAAATCTCCACGCGTAGGACTGCAAGCTCTTTTGAATGTAACAAAAATAGATCAGCGATATGTGAGTGAAGATGATATTGGTTTTATGATTGCTCCACGCATCAATGCGGCGTCACGCATGGGTATACCGTATGATGCCTTTAAGCTTTTTGCGACTACCGATCTCACAGAAGCTGGTGCACTTGCGACACATCTCGATGCTAAAAATACTGAGCGTAAAGGTGTGGTGGCGGGCATGGTCAAGGATATTAAAAAACATGTTTCACAGCGGTATGGAGACGAGGTGTCCCCAAAACTCATTGTGATGGGTAACCCAGATTGGAGACCCGCATTACTCGGACTTATCGCTTCAAATATCGTCGAAGCATTTTCCTGTCCAGTTTTTCTTTGGGGTCGTGAAGCCGAGGCTGAGGGGATACTCAAGGGTTCATGTCGCTCGTATGGTTCGATGCACATGCTCGATCTGATGCACGCAACTCCAGTGGGGACATTTTTACAATTTGGGGGCCATGCATTTGCGGCGGGTTTTTCATTTGCACAAGAGAAAGTTCATCTACTCGAGGAGTCACTTCTGGCTGGACTTTCTCAGATAAAGCAGAGTGATAAGTCAGAAATAATCGCTGTAGATGCAGAGCTAGAAATCGACCATGTCTCGTGGACCACTTATCGAGAAGTAGAAAAGCTCGCACCTTTTGGTACAGGTAATCCAAAACCGCTTTTTATATTTAAAAATGTTTTGATTAAGAATATTAAAGTATTCGGTAAACAAAAAAATCATCTAGAAATAGGTTTTGAAAATAGTACAGGAAAATCGGTAAAGGCGATCGGGTTTTTTATGACAGCGGATACTTGGGGGAAGGAACTTGTTTCTGGAGAGTTTATTGATCTAGTCGCCACTTTTGAAAAGTCTCATTTTAGAAACTTTCCAGAGCTTCGTCTTAGGGTGGTCGATGTATTGAGGAATAAATAATTCAGCACCCTAGTCATTATTAACTTTAGTATTACAGTCATTATTTTATATGCTTGACAAAATGTACTATATTTACTATAGTAGCTTTGGGTAAGTCAGAAATAATGATTTATACTGACAATTATTTTTCACATCTTCATGCGGTTGTCTGCCTGTATTCTTGGCAGGTTGACGGGTTAACAGTACTTCTCACCCACCGCGAGCAAGACCTTTCCGATCGAGTTAGTATGCGCCAATCTCGGGATTGTATGGCCATTGTAAAGTTTGAATGCCGACTTTACCTTGTTGTTTTTTGAGATATGAGATTTGTTTTTGTTCCGTCAAGAATAAACGCAACCTCTAGGTCTACATACTTTTTGTAGGACAAGAGACAACCTGTCTGACATAACATTCCCCCCGACCTAGCTTGTAGGCTTCGGGGGATTTTTGTAATTTTGGTTACAGAATACTATTTTTGTACATTTTAATCATTCGCCGTGCTATTATTATAATATGCAACAAAAAGATATTTTAATTTTTACTGACGGTTCATCCAGAGGTAATCCTGGTAGAGGGGGCTGGGGTACTATAATTATTTTACCTGATCAAACTAGTGAAAATAAAAGTTCTAAATTTATGGTTAGAGAATTGGGTAGTCGAGAAATACAGACTACAAACAATAGAATGGAGTTGATGGCGGTACTTGAAGCTTTAAAATCTATATCGGCAGGTACAGAGTGTACGATCGTTACTGACTCAAAATATGTTTTGGACGGTATGACAAGCTGGGTATTTGCATGGCAAAAGAAAAAATGGATAACATCAGATAAAAAACCTGTAGCAAACCAAGATTTGTGGAAAGCATTACTCGTAGCATCAGATGGTAAAAAAATATCTTGGCACCGAGTGGATGGTCATCAAGGTGTGGTAGGTAATGAAAGATGCGATGAGATTGCAACAAGCTTTGCAGACAACATACCGCCAACTCTTTATAATGGGACTTTAGAAAAATATCCACTTGTAAAAGATATCTTAAAATATACTCACGCAGTGCGTACAGAAGGGGATAGGCCCAAGATAGGTATAAAAACTCAAAAAGGTAAAAAAGCCTACTCGTACTTGTCTGTGGTAGGCGGTATTGCGATTAGGCATGCGAGCTGGCCTGATTGTGAAAAAAGAGTAAAGGGTGTGAGTGATGCAAGGTACAAAAAGTCGTTTTCGGTAGAGGACGAGTCAGCTATTTTGAAAGATTGGGGTGTAGCACTTTAAAAACCTTCAAATTATAAAACTTTTTTTAAAGTTTTATAATTCGAAAACACGATGACTCAATCTATTTTTATATACATCGTACTTGCTGGATTTTTCTCTGGAGTAGGTCTAGGGTCTGTCACGACTCTTGGTGTCCATATCGCACTACTTTGTATAGTGATCGCCGGTGCACTTTTTGCTTATTATCTAGTATTACAAAAAAATGCTTTCACCCTTGGTTTTGGTAAAGATACTTTGCCAAAAACTCTGACAAGTATTCTTTTTGCAGCGCTTCTACTGGGTTCTTTTGGTGCAGGTATTTTTCGTATGACGATGAATAATCAGATTTCTGCGTCATCGAACCTCGATAGACATCTGGATAATATTATTTCTATAACAGGTATTATTGATGCTGAGCCAGATATTCGAGAGAAGGAGGCACGGCTGACGGTAGTATCTCAAGGCACTAGGTTACTTATCACAACAGCACTTTATCCTCGATTTGCTTATGGGGACAAGATGATTATTGTGGGGAAGCTACAAAAACCTAAAAAATTCGATACCGATAATGGTCGGCAGTTTGACTACCCAGCCTATCTGGCAAAGGACGGTATTTATTATTTAATAGAGCGACCAAAAACAGGATTTATCTCGGCAAACAATGGTAGTTTTATTCAAACAAAGCTTTTTGCATTTAAAAATAGTTTTATAGGTAAAATTACAAAAATTATTCCCGAGCCGTATGGGTCGTTTTTGAGCGGACTCTTGTTGGGAGGTAAACAGTCCTTGGGCAAAGAACTGCTCGACGATTTTCGTCGGGTGGGAATTATTCACATTGTCGTACTTTCGGGCTACAACATCACAGTGGTCGGCGACGCTATCATGAAAGCATTTTCTTTTTTACCGAAGTTTTTTGGAATGTCCTTGGGTGTTGTAAGTATTATTCTTTTTGCGCTCATGACTGGTGGAAGCGCCACGGTGGTGAGGGCAAGTATCATGGCACTTCTCGTAATAGTCGCTTCGGCAACAGGACGGACATACGACATCACCAGAGCGCTTTTTGTAGCAGGATTTTTGATGGTGCTCCATAACCCAGCTATTCTGGTTTTTGACCCGTCATTTCAGCTTTCGTTTATGGCAACGCTAGGGCTTGTTACTCTGTCACCAATTATCAAAAATAGACTAGCCTGGGTTACCGAAAGATTTGGTCTAAGGGATATTGTTTCAGCTACGCTCGCGACACAGATTTTTGTGCTTCCACTTTTACTATATAATACAGGACAACTTTCTCTCGTGGCACTGCCCATAAACCTACTTATTTTACCAACCATTCCCGCAACCATGCTTTTTGGCTTTATTGCAGGGTTAATGGCTTTTATCGGTACATATCTCGCTTTACCTTTTGCAGGTATTGCGTACTCACTACTTTGGTATCAGGTGTCGCTAGTCACTCTAGTGGCATCATTTCCTTTTGCTTCGGTGTCTATGCCGAGCATTTCATTTTTTGGACTGGTTTGCATTTACGCATTATTTTTTGTCGTCGTTTACATCCGCCAATCCCAATTGGCGAGCAGTAGTCGTATGACTACAACAAAGTTTGACCACCATTTTTCTAAAAAGTGATCTACCATAATTTATTTTTTTGCTTCTACAAAATTCTTTTCAATCACTTCCCAATTTATATTTGCAAAAAAATCCTCAACATATTGCTTTTTCCCTGAAGGCTGATAGTCGGCAACAAAAGAGTGTTCCCACATATCGAGTGTAAGTATGGGTGGTAGTCCGGTAAGGTGTCCTAGGTGTTGTTCATCAACCCATGCGTTTAGGAGGCGGTTGGTCTGTTTGTCGTAGTAAAGTATTGCCCAGCCGACACCACGAGTGAGGGTGATTGATTTGAAACGGGCGAGCCAGAGATCCCATGAGCCAAACTCACTTTCGACAGCTTTTTTCAGCAGACTGTTCTCGGGTAAACTTTTTGACCCACCTTCAAAACTTTTGAAATAATATTCGTGATTTCGCATACCATCAAACTCAAATCCAAAACGACGCTGAAGCTCTCCGAGTAGGTAAGCATTTTTGTCGGCTTCCTTTGCTAGCTCGTCGATTTTTTCTAAGATTAAATTACTATTTTTTACATAACCAGAGTAGAGCTTTAGATGCTCCACCACGGTTTTTGCAGAAATACCCTTGAGTGTTGGAATATCAAATTTTGTTTCGATAAATTGGTTCATGGTGGGTTGAGTTTGGATATTACTAATATAATAAATTATAGCATAGGATTTAAAACTATGTATGTTAGACTAAAATAGATGCATTTATTTTTGAAAAAACCACTGGTATTGATCGCCATCCTGTTGTGTGTAGGTAACATTTTTATTTGGTATGCTGTCATTCACGAAGATCGCAGTGGAGTACTGAAGGTCGATTTTCTGGATGTAGGGCAGGGTGATGCAATATATATAGAAGCGCCAAACGGTAATCAGGTGATAGTAGACGGTGGTCCAGATCGAGCCGTTTTACGGGAACTTTCAAAAGTGATGCCTTTTTACGACCGCTCTATAGACATGCTAGTAGTAACCAATCCCGACACAGATCATTACGCTGGATTTATTGATGTGTTAAAAAACTATGAAGTACGGCAGGTGGTGGAGCCTGGGACATATTCGCCATCTGCAACATATAAACAATTTGAAAATGATGTGATACTTGAGCGAGCGACCAAAACTTTGGTGCGCAAAGGTATGAAGATTGTTTTGGATGAGGGGGTGTATATCGAAATCATTTTTCCTGATCAAGATGTTTCAGATTTTACGACCAATGACGGGTCGATTATTGCCAGACTTGTTTGTGGGAATGTTTCATATATGCTGACAGGGGATACTACCCAAAAGACCGAGCGACATCTGGTTTTGACAGATAAAAAGTCGCTCGATAGTACAGTACTCAAGGTAGCTCACCATGGCTCACGAACCTCGAGTGGGGAGGAATTTGTAAGGGCAGTTTCACCAGATTTTGTGGTGATTTCGGCAGGGAAAAACAATAAATACGGCCACCCACATAAGGAGACGGTGGATACTTTTTCTAAATTAAAAATACCAATACTAGGTACTTATACTAGTGGGACAATAGTCACAAAGACAGATGGTAGGGGTATAGAAATCGAGTAATTTAGAGGTGTTAGAACTACAAAAACACCCCAAAATCGAAAAAAGCATAAATGGCTCTGTAGAGGCTTGCTAAACGGCTAAACACTCGTGTTTAGCCGTTTAAATATCACCACCAAAAACCGCCTTTTGGGGCGGTTTTTGGTGGTGAACTAAATATGCTATTTTTTAAATCACCCCTGCTTTTTTGAGTGCAGAATAAGCTCCGTTTTTGTTGATGGTTTTGATAGCTCGAGTAGAAAGAGTGAGAACCATGGTCTTTTTGAGTTCGGGAATATAAACACGCTTCTTTTGGAGATTGGCGTATTTGCGGACTTTGCCAGTAGGGTTGTACTGAGTAGCACGAGTGGCGTTGCTATAGCCACCGCCCATTATTGAATGCCTTTTTGTGATTGCACAGACTTTTGACATGGTTTTTACTTAGTGAATGATATGGTATCATATAATCAAAATTATGCAAGAGATAGACGCTATATTTTCGATAATAGTGCTTTTGATGTCAGTGATTATCCACGAGGTATCACATGGGTATACGGCATTGCTACTTGGAGACCCGACCGCAAAGCTGGATGGACGGCTGACATTAAACCCCATAAAACACCTTGACCCTATTGGCTCGGTATTTTTGCCATTATTACTTTTTCTATCCGGGTCGAGTTTCCTTATTGGCTGGGCAAAACCAGTTATGATAAATCCCTACAATCTAAAAAATCCCCGTCGAGACGAGGCACTGGTCGCACTTGCTGGACCAGTTTCAAATATCATCATCGCGATTATTTTTGGTACAATCATTCGTTTTAATGAAATTTTATCCGTACCTCCTTCGGCACTTTACATTTTGAGTATGGTAGTTTTGATCAATCTGGTTCTGGCTTGCTTTAATCTAGTTCCGATACCACCACTCGATGGCTCAAAGATTTTGTTTTCATTATTACCCGTGAGATTTAATGCTATCCGAGCTACGATGGAAAGATTTGGTTTTGTTCTCGTTATATTTTTTGTCTTATTCCTTTGGGGATTTTTGACACCGATTGTTTATAAAATGTATTCGTGTGTTGTGGGTATAATCTGTTAAACTACGGGTATGATCCGAAACTATTTTTTAGGCAAGATACTTTTTTTTGGAATCTCAGCTTTTCTTTTTATTTGCCCAGTTTTTATTTCGGCTTCTAGCACAAACGGCACTATTAGCTCGACATATAAATACGCAGAGGCACTGGATAGTAATTTTGGGACGATTAACTTTGGACTTGAGGTAGGGAATGTTCATGTCACCGATAGCGTTATGACAGGCTACGCTTGGGGGGAAAATATTGGGTGGATCAATCTATCCCCGACGAGCGGCGGTGTGACCAATAACGCCGAGGGTACGCTTTCTGGCTACGCTTGGGGAGAAAAGATTGGTTGGATAAACTTTCGTCCGACAAACGGCGGCGTGAGTATAAACTCCTCGGGTGATTTTCTGGGCTATGCATGGAATGATTCGGCTGGCTGGATACTTTTTAACTGTGCCACCAATAGCTCTTGTGGAACGAATGATTTTAAAGTAAATACTGATTGGCGACCAGCAAGTACTCGTGTCGTTGAGTCTGGAGGTTCAGGGGGTGGAGGTGGTTTTAATTCTGGATCGGATAACAATACAACATCAGAGACCGCAACACCCACTGTTGATACTCCCACAGAACCAGCTCCGCTTGTATTGCCACCGACTGTAATTATTCCCGCTGAGCCAGCACCCATTCCATCACCAATCACTCCAACACCCTCAGTGATAGGTGAGAGCAACGCTGGTGCTGTGGATAGTAGTGGCACAAGTCGAGGTGGCGGTGGCACATCAATTTTTGCTTCAACTACCGTAGGTATACTCAGCTCAATCGAGGAAAAGATTCAGGAAACTTTTACTACAACAAAGGAGGTTGTTCAGAAGGCACTGGATCAGACCGTACAGGTACTTAGAAGTCCAAAGGGATCGCTCGTAACCAAAACCGTGTCTACTGTGGGCGTCGCTACTACAGGTGCTGTGGCGGTGGCTTCGAGTTTGTTTGTAAACCCGCTATCTTTTTCAGAAATATTTATGATCCCTCTTCGTTTGTGGGCATTACTTTTGACGGCTTTTGGTTTGAAAAAGCGTCATCGTCCATGGGGGACAGTATACGATAGTGTTACAAAACAGCCACTCGATCCCGCCTATGTGGTATTGCAAGATATGCAGGGTAATGAAGTCAACACAGCGATCACTGACCTCGACGGGCGGTATGGTTTTTTGCTTTTTCCTGGCAAATATACTATTACTGCAAACAAAACCAACTATACTTTTCCCTCAAAACGATTGGCTGGCAAAACGCAGGACGAGCTGTATCAGGATTTGTATTTTGGTGAGGATTTATCTGTAAGTGATCAAGGTGCGATTATTACAAAGAACATTCCACTTGATCCAGAAAACTTTGACTGGAATGAATTTTCAAAAGGCAATCAAAAGCTAATGGTTTTTTATTCCCGTCGCGATAGGATAATGAAAAAGGTGTCACGCATATCTTTTTCTGTGGGTTTGGTGGTCTCGCTCATCGCTCTTTTTGTCGCCCCACAACCTTATAACATCATGATTTTTGGATTATATTGTCTTTTGTTACTAGTGCGTATTTTTGGTACTGGTCAGAGGGTTTATGGCTCGGTGATAGAAAAACGTACTGGTCTGCCACTTTCTTTTGCTATTATTCGGGTGTTTTCGATCGATTTGAATAGAGAATTATTTAGTCGAGTGACGGATAAGTTTGGCAGGTACTATTGTTTAGTACCAAAGGGCAAGTATACCGTCTCTATTGAGCGTAAAAATCCTGATGAGTCGTATACACCAGTCTATACTTCATCAACAATCGACGCTTCAAAGGGGGTAATCAATGAAACAATATCTATTTAGATTGCAAAAGAGACCTGTGGATAACTAGTCTATCTAGACTTCCAAAGTTATGGTTTTTAGGTCATTTACGCTTAGTTATGGTCAAGGTTGGATAGTAAAATAGTCCTTGTTTGAGCCATTTATGGCTGGATTTGCAAATAAGCATCTCGATTGTTTTTTAGATAGATACTACGGGTCTGTATTGACAGGAGAGGATATTTCATGGGGCTTGCTTTTTATTGAAAAAGGGTGTATAATGTACTTAGTTAAATAGAGGGCCGAGCTGTCCTAAACAGGGCTCACAAGCCCAATTGCTCATTGATATAGGAGGGGTTATGAAACGAATAATGTTATTGCTATGCATTGTGCTGGTCGGTGCTACCATGGTTTGCCTGCTGACAAAGGATTTTGTCGCAGGTGTGATGCCTGTCGAAACCGTGTTTTTGCGGGTTATCAGTACAAGCGAGGTGAAGTATCACCAGATCGGCAGGCTCATCGAGATTGCCGAAGGCAAGTATGGCTTTGAACGCGAGGTGGGGATGTCTTCCGTGTGGTCCTCGGAGGAAGAATTCGCACACTTCGGAGTGTATGTGTTGGATGAAAAACCCAACATCGGGTATGTCGTTCTGGATGCTCAGAGGGACAAGTTTGGTCCAAAGATGACCACTATCGGCATCAATACACTCTCGATACCTGACTTTCGTGGGTATGATGGTCTCGTGTACAATTTTATTGGTCACCATGTGGCAGAAAAAGGCCAATATAGTCGCAAGCACGGGCCTCTCAAGAAGGAGAACCTAGACAGGGTGTTTGCAAAGGTTATATTGCATAACCCATGACAATTCTTTTTTTATGCCGAAGCCACAGCTTGTCTGTGGTTTTTTATATGATTTGTGAATCCCTATCCTTTTTAATAAAGGTAGGTCGAGGACATCTTTGGGTATTGATTTGTAATTATACACATATTTCTTGCCTATTTTAAAAAAAAGCATGGTATACTTACTCACAAATGGTCGTACCAAATATACGAGTAAATTTGTTTGTGAATAAATACAAAAGCTTTTTATTTTATTGTTTTTTTGTAGTGTTTGTTTTTGTTGTTTTGACTTCGTCCGCCTTTGCACGCAGTGTCCAATATGCTCCGGGAGAAACACTTAATCCAGACTGCTCTCCTGGCGAGGCAAACTGTGCAGTCGCTCAGTTTACTGTCAATACAACACTTAATAATTTTGGTCTAGGTACTACTTCTCCGTACGCCAAGCTTTCGGTAGTAGGAGAAATCGTTAGTGCGTATTTTACTGCTACCACATCGACCGCCTCACATTTTCCATACGCATCCTCCACCGCCTTCACCGCTTCAGGTACAGGCTTCTTCGGCAACCTCCTTGCCACTGGCTCTACCACTCTTCAAAACTTCACCTTTCTAAACGCGACAGGTACTTCGGCTACAACTACCAATTTTTTTGCTACGACAGCAAGCTCGACCAATCTATTTGCGAGTATTGGTAATCTCAACACCCTTACTGTCGCCTCTACTTTTTCTGCAGGTACTACTACAAGTACGAATCTAGTCGTTACCAACACCAGCACCTCTACTTTTGCGGGCTTTATAGATGTAAACGGTACTGGTACCAATGCCACTTCGACTTTTGCTTCAAACCTATGGGTAAAGGGAGGTTTTAGGGTCGGCACTGGTACAACATATCTAAATGGCTCCGCCACCTCAACATTTTCTGCTGGCATAAACCTTGCCTCGGGTTGTTTTTCTGTAGCTGGGGTTTGTATCTCTGGTGGAGGAGGAGGTGGTTCAGGTACGGTAGGCTTGGGTACAGCAGGGCAAGTTCCATTCTATGAATCTGACGGAACAACATTGGTTGCGTCCTCAACCCTGTTTATATCATCTGGGGGAAATGTGGGTATTGGTCAAGCAAGTGCTGCGTCAAGACTTTCTATTTCCAACAATCTTTCTACTTACAACGAAAGTATCGATGCTTTCACTAAGTATCAGATATTGCTTTACAATTCCACTGACCCACTTACCAGCTCCGGAATAGGTATTGAAGGTGATGTGTTTGATAGTGAAAATGCAATGTGGTTTAACTCGGGCGTAAACGGTGTCGGTACTCCCACTTTTAAATTTAAAGGTAATGGTGCAACCCAGATCGCTACCTTAAACGGTGCAAACCATGTATTATACGGTACCGTGGCGGCAGGACAGTCGAATTTGCTTTTATATAATAGTGCGAGTTTTGAAGATGGGGCTAATTCTGCACGACTATCTCTCGCTCCAACAGGTAGTTATACAAAAACCACCGCACCTTATGTTGAATCTATCAATGAGGGGTCAGTGTCGAATTTAGCAGGTCTAGAGTTTGGAACATACAACGGAAGCTTGATTGAGCGAATGAGGATTACTGCAAGTGGAAATGTGGGCATCGGCACTACCACCCCAGGCCAGAAGCTTTCGGTGGCAGGAGATATTCTGGGGAACAATATCATTGGTTCTTATTTCACGGCAACGAGTACAACAGCGACGAGTAGTTTTTCTGGTAATGTCGTGTTTTCTGGTCTTGATCTCAATCCAGGTGGTACTGGCTCGGTTTGCATCGATGCCAACTCAAAGGAGATTTACAAAGAAACATCAGGTGGTACTTGTACTGTTTCATCTGCTCGATTTAAAAATAATATCAAAAGCCTAGATAGTACCTCAGGATTGTCTTTGTTGAATAGGCTTCGCCCAGTGTCATTCAATCTAAATGTAAACGACACAGCCCACCTCGGTTTTATTGCGGAAGAAGTCGCTGTACTTGAGCCACGCCTTACTTTTAATGAAAAAGACGGGGTAACGGTAAGAGGTGTTCGATACGAAGAATTAACAGCTGTTTTAGCTAAGGCGATTCAAGAACAGCAGGTGCAGATCGAGGGACTCAAAATGAAGACATTTACCGCGACAGTTGTTGATACTCTACAAGGTTTCGGTATTACTATTTCTGAAACATTTGCTAAATTTAAGGATATTTTTGTAAAAACACTGCACATCGAGGATAAGCTTTGTGTCGATGATGTATGTATTGGAAAAGAGGAGCTGAAGACCTTACTACGAAATGCTGGTGGTGTTACCACCTCGGTACAGCCACAAATCCCGACATCTAGGGGATCATTGGTCGAGCCGATTATTCCCGAGGGTAATGCGACGAGTACCTCTACAAGCACCGAAACTGCTACTAGTAGCATATCAGAGTCATCAAACACACAGGATGAGACAACAAGTGCAATCGAAATGTCGGGTGTAGCGACCACTACAGAAAATACCCAAGGTACTGCTGTATCAGAACCAGTTTTAGAAAGTGTAGTGCCATCACCTACAGAGCCAGCAACAGAGTTGGCTGATCAGACCACAGCAGAGTAGTCTACCGTTGTTCGTATAAGACAGTTGGTCTATAGAACATGTCCTTAACGCCCCAGCGGTCGGGTACGCCGAGAGGGGATATAGTATTTTCCTCGCCACGGCAAAGCGTATTCGTGTAGGTGGTTAGTTATCCACAGTATACAAATTAAATTTAATGTCCCATGTGTTGTATACTATATGTAATAGGACATATAAATGGACATAAAAATAGACACACAAAATAAATATATTTCTATGACGAGTGCTTCGGAAATCACAGGAAGGACTAGTGCCGAGATTGAACAGCTCTGTCGATCTGGTAAGCTGAGCTCCAAGATTGTTTCTGGAGAATGGTATTTGTCAGAAGCATCTCTATTAGATTATTTTAATGTAGGTCTGGCAAGTAATATCCCACTATCACATTTAATAGAGAGAAAAACAGATTCAAAAAAAGAGCAGATATTTGTCCATCGACCAGATTTTTCTGCATTGATGGGGAAGACAGTAAATATACTCACTGCATTTACTCTGGTATTTGGAGGTTACTATGTTCTGGCTACACCAGACGGTAGATCGGCTGGTCGGGAAGTCATCGCTTATGTTCAAAAGGCATTAGATCAAAGTACGGACATGATGGCATTTGTGGGGTATAGCGTTTTAGGTACTGTTGAAAGTAGTAATCCAGCCAATGCTTTTTCTACCCTTCAGGACTTTTTGTACCCAAAGGAGAAGGTGGCAAAATCCTCGGCGTTACTTGTCTCACCCACAGATGAGGGTAGTGAGAATAAGGCAACAAGGGAGCGAATACAAAATTCTTTTTCTGACGAGGTGAGAGTAATACCAGACAAGGGTGGTAAGTCTGGCATTATCAAGCCCGTTTTTAAAAAGAGTACTGACCAGTCGTATATGTATGTGATGGTGCCAGTAGGGAATTGAGTCTCGGGTAGTGGTTCGTTTTCATTCTTTAGGATTTATAAGTAAATTCTGAAGAATGAATGGGAACATTCAGTTTAAGAGTCGAATGAAATTATTATTATTATTTAAAATGATACGAAAAGATTTATTTAAAATTGTGAGTGCGTCGCTCATTGTAACGATGCTTGCTTTGACAGGTTTTGCTTCAGTAGAGCCGGGACTTGCTCAGGCTGAAACAGCTAGCGATACAGTGATTGTTACTTTGAATGTAGACACGGGTATCTCTATTACAAGTCCATCTGATACGACGATGAGTACGAGTTTGGGTGTTAGCACCAGCAGGGCTATTGCCACGACCACATGGAATGTCAAGACAAACAGTGTTGGGGGATACACTCTCGGTCTAAGAGCTTCTTCTACCCCAGCTATGCGTTTAAATAGTGATGTGAGCAAGAGTGTAGCCAACTTCACAGAAACTACACCTGATACACCAGAAGCTTGGGGTACTGTTGATGCAGACACAGCCGAGTTTGGTTTCAGTGTCTTTAGTACAAGTACTTCAGATGTGAGTACTGGTACATGGGGTACTGTAGGAACCAGTCTTTGTGGTGCCACGAGTACACCGTCTACTGCTCTCAACTACATAGGTGCAAGTAGTACCGCAGACAAGATCATTGCGACTAGGACATCGACTACTACTCAGACAGGGGCGGATATTGTTGTATGTTATGCCGTAGAGCAAGGTAGCAACTTTTACATTCAGTCAGGAACCTATAGTGCATGGTTCACCGCAACAGCAACCACCCAGTAATACGAAATTATTTGACTACGGAGTAGTTTAAGTATAAAAAGCGTTGCGAATAAATCCACCTAGTATATAATATACTAGGTGGATTATTTATTTACTTTTTTGTAAGAATCATTTTATGAACATAAGATCAAAATTGTATTTCTCGACATTCTTTTTTGTTGCTTTTTTTATTTCTGCAACCCCATTTACATCGGCTTATACAATCGAAAAGCTTTCTGTTGAGGCACGAAATGATTTTGTCCTAGAGCCAGGAAAGGTGGAGGTATTTCTTGAGCCCGGCGAGACAGTAGTGCGAAATATATATGTGACGAGTCGAGTACAAAAGCGTACCAAGTTTGTCATACAGACAGAAGATTTTATTGGATCTCAGAAAGAGGATAACGCTATTGTTTTACTCGGAGATATTAAAAGTCCATACTCTTTCAAGGATGCACTTTTGCCAGAGGTTCGCGAGTTTAGCCTTGATTTTGGGCAAAAAATCACTATTCCTATAAAGATAAAGATTCCTCAAAACGCTCAACCTGGAGGTTTTTATTCTTCAGTTATTATTTCAAACGCTCCAGAAAAAGATGCAAATATTGCCACGGGTGGTGCTAGGGTAATATCTCGTCTTGGTGCTCTATTCTTTATCAGAATAAAGGGTGATGCAAGAGAAGAGGGAAAGCTCGATGATATCCGTATCGCTGGTCCATCAAAGTTATTTTACCAAAAAGGACCATTTGATTTTCAGTTGCTTTTTAGTAACACTGGCAGTGTCCACCTCGTACCGTACGGCAAGGTAATCATTACTAATTTTACAGGCTCAGTGTTAGCTACTATTCCTGTAGATGGGTACTTTGCATTACCAAACTCACTTCGATATCGTGAGGTTACATGGTACTCAGATTTTCTACTCGGTCGTTACAAAGCCACAGCCGAGATAAGTCGTGGGTATAAAAATGGCATTGATGTAGTAGATACAAAGTCTATTGCCTTTTGGGTGATTCCTTGGAAGTTTATCCTGATGGTGTTTGTGTCCATATTTGCCATAGTATCCGTTTTCTTTTATATAAGGAAAAACTTTGAGTTCAAGAAAAAAAAGTAGTTTAATAGTTTTGTTGAGATAGTTTTGTTTATTAAAACTTTTGCTCGTTTTCATTTATTACCATGTACAAAAAATCCACAGCTTCTATTTTTGTTATTAGCCTGATGTTTTTGATAGTACCGGTAATACTTTATGCGGGGAGCATGAACAGTGGTAATTACTCTATACAGTCAGACTCTATCAACATAGGTGGTTCTGATGCAGATAGTACAAGCTATGCTAGCCAAGACACGATGGGGGAAGTTTCGACAGGTATATCTTCTAGTACCTCGTATCGTCTCGGAGCGGGATATCAGCAGATGCTAGCTGTTTCAATCTCAATAACATCCCCTTCAGACCCCATATTTCCAAATATGAGTGGTATTACTGCTGGGGAGGGTAATGCTTCTTCGACATGGACAGTAGTCACAGATAATCCCGCAGGATATACACTAGCTGTAAAATCTTCCACAAATCCAGCTATGAAGTCTAGCACCTATGGAAGCTATTTTGCTGACTATACACCCGCTGGCGCAAATCCCGATATAACATTTTCAATCCCTTCAACCGTTTCTGAGTTTGCATTTTCACCAGAAGGCACCCATATTTTACAGAGGTATAAAGACGATGGTGGCTCTTGTAACACTGGAGTACTCGACACAGCTGATGCTTGTTGGGACGGATTTACTACAAGTGATGTAAATATTGCTTCCGGTGTTTCTTCAAATACACCTGCAGGTACACCAACAACAATAAAGTATAAAGCAGCTGTTGGTTCTGATAAAATCCAAGATGCTGGTGCCTACTCGGCGACTATTACAGTAACTGCCACCACACTTTAATATGTAAAATATCGATGTATTTATTACTACAAAAAATTTATAAAAACCAATATTTTTTAGTTTTTATTGTACTCACGATTATTTTTTGTGGATATGTTACGCCTACAGCTACCGCTACGGGCGATTCCACTCAAGTCGAGCTTGTGGTAGTGGGGTGTAATAATAACTTGATTTGCGAGAGTCATAGTGGCGAAGACCTAGTTAGTTGCCCAGCGGATTGCACGCCCGCTACTCCAGCCACCAGTACGCCAAGTGTGGGGAGTGGTGGAGGGGGTAATGGCGGATCTATTTTGTACGGTTCAGGTGGACTTTTCTCTGCGGATAATTTTGTCGTCAACACAACCATTGATTCAGCGACCCTGTCATGGAAGACAAATATACCAGTGTCGAGTACTATCATTTGGGGGGCTACTTTAGATTATGAAACTGGCGTTATCTCGGAGTCAGTTATCAGTCTTTCTCATCAGGTAAAGTTTACGAGCCTATTTTCTGGAAAGAGGTATTATTACAAAATAGATTTTCGTGATAATTTTGGTCGAAAAGTCGGGCAGGTTACATCATTTTTTAGTACAAATATATTATCAACCCCAGTTTCTCTAGTCAACCCAAAGATTATTTCTGTCGTTTCGTCAAATGAAAAAGTATTAGTTAAATGGAAAAATCCCAAGACTACTGATTTTGAAAATGTTAGAATAACAAGGTCGACGCATTCATACCCAAAAGACCCACTCGAAGGCAAAATCATATACGAAGGCGATGCTGATTCGATAGTCGATAGCGAGATTCAAAAAGGTTTTAATTATTACTACACTATTTTTGCTAGGGATAAAAAGGGAAACTATTCTTCAGGATCTATTTTTTATGTTAATACTTCTAATGCTGGTGAAAAACCTTCGACAACAATAAGTCCTTTGTCTAAAACTGAGCCACAAATACAAAAGTTATCAATTTTAGATTTTATTTTTATACAGGATGGTGTCAGACTGGTTCCTGTGAATGGAGTTTTTGATGTGAATGGTAGTAAGGCACTCACAGTCTATTTGCCATACGAAGCCCTTCCAGAGATTTTAAAGACCATTGTTTTTGATGTTACTGATCCAGAAAATCCAGACCAAATCGCCAGTTTTCTACTCACGGTAAATGATTCTAAGACTAGTTATGAAGCTACTATCGGTGCTTTTGAACGCTTTGGAAGCGCGACTTTTTCCGTCCAGATACTTGACTATAACAATATGTTATTGTACGGCACAAATGGAGACCTTTTTGTATACGGCAAAAGTCAGGAAAGTTTCTTTGACGGTAGTGTTATAAAGTCGCTCAACCAAGCCATAACTGATGTTTTTTCAACATCTAGAATCCTTTTATTTTTAGCGTTACTTATTTGTGTGTATTTCATCATCAAAGCATTCTTTGTTTCATAGAGTAATCCACAGCTAATATCGATAATAAATGTGTTAAAATAAGGCGTAAATGAAATTGAAAAAGTTTCTACCAATGATACGGTGGTTTTCTAAATATACCCCCAAACTTTGCGGGGAGAGTTTGTTGCTACTGATTTTATTATTTAGTATTACTTTTGCTCCGAGCATCAGTATTTTTTTGGTTACTACACAGATTGTTTATGCGGATTTTAATCAACAAATCAACTACCAAGCCAAGCTGACCGATAGCTCAAATGTCGCAGTTTCTGATGGTTTATATAATGTTGAGTTTAATCTATACACAGTAGCTTCTGGAGGTAGTCCTATTTGGACAGAAACTCTTTGTAAAGGTAGTGGCTGTGATGGTGGAGCTGGTACTGATGCTCGAGTAACTCTTGCAAACGGTCTTTTCTCGACCATGCTCGGGAGTACTACCCCATTTACAGGAGTTGATTTTAATCAAACACTCTATCTTGGAGTAAATATTGGTGGATCCGCAGGAACTCCAACATGGGATGGGGAAATGACCCCTCGCAAAATACTCGGTGCCGTCCCTGCTGCATTTCAAGCACAACAGTTGGGTGGGCTAAACTCTTCTCAATTCCTCCGCTCAGATGCTGTGAACTCCACCTCTACCGCTTCTAGTTTTATAACCATTACTCAGTCAGGAGGTGGTAATGCACTTTTGGTTACTGATGGACTTACTTCACTTGCTTCTTTGCTTACTGTCGGCTCCACCACCCTCCAAAACTTCACCTTTCTCACCGCCACTGGTACTTCCGCTACCACCACCAATTTCTTCTCTGATACCCTTACTGCCACCGACTTCTACACTACTAGTTTCACCGGAGGAAGTGGCACCACCACCAACTTCGCTGTTTTGAACAGCTTCAGTGTCACGGGTTCGGCTACTTCTACTTTTGGGAATGGTCTTGACCTGACCGATGGTTGTTTTTCTATAGCTGGGGTTTGTGTGGGGGGAGCTACTGGTGGTCTCACCTCACTCAATGGTCTGACCGACAGTACCCAAACCTTTGCTGTGGGTACTAGTGGTTCTGATTTCAACATTTCTTCAGCAGGTGGTGTCCACACCTTCAATCTTCCAGATGCTTCTGACACTGTCCGAGGATTGGTAACTACGGGTAATCAAACTTTTGCTGGTGTCAAGACTTTTGCCAATCTTATGTCTCTGGGCTCGACTACACTCCAAGACTTCACTGGAGTAAATGCTACCACTACCAACCTTGTCATTTCAGATAATCTCACTGTCCTCGGTACCGCCACCTCGACTTTTGAGGGTAATCTACAAGTAAAGGGGAATTTCAAAGTCGGGACAGGCTCCATCGATCTTTTTGAAAACTCTACCTCCTCTTTTGCACAGGGTATAAATCTTAATGATGGATGTTTTTCAGTAGGTGGTGTTTGTGTCGGAGGAAGTAGTGGTTCATCTGGTCTGGCTGGACAGATCTCTTACTACGAGACAGACGGTACCACACTCACTGCTACTTCATCTATTTTTGTCAGTCCGAGTGGCAATGTTGGACTCGGCACCACCACACCTTGGGCCAAACTCTCAATCAATAACTTCGGCGGCACCATCCCACAATTCATTATCGCGTCTTCTACCGGCTCAGGCGCTACCACGACATCTTTTATTGTTGATATGTACGGTAATGTTGGTGTCGGCACCAGTACCCCACAAGCTTCTCTAGATATTTCCGCTTCCTCCACTCAGCTTCGTCTTACCAATAGTGGTGCATCAGCAGGCTACGCATCTTTTAGTCGAGCTGGTTCAAATGACTCATTTACTTTGTCAAATAAGATGGGGTCTTATGTATCATCAACAACAGAAACCTTCATTGTCGATATCGGTACACCAATCCTCACCTTCGACACTTCTGATAATGCTCAGGTAATGACGACTGTGCCTGCAAATGGCCAAATACAGGTATCTGTTGATGGGGGGGTTACTTGGAACGCTGTTGGTCCTACAAAATCATGGGCATCTATTGCTGTGTCGAGTGATGGACTATATCAGTCAGCTGTTACTGCAGATGGTTTGATATACACATCAAGTGATTCTGGTTCGAACTGGACTTTGCGAGATTTTCCAGTATCTGCTTTTCCAGACACAGCGGGGGATATTGATATGTCAGCTGATGGATCAAAACAGGTCGCTTTGATCTACGACAGTCTTTACGGCAATCTATTTTACTCGACAGATTATGGTGTTACATGGGCTGGGACTGGCGGAGCCAATTTTGTTGCTCAAATAGCAATGTCAGATAATGGACAGACTATTCTTGGAATACGCGCTGACTACCTTGCTGTTTCAAATAATGGTGGCAGTAGTTATTCGAATGTTTATTTTGGTGAATGGTCCCAGGTAAATGTTTCTTCTAACGGTGCATATATGACCGCTTCATCACTTGCTTCGGGTGCGATGGTCCAGTCTTTCAATGGTGGTGTTACATGGTCAGCGTTAGCTAGTAAACCAACATCAAGTCCCCTCAGCTACACTATGTCATCTGATGGGATGAAACAGGTAGTTATGGATAATGTCGGAAGCATATGGACATCACGCGATCGTGGTCAAACATGGAGCCTCGAAGATTCCAGTGGCCTCGGTGTGATGATGTCTGTCAATGGACAGGTGGCATTTTTCTGGAGCGATGGCACTATTACCAAAATGAATTTAACCACCTCTAGCTTGCAGAATCAGGAGGTCTCAATATTCAATTCAGCAACAAGCACCGTGATCGGCGAGGTCGGAGTTACCACCTTCGGCAATAGCCTCGGTGCCACCATCCTCAACGGGAGCTCACTTGGCTTCAATATTGCCGGGACAAGGAGGGCGACGCTCAGTCTCGATGGCTTCTTGGGTATTGGTACCACAAATCCAAATAATATGCTCACTGTTGCGGGGGATATATCAGGCACTATCATTACGGGTTCATATTTTACCGCCACTTCTACTTCACAGGCATCAACATTTACTTATGCGTCAACCACTGCCATTTCCTCTACTGGGTGGGCATATTTTGCCACCACTCAGGGTAGTAATGTCGGTATCGGCACCACCTCTCCAGGTCAGAAGCTTTCAGTGGCGGGAGACATCCTCGGTAACAACATTATCGGCTCTTACTTCACGGCGACGAGTACAATTGCTTCTATCTTCCCTTACGCTTCTACCACTGCACTCACTATTTCTGGTACCAATGGCCTCACTTTAGCATCTGGTCTAAATGGACCACTTCAAGCCATTGGTGGTCTCGTCTCAGCCACTTCATCTATAGGTGTTCTCTATGGTGGCACAGGTCTCATGTCTGCACCGAGCTATGGCGAGCTTCTCTTGGGCAATGATGCTGGTGGTTATACACTTACCGCTACTTCTTCTCTGGGATTACTTGGTTCAAGTACTGTATCGTCGATTACTAGCAACTATTTATCAAAATGGGTTGGGTCATATTTTGCAAATAGTTTGCTATATGATGACGGGACAAACATTGGAATTGGAACAACAACCCCGTCTCAAACCCTTGATGTTGCTGGTATTGCCAACATTCAAAACTATGTAAACTCATCTTATTTTATTGCGACTTCTACCGAAATCGCATCTATCTTCCCTTACGCTTCTACCACTGCACTCACCGTATCGGGTGAAGCTTATTTTACCAACATTCTCTCCACCGGCTCTTCCACCCTCCAAGACTTCACCTTCCTCACCGCCACTGGTACTTCAGCTACCACCACCAATTTCTTTTCTGATACTCTTACCGCCACCGACCTCTATACCACCAATTTCACTGGATTGAGTGGCACTAGCACCAATTTCGCTGTTTTGAACAGCTTCAGTGTCACAGGTTCGGCTACCTCTACCTTTGGGAACGGTCTTGACCTGACTGGTGGTTGTTTTTCTATCGCTGGGGTTTGTGTGGCTGGTGGAGGAGGGGGTGGTTCAGGTACGGTAAACTCTGGAACACAAGATCAAATCGCTTTTTATGATACTACTACTAATGCAGTATCTGGCACTTCGACTATTACCATTCTTCAAAATACAAATGTCGGCATCGGCACCACCACCCCTTATGCTCAACTATCTGTCACCAACACAGGCCCTAACCCTAGTTTTCTAGTAGAGGATTCCGCATCCCCCGATACTACCCCGTTTGTTATTGATGCGAGTGGAAATGTTGGCATCGGGACCGCGTCTCCACAAAATAAGTTACATGTGGACGGGATTCTTCAGGTGGGCACGCAAGGTGCAAATAAAAGCATTGTTTTTCCGACACTTGATAACAATGTGAATTGGCTGATCGATTCAGGAACTATTAGCAATGTTGGTTCTGGTTCTTCTTATGATGATAACGTGTTGGCTATTGGAAGTAATTATTATTTCGCAAGTACCACGCAGCCAAGATGGGGTATGGCACTGGAGGATAATTGGTCGCCAGCTGATAATTCATTGAATGCTGAAGCGTATTTCTCATTCGGCTCATCATCTAGTGCGACTACAGACTATCGTCCACTCATGATTGTGGTGAATAAAACTGATCTATTTAATCCCGTTGGAAATATCTCATTGAGAGGTGTCGTTGCAGCATATCCATCTTCTCCAGCATCCACCACCCCGACTTTCATTACGAGTGAAACAGGACGAGCTAGTTTTGGTGGATCGATTTCTGGTCAACAGGTCACTATTTATGGAAGTACTGGCACCTCAGCATCAGTGAATACCTCTGTGCCTGTCGGCGGCTCATTGGTTCTTTCTGATTCGGGTGCTTCAGCGGGTAATGGAGGTCTTCTCACTTTTTCGGCAGGTTCTGCTTTGTTACAGTTTGCCGGAATTAAGGGCAGCCTTACGAATGGAGCAAGTAATGGCGCAGGTGATCTTATTTTTACCTCTCGTTTGAATGCAGCTGACAGTACTCTTTCAGAAATAATGCGATTGGTATCTTCAGGCAATGTTGGTATCGGCACCACCACCCCAGGTCAGAAGCTTTCAGTAGCGGGGGATATCCTCGGTAACAACATTATTGGTTCCTATTTTACCGCGACGAGTACGACGGCCACTTCAGCACTTTCAGGCAATCTTGTCATCACAGGTACTACCGGACTTACAGGACTTTTGACTGCTGGGAATGCTTCCACCACCCAAATCGGCTCAACAGGTTCAGCGTATTTTGCTACGAGTGCTGGGAATGTGGGAGTGGGAACAACGACACCTGGAGCCAAACTCGATGTTGATGGAGGTTCGATAAGGGTTGGTGGTGGCGGAAGTATGCTTGTAAATACCAATGGGACCAGTTTTTCAGTTGGTACAGGGTCAAACACTGCTACTGCTGTGACTATGGCAGGGAGTAGAGCGTACTTTGGTTATGATGGAGCAAATGCGTATCTCCAAGGAGGAAGTGGGAAAGGTATTAAATTTAATGTGAATAGTGGGACTGAAGGCAGTGGTACCGTCGGTACTTTTACCAGCGCAGGTAACTTTGGGATTGGCACCACCACTCCAGGTCAGAAGCTTTCAGTAGCAGGGGACATCTTGGGAAACAATATTATCGGTAGTTACTTCGCCGCTACTTCATCTACTGCCACCTCAACCTTTGCGGGTTTCATTGATGTGAATGGCACTGGATCAAACGCTACTTCAACTTTTGCCTCAAACCTATGGGTAAAGGGGGCGTTGAAAGTAGGAAGTGCTTCGGCATATATAGATCAGAATTCTTTGACTTATAGCAATGGTAGCCTCACCCTTTCCTCAACTGGCACTTCAACAATCACCAACAATGTTACTCTTGGAGGCAAACTTCTTGCGACAGGACTTTCTAGCGATTCCACTACTATTGGTATTCCAGGTGTGCTTTGTCTTTCAAGTGGTAATGAGGTGATCAAGTTGGCAGGCGTTTCTACTTGTATCGTCTCTTCTCAGCGTTTTAAGCATGATATCAATTCCTTGAGCGTCAGCGGTATTGATATGGTCAATTCTCTCCGTCCCGTCGCGTTTACCTATAATGGGGATAACGGCTCACTCGGTGAGCAACTTGGTTTTATTGCCGAGGAAGTCGAGCAAATAGATCCACGACTAGTAGTACATGATGCACAGGGGTTACCTTTTTCTGTTCGCTATGAAAACTTTACCGCAGTCCTTGCCAAGGCGATTCAAGAGCTTTCCGTTACCACTTCATTCGTCTCAAACAACTGGGCAAGTACCACCGCTCTTATGGCAGTAGATTCAAATGGTAATATCGGCATCGGTACCAGTACTCCAGAGTACAAGCTTCAGGTGATGGGGGATATCGCAGCTACTTCTTTTGTAAACATCTCTACCCGTGGTGCAAAAAAGGATATTAGCTACCTATCTTCAGATGATAGTGCAAAAATCCTTACAAAGATTAGAGATATAAATGTGGCTACCTATCATTACAATACCGAAAATCCAAACAACCCACTTCGTCTAGGTCTCATTGCGGAGGAAGCACCGGCAGAAGTGCTGTCTGTGGGTGGTAAGGGGGTAGATGTTTACAAGTTATCTACTTTTATGCTTGCGGGTATTCAGGCACAGCAAAAGCAGATTGAGGGTATTGAGACTAGATTGGCACGCCTCGAGGCTGGTCAGAGCTTTGCATCAAGTGCGATTAGTCAAAGCTCTTTTATGGATCAGTTGATCTCACTTGGTGCAGAAATTACGCAGGATTTAATGAAAATTAAAAACTTACTGGTAGATGCTATCACGACAAAAAATATTACTATCAAAGCGGATAATGTATCTCAGACTGGTATCACTATCTACGACCGAGTGACTGGTCTTCCTGTCTGTATGTTTGTGGCAAATGGAGTGATGCTCACTGACTCTGGAGCTTGTTCAGCATCTTCTGGTTCGAGTAATCCGTCTGATTCTGGTGCCACTTCAACTATCACTATACAAAGCTCGGGAACCTCGACACCACCTCAGTCTGAGGCGAGCAGTACTCTAAGTGTTACAGCAGAGACGGCTTCGAGTACCCCAGCATCACAAGATCCCGCTGTTTTAGAGTCTGGTACTTCTGATGCAATAATTACTCCTACAGATTCCAATACCACCAATACAACACCCATAGATGTACCTGAGACACCTCCAACGACCCCTGTGACTCAAGATTTGCCAGTAGGTACTAGTATTGAATCTTCTGAATCTGTACCAGCTCCAAGTGCAACAGAGTAATTTACTGTACCCTGCTTAGCACAAACTTTTTCATAGTCAGAAATAGTAAATGATAGAACAAGGGTAGAATGGTGATGTTAAAAAACTTGCTTTTTTTAGTGAAAGGTATTAGAGTGTATAGCATAGCTTTTTACAGTATTTATGCCGACCATCAATCAACTCATTAAAAGAAACCGAACAAAAACTTCTCGCAAGCCGAGAGCGGTAGCTTTGATGCGAAGTTTTAATACTATTAAAAACCGCCCCCACTTCTACACATCTCCATTTAAAAGAGGTGTATGTATCAAGGTAACCACAAAGACTCCAAAGAAGCCAAACTCAGCGATCAGAAAGATTGCCCGAGTTAGACTTACCAACGGCATGGAGGTTACTGCCTATATCCCAGGTATTGGACACGCACTTCAGGAACACTCAGTGGTCTTGCTTCGGGGTGGAAAGACAAAAGATGTCGGTCTTAGATATAAGGTGGTGCGAGGCAAGCTTGACTCCACTGGCGTAGAGACTCGTCGAAAGGGACGAAGTCAGTACGGTATGAAGCGTCCAAAGGCAGTAAAGGCATAGTTCTGAGTTATAAAACATTTTAAATACATGCGAAGAAAAATAAACAATAAACATTTAATACAGGCTGATCCAGTATACAATTCTGAGAAAGTAACCAAGCTCATGAATTATCTGATGGAATGTGGTAAGAAAAATACCGCTCGTACCGCTGTGTACGGATGTATGGAAGTCATCAAAGAGAAGACCAAAAATGCGAATCCACTAGAGATACTCGATACCGCGCTAAAGAACACTGCCCCTCAGATGGAAGTCCGTTCACGACGAGTAGGAGGTGCCAACTACCAAGTCCCAGTAGAGGTCAGACCAGAAAGACGCAACGCACTTTCAATGAAGTGGATTATTGATGCCGCTCGCTCAAAGAAAGGGGTGCCAATACATATCAAGCTCGCCGATGAGATCATTGCGGCTTCTAAAAATGAAGGTGAAGCAGTAAGAAAGAGAGAAAATACCCACAAGATGGCGGATGCGAACAAGGCTTTTGCTCACTTTGCTTGGTAGTCGCTCGTGTTATTTTGTCAGATTTTATCGTTGACAGCTCCGCCCGCTCCCGCGAAGTCGATTTCGCGAAATCGCGTCGCGTACCGTCCACTCCGCCGCGACGGTACATCTTGGTCACTGTACTCGCTGTCGCCTCAAACTCTGACAAAATCCCTTCGAGCTTGCAAAAAAACCACCTAGACATTTTTTTGACTCGCAAGAACCACTATGAACCCCTGTGGATAATGAAAACAAAAGGTTTTTTAGTACGCGGGTTTCTTTTTAGTCTAATTCCATACTTTTCAAACACTACGAATTACTTCCTCGTCTAGAAGAGGTTGTGTATT
>CALRAJ010000003.1 GCA_943350765.1 Candidatus Tayloriibacteriota bacterium | reverse complement strand
CAATTCATAGATGAAGAAAGAATACACTACTACAGAGAAGGTAGAGACTACCTTCTCTCTCTGGGGCATACAATACTATCTGTCACCTGTGATGGATTCAGTGGCTTACCTGAGCTATTTTCACCCATTCCTGTACAGTTCTGTCACTTTCACCAAGCCCAGATCGTGAGAAGGTATACAACACTTAATCCGAGAATTATTGCTGGACACGAATTGCTGGAGGTAGTTAAAACACTCACGGTTACCACAGAACAGACTTTTGCTCACAGACTAAGTATCTTTGTAGACAAGTATCGAACATTTCTCAATGAGAAAACTACCAACCTTCTCACAGGAGAATCTTTTTACACTCACAAAAAATTACGATCTGCTGTCAGAAGTCTGCACCTGCATGTACATATGCTTTTTACCTTTGAGAGATTTCCTCTTTTACATATCCCAACTACCACCAACTCTCTTGAGTCTCACTTCTCCCACATCAAAGACATTGTTCGTATTCATCGAGGGCTATCTCTACCACTCAAACAAAAGATGATTCATACCATTCTTTTGAACTCCAGCATTGTTCTGAAGACCAAGAGAATTGAGTGAATTTATGTCCCAAAAATGTCTATTATGCCCATTTTTCTGTGTACACTACTCGAACAAAGGTTAGAATTCAAGCCAGCTGGATGCAGTTCGAGGCGCAGGCGAGCATTGCAACCAAAATGTACCGTCGCGACTCAATGGACGGTGCGCGACGCGATTTCGCGAAATCGACTTCGTTGGAACGGGCCGAGCTGATAACGACGAATGAAGGACTGCCAGAACTTTCAGAGCTGTGTGCAGTTCGAGGCGCGCTCGAGGATTGTGACCAAAGTGTACACAAGTACACTGCGGAAACAACCGGAGAGCGCAACGAAGAAATGCGCCAGCTATGAAATGTTATGGATTAAATACTCTGTACTGGCGGCTAGCTACTTTTGCCCCGAGGGACTATCATCGCCTCAACTACGTTTCACTGCCGTGTTCGGAATGAGAACGGGTGTTTCCATAGCGACAAACCACCAGAACATAGGATTCAATCTTTTTCTTTTCTTTTTTGTTTAAAAACTGAAATGTGGAGCCGATGCACCTGAAGTCATTCAAGATTCGATCGGCCCAAAAACGAGCCCAGGCAGTGTCAATTCACCGCAACTCTTTGAATGGCATGTGTTTGTTGACACATGAGAAGCAAAGCGTGTCTCTCGCGACTGGGTTAAAGAACAAATATGGAGATAGTTGACCAGACAAACACAAGCTGTTTCCAACCAGCATTCGACAAACCAGGACAGGTGTATGGGCACGACAACCTCACGTGTTGCGGTAACCACAAACCCTTAAGCTCAGACCTACAGGCAGTTAATTAGACTTGCACTGGTATTTTGCATGTTCCTCAAATATTATAGACGTGAGTCAAACCTGAGAAAACCCGCTACTCACCGTACACACAAGACCTTTACTACCCGTGCACCCTTGAGCTACTTCCCGTGAATAGGCACTTAGTACTCCACAGCAACTATGACTCCCGTTGCTCGGTATGCCTGTCTGGCCAATTATATCCACATTTCAGTTTTCAAACAACAATCAGTCTTATTTCGAATTGGTTTTGTAAACAAATAATTGCTTTCGCACCAGATAGAGCATACGCCCCACCTGCTGTGATTTTTAAATTTCCTAATAGGAATCGACTAATTAGTACTTCACGACTAAGCACCTTACGGTGCGTACATCTAAAGCCTATCAACGTGATCATCTCTCACGTGTCTCAAACGATTCCTAATCTTGGAGTTGGCTTCCCTCTTAGATGCTTTCAGAGGTTATCCATTCCGAACATAGCTACTCTGCGGTGCCCTTGGCAGGACAGCAGATACACCAGAGGTTCGTTCACTTCGGTCCTCTCGTCGCTTTCATCTGATCATATGATGATCGAGATTATTCCCCTATCACTAGGAGCGCAGACTATATCTTCATCCTCCGCCTGTATGGCGGATAGGATGTTGGCGTATTACATATATGTTTCTGTCCCCTCTTTCAGTAGAGAGAACTTTCCAAAGACACATACGTCCGTTTTTTGTGTATCGAGACACAAAACAACAAGTCGTTACGGGGTCAAACCTAAAATCTGAAAGAACTCACTTCGAGTTTTCTTTTTCTTGGTAACATAATTCTCATGCTGAATTACCAAAATCAAGTCCACAAGTTTACTGAGTTGTTTATGATCAGTCGCACGATATCTATCGCTTAGCAAGATTTTACAAGCTTGACTAAGTGCCTTCGCCTGAATTTTCTTAAATCTAAGAAAAGGGCGAAGTCTCTGAAGTACCTCCTGTACTGAATCAAAACCTTGTATGCGAAGCTCAGACATTCCATCATTTCTTTGTGACAGATAGCCCTTGCCTAACACACGCCGTATCCAATACAGAGGACTTTCATGACGGGTATCTTGATAAAAGCAAATCGTTGCCATAAACCGAAATTTCGATTTGACATCTTTTCGCTTTTTGATTTGGAGCATCAAGCTCCCATCACCATCAAGAAACCCTGCGATATATGCGAGATCAATTTTAGATCGACTTCCCACGGTATTGTCTTAATTAACTTCTGGTCCTCAAGTATCTATTGTACCACATTTTATGGACCGCATAAAATGTGGTTATCAACGAACCAGAAGGAGTAAGATTCCACCGTTATTAGCCACATTGTCATCAAACATTACTGTCTGAAGTAGCAATATTTTACTAGAAGCAAATCTCCTCAAGAATCAACGCCTGCAGAAGATAGGAGACCAACCTGTCTCACGCTTGTTACCAGAGATTACTCTCTGCAATGGACTGGAGCTTGTTCCCAAAATTTTCACTAGAAAATTTTGGGAGTGTTGACGTTCAGTCTCTACGGGTACATCTTTTACAAGAATGTTTCCCTCGGTATTAGCCAACACTGGGTGTGTTTAGGCCTCCACCGATACTAGTCAACTTGATCATCATATATTACTATACGCGACCGCCGTGTTTGATTGGTCTACTTCCTAACTATTTTTAATATAAACGAAAATTTCGATGGGATTCAGACTGCAGACGAGTCGAAAGTACCGAGTACCCAGTCGAAAGTCAAGAATGTTTTGCATAATGTTTGACTTTTGACTTGGTACTTTTGACCTTACGACTATTCTACGGTCTGAACCCAGCTCGCGTAACTTTTTAAATGGCGAACAGCCATACCCTTGGGAGCTTCTCCACCCCCAGGATAAGTTGAGCCGACATCGAGGTGCCGAACTGTGCCGTCGATATGAACTCTTAGGCACAACCAGCCTGTTATCCCTAGAGTAGCTTTTATCCGATAATCTTCCACCGCGTCTAATGCGAATGGTCGGTTCACTATGTTCTGCTTTCGCATCTGCTTGGCAAGTACGCCTCACAGTTAAGCCAGCTTATGCCATTACACTATCGGCACGGTTTCCATTCGCGCCTAGCTGACCTTAATAAACTCCTCCGTTACTCTTTAGGAGGATAGCGCCCCACTAAAACTGCCCACCAGATAATGTCCCTGTGCGTTTTTGCCGTACAGGTTAGAACATATATTTTTAAAGAATGGTATTTCACTTGCGGATCCATGCACCCCGAGAGATACACTTCAAATCCTCCCATCTACGCTACGCATCAAAAACATATGCTCAATATCAAGCTGCAGTAAAGCTTCTAGGGTCTTTTCGTCTAACTGCAGGTAACCGGCATCTTCACCGGTACTGTATTTTCACCGAGCTATTCTCCGAGACAGTTCCCCAGTCATTACACTATTCGTGCACGTCAGAACTTACCTGACAAGGAATTTCGCTACCTTAGGACCGTTCATAATGTAGTAGCAATGCACTCATACTATTTCGACTTATTTAACTAGTCTCTGTTTATCAAAGATTCTGCTTTTTTGTTAATCTTTGTGTCGCCACAAAGGTCGGACTATATCATCGTTCTCAAATCGTCGACTTCCAATTGATTTGAAACCGTCTTGCGTATAGTCTCTGAGGATTCTTCTTTTGATATACAATCTGATAAATTATACTTACGTTTTCTTCCCCTTCCTTCATTGAGAGTTTCTCTCAATTCTAGAATTTTCAGAAAACCTTCATCTGTCAGATGTTCTCCTTTCTCCATCTTTTCGACAATTGTCGAAAAGATGGAGAAATTTGTTTTTTTCCGTGCTGAAAGAAAACCAAACCGTTTAAAAAACGGAATAATTCTTTCTTTCAATGAAGTGATGTTAGTCACTTCGTAGTAAACAACTCCGTCTTTTCTCTCTCGCAGAGTCCCGCACCCAAGCTCCTTTTTTATGAGAGCAAGGATAACACGGTCTTTTTGAGAGATATTAAATGAGGCTGTCAACTTCCAATGATCTTTGTAATCAATTCTCTTTTTCACTGAAATGTTGAAACTTCCTTCACCATCCGTGAACCCTGCGATATAGTTTCCCATATCCGGTTTGATTTGGCGTAGCCAATCCATTTTATTTTTGATTACAGAAGAAGTCTTTCCTGCTGATTGTCTGCGTTATTACATTGTCACTGCTTTTCGACAAAGCGAGTAGTAATAAACACTTTTTTCTTCATCTCCAAATTGAAGGTGAAGCCAGAGTTTCCAGCATATGGCAAGATTTATTTGCGTAACTACAACGGTCATGTCTATAGTTACGGCCGACATTCACCAGGGCTTACAACATCCAGCACTACAATCTTGCGACCATAGCACCGCCGTCGTTTGACCTTCTGGCATTGGTCAAGTGTCACCCCCTATACATCCTCTTACGAGTTCGCAGGGAGCTGTGTTTTTGATAAACAGTTGCCAGGGATACTTTCGCTGCGGCCCGAGCATCGCGCGAAGCGCGATGCACGAGTCAAAAGTTAAAAGTATAGAGTCCATAAAGTCGGGATCCCGACTTTCAGACTTACGACCTTTCGACTTTTGCCTGCATCACACCCCATGTGATGCTCGGGCAAGCCATATTCCGAAGTTACGGCTGCTTTTTTGCCGAGTTCCTTGGAGAAAAATCACTCGTTCGCCTTACTCTACTCGAGCTGACCACCTGTGTCGGTTTGCGGTACGGTGTACTTTGCGTTATGCTTAGAGATTTTTCTTGAAAGTGTGCTTTGTACAATTTACCCGAGCGAACCCGAGCATCTTCATATCGCTTGGAGCGTGATTAAACACAGACTTCCGGATTTTCCTGGAAATCACCCTGACGACACAAACGCAAATCCAATAATGCGCTATACATACTACTCTTCGTCATCCCGTCGCACACAAAATACGTCATGGAATATTAACCATGTGTCCATCGAGTACGGCTTTCGCCATTCCCTTAGGCCCGACTAACCCTTGGCTGATTTACATAGCCAAGGAATCCTTGGTCTTTCGGCGTGCAGGTATCTCACCTGCATTGTGGTTACTTGTGCCAACATTCTTACTTCGCAACGCTCCAGTATGGGTCACCCCTTTACCTTCAGTGCAGTTGCGAATACTCTCCTACCAGTGCATACGTCCGAAGACATATGCAATCCTCAGTTTCGGTACTATGTTTAACCCCGATTATCTGCGGCGCAAATTCTCTCGATGAGTGAGCTGTTACGCTTTCTTTAAATGATGGCTGCTTCTAAGCCAACATCCTCATTGTTTGAGAAAACTTACCACCTTAAGCGTACTTAACATAGATTTAGGGACCTTAAATGGAGATCCGGGCTGTTTCCCTTTTGACCAATGGAGCTTAGCCCCCACAGTCTAACTGCCGGAAAATTTACTCTGAGTATTCGGAGTTTGATAGGTCTCGGGATCTTTCGACCTGTCAAGACCTTCCAGTGCTCTACCCCTCAAAGGTAATTCCGACGCTAGCCCAAAAGCTATTTCGGAGAGAACCAGCTATTACCAGGTTCGATTAGCTTATCACTCCTTATCACACGTCATCCGAGAGTATTGAACGGCTCACCGGTTCGGGCCTCCCTCTCGATTTCTCGAGAGTTCACCCTGCGCATGACAAGCTCACCTGGCTTCGGGTCTAATGTATACTACAGACGCGCTATTAACACTCGGTTTCCCTGAAGCTCCATCCGGTAAAGGACTTAGCTTGCAGCATACATTAACTCGTTGGCTCATTCTTCAATAGGCACGCAGTCACGGTGTCTCACTTTTACGAATAAAAATCAAAAGCTGTTGTATTAAATTCTCCCTTTTTTAAAGGGAGCACCGACAGTACTCTGGCGCGGAGGGATTTGAAATTTAAATCCCTCGGCATGGAGCCTGCTCCCTTTAAAAAAGGGAGAATAATTCAATACATACATTCTTTATTTTTCCTCGCACAAGCGAGACACCGCTTCTACTCCTTGTAAGCATATGGTTTCAGGTCTATTTCACCGCCCTTGACGGGCTACTTTTCACCTTTCCCTCACGGTACTAGTTCACTATCGATCTTGAAGAGTATTTAGCCTTACCGGTTAGTTCCGGCAGATTCCCCCGAGCCATTCGTGTCTCGAGGTACTCAAGAATGAGAACAATAGAGATAGTATATTTTCGCTTACGGGACTATAACCTTCTAGGGTATATCTTTTCAGATATTTAAGCTAATACACTATTTTTTAACTCTACTTCTATAAATAGAACGCTCTCACCTTACAACCCCGAAGCATCACGCTGGGTACGATGCACAAGTCGAAAGTCCTAAGCCTAAAAGTCAAAAGTGAACTCAAATGCATAGTGTTTGCATTTTGAATCGACCTTAGACTTCGTACTTTCGACTTTCGCCTCATCTATCACACTCACCGTGATGCTTCGGTTTGGGCTCTTTCCTTTTCGCTCGCCGCTACTTAGGAAATATTGTCCTTGCGGACATTGTTTTCTTTTCCACCAGGTAATGAAATGTTTTACTTCCCTGGGTATGCTCTCTGTATTGCTACAGAGTCTCGTGTCAAGCACGAGGGGTTTCCCCATTCGGAAATCTTCGGATCAAAGGTTGCTAGGCACCTCCCCGAAGCTTATCGCAGCCAGACCGCGTCCTTCATCGCCTCTTCAAGTCAAGGCATCCACCATATGCTCTTAATTTCCTATTAGGAAATTTAAAAACCACAATTATTTACTTACAATTGTCTGTGAAGATTTCTCCCCACAGACTTACCAATTCGCTTTACCAGATCCTGATTGAAAACCTGATAAAGGTTTTGTACTGCGTTTCCGCAGTACAGCTATCTATCGTACCGAAAAGACCCACGCGTATACCCAAAAGAGTACACCGCAAGTTGATACGACGATAGGATTTATTTTTCAAAGTGACGGTCGTTTCTGGACCCTAAACTCCATTTCGTGGAGTCGGGCGATCATTCGCCTTCGTGAATGATTTAGCCCTAAACCTCGCACCATTCGGTTGGGTGTTTCCTTTTTGGAAACAAAAATCCGCTTTTTTAAGCGGTTCTAAAAACAACAGAAAAATATCCGTTATCTTTAGCGCTTTTTAAAGTGATTCTTCAACATATTCAGGTAACGGATAGTATATACTAGGGCGTTTTTATTGTCAACGGTTTCGCAACTAGTCCTAAAAAGGGTACGGCCTTTGGCTGGCTCGCCAAGACCTGAAGTCTCGGCTCGTCAGCCTCCGAACCCCCTTTTTAGGACTAGTTGCTACACGACACCAGGAAATTTTTGGCAAAAAATTTCCTGTGATTTAAGTAAATAAAATGTTACTTTTCCAAACAAAAAATCTTGCCGTTTTAATGGCAAGATTTTTTGTTTAGAAAACTTAAGTTTTTCTAGAAAGAAAACTACTTTCGAGATGCAATCTCCTGTCGAATACGCTCGATCGCCCTTGATGCTGCTTCTTGTCCACCAAGACCAAAAGCTAGACCTACAGCGAGAGATACTGCCACCACCAAGCCGAGGAAAATAGTCTGTATAAGCTGACCTGCGATGCCTACTTGCTGTAGAGCTACAAGAAGAGCAAAAATCCAAATAGCCCATCGTGTAATACTACCCAGAAGATTGGCTTGCATTACATTGGTTGCCTTTGCACCTCCCACCACTACCTTACCCATAAAATCGGCAACAAGTACTCCGACAATGAGCATGAGTACAGCTACTATCACACGCGGTAGGTAATTTACAACCACTGCAAGGAAAAACTCATTCACCTGTGCAAGCCCGAGAACATTGAGTGAAGCCACCAAAAAAACGATAACCACAAACCACTGCACCAGAGTACCGAGAAACTTACCAGAATCCAAATTCATATCCGCTCGTCTTAAAACCACATCCACCCCAGCTGTAGCCAAAAGCTGATCAAGCTTTATCATTCTTATGATATGAACTATCAGTTTTTTAATAAATGATGCAACAATACAACCAACTATAAAAATAACCAACGCAAACACAAATCGTGGAATAAATTCCGAAACCCCGCTCCAAATACCTGTTAAAGGACCAGCAAACAAGTCACCTACTTGATTTTGAAACATAGTAATATTATAAAATTATCTGTTATTAAGTCTACTGCAATCAGTTTAAGTGCAAGAGACTGATGGTAATAATGAAAAAATAGGCACAAATTCGACCATTAAGAGCCTGTTCAAAATCTAACCGCACTAATCTCTTGTAAAAGATGGCTTGCCTGCCCAAACCCTCAAATTTTGGCTACAAATCATCCATTTCTCGTCAGCGTATCTCGATATGTTTCCTCGAACTGTTTGATTTTCGCTCAAAATTTGAGGGTTTGACCTAGGCATTAGATTTTGAACAGGCTCTAAATACACATAAATAATACCACAAAAATAAATCAATCCCTAGTGCACAATACCTATCTTATCCACAACCTTTTTATGAGGAAAATCTAGGATATCTCTTATCAATTTGTCATATATATCAAGTCTGTACTGAAAATCAGAAGTTTCAAATGCCGCATATCGTATCTCCCTACCTATTTCTGCTTCGAGGGACTTTACAGCACGCTCAAGCGATGCAGGTTTTAGATTATCTGCAACAATCAACAAATCTACCCGACTCTCCCAGTCCTGAATAAAAATACCGGACACTATCAACGCCCTGATTTTACCCACTGGACCAAAATGCTTTGCAATATCTTCGTGTGTCTTCATACTGACAGTAATCAAAAGATTTTTTAGTGCCACCATATAAAGGAAACTATCATCAAGAAACCAACCCTGAACCCGAAGCTTTTTGATCACTATCTTTTTACCTTTTTTCTTTGAAATTTCCTGAGTGAGTTGCCTACTCTTAACCAACCCGATTTTTTCAAAAACAGCGATTTGTTCTTTGACCTCTTTGGCTATAACTTTTGCACGCAAAACAATATCATCAACACCGTATGCCTGCTCAGGATTAAACAAGAAAAGACGCATCATTTTGACCCTTGACTGTGAACCGAATAGTTTTTCCAGTATTTCCATAATTATACAATTATACATCAAACCAATCGCTACCAACAACTTACCAAAATCAAAATATGTTGTCAGATATAGCATTCTTAAACACAAAATTCGCCGTTCACTTCGGGTGAACGGCGAATTTTGTGTTAGATTATTTATATTTACTTTACCGCAACCTCTTTTTTAAATGGAAAACCTAAAAGCTCCAAGAAAGCTAGTGTTTCCTTTTTGTTATTTGAGGTAGTCACAATAGTAGCCGAAAGTCCAAACACATCCTTTAAATCTTCGTCCGCTGTCTCAGGAAAAATAGTGTGTTCTCGCATACCTACAGTGTAGTTACCCATCTCGTCCACCGCCTTTGGTGAAATACCTCGAAAGTCTCGAGTTCTTGGCAATGCCACATTTACCAACTTCTCGAGAAAATCATACATTCTCTGACCTCTCAAGGTAATCTGATAACCCACAAGGTCACCCTCGCGAATCTTGAAAGCGGCGATTGATTTCTTTGAGCCTTTTTTAGCTGGCTTTTGACCAGTTATCTTTCCAAGTCTATCACCCACAAGCTCTGCTTTTTTCTTATCTTTTATTGATCCGATACCACTCGAAATAGCCACCTTTACAAGGCGAGGTGCCTGCATTTTATTTTTATATGCAAAAGCTACCTTTAGTGCCTCAAACGCGCCAGCTTCTTTTTCTCTTAGTGTTTTCATAGTAGTAATATTCTGTCTTTATGCTTTTTTAATCACCTTTTTTACCACCTTCTCCTTCTTTGGCTTTTGTACACCCGCTATCCTCACATTTGAAACATCTATCGGCATAGCCTTTTGAATTACCTGTCCCTTTTGACCACCTTTGGTGGGTCGCTGATGCTTTTTAACCATACCAACACCTTCGACAATAATCTTGTTTTCTTTTGGTATTGCCTTTACCACTTTTCCGGTTTTACCCTTATCCTTTCCAGCAATCACTATTACATTGTCATTTTTATGTATCTTCATGGTATTTATACTATTTCTGGAGCTAATGAGGCGATTTTCTGATACCCCTTTTCTGCCAACTCTCGTGGAATAGGACCGAATACGCGACCAGCTACAGGATCTTTCTTGCCCTTTTCAATAATCACCACTGCGTTTTCATCAAATCGAATATATGAGCCATCAGAGCGTCTAAATGGCTTGGTTTGTCGTACCACCACTGCCTGAAGAACATCTTTCTTTTTGATAGCTTTTCTAGGCTCTGCGCGCTGTACTGAAAGCACTACAGTCTCACCAATACATGCCCAACGCTTACCAGCACTACCAAGTACCTTGAAAATTCGGCCGACTTTTGCGCCTGAGTTGTCTGTTATTCGTACAATTGATCTTGGTTGAATCATATAAGTATATAAAAATTAGAGTACTCGAAAATGCTTTGTCTTTGAAATAGGTCGAGTCTCCTCGATATCTACCTTATCCCCTATCTTCTTTATGTTACCAGCATCGTGTACCTTGTACTTCTTTCTAAGGTTCAAAAACTTTTGGTATTTTGGGTGCTTTACATATCGTTCCACGAGTACCACAATAGTATCCTTCATCTTATCAGACACCACAACACCAGAAAGAACTTTTTTCTTTCCTACTAATTCTGTATTATTTTGTGTTGTTTGTGTATTCATGGCTATTTATTTTTCTTGCTACCTATTTCGGTCATCACTCGAGCAATATCTCGTCTAAGCACACTGGCTTCTTTTACATTCCGAGTCTTGCTCCCCGCAACCCCAAAACGAAATACCCGAAGTGCCTCCCTCTTATCTTTGAGGGTCTTTACTAGGTCTACATCATTCATTTTCTTAAAATCTGACATATTTTTGATATTATTGCAAGTTATCCGAGAATAGCTCGACTTATGATGCGTGTTTTGACTGGCAACTTTGTACCCGCCTTGCGAAGTGCCTCTTTTGCTACTTTTTCATCAACGCCATCGATCTCAAAGAGTACTCTGCCAGCGTATACTGGGAAAACGAAACCGACCGGGTCTCCCTTTCCCTTACCCATCTTTACTTCGGCAGGCTTTACCGTAAATGGTCGGTCTGGGAAAATCCGTACCCAGACTTTTCCAGACTTTGTAGCATATCTCGCCATCACCTTTCGAGCTGACTCGATCTGATTAGAGGTCATTCGAGCATAACCGAGTGACTTTAGACCAAATGATCCAAAAGACAAAGTAATACCTCTTGTTTCAGGGGTTACCTTTTTTGGATTCTCTCGGCCGGTATGCCACTTTCTAAATTTTACTTTTTTAGGGAATAACATGGAAGTATTTATTTGGTTTTGGCAAAAATATTGCCTTTATATATCCAGACCTTGATACCGATATCACCGTAGGTCATGTGTGCCTTTTCTCGGTGAAAATCAATATTGGCACGGAATGTCTGCAGTGGAATACGACCCTTTTTTAGGTCTTCTACCCGAGCCATATCAGCACCTCCGAGGCGACCTCCGAGGCGGATTTTAACACCCTGAACATCACGGTTTGCCATTACCTTTTCCACAGTCTGCTTCATTACTCGGCGAAAAGGTAGTCGTTTTTCGAGACCTTCGGCAATCATAAAGCTTACAATCGCAGCGCTAGACTCTGGACTTCGCACCTCCTCTATGTCCATTTTGATTTCTTGTGTCTGAGGTAGACCTTTTTTCTCAAGGTGTTTTACTACCGCATCTCGGAGCTTTGCAACACCATCACCAGCTCGTCCAATAATCATACCCGGTCGTGAGGTTTTTATAATAACACGGAGGGACTTTTGACTTCGTTCAATATCAATACCAGCAACATAGTACCCTCTTAGCTTCTTTTCCAAGTATTCTCGAATAGTGATATCGCAGAGTAGGAAATTTTTGTACTGACCTTTTACACCAAACCAGCGAGACTTCCAGTCTCTGATAATACCCAATCTATGTGCGTATGGATGTACTGAATGTGACATGGTGGTTATTTTTTAGTTGTGACTTTTTTGGCTTTTACTACTTTTGGGGCCTGTAAACTTTTTACCGGTGATTTTAAAGCTTTCATAGACTTTTTGTCTCCTCCAATTTTCTCAGCCAACACAAGTCTCACATGGCTGGTACGCTTGTGGATAGGAAAAGCTCTGCCTCGTGCTCTAGGCATTCGTCGTTTTAGTACCGGACCAGAATCTACTCGTAATTCTTTTATAAAAAGGTTTTGCACATCGAGACTGAAGTTGTTCTTGGCATTTGCCACCGCAGACTGAATAAGGGTGGCGATAGGACCAGAAGCCCGCTTGCCTACAAACTGAAGTGCAACGAGTGCATCGGTAACTGTCTTACCACAAAGCAGTGTCGCCACGAGGCGAACTTTTCTAGGAGACTGACGATAGTTGTTGAGTGATGCTGTAACCATGGGAATATATTACTTTTTAGCTGGAGTTTCAGCCTTTGCGGACTTGGCTGCGGTGATTTCAGCCTCTTTCTTTTTGAGCTCGAGCTCTTTCTGCATTTTACCTCCGTGTCGGAAGAATTTCTTTGTGTGTGAAAATTCACCTAGTCTATGACCCACCATATCTTCGGTAACAAGTACCTCGAGATGTTGCTTGCCGTTGTGTACACCAAAGGCAAAGCCAACCATTTCTGGAGCGATCTGACTTCGGCGTGCCCATGTTTTAATAACCCCAGTTTCAATAGGTTTCTTACCTGCTATTTTCTTTAGCAGTTTCTCATCAACATATGGACCCTTTTTAAGTGACCGTGTCATTATGAAATAAAACAAGCTCTATGAGCCAGTGCGTACTATCATAGCAGATAGGAAAATAAAGTCAACGGCTTCGCAGTAATACCAAAAAAGAGCACGAGTATTTCTTTGGTAAGAAATCTCTCAAGTCTCAGCTACCCGCTTCCGAAGTCTCTTTTTTGCTATTACTACTCCGCCCCGGAAGGGTACGGACGGGCTAGCCCGTCAAAACCTGAAGTCTCAGCCGACGCGTTCCGAACCACCTTTTTAGGACTAATCGCTACGCGACCACGAAATTTTTAGTAAAAAATTTCGTGGATTGTGCAAATAAGCTCTCATAAAACACCTCTGCTCATAGATGATTTTTAGATAGCTTCCAAAAGCCACCCTGAGAAGTCCGCCGACCCATAAACTCCATTTCCTAGACCCGCTGGGTTATCCGTCTCATGATATGGTCCTGTCATATCACCCCACCAGCTATGCATAACCTGTAGTATGCCCGACCCAGCATAATAAAGACCGTAGTCGGTATTGCCAAAAATATTACTGTAGTCAATGGACATAAAATCTCCATAAGCATCGATACCCGTAGCATTACTCGAAACAGTTACTCCTGATATAACTAGATTACTTGAATACCCAGAAATCCCCGTACGCTCAAATCCAGATACAGTGCTGGTCGATATATGTAGAGCAGATGAATACAGCTCGATACCAAACAAACCATTTTTAAAGACACTTCTAGTGGTGGTTGCAAAACTACTGTACATACCAAGTGCGGAGCCACCCATACTATCTAAAGTAGATACATTGTCGAGTGTTGCAAATGAATCATAAAGACCGAAGGCGTCACCATCATCCAATCCAGAAATCGAAACGCCAGTGATAGATGACGATGCGGTGTATAGAGCAATAGCATCTCCATCATACACCCCCGAAATAGTACTGCTCGATATAATCATTTCACCCCCATACACACTTATCGCATCTTCTTGGATATTCTCGAGCTGTATATTGTTTAGAGTAATATATCCGTCTTTTATAGTAATACCATTGTCTGAATTTGAAATAGAGAGACCGTCCACTTTTGCATTGGTTTTATTAAAAGTAATACCTTTCTTTACTGACTTTATTTGTAAATTATTGATAACCGACCCCTCGGAACCATCATAAAGTGTGATGCCAGCAAAAGTATTTCCACCCACGACCTGTTCTGTGCGTATTGGAATACCAGCTCCCACACTTGTATCTAATACACTTGTAAAAATGACTGGATTTGAAACTGTACCGTGAATATTTAATTGCCCATTGGAATATACAGGGTATGAATTATATACTTTGATAACCACTCCAGGATCTACAACAAGACTACCTGTCGAAGCTATCACTGACATATCGTAATCACCCTCTATAATATATGGACTATCTTCAATCGTAAGCGTGACAGGGCTTTCAATGATCTGCCCTTTGTTAATCAAATAGGAAATACTATTTTTCTGCCGAGGTGTACCGAAGATTGGACTATCCAAAGAATCATTTCCTGTAGAAACATAGACGAGGTTTGAACTCCAATTGTCAGCATCTTTACCGGAAACTGTAGTACTGAAGCGTTCCATCGAAACATTTTCATTTCCTGCTGTCCAACCAAAGAAAGTGCTGTCGGGAATTTGGTCTATGATTGTGTCGCTCCAAAGTAGCGAAAGCGCGGTACCTGTATCAGGAAGTAGGGAGGTTTCTATGACTTCGTAGACCATATCGGCGGAGATATTTTGCACCACCTGATCACTTCCCCGCTCGAGCAAAGCGTATCCGTGTGAGGAAATAACTCCACCAAGGTTTATAGAAAAGTTTGAATCTAGTGAGGTGATTTTTAAGGCTGAAAGGTCGATACTATAGGTAGAATTATTATAAAGCTCGAGCCACTGATCAGTCGTCGTAGCACTAGTGCCTGACCATGCTATTTCGTTTATCACTACTGGATTTTCCAGAACAACTACGGTTTGTGTAGATGAGGCGTAGGCGGTAGATGAGGTTGTGCTAGCATAAGCCTCCACCAAAAAAGTATATGTTCCCGCCCCAGAAAGTAGTACTTCAGCTTGATTTTCTGTGGTTGTGGCTATTTCATCTTGAGTGCCACTCATAGCGACCTGGAAATAGTCTGGAGTGGTGCTTGCCTGCCAAGAAAGTCTGATGGTACTAGTAGCTACAGCACAGATACCCACGACTAATGAATGCGAGCATTCGGTAACATTAAATGAGAGTAGTGATGAAGCTGGTAAAGTAGGTGTGCTGGTCGTGGCGGTACTGGTAGCAGTATCCTCGATGACTACTTCGGGCTGTATGACTCTGGCAGTCTGACTTGAACCACCTCCCCCACCGCCGTTATAAAAAAATGACGGGATAATGGTGGAAATTTCCTTGATAACTTTTTCAACAATAGGCGGTGTTGGAATAGTTACGGATTTTATCTCGGAAGTAGGTGTCGCCAAAGCTATATTTTTAGCTGGTGGGGAGACAATTTCAGATGCTGAAGCGACTTGGGAACTAGTATCGATATTTTGATTTATGGTTTGTCGAATAATCGTAGCTACCTGAGCGGTCGCGAGAGCTATGGTAGCTTTGACTTTATTGGCTTCTACTACTACCGCCTCTTTACCCTCTTGTACAGCCAAAGCACTGCTTGAAAACAAAAAAGCACTGTAGTGTCCGGAAGCTTGGCTGATACCTGTCGCTCCACCCGACACAGTCGTGGCAAGCTGTCTGGATGTGTTTACTATAGGCTCTGTAATGTAGTTACTAAAAGTAGTGCCGATACTAGCTACTACTTTTCCTAGGTAGCTTTTATCTGCTTGAGCCTTTGCTATAGCCTCGTCTTTGGCAATCTTCTCCTGTTCTGCTTTTACTTGCTCGATTTTGTACTCGGCACGAGCTTTTTCGCCCTCTCTAAAGAAAAGCTCAATAACTCCTACACCAGTGAGTATTGCTTGTTTAGCAAGACGATCGAAATAGGAGGAGAGGACGGATTTGTCGTTGTCTGTTACTAGTACATATTCTATCTTTCCTGTAACCTTGTCTCTATTTATTTTTAGTAGTTTATGTCTATCTTTATTTATACTATCAAATGAATACAGATACAGTCCATCTCCGTCATTTAATAGTGGGTTGGAATACTGATAAATCTTATTAACAATAGTATCCCGACTAAAAAAGTTATAGTTAGAGTAGCCAGCAAGAAAGTCAAAAGCCTGAGCTAGATCATTGAAATGGTAGGCCTTACTCCCATCTACCAGGTACCAACGAGCAAGCCCCTTGAGAGTCTCCCTATTTTTTGTATCATTTGTCCACTTTTCATACGGACTTTCTCCTGTAAAGCCGTTTTCTAGCCCATCACCCTTGTGGGGATCATTACGAGTATGATCAGGGACAGATAAATCCTCGATGAGGTGTAAAATATGCCCGAGACCGATCAGAGCCTGCCTGTCCTTACCCTCGGCATAGGCACGGATTGCCTTTGGCCACGAATAGTCATTCTCGACAATACTTCCATCTATTGCCCAGACTTTTGACGAACGAGCGTTGTTGATACCGATATTGCGAATAGGATCATAAAAATGATTGAGTGGACGAGTGAGGAAATCCTCGTCGACAGATGCTTGCACTATTAGCTCCATATCTGGGGTACCAATAGGTTTTGAGTTGGAAGAGTTATAAAACTCTATCATCTGCTCAGTGAGTCCTGCATGAGTAGTGCGTGGCTGATAAGCAGATGCGACAAAAGGTGTGAGGAATGAAATACAAAAAACCAAAAGTATTTGAAAAAACTTCATTCTATGGTTGATCTTTTATTTTCCATTTTTTAGTATATGGATTTAGCCAGAAACTTACAGTTTGTGATGCTTTACTTCCTTTAGGAAAAAATAGCTTTTCTGGTCTCCCTGCAACATCAGCGACTTCATCTTTATCTACAGTATAAATATATTCAAAAGTACATCCACCCAATTCACCTGCACTATTTGCACACTCTTTTTTTGCATTCATCCTAACTCCAACAAAAGATTCGATACTCCTCCCCAACCCACCATTCTTTTTAATCTCCTCCTCAAACCCCTTCCTAGCCTCCTCTTGATAAATCGGTACATAATACTTGCTCGCAAGCTCGACATTACCAGCCTTTAGAGCAGTGATAAGTAGGTCAAATGTTTCCTCAGGTGTTACCCCACCCTCAATATCTTTTTTATGTAGCTCGTTGAAAGCCTGCTTTTCTGCCTCCATTCTCTGTAAAATTATCGCTTCCTCCCTCTTTGCAAAATAGCTATTTATATCAGGTAAATACAAACCATAAAAATACAGTCCGACTACCACCAAAGTTGCAAAAATAAAAACTCCCACAATGACGCGTAAAATATCTTTTTTCATTATATTATTTGGTGCTACTTATTACATTGGCTTCTGTGGCTTTGTCTATATTTAGATTACTTTCGTAGTAGTATCCAGCCACACTCAAAACAATACCTGCTACAGCCAAAATAGCCCCAAAACCTATCGCAGTCTTGAAAAACTTCTTATCGAATAGTTGCAATATGCTCATATTATTTAATTAAAATACTAAATCTCTCACAAAACGAAAGCTTCGACCTGGCCATGACATAATTGTACCAAAAAATCCCCGTGTCGTCTCACTACTTTCTGGCAAAATAGTGATCGCTGAAGCAGTTTGGCCTTTACCTTTTGAGACAGGCTCGATATTTTTAACTTTTTCTGGGATAGCCTCCTCCACCAAGACCTTTGCTAGCTTTTCGGTCTTTACTTCTTCTGGCTCAATCTCGACTACCGTTTTTGCTTGTTTTTGGACACTTGACTCAACTAGTGCTAGTGAAGCTTGTCTCGGCAAAACGACTTCATTCTCATTTTCACTTACCTTAACATCAGGACTATTCACAGCTTCCCACTCATCTCTCATAGCAATAGCTTTTTTGTATAGGATATCAATGTCCTCAGCAGATGATGCACTGGTGAGCAAAGCTGAGCCAGATATGATGTTTGTTAAAGCAAGATTAGTGGATATTGCGACGGGAACATTCGCCAACACTGGGGCTTTCCAGCTTGTAACCACTCTTAAGGACGGATTATACAATTCTAGTGAAAAATCTGGTCCGGAAGACACTTTGGTAACCTGATATGGAAAAGCCACTTTTTTATGAGCGGGAATAATAGTATCTAGAGGAAAAGTAAAAGATTCTTTGCCGTTTTGTATTTTCCAGCCGTTTAAATTGCTTTCAAATGCTGATTTGTTCCACACCTCTATATATTCTGGGGTTGAGGTACTAATAGAAAAATCTGGAGATACTACCGTAACCCTACCTCGCCACACAGCATTGCTTTCATAAGCGTCTGCATTGAGTACCACTGCATACTCACCAGGAATTAGGTAGGTATGATCAACTTTTGCTCCATCATGAGCTGAGCCGTCACCAAACGACCATAGATACCTCGATGGACTTGAAACATTTTTAATAATCACGATTTTGGCCTGAAAAGTAACAGGTGCACCAACCATAGCTAGTCTGTCCCTCCCTCCAAAAATCTCAAATTCTATCGGCTCAGGATCTCTAGCTATAGAGCTACCACTAGAATGAGACGATGTACTGCCAACAATAGATGCTGTGGAAGTAGCTATAGTGCTATCGGTGGTCGTCGCTGTGGTCGTGTCGGTAGTTGTGCTAGTAGTACCTCCTCCCGATCCCCCGGTACCCACAATAATAGTCTGAGTAGTCGTCCAACTTTTTTGAGTAGTACGCGTCAAAAGCGTAGCTGTAATGGTGTATGTGCCGTCTACAGAATCTTTATAATAAAATGAACGATTGGCAGAATTTTTACTCATTGTGATTACAGTATCTGGATTCCAAGTAGTGGCACTCGAGGAAAACTCCCCTGTCGCAGAGGAGGAACCGAGAGTGAGGTCGGCTGTCTCATCGAGCTGTTCCTCGGTACCACCGGTATTTTGAGTTTGTATGGTGAGCTTTTCTGAGACCGCACTCGTAGCGACTGTCTGTGCCGAAGTCGTAAAAGCGGTTTGAGTGATGTTTGCGACTGATGCAGACACCAGAGTGCTTTGAAAAGCAAAACAGGAGGTAAATAAAAATACCAGACATACTACCTTACCCCAAATTACGAAATGCGTTGAAGGCATATCTTTTAAATGGACTTCGGAAGCGGGTAGCTGAGACTTGAGAAATTTTTCAGTAGAAAAATACTCGTGCCATTTAAAAGATGTGCCGAGAAAGCATTTAGTAATTTGGGGTACCTTAGACACGAAAGTAGATAAATATACAGACTTTTTCATAGATTAAAACAAAAAAGTAGCTTACAAAAAGCTACTTTTTTAAAAGTTAATTATTAATAAACACAGACAACGGTAAAGAAATATTCTTTTTTGTAAAAATTCATTACCCAAAGAGTATAGCATGCCCATTATTTTCCTGTGCTGTGTATAACTTTTTTTGTACTATTTTCGCAAGTACATTCCTACCCAAATAGCTCGGAGTGACTACCGATATCAAAAATGGTTAATCGGCTCGCTTGCATATCGATATGATAGATTAAAAGCAAATCAGGCCTAATATGACACTCGCTGTAGCCTTCGAATACACCTGACAACTTATGATTTTGATACCTTTCCTCTAACCGTTCTCCACGCCAAACCTTCTGAATTAAAACTTGAAGCTCATTGAGATTAAAGTTTCCTGATCTAATATATCTTTTAAGAGACTTTTTAAATCTTTTTGAGTAAGAAAGTGATCTCATCTTACTTTAAAATATCCACAAACATTTCATCGACAGAAGAAAAGCTTTTACCATTTTTCTTTATTTCATCAAGCTCCTTTAAATATTCCCTTCCGCGCCGAAGCTTATACCCACTAGGCGTGACTGGGGAAAAAGGGATCGACTGGGTGGTGATCACTTGTTCCAGAAAAAGCTTGACCCCAGAGGATATGTCTAGCCCAAGGCTTTCGAGGGTCTTCTTTGCTTTTCTCTTTGTCTTCTCGTCTATACGGATTTGTAATGTGGTCATACTACAAGTATATACGATGTAATGACATTGTCAATACATCATTTATTTCCTACGGCTTTGATATCGCCTCCACAAAAGCCTGGTCTGTCTCCACTAGCCCTGGTTTGACACGCCGTAGATACTCTACAAGCTCCATAGTACGAGCCTTGTTGCCAGCCATAAAGCTCACCTTGGCAAGGTCGTAGGTAGTATCGAGGTCATCAGGCTTTGCCGAGATCACATCCTCCATAAAACGAGCAGTGTTTATCCAGTCCTCTACCGCCAGATAGTATCTCATGGCTCGCCTAGCTGTATCCTCGTTGTTTTTGTATAGGCTCAACCCTTCACTCGCCCACTTCTCAGCTATTAGGCGATCTCCTATAGACAGATAGAGGTTTGCGAGAATATATCTTGGCTCTGAGAGACGCGGTTCTTGTTTTGCATACTGCTCAATCACAGTTACCCCTTGCAAATACCAAGCTTTTTTATCCAACAGCTTTTTAGCAGTATCACCCTTTCGCAGGAAAATATTGGCACGCAAATACCACGGCTGAATACGATGTGGGGATAGCTCAATCGCTCGGTCAAGCACTTTATTTATCAAATCTTCATTGGGTGTAATCTCAGGTGGAGCGATCTCGAGTACATGGGCAAAATATACTGCCGTGCGAGCATCGTAGGGGTATTTCGCAAAGTTTTTTTCAAGTAAATTTTCCGTGTAGCGATACGCTTGTACTCGCTCATCTCCCTTTAGCATACTTACCTGCCTGTCGGTGTACATACTATATGCCTGATAGCCATATTCTAGGTCGGCATATGTACCGAGAGCAAGACCCTTTTCCATAGAAATATTGGCTCTTTTTACATCAGCAATGTGATAGAGGTAGCCGTCAGCCAACAAAAGATTGGCCCGCAGCGGTTGGATAGAAACAGGAATAATGAGGTATAGAATGCCTATTGCCAGCACGCCTGCCAAAGAACTTTTTGTAGAATTTGTCGGAAATGAAATGGATGAGGTGTCATCATCCGTCGCGATAGTCAAAGCAATTAGCACAAACAGAAGCCAAAGAGTCACTGCAGTATCAAACACAAAAAGATTTTGTAGTGCATAGATGAGTACGATAGCACCGATATATATACCTCGAGAATCTCCATTTTTATGCATTCGTCGTGCGTACATCAGTCCTGAAAGTATGATCAAAATATAGAGCAATCCACCGACGAGGCCATACTGTAAAAAATAATCTATAAAAGCATTGTGTGAACGGTCAAACCACTGTTCGAGTATAGCACTCGGGTCATATTCCCTATTGAAAACAGTGACAACATGCTCAGCACCGTAGCCAGCAAGCGGATGATCTAATACCGCTCCACCGAGATGTTTGGCTAGAAATAGTCGACTCGAAACGGTTTCGTCTTGCAAAGAAATAGAAGCGACACGGCGTATCGGCTCAAATGAGCTTTGCGAAAGCTGGACTCGAAATATAATAAAAATAATGCCTAGCAAAATCACACCCGCAAGAGCAGTTCTGGATAGATTTTTTACTCTTCCACCCCCCTTCCATGATTGATGTACTAGAAAAATAAATCCAATAACAATGAGAGAAATAATACTTCCTCGAGTAGCGGTCAGAAAAATAATAATGAGCTGCAGAGTAGTTGAGGCATAGGCAATCTTTTTCCACTTCATGCTCGCAAGGACGGTCCTTGTGACAGCAAGAGTGGCGAAAGCGGTCATACCGAGATATGAAGCGAGAAAAGCTGCGTTACCGAGAGTTCCTCCTAGACGACCTCGAGTCAAGTCGATAAACGGGAGATTGACCCCCGAAACAATCTCGATCCATTGCAAAAATGCATGTACCGCGACCAAGCTTCCAACAAAAGCAGTAAGTTTTAAAAACCTATTCAAAAAATCTTTTCCCGCGTAAAGTAAAATAAGGTAGAAAAAAATAACGACAATCGATATGGTTAGAAGACCATCCCCACGGTCAAAAGTAGACCAAAAACTATGATAGAAATTCACTCCGGCAAGAGATGTGGCATACGCTACTACGAGCAATCCGGCAGGAAGCCATGAAAGTTTATTCTTTAGCCTTTTAAAATAAAATGGGTAACCAGAGGCACTGAGATATACAAATAGTGCTGTTGCCAGAATCCCTACTGCCCGAAAGATAAAGGTCTTTGGAGCAAGGTACGGATAAAGCATGCCGTCTATATAGAGAAGTGGTATAAAGGCGGGCAAAAGTAGTAGCCATTTGAAAATCTTAGCGAGACTGTCGTTGAATGTTTTCATATATGAAGGTTTTTGGTCAAGTCACTAGCATTTATTCCTCCTTTTCTAAAGGAGGTTGCTGGTACTACAGACGGAGTATTTAAAATCCCTCGGCCTGGAGCCTGCTCCCTTTACAAAGGGAGAATGGGGCCGAGTACATATATCCCATCATGCATGAAAGTGTAACACAGAGACGCAAAAAAACCACCCGGGTGGGTGGTTTTTTTGCTGAGCTAGACTTTGGTTACCCAAAGCGTTCGCTCATGTCGAGCTAAATTCTCGACTAGAGGTATGCGAAGCGATGCTTCGTAAACCTGTCTTCAAAACTCGCGAGAGTTAGAAGTTGTTTGACTTGCTTCCTACTGTTAGAGGGAGAGTCTTCACAAGATAGTCATTTGTCCAATCAGACGTAGACTCGCTGTGTACAGTGCCTCCTGAAACTGCTGAAGCTGATCGATCTGTCCATGTGAATGATGGAGTAGATGCTACCGTGATACCAACTGCTGACGCTGTGTCAGTTGAGATTGATGTCGATGGGTTAGCAATACTTACACTCACTGAGTTACTACCAGATGCGAGACCTCCAACAGTTGTTCGAAGTTCGTAAGTGATAGATGAACCCATAGCGATCTGCTCTTCACTTGTAGCAACGAATGTTAGGTTACCACTTGTAGAGTTTTGAAGTGAATCAAGACCTCCAAGAAGTGCGCCTGTAGTTGTTCCAAATGTACCAGCAATTTCAGTGTTTGAAGCAAGGTTGTAAAGCTTCATCGTGGTGGTTGCACCAAGAGTGATAGCCGCTGTCTTGTTTACAGTGAAAGAAAGTTTCTTCCAACCAATGTCTCCTGAGCTATTTGCAGTTATCTTTACTCGGCCAATAGCTACGTTTGAACCAGCCAAAAGTGTGGTTGAGTCAAGAGCAACTGCCTCAAGTGTAGGAACTGACTTTCGTACATATAGAGTACCTTTTCCACTTGTGTCTGCTGATCCTAGATCAGAAGCATTAAGTGAGGTATCTGAAGTACCAGCTGAGTCAATAGCCTTGAAGCCTTCGTTAGCGTCAAGAGTAACTGTCACAGCGGCACCTGTACTTGCACCAGACTCGATAGTAGAAACATCTACATATACATCGATATCTCGATCAGTGTTCTGTGGAACAAAAGCTGATAGACCTGTGTATGTAGCTGTTGCATAAGTCTGAGCACCTGAAGAAAGTGTAAGTGCCTGAGAAGCAGTCTGTTCTGCACCAGAAGCATCCTTGTACTTGAGTACAACATTTGAAACTGATGTCGCTGCGTTTGCAGGAACCTTAACCTTTACTTCCTGAACAGTGAAAGGTGAGTTCTGTGCAGTAAATCGGAATGAACCAACTTTCTGCATTGTAGAACCTGCCACCACTGTCTTTGTGTCTGGAGTACTACCAGTATTTACGGCAACAGTGAGTGTGCCTGATCCAACTGTGATAGTCTGGAGGTTTGCACTAGACAATGTTACTGAAGTGGCAGTACTAGCACCTGTACCTGATCCGTCAACAGCAGCAATCCATGCACCTGAGTTTGCACCTGATTTGATATTACCAAATAGGTCAATGGTCTTTGTTGAACTCATAGGAACAACAAAGTTTACAGAGTATGAGTTACTTGTTGAAGGGGTTGGCTTTGCTGTAGCGAGTACAGTACCAGTAACACTATCCTTGAGTACAAGGTCAGTGATAGATGCTGATTCGTCTGAAGAAAGAGTAACTGTCAATGTGTTGATGTTGACACCTTCGGTAGAACCTGCTGAAAGTGTAAATGCACCAAGCTTTGCATTGTTAGTACCAGCAATCATAGTCTGGTTACCGTAACCAGAGAACTTTGTGAGTGTTACTGACGCCGCACTAACTGTTCGAGTAAAGCCTTCAACTTCTGAGATATCTGATACAGAGTCTCCTGAATCAACACCTTCGGTGTCGGCAGCTACTACTGAAACACCTACATCAAGTGTAGTACTGTCTGCGTAGTTTGTACTAGTTGAAGTCTTTGCATCTGCATAGATATCAACAACAGCCACCTGACCCTGCTGGAGGATGAAAGATGAGCCAAAGTCAAAGTCTGTACCTGAAGAAGAGATATCAAGAGTAGAACCTACCTGTACTCCGTTTAGGAATACTTTACCGTTGTCAAAACCACCTGTTGTCTGAAGTGATGAATCAGCATCAACTGTGATAGTTTCGATCTTTACATTCTCACCAGATGCTCGGAATTCGAATGAAGCGAGCTTAACATTTGTTGCACCCACTGAAATGTTTGTTGAAGGTGAGTTTGCAGCTCGAGTAACTGAAAGACTAGCAGCAGAAACTGTGTTTGCTGCTGCAGCAGATACTGGGAAGCTACCACCAGCGTCTGTCGCTAGGATAGGCTGTCCGATTTCTGCATCAACGATTCGTACATCTGCTGTTCGTCGAACTTGGATATCGTATGTCTCACCAGATCCACCGATGATGTTTGCAAGTACCTTGAAGATTCGTGTACCTGTCTCAAGTCGAAGTGGGTTTGCAGAAAGGTCAAATGTTGCTCGATCATTTACGAGAGATGCAACTGTGTTACCTACTTGTACTCCGTCTACAAAGAGTCGGAAGTTGGTGAAGTCAGCGTCATTTGATGAACCTCGGTTCTCAAACGCGATAGACTCAAGTCTAGCTGCGTGTGTTGATATAACAACAGATGATTCGAACACTCGAACATCACTTGTTGGATTCTCACTTGCGCTTGTTGGACCAGTGTATGTGAACGCTGCTGTTCCGATAGTAGCAGATGAGATTGTCTGCTGATAACTATTGATTGGGAATACTACACTTGATTCTAGTGAGCCGTTTGAGCCTACTGATACAAGCTGTACACCTACCAACTGTCCTGAGGTACCCGCTGCAATATCAGCACGAACTGATACTGAAACTGATGAACCTGCTGGGATAGTTACGAGACCTGCACTACTATTGAAGTTGAAAGCACTGTTACTAAGACCTGCTGCATCAGTCAAACGATTTGCACCCTGATAGAGGTAAATGTTTGAAAGAGTAGAGTCAGACGAAGCACCTGTTCGCTTGAAAGCGAGGTTGGTGATTGTGATTGAAGAAGCTGTTGGGTTTACAAAAGTAAACTTACCAAGCTCACCAATAGCCTGACCTGCTACCAATGCTGTGTTAGCAGAATCGGCTGCAAGACTAACTCGTAGTCCTGAACCTGTTGGAACAATAACTGGAGGAATAACTGTTCCTGGTGGAACAACTACTACTGGACCTGTAGAAATGAGCTCAGCGGCTGCTCGAGTCTTTGGACCAAAATATCCAACTGCTGGTGTAATACTATTTAATACTTGGAACTTGATAACTGCAGCCCGTGTTGCAGGACCGAAGTATGAAGTTTCGTTACCTGGAGAACCTGCTCCTGAAACCGACACTCGTGTAGCTGGGTTTGAGTTGAGCAAGATCTGAAGGTTCTTTACATCTGTACCCGTAGCACCTACTGTGAGGCTTCGAGCAAAAGTGTAATTTCCTGGTACTGATGTAGTACCTGCTGTGTTTAGCTGTGCTTGTAATTGTGCAATAAGTGCTGTGAGCTCTGCGATCGTATAAGCCTGAGCTGGAGCAGCTGCTCCAAGAACCAAGCTAAGTGCAATCACACCTCCAACAAATCCTGCAACAAATTTCTTTGTTTTAGATATTGATGAATTCATAATTTTTTTATTTCTAATAATGTAAACAGTCTCTGCTTCGTGGTTACTAATAATCTAATAATGGGAACAGAAACTATCGTAAACTTCTACACTACTATCCCTCAGGACTTATAGTATCGACTCAAGCCTCTGAAGGTAGTTGATAAATGGTGTCTGAAAAAGCCGTGCAGACATAACTGAAAAAGGAGTTTCGGAAAACTTTTAAATGCGAGCTATTTTGTTGTCAAAGTTCTGATTCTTTTCAGTAGCTTCTCGGTAATAAATCAGCGTAGCAAAAAAGCTATTTAGCTGACCTCAGGATATTATATATCCTTACCCAAACTACTGCAAAACGGCATATGTGGATAACTAAGCCTGAACACCTAAACATACGCACTTTTAGCGTAATAAAAAGGATGCTGGCTACCATACTAAATATGGTATAGGGCTAAAATTAGCCACTAGACAATAGTATACCCTACAAATGCAAAAGTCAAGGAAAAAAGTGGGGAGGCTGAGTAAAGCATGTTTAGGTAGGTACACCCTATTACGAAATAGCGTCTATAGGTGGTATATTCCCCAAATTACGAAATGCTTTCTCGGCATATCTTTTTGAAAGCACGAGTATTTTCTTGGTAGAAAATCTCTCAAGTCTCGACTGCCCGTCTCCGAAGTCTTTCAAAAAGATACGCCTTCAACGCATTTCGTAATTTGAGCACTTACTCTATAATATTTGTCGCCACTGCATACCTGCTCCAACGCCTTTCACCCTCCTTCTTTAGGACACCCAAAGTAACCAGACTGAGTAACTCTCTCTGGATAGTCTTTTCACTACAGTCCTTTATGTTGTTTGAAAAGTCTCTAATGGTCAATGATTCTTTGTTTTTTAAAAGATTCAAAATACTTTCCTTTCTTGAGTTTTTTAGATATTTCTTTTGTTCAGCCGTGTTAGTCTGTCCTTTAGATATAGATAGGGCTTTGGGGTCACTATTTTGATTTGATGTAATATTAAAATCCTTATCTTTCTTCTGTCCTATATGCTGTCCTTTAGACGCATATTGTAACCGCTCATTGCTTCTGGACTTATTCTCTCGATCAAAATCATTCCTTGAAAGTCGATACTCTTTTCCAAGTTCAAAGAAACGAGAATCGAGTACATCAACAGTCCCATAAAAGCCATCGAGCTTTTCTTCGATTGAGGAAATAAAAATCATAAATTCTTGCCTAAGTATTGAATAGTTCATCTCAGTTATCAGTCCTGCGTAGAATGCCACCTCAAGAAGAGAAAGTATCGCGAGCGAATGAGTATGTAAAGTAGTAACCACTGTATGCAAAGATGATGTGTGAAAAAGTCTTTCGTCTGTCGAGCTAGTAACGAGCTTTTGTGTACACTTTCTGAGTTCCCATTTTAATGGCTCACTGTCCGATAGGAGATTGGTTACTACATACACACCAGCAGACAGTCTGCCTGTCTTTTTGTAAACAAAAAGACAGAATCTTTTATCCTTAAAGATTGCTATGTCTTTTATCTCACTAGTTTGATTATTTTGTTCTGTATTGTTTGATAATATCATTGTTTTAAAGCTTTATTGATCTAGCTATAAATGTATGGGGTATGTATGGTACCACAGTACTTATGTCTGATACAGCCAGCGTATAGTCCTATACTTATTTGTCTCTTATAAACTAAATCTTTTAGAACTTACTTTATGTCCATGATATATCGGACATAAGTAAAAAGCAAGTCTGCGAGTAGAGTACAGCCTTTCTAAATAGACTGTGGCGTGTCGAAGGACAAAGTAAACAATTTACACAGATACATTATTCCAAATATACGGTATACTATAGAAACAAAATAATAATTTTATGGGTACAAAAAAGAATAAAAAAGATTCTGATGGAGTGAGTGTTTTTAAAAAATTAAAAGATGAAACGCTGCAAGGGATTTACGCAATTATATTTTTTGTATTTGCTATTCTTTTTATACTAGCGGCTTTTGGAAAATCAGGTCATGTTGGAAACTATGTATACACACATCTCTCAAGATTATTTGGTCTAGGCTACTATCTTTTCCCGGCTCTTTTTACCATGCTTGGTGTTTCATTTTTTGAAAGCCTAGAAAGAAAGTTTGATCTACTACGCATCATTGGATCCATTCTATTTTTAATCTCTGGGCTCGGTCTTATCGACCTCGCGAGTGCTGGTAAAGGAGGGTCTATTGGTCATTATATCTCTGCCCCACTGATCAGTCTTTTTGAAAAGCCTGCGAGTGGGATTTTCCTAGTAGCACTCCTTATCATATCGGTACTAGTAACACTCGATACTCGGCTCAATATAGAGTATCTTTTTTTCTGGAGAAAGCTCTCCAAAAACAAAGCTTCGGAGGATAAAAAGACTCTGTCAAAAGAAACTGATGGGAAAAAGGAGTATGAACCAGTAACCGAAACAAAAATAATCCTACCGAAAGAGGAACCCGCTCTCGCAGAAAAAAAGGAAGACAAAAAACCAACTCGTGCAAAGGAGCTGGTCAATCTGGGTAAGGACGAGAGTGAGTTTTCTATTGGCTCCAGACTGTCGTATTCAAACACCACTTTCACTCCCCCACCACTTTCCCTACTCGAACGAGACAGAGGTAAACCAGAAGTAGGAGACATAAAAGCAAACGCAAACATTATAAAGCGAACACTGATGAACTTTGGCATTGATGTGGAGATGGACGAAATATCTATCGGACCTTCGGTAACACGCTATTCCCTAAAGCCAGCTGAGGGTGTAAAACTTTCTAAAATAATATCTCTCAACAATGACCTTGCCCTAGCTCTGGCAGCTCACCCTATCCGTATCGAGGCACCCATCCCTGGCAAATCACTTGTGGGTATCGAAATACCAAACAGCACCAAAACCACTGTCGGACTCGGCACTATTCTCGCCTCAGAAGAATACCAGCAGTCTGAAAAGCCACTACTCATTTCCCTAGGTAAAGGCATTTCTGGAAAATCACACTTTGCAAACCTAGCCAAGATGCCACACCTCCTTATCGCAGGTGCCACTGGCTCGGGTAAATCTGTGACTATTCACTCGATCATCACTTCCCTACTCTTTAGAAACTCCCCAGCCAATCTCAAATTTATCATGATCGACCCAAAACGCGTCGAGCTCACTTTGTACAATAAAATACCCCATCTACTCACACCCGTCATAACCGATGCTAAAAAAGCCATCCTGGCTTTAAAATGGGCAGCAAAAGAGATGGATCGCCGATACGACATCCTAGAGTCCCACTCTGTACGAGATATTGAGTCGTACCATAAAAACATACTCACCCCTGCCCTGAAAAAACTTTCTGAAAACCAGACGGATACACCCCCTACAGCAGCCGAAATACCAGAAACTATGCCGTATATAGTAGTAGTCATAGACGAGCTGGCGGATATTATGCAAACTTTTCCCAGGGAACTCGAAAGTGCTATCGTCCGACTAGCCCAAATGAGTCGTGCTATCGGTATTCACCTCATGTTATCTACCCAACGACCATCGGTAAATGTCATCACAGGACTAATCAAAGCCAATGTGCCGTCTCGGCTAGCTCTACAGGTATCATCTCAGATAGACTCTCGGACTATCCTAGATACTGGTGGAGCGGAAAAGCTTCTAGGTGCTGGAGATATGCTCTATCTCGGTGGGGAAATGTCCAAACCACAAAGAATCCAGTCCTCTTATATCTCTGAAGTAGAGCTAAAACGCGTGGTAAAGTACCTAGCCGAGACATACGAGAACGAGATCCCTCACGAAATAAATCTCGCCACAGCAGAAAACGATAAAAATGTGCTTTTTGATAGTAATCTAGATAGTGAAAGTCTAGATGACGATGATGATATGTATGACGAGGCTCGCAGAGTAGTACTAGAGGCGGGCAAGGCCTCGACTTCATATATCCAAAGGAAACTGAGGGTGGGATATGCTAGAGCCGCCAGACTTGTCGATATGCTGGAGGAAAGAGGTGTAATAGGACCAGGAGATGGGGCAAAGCCTAGGGAGGTACTGCAAGCGATAGGTGATCCATCAGCTATGTCGGGCGACCCTGCACCCCAAGGGGACCATGTCGCAACAGAAGACATACTTTCAAAATAATAACCACTATGTATGGAAAGAAGAGCAACAAAATTTATTCTTAAGTGGTTTATTATCAGTATAGCAGTGATAACTATTGTTACTTACGCTTTTTTTGCCTCTCGCGACCTAATTTTAGGACCACAAGTAAACATCGAATCTCCTGAAAACGGCTCTGTCGTAGTAGGTTCCTTGGTACTTATTCAGGGTACAACAAAAAAGATAAACTCTATCAGCTTCAATGACCGCCCTATTTTTATAGATCAGTCTGGGCGTTTTTCGGAAAAATTACTCCTTGCTCCAGGCTATACCGTACTTACAATACGGGCAAAAGATCGATTTGGACGGGAGGTGGTCAAGAGACTAGAGCTGGTAAGGAAAGAAGGTGTGGCGAGTTCTACATCACCAAGTGTGTGATATACTATCCGTATGAATAAAAAAATGGAAAAGAAAAAAATAACGCTTGAGACAATCGCCAAATCTCTTAAAGGTATGGCAACAAAAGCTGACATCAAGGGTATGGCAACAAAAGCTGACATCAAGGGTATGGCAAGTAAAGCAGACCTTAGTGGTATGGCAACAAAGGTTTATCTAGCCAAAGTACTTGAAAATATGGCGACGAAAGCTGATCTTAGTGGCATGGCGACAAAGGTTGATCTAGCCAAAGTACTTGAAAATATGGCGACGAAAGCTGATTTGGTAAAAGTAACTAAATCGATTAGTGATTTATCAGAAATAGTCGATAATCTTGCTATATCTACCAAGAAAGGCTTTGATAATACAGTTTCAAAAAAAGAATTCACTGAATTCAAAGATGAAATGATTGAGTTTAAAGAGGAAATGACCGACTTTAAAAAAAGAACTGATACCACACTTTTCAATATGGATAATCACGCACGAGAAACAAATATCAGATTAGATAAAATTGAAAAAACATTACCATCTATTGTGTCAATGTCCGAGACTATGGAAAATGAGATTAGAAGTCTAAATCTTCGCTTTGAAGATGAGGTTGTGGTAAAAAATAAATAAGTTTATAAACTAATACATATAAAAATGGCCTTCAGTAAACCTAAAAAAGAAAAAGAATTAAAAGCAACCACCGCCAATATCGATGATACACTTGACGCGATACGAAGTAAATTTGGAGATGACTCCATAATGATGCTCGGTGCAAAGCCAAAAGTAGATGTGAATGCAATACCTACTGGATCTATCGGACTAGACGCAGCGCTCGGGGTCGGTGGAATGCCTCGCGGTAGAATAGCCGAGATATTTGGACCAGAGTCATCCGGCAAGACTACCCTATCGCTCCACATAATAGCAGAAGCCCAAAAGACAGGTGGTATCTGTGCTTTCATAGATGCTGAACATGCTATGGACCCTGACTATGCTGGACGACTTGGTGTAAAAATAAACGAATTACTAATATCCCAGCCAGACAACGGCGAGCAAGCACTAGAAATAGTGGAAAGTCTCGTCCGATCAGGTAAAATGGATGTGATCGTGATCGACTCAGTCGCTGCCCTCACTCCAAAAGATGAAATTGAGGGAGATATGGGAGCGCATCATGTCGGTAAACAAGCTCGTCTCATGTCACAGGCACTCCGAAAACTCACTGCCATAGTCGCAAAGAGTAAAACCTTGGTGATTTTTATCAACCAAATCCGTATGCAAATCGGTGTTATGTTTGGCAATCCAGAAACTACCCCAGGTGGCAAAGCCCTCAAGTTTTATACTTCTATCCGTCTCGACATTCGTCGTATTGCCCAAATCAAAAAAGGTGAGGAGATAATGGGAGGTCGTATCAGAGTGAAGGTAGTAAAAAATAAAGTAGCGGCACCTTTTAAGCAAACTGAATTTGACCTCATGTACAACGAGGGTATATCTAGGGAGGGTGAAATTATTGCTCTGGGTGAAAAAATGGAGCTTGTAAACAAAACTGGTAACAGCTACAGCTATGGCGAGGTCAAGCTAGGCCGAGGCTATGATGCCACTCGACAGTTCCTAAAAGAAAATAAGGAAGTGGCAGAAGAAATCTTGAGTAAAATACGCGAAAAGCTCAAGGACGGTGGTTTGCCGATTCCAGGGGCTAGTGAGGAATAAAAAGGTTAAATTTAAACGGCTAAACACGAGTGTTTAGCCGTTTAGTGTGGCTCTACAGAGCCGTTTTGGTTTTTTAACGATTTTCGTGTTTTTGGGAGGTTAAAAAGCTAAAATACCCCCCACGGCGAGTACGCCGTGGGGGGTATTTTACTTCCAAAGATTGGACTTTTTTCATTTACTCCTATAGAATGAAGCCTCATTACTCAATTATCCAAGATCCCTATGGCAATGCTCGATTATAGCGAAGTAGTAGAAAAGAAATACATTGTTTTTGAAGGTGCTCCCTACGAAGTAATCACCTCGCATGTTTTTCGCAAACAACAACGAAAACCTGTCAATGCAACGAAAATCAGAAACCTTCTGACAGGTAAGGTAACAGAGCATTCTTTCCATGTATCTGAAAAGATTGCGGAAGCCGAAATAGATACGCGACAGGTAAAGTTTCTCTACAAAAACCGTGGCGAATATTGGTTCTGTGAAGAAAGAGATGCTAGCAAGAGATTTTCTGTGACAGAGGAGGTGGCTGGCACTCGAGCCAAGTTTCTCAAGGCTAATAGTGTCATCGACCTGATGACTTTTGAGGAAAAGATTATTGGCTTCAAGTTCCCTATTTCAGTCGAGCTCAAAGTAACCGAAGCAGTAGACGCAGTCAAAGGCAATACCATCTCAGGAGGCAGTAAGCGAGTTACCCTAGAAACTGGTGCTGAAATCAATGTACCGATGTTTGTAAACCAGGGCGATGTGATTAAAATAAATACTGAAACCGAGGAGTATAGTGAACGAGTTGGGAAGTAGCAAAATAGACACTAGATTTTAGTAATTAGACATTAGACAAACAAAAAAAACCGCCATAGGCGGTTTTTTTGTTATTACTGTTCCCTTAAACTTAGATTGGATTCTTCAAGATCTTCCCATTTCAACAATACATTTAACATAAATCTTGGAGCTGAGATTACGACCCCAGCCTCATCTTCATGCACAATAGTGACAACCTCATCTTTGTGAAAGGAAACACCAATTGACTTTCCCCCATCTTGATGAGTTCCTGATATAACTACCTCATCTGATACTACGAATTCTCCCGTTTTTGCAGTTTGTCGACTCAAAACAAAACTTTTCTCAGGTCTTTCTTGGTTATTATACATATTTTAATTATAACTAATACTACCTAAGTATACCACACCCATGATATGGTTTGTCAAAACAAAAAACCGCCATTTGGCGGTTTTTTGTTTGTCTAATGTCTGACTACTACTGTCTACCGTCTCGTCTGTTATCTAGCGATGAAGGGAATAAGTCCCATAAATCGTGCTCTCTTTACCGCCTCAGATAGCTGTCTCTGGCTCTTTGCACTCACACTTGTCTTCTTTCGAGCTAGCATACGAGCATGAGGATTCAAGAACTTTTTCAAGATCTCGGTGTCCTTGTAGTCAATATGTTTAATGTTGTTTTTAGAAAAAAAGCACTGTTTCATATATTTTCTTAACGAGTAGAGCGAGTTTTTGAAAATAATGACCCAGCACCATTTTCGTAGACCTCACTCTATTTATTATTTGTTTCTGCAGTATAGCAAGATTATGATTAAAAGTAAAGTCCGATAAATGGTGCTGGGTTAAGGTTTGACTACCATCTTTTGTTCACGGCTACATTCCAAAATCTGGGTCAATTCACTTAAAATGGAATGTCGTCTGGGTTTATCTCTTCTTCTGGATACTCGATCGCGTCCAAGGGTGGTGCTTTCTGATCATCTGCTGGGGTACCCTTTGCACTACTACTAGTAGTACCTGAGCCTGACTGTGGAGCAAAGCCTCCTCCCGTCCCTCCTCCTGCCACAGCCTTTGGACCAAACTGCACTCGGTCAGCAACAATCTCAGTGCGGTATTTCTTGACCCCAGAAGCATCGTCCCAGCTCCTAGTCTGCATGCGTCCCTCCACCATCGCCGTCTGACCCTTTTTTAAATACTGCCCTGCGGTCTCGGCCGATCGTCCAAACACCACAACATTGTGATAGTCGGCACTCTCCTGCTTGACCCCAGCCTTATCTTTCCAGACACGGTTTGTGGCAACAGAAAATGTAGTAACCTTGATCCCAGATGGTAAAGACTTGACCTCAGGGTCTCTTGTCAAATTACCTATAACGATAGCGTGATTTAGAAACATAATAAAATAATGGTTATGCTTTTACTAATTCATCGATAGTTTTATCAATCTCAGCCTCAGTTGCAGATGTTTTAGCTACCTTGAGCTCGGATTTTACATCCTCCTTTGGAATAAGTGCAGACTTTTCATCTGCAAGCAACTTTGCACCCACAAGAGTGTTTTCTCGTACAGTTTTAATGAGAATAAAACGAAGGATATTGTCCTGTGCATCGAGAAATGTCTTGAGCGTGTTTACATTTGAAGCCGGCATCTCAAACTTGATCCAGCCAAAATAAGCCTCATCACACTTGTATCGGGTAGATCCAACTTTCTTTGCCATGGTGTAGGCAAGCTCGATTTTTGATGGAGTTTCACTAGAGATGATTACTCCGCCATTCTTTTCTACAATAGCTGACTCAATAGCAGACACCTCTAGCGGAAGCTTTTCCTCTAGTACAGATGGCATAATATGGTAGCCGACTTCGTATATTTCTGTTTCGCTCACGATATTCTCTTTGTTTTGCATAGAATATAGACTAACACAGTGAGTTCATAAATACAAGAGCTCCTTGGCGATAGATAAGACTATAGGAGTGATAGACCAAACACTCGTCTTGTGTTCTCAAGGAGCTGAGTACGGACTTTCTCAAAATCTTCCCCGCGTATCTCGGCAAGCTTTCTTACCACCTCAACCACATAGGCAGGCTCATTCCGCTTGCCTCGATATGGTATTGGTGCCACAAAAGGTGCGTCTGTCTCGGAAAGAATGCTTTCGAGTGGTATAGAACGAATAACCTCGTCATAATTGCGAGCAAAAGTGATTACCCCAGTAAAAGACAAAGAAAAACCAAGCTCGATAAACTCTCGCGCTGTCTCTGTATCGCCAGCGAAAAAGTGTACATCGCCATACAGTCTCTCCCCCGCCTCTTTTTTATAAGGAATAAGTATATCCAGCACTTCTCGGTAGGCGTCACGACAGTGAAGCATGAGGGGTATACCTACCGCTATCGCCAGCTCGATTTGTTGTATAAAAAGTTGCTTCTGACGAGACTTTGTTTCTTCGACTTTTCCTGAGTCGCCCTCCATGCGGAAAAAGTCGAGCCCGCATTCCCCTATCGCTACGACCTTTGGATTTTGAGTGAGTTTTCTATATGCTTCAACATCAAATACCTCCGCTAGATTATCTTTTGGGTGTAAGCCAATACAAGAGTATATTTCAGCATGTTTTTCTGCGAGCTCCACCGCCCGTTTAGAACTCTCGTAGTCTACTCCCACTACAATAGTCCCCACCCCAGCCTCTTTCATCCGTGCAAGTACGGCTTCCCGATCAGCATCATACTCTGACATTTGGAGGTGGGAGTGAATATCGAGGTATTTAAAAGACATAATAAAATAATAACATAAAAAACCCAGCGCCACATTTTGTGGCACTGGGAAATGAAGTGAGTTGCGACGCGAAGGGCGGGGTTGCGGGAACTCCAGTCGTTGTCGAGCCAGTTCCAGTTCAGGATGACCTTGTCGCCGTCATCGTAGAGATACGGGACGTGAAGGTTGTCGTCGCGATGCCGCACCGTCGTATTGTGAAGAAGACCATCTGTAACACCACCCCTCGAAGCCCCGTAGCGATCTCAGAGTTGAATCGTATTTTGCATCATAATGCACCAGTCCTCTTCACCAAGTAACTTCTTTTTTTGAAGTGTCTAGCCTACAAGTCCATGATAGGCACCTGTAGACGGCATGAGCCCTCCGTCTGAAGCCGTGACCGCAGACGCTCTCAGCTCATGGATACTGGGTTCGGTAGCGGGAAGCCTTGACCGCCCGCATATTCACCTACTACCACTAAGAATTTTAGCATATTGTCTTCAGTATAAAAAGAAAACCCTCACACACTTTTCAGTGCGGAGGGTCAAAGCACAAAGGGTCCAAGGACCCGAAGTGCCCGAGTATCCAAGGGCTCAAGAGCCACTTGCGACGCGAAGGGCGGGGTTGCGGGAACTCCAGTCGTTGTCGAGCCAGTACCAGTGCAGGATGACCTTGCCGCCGTCATCGACGAGATACGGGACGTGAAGGTTGTCGTCGCGATGCCGCACCGTGCCCTTCCAGCCGAAGACGGCCATGCCTTTGAAATGCTTGCGGAAGTAGGCGATGCCTTTGGCCTGGATGGCGAGCAATTCGCGGAGGCCATAGCAACTCTCGATCATCTTTTTCTCGACAAGATAATCGTGGATTACCGTGCCGGTGACGACACCAGTTTTCTGGCTGTCGTGGAGCCACTGCTCGGCTTTCGATGGGTCGATCTCGGCCGGACCCATGCTCTCGTCGTAGAGAGGTTCTTTCACCCATTCGGGATGCCGAAGCGGAGTGGTGCGGTTGATGGAGATGATGCCATTGGGAAGCTCTGCGTCTTTCGGCAGGACTTCGACTTTCATCGCTTGCGCCGGGGTAAGCCAGCCATACTCGATGAACCACTTCGTGAGCGGGCCACCAAGCTTGCCTTGGTTTCCAGCCTCGACGATAGCCTGGAGGTTGAGACCTTGGGCTTCCCAGTCCACCGCGTTTGTGATAGCCCCGATAGCAGCTGCGGTCTGATTGTTTTGATTGCTCATTGTGTTTTTGCCGGCTATTGCACCATTTTTTCTGGAGTCTTCGCGTGCCTTGGTTTACTACCAAACCCACCAAGAAGAGTGTTCCGAAAAAGATGATGTTTCGCCACAGCTTTCGACTCAAAAGCCCTTTCGAGGCCAAAGCTGTGGCGAATTTGCATATTTTCAATGACTCAAAATTCTATATACATTATATACCAGTCTTAACTATCTGTCAATAGGATAGAAGCTCTTATTTTAGAATTTATCTGAATTTGAACGGCTCAACACGCCTGTTGAGCCGTTCAAATGGCTTGGTTGAGCGACTAAGCGTCACCCTCAATCATCTCTCCTACCACCCATTTACAACCCTGATTCCCTACTTTTGCTGTATGTTCAATCCCAACCGGAACATCAAAACGATCGCCTTTTTTAAACTCAAGTGTCTTGTCTCCGAAATACATAGTCACACCGCCATAAACTATATAGAAAACCACCTTGTCTTTATGAGAGTGCTTTTGATACTCAATATCAGGTGCATCTTCCCACTCAAAAACATGCTTGAAACTTTCTCTTTCTAATTGTTCCTTAATTTTTTTAACATCCATTATCTTTTCGTTTATTACATCCTCCTCTCAAACAAAGGTTTCTCTGGGGACTTCTTTGAAGCCACGAGTGACATGATCGTCGCTGAAGTTTCTGGCATAAATGGTGCAAGAGCCTCTCCTACCACATACAGCTCCTGTGCGAGATACGCGATATCCGCATGGGCCTTTTTAGAATCAGTTTTGATAGTCTTAAACGGCTGACTGGTCTGGATAAATGCATCTAGCTCACCAACTTTTGCAAAGACAATATCAATCGCTTTATTTATTTCAAAACGGTCGAGATGTGCTGAATATTCTTTAATCAGCTTATTCTCCCCCATTACTATTTCGTACGATATATCGTATGAGACCACCATTTTCATTACTCGAGAGACGAGGTTTCCAATGCCGTTGGCGAGGTTGGCATTGTAGGCATCTTTGTACGACTCAGGGGTTATTTCACTGTCCTCAAATGTAGAAAGGTGTCGAGCGATAAAATATCGAAAAGCGTCCTTGCCATATTCTGCGATGTGCACTTGTGGATCTATCACATTACCAAGAGTTTTTGACATTTTTCGTCCGCCAGAGAGAATCATACCGTGCACGAGGATATTTTTTGGTAAAGGAAGACCCGCAGACATAAGCATCGCTGGCCAAAAAGCCGTATGGAAACGCAAAATATCCTTGCCGATAACATGAAAATCTACCGGCCAGTAAATCTCGAACATTTTATCGTCCCGTCCGTAGCCAATAGCCGAGATATAGTTTACAAGTGCATCACACCAGACATACATAGTCTGAGTGGGATCGTTTGGTACTGGTATCGCCCATGGATTCTTGCTTGCTGGACGGGAAAAGCTGACATCCTCTAGCCCACGATCTAGTAGTGCGAGGATTTCCGCCTTGCGAGAATCTGGCATAACATTGAGCTCGCCCGAGACAATCTTTTCCTTTACCTTTTCGGTATACTTTGAAAGTCTAAAGAAGTAGTTTTCCTCCTCAAGAAGCTCTGGTACAGTGTCATGGTACTGACATTTACCACCCACCAAATCCTTTTCGGTCACAAAAGCTTCACAACCAATACAGTACAGACCTTTGTAGCTTTTCTTATAAATGTCCCCCGCCTCCACTAGCTTATTCCACATCAAAATAGCTCCAGGCCAATGTATCTCACGATCCGAAGTACGAATAAACTGATCATGGGAAATATCAAGCGAAGCAAAAAGAGTTTTAAAACCTCCAACAGTAACCTTTAAAAAGTCTTCTGTAGTTTTACCAGCTTTTTCAGCCATTTTTACTACCTTGGTCGAATGTTCATCTGAACCAGTCAAAAAGTATGTGGTATCGCCAATAAGCCTATGATATCGAGCTAAAATATCACAGAGTATCACTGGGTACACATTGCCCATATGCAACTCAGCATTAGGGTAAAAAATCGGGGTCGTAATGTAAAATGTATTTTGTTTTTTCATATAAAGCAAATCTTTCGCCATGCCATAAAATTCGTTGAAGGCGTATCTTTTAAAAGGACTTCGCAAGGCGGGTAGCCGAGACTGAGAAATTTTCTACCAAGAAAATATTCGTGCCTTTTAAAAGATATGCCGAGAAAGAATTTTATGGCTCTCAGTATAAGTAATACCCCCATCTACCCAATCTGAGCCAAACGCTCGTGCTCCGCTCTCTTATCCAGCTCCACATCATGGACATACTCCATAAACACCGCCGCGAGTGGTACTGAGAGGATTACGCCGAGAAAGCCCGCCAGCTTGAGCCCGATAACAAGAGACACAATGACCAGTATCGGCGACACACCCACGATTTTCCTCACCACCATAGGATAAATAAGGTGGTTTTCAAACTGCTGTATGAGTAAATATATAAGTGCCACAATGACCCCCATTTGTGTTCCACCTTCCCCTCCCACCACAAGCACTCCTGGTATAGCAGCGATAAGTGGTCCAAAAATAGGGATCAGCTCACACACCGCCGCCAAAACAGCGAGGGTAAACGCATATTTAACACCCACAAATATAGCCAGAAAAAGCCACACTAAAAGTCCGATGAAAAATGCTAGGAAAAACTGCCCCTGCATCCAATATCCGATCTTGAGCTGAGACCTCTTCCAAAGATCTAGGACATATTTTTGATTTTTGACTGGTACAATAATCCTTAGAAAATCGACCACCCCATCTTCCTGAGCTGCCAAGTAAAAAGAGATGACCATAATAAGGATAAAGTTTATCAAACCGCCGAAAAATGTCCCCGCGACCTTTACGAAACCTTGAGACGAGCTGGCGAGAACTTTTTGAGTACTGTCGGCAAGCTCTTTGATAGAAAACTCCTGCGGAATACCTACTGACTGAGAAGCACTGAAAAAATTACTATCCTTTAGAGGACCTAGCAAATCAGAAATACTGACGCTGTGTGGCAAATCTTTCAGATATAAAAGCACATCTGATAGCAAGATGGGGACAAAATAGTAAAAAAGGCCAAGTATCGTAAGCACTAGCCCTATATAGACTCCAATCACAGTCATCAATCTGGGGATACGAAACTTGCGACACCATTTTATCACTGGCTCTATAGAGGAAGCCAAAACTATTGCAGTAAGCACTACCAACACAAGATCCCGCACCACATACAGCACTACAAAAAATAATGCTACGAGAAATACCCGAATGATCGTCCCCGTACTTATACTCGTAGTCTCTATTCCACCTGAAATATTCATACAATAATAATACCACAAAAGTTTATCCAGAGAAAGTACTTTTTGATTTATCAGAACTAAAATTTCAAAATGTCCCTGAAGGTCTCATCTGTCTGAAAGTCTCCAATAATAGCCAGGTTGAGATTTTTATCTTGAAAAATCTCCCTTGCTACTCTTTGTACATCTTTTGCGGTAACCTTTTTCATAGCATCCAAAATATCCTCTGGCCTTTTTAGTTCCTTTTTCATTATTTCCTGAAATCCGTAGTATTCCGCGAGCGAATCTGAAGACTCGAGTCCGAGATACAGCCCGCCAGCAATACACTCTTTGGCTTTTTGTAATTCCACCTTACCCACCAAAATCTCGGTTAGCTTTTTACATTCTTCCAAAACCACCTTGATCACTTCGTGAACCCTAGCATTATCAACACCGATTGAGATATCAAAAAATCCGTGGTCAGTAAAAGAGTTTTGATGTGCCGAAACATAGTAGCAAACACCCATTTCATTTCGGAGTTTATGAAAAAGTCGAGAACTCATTCCTCCACCCAAAACGGTACGCAAAACCTTGAGTGCTGGCAATCTTTTGTCATAGGCATTGTAACCCCTACAAGCCAGCACCAAATGGGTTTGCTCACCTTTTTTATTATGAACCAGTACTTGTGGTGCGGTCTGATTTTCTAACACTTTTTCCTTGTCTGCTTTTTTATGATCTGAGATATTTTTGAACGCCCGTTCGATTGATTTTATAGCTTGAGTATTTTGGATGTTTCCACTCACTATCACCGTAGTAGCTGTTGCAACATAATGTTCCGCTCTGTATTTTAAAAAGTCTTCCCTGCTCATTTTAGAAACACTTTCTTTTGTCCCTGCAATATCTCGCCCAGCTGGCTGTTCTCCGTAAAGTAATCGCATCATAAGACTATGCACATGATGCTGTGGCATGTCTAGATACATATTTATCTCCTCAATGATCACACCCTTTTCTTTATTGATTTCTGTTACATCAAGTTTTGGATTGAGATAAATATCAGAAACAACATCGAGAATACTGTCTAAATGTTTTGGATGTGACTTGGCATAATAGCCTGTGTACTCCTGACCAGTAAATGCATTGTGCTCCGCGCCAATACTATCTAGCTCCTCACTAATATTGATCGCCTGAGGTCTCTTTTCGGTACCTTTGAAACACATATGTTCGAGAAAATGCGAGATGCCTGCCTGTGCTTTTTGCTCATATTTTGAACCAGCCGAAACCATGACCAGTACAGTAACGGTCGGGTTGTCCTTCATCGGTATTGTGATGATCCTTAGACCATTTTTTAGCACTTTTCTGTAGTATTTCATGTTTTTAGTATATGGCTCTACAGAGAGGTTTTAACGGCTCACTACTTTGTTCGTAACGAGTTTTGCTAAACCGGCACATTCGCTCTGGTGAGCTCAGTACTCCCGCCACCAGTATGACTCCTGTATCTTGGTCGCCTCCGCTCCTCGCGGCCGTTGAAATTATGAGCTTATTTTGCCCAGCAAATAACTCGCCAGGTCACTTATCGGCATCCTCTCCTGTTCACCCGTATCCCTATTTCGCACAGTCACTCCAGCCTCCTTTTCTACAGTATCAAAATCGACAGTAACACAGTATGGGGTACCTATCTCATCTTGTCTACGGTACCTTTTGCCGATATTGCCATTATCATCAAAAGTTACTCTGGCACCAAAAACCTTCTTTAGTTCAGAGTACACCTCTTTGGCTTTTTCCACCAAAATCGGCTTATTTTTCAAAAGTGGAAATACAGCCACGAGTATTGGTGCTACCTTTGGAGACAACTTCAAATACTCACGCTTCTCTCCGCCAAGCTCATCCTCTCTATATGCGTCAGCAAGTATCGCGAGTGTGAGACGATCGACACCGAAGGTTGGCTCGATACAATGTGGAATAAAACGGGTCTTGGTCTCTTCATCGAAGTACGAAAGGTCAACACCACTCTTTTCGGTATGTGCTTTTAAATCGTAATCGGTGCGGTATGCAAGTCCTCCGAGCTCTTTCTGTCCAAAAGGGAAATCAAACTCAGTATCGACACTTCGCTTTGAGTAATGCGCGCGATCGGCTGGGGCAATTTCCACCTTGTGGATTTTTGACTTCGTTAACCCTAGATCTGCAAGAAAATTCATCTGTTCATCAAAAAGCTTATCAAACTCTGCCATTATAGACTTCTCATCACGAGGATCGACAAAGTACTCAACCTCCATTTGTTCCATTTCACGAAGACGAAAAATAAAATCCCGTGGGGCGATCTCATTACGAAATGCCTTCCCTATCTGTGCGAGACCAAATGGTAATTTTGGATGAAAAGTATCTATAATATTTTTAAAATTCACAAACATCCCCTGTGCAGTCTCCGGTCGGAGATATGAAATAGAAGTGTCGTCTTGGATAGCGCCGACATGCGTCTTAAACATCATGTTGAACTGGCGTACTTCGCCGAGCGCGTTACCGTCTGGGCTCTTGAGCTTCTTTTCTTTGATAAGCGCGTCCATCTGAGCGAGAGTCATACCTTTTGGGTCAATACCCTGTTCTTCGAGGAGATGGTCTGCACGGAATCTCTTTTTTGTCTTTAAATCCTCCACCAATGGGTCAGAAAAACCTCCCACATGACCACTGGCTTTCCACACATTTTGATTCATCAAAATCGCAGCATCTACGCCAAAAATATCATTTCTATCATCTACAAAACGCTTCCACCAAAGATGCTTGATGGTATTGCGTAGTGCTACACCGTATGGACCGTAGTCCCAAGTACCAGCCAATCCACCGTAAATCTCTGAGCCCTGAAATATAAAACCGCGTCTTTTACAGAGAGAAATTATCTTTTCCATTACATCTTCTTCTTTTCTTTTCATACTATTTAAATAAATTAGCTTCTCAGACTAAGGGGCTACTTTGTCCTCAATGTTACTGAAGTTTGGATCGGTGCTAAGTCGAATATTTAGACTACTACGGCTATCACGCAAGGTCAACCCGGTAAAGTCGTCCTCCCCAGAAAGCACTGCTTCGTTGACTACTATAGGAACACTGCCGACCTGACTTACACTCGGTATAAAAGCAACCTGAAAAGCAATTTCCTTTGAAGCGTTGCCGTCTGTATTAGCGGCAATCGAACCAATATCCCAGACCAGCTCACCACCCACAGGGTTGTAGGATATTTTGGAATTATCAGTAGTCACACCCAGCCATTTTATGTAGGACGGTAGGCTTGCTCGAACTTGAGCATTTGAAATAGCATTGGTGGTATTGGTGACTGTCCAGACCACAGTGTATTTTGTTTCTTTTTCGGCCTTTGGTGGGATAGGACCAGTATTTACAAATGGTCCAATAGAATAAATAAGCCTAGGAAGCAATCTGATCCTCGAGGCAACACGGACGGTTCGGAGTACTGAAGAAATAATTTGCTCTGGCACCTGATTTTCGGAAACTCTCTTGCCACGCACACTTACCTCGAGAGTTACACCGGGATTTTTCTGACCTGAGGATGTATTTTGACTAGTCGGAGTAAAACTAAAACTAACACTTCCACTACCACCAGGGTTTAAAAGACCTAGCTCAGAGGTATTGCTTTTATCCCAACGAATCACCCCGTTTGCTGAATCATAAAAGCCCTGATCCACCAAAACCGATGACTTATCTAATGCGGTGCCGTTTATCTTGACAAATATCTCAGCGTCGATGATATTGGTGGGTAGATTGTTGGTCCAAGTAACATCCGCGCGGATACTTCGTCCAGCCTCTCCAGCATAATCGCCGTTTGAGATATTGCCATCAAGCGCGAGCGAGGATGTGATAAATGGTTTTTTAACCATAATAGACTGCTGGGTACTGAGGAGTGCAATACCAATCTTTTTATTGTCTTTTGTACTCTGTACCCCGACGTTCAGCCGAAACACCCTCTCATCATCATTTTGCCCGTCGATAGTCCCTGTCACCGAAATCACCCTTTTTACACCAGGAGCCAAATCACCGATTTTCCATAACATATTATCGAAACTCGCAACTGGAACCGCCTTTTTAAAGTTAAAACCAAAAGGATATTCGACTTGGAAAACAATGTTCTTTAGTAATTTGGACGAATTTGAAGTAACCGTAAAAGCCATGGTAAATTCCTGACCTGCGTTTACCTCTTTGAAAGAGCTGGTGGTAATCGAGATAGGTGCTGAGCTTATAAAAATCGAGTATATCTTTTCTTTATAAAAAGTGGCGTTTGATCCTTGGACTCGGTATTCGGCGGTTATTTTTAAATCCTTTTTTTCGTTCGCCTCGCCAAAAAATACTGCTGTGACATTTTTATGGCCATCTTTTTGAGATTCGATATCACCGATGAGCTCTCGGAATCTGTTTAACTCTTTTGTAGTATCATCTGCACTCGCTGTGCCTTTTGGGTATTCTACTACCAGGTCTACCAGCTCGAGCTTTACATCATTTTTATTAACTACAGATATGTCTAGCGTAAGTGGCTCCCCTCCAGCTACTGATATTGGTCCATCTACTAAAATATCAACATTGTTTGCTGAAATCAGGTTGTTACCACCATAAAATATAAACACAGCCGTACCGATAGCCAGAACAAAGAAGACAAACGAGCTCCAAAATATCTTTCCTACAATTGATGTTTTTTTAGAAGACATATCTTTTAATAAAACCACCTCGTCTTTTACACCTAGATTGTCCTGACTGCCCCAATCAACCTGAACCTGCTCACCGTCCCTAGAAAGCCTAGCTCGACGAATCATACCGCTCACGGAAGCTGTTCTAGAATATAAGCCTTTTTTCAACTCTTCTATTCTACTGTCCTTGAGACCACTATTACCATTTGGGTTCATATGGGTATATTGTAGCACAAAGCTCTATATCCTGCCCAAAATTATTTTACAACTGACTCTCTCTCAAAGCTGTGTTGATTGTGGTCAGTGCCTGAACACGATACTGATCAAAATCCCCCAACTTATCCTTGTCCCAAGTCAGGGGTGATGCGTACTTATCCAGAACTTGGTTTTTTGCCCCATAGCCGAGGTTATGCAGTATTTTTAAAACCAAAATACATTCAAAAGAAAGTAGCTCTGAACTGCTCAGTGTGGTATTTTCCAAGAAATCAAAAGCTTCGGTGACAGATATAAACAGAGATTCGTTCTTTTCTTCACCGTTTAAAAGTCGCTTTAGTAGACTGAGGATTTTAATATAAACTATGTAGTATTCTGAGTGGCTTTGTATTAAAGGGAAACGCGTAGCGACTGGCGAGGCACTGGTAACTCTCCAGATCTCTTTACCTCTGATCAAAGAGATATTGGTATACGAAAAGTCCTGCAAGGAATAGCGAAGTTTAGATTTTAGTAATCTCACACCCTGAGCAATAGCATTTACCACCCCGAGCTCTTTGGTAAAAACACACAACACCTTACTGGCCTCTTGAGATGCATTACTTGATAAAACAAAACCTTCGGTATTGTAGATATGATGAGACATTTTGGGGTCTAGTACTCTAGTATTTAACCCTATTTTAACACAGGTTTTAGACAGAAAGCACTTTTGAGCTAAATCTACCCAAAAACACCAATGTAGCCTACAGCCGAGCCATATATAAACCAAAGGCTAAACGGCTAAACACTAGTGTTTAGCCGTTTAGATATGGGATATGCTAAGGTGATAAATACCCCAAATTACGAAATGCCGTCTACAGTTGGTCTATCGATTAGGGATAGACATCTGTGGACGATCGATCACAAACGATCGACCGTCACAGTCGTATTTTGTATCTTTGTGTAAATTAAAAAGCTGACTCAGGAGAAAATCCTGTGTCAGCATTGGTAAAAGTCAAATCTTATTTCAAAAGCACCGCCACCAGGAAAGAGCCATTGGCAATATCATCCACAGTAGAAGAAATGAGGTGTCCACCATAGTAAACAAACTTGAAGCTACCCTGATGAAAAGATGCTCCTTTTTCCATATCTCCGAGTGGCAACAGTGGCATCTCCGAGAAATGCTCTGGAATCAGATAACAAACCCTACTCAGAGAATCCTGTCCTGACACCAAGGTATATTCTGAAAATAGAACGTGGAGAAAATCAACAATTTGATAACCAATGAGGTCAGCAAACGCGTCTATCCTCGAACGGAAAAGTGCCACGATCCCAACTTCAGGAACCTGCACTTCCGCTACTTGCTCAAATAAATCATCGAAATTACTGGACGCCAAAACAGGCGTCAAAACCTCCAAAACTGACTTGCTCATAATTTTCCTTTCGTTTTGTCCGCACGCTAAATTGCTACCAAATTCCCAAGACAAAACATAGCATACAACCATACCTTATGTCAAATCTAATAAAACATCACACCGCCACAACTCTCTTCGCTACATAACGAGAACAAGCTCGAAAATAACTTCGTCCAAAACCACCCTTTCCCCCACCCCAGTATCTAAAATCAAAAGTTCTCTTAGCTGAGTCGCTCTACTGATTTCTTTTTTAAAATCGGTCAAGAGTTTTTTACCAATATCACTTGTCGCCACAGAAAGCACAGGTCTATCCGTAACGGTCAGACCTTGTTTCTTTCGTAAATCCTGAATAGCTCGAATAAGCTCTCTGACCTGCCCTTCGGCTTTTAGCTCTAGGGTGATCAGGGTATCCAGTTCCACTTCAGTATTTATTGTTTCATCTGATACAATCCGCTTAACATTTACCTCATCAGCTATCAAAGCAATCATTTCTTTTTCAGCAATAGATATTGATACGGGTAGCTTTATTTTTAGTACCGAAAGTGGCTGCCTCACATTTATTTTTGTTCGCATCCTAGCTTCAAGACCTAGTGTTACGATCTTTCGAACTTCTTGCATGCTGGTGATTACTTTTAGCTGTTGTGCTTTATCTACAAAATCCACCTGAGGCCACTCTGCCAAATGGACACTTTCAAACCCGTTTGAACCTTTCACTTTTTGATATATATCTTCTGCCAAAAACGGCATAAAAGGTGCGATCACTTTTGATAAATGTTCCAGCACAAACCTCGTAGTTTGTAGTGCAGATTTTTTATCCGCAATATCTTCTGATTTGAAACGGTCTCTTGAACGACGAATATACCAAGTGGAAAGATCGTCTATAAAATCGGCAATCGGTCGAGATGCTCGGTCTAGCTCGTATTTTTCCATCGAGGCTTCTACCGTCTCTACCAGCTCGGCTAGTCTCGCAAGTATCCATATATCGAGAATGTTTTTAGAGTCCGCACTCGCAGATAGTGCGTTTTCGCCTTGGGAATATAGAGCATAGAATGTGTAGACATTGTTCAGACGACCGATGTGCTTTTTTACTACTTCATCTACACCTTTTTCAAAAAAACAAGCGTCTTCGGCTCGCACCGATGGTGATGCGAGCAAATAGTACCTCAAAGCGTCTGCACCGTATTTATCTACCGTGAGCATCAGGTCTGGATAATTTTTAAGTGATTTTGACATCTTTCGTCCGTCCTCTGCCAAAATCACTCCGTTTACGATAACATTTTTATAAGGAGTTTTATCAAACAAAGCTACACCTAGGACGAGCATCGAGTAAAACCAGCCACGAGTTTGATCTAGTCCTTCTGCAATAAAGTCAGCAGGGAAACCCATAGCACTTTTTGGATCAAATCCAGAAAGTGCTGTACCTTGATACTTATTTTGACCATAAGGCATTGCGCCAGACTCAAACCAACAATCAAAAACCTCTGGCACTCGCTTCATTATTCCTCCACATGAGCAGGTAAAAGTCACCTCGTCGATATACGGCCGGTGGAGGTCGAGCTCGTAGTCAGCATTATGTGGAATTGTTACAAAAGGCATTTCTTTGACTTCAGCATTTTTCATAAAATCCCCACCAGGATGAAGATCGATAGTATCTTTTTGATTAAGCCCCAAAGAAGCGGCTATCAAAAGCCACGCTGGAGTATCGTGTGTCACAATCAAAATCTTTTTACCTTGATATTTCTGTTCTAGGTCATAAAGAGCATCCCCCATTCGGTGTTTTACTTGCAAATGACTTTCTGCATCCACAGGACCTTTTGTGAACCAGCCATCACCTCCACCTTCAAATTGTTTATGGTATTCCCCAGCAGGCTTACCGTTAAAAATACCAAACTTTATTTCCTGAAGTCGCTCATCCTCAACAATCTTTTCTTTTGTAATACCCAAATTTTCTGCAACGATATATGCGGTCTCCTTTGTTCTCGCAAGAGGTGAGGTTATGATCAAATCAATCTTTGTGTCAGAAAGAGTTTTAGTAGCTTTAATCGCTTCACCACGACCAACATCTGTCAATCCTGCGCAGTCGAGCCCTGAACACAAGAAACCTTCTGCGTTCCCCGGATACTGACCATGTCTCATCACATAATAGGTGTTTCTCGGCTTGAGATGCTTTTTGAGCTCTTCTACTGAGCCTATGAATTCTTTTTTGTCACATTCACTACATTTCCAGACTGGCAGTGGTGCACCCCAGTATCTCGAGCGAGAAATCGCCCACTCCCTCGCTCCAGACAGCCAGTTGCCAAACCTTCCCTCTCCCACAAACTCTGGCGTCCAGCCAATCTTTTTATTTTCTGCTACCAGTCGGTCTTTGATCTTTGGTACATTTACAAACCACGACGAAGAAGCGTAATTTAAAAGTGGGGTCTCACAACGCCAACAGTGCGGGTACGAGTGAATAATTTTTTCTTTACCAAAAAGTCGTCCCGCGTGAGCGAGATGTTTGATAATTTCGATATCAGCCTTCTGATGGACTTGCCCGTCAGACTTGGTCTGAGTAGGGTCTTCTTTTGGCTTTACTGACTGTCCAGCAAAATCCGTAACCTCTTTTTTAAATAATCCACCTGTTGTAACATGTTGCACAAAAGGCAATTTTTCTCGCTTTGAGAGCTCATAATCGTCTTCCCCGAAAGCTGGAGCAATATGCACAATACCTGAGCCATCAGTCGTAGTCACAAAATCTCCTACTACTATTTTCCAGCCATTTTCTCTATTTGCGAGTGCCGTATCATTTATATAATAATCAAAAATCGGTACATATTTTTTACCTACCAAATCAGTGCCATTAAATTCCTTCTCGATCGTATACGCCTTATCCTTTGCCACCTGCCCCACTCGCTCCTTTGCTACAATATACTTTTTACCTTCAAGCGCAATCTGTACATACACAATATCCGCCCCCACCGCGAGAGCTACATTACCGGGCAAAGTCCATGGTGTTGTGGTCCATGCAATAAGTGAAATACTAGGATCCTCTAGAAGTGGAAAGGTTACAAATACTGAAATATCAGTAATGTCTTTATACCCTAGATTGACTTCGAAGTTTGATAGTGTGGTCTCACATCTCGGACAGAGTTGCATGGACTTGAAGCCCTGATGTACGAGGCCCTTTTCATGAAGTGTTTTAAATACCCACCAGACGGACTCGGTATAGGAAGCATCCATAGTACGATAATCGTCCTCCATATCCACAAAACGCCCGATGCGGGGAATGATTTCTTTCCATTGCGAGGCGTATCGCAATACAGTATCCCGTGCGGCCTTATTAAAATTTCCTACACCGAAGCTTTCAATGTCCTGCTTGGTTTTCAGTCCAAGCTCTTTTTCCACCAGATTTTCTATAGGTAAACCGTGACAGTCCCAGCCCCAGCGACGAGCTACCCGAAAGCCCTGCATGGTTTTATAACGAGGAATAGCGTCTTTGATCGAGGTTGGCAAAAGATGCCCAAAATGTGGCAGACCCGTAGCAAAAGGTGGTCCATCATAAAACACAAAATCACCTTTTGGTGCAGGCTTTTCGATAGTCTTTTTGAAAATATTATTTTTCTGCCAAAAAGCGAGAATTTCCTCCTCTTTTTGAGCAACCAAGCTTTTCTGTACTGGAATTAAAGGCTGTATCAGCTTATTTTTAGTTTCATCTGTCATATTATTATATAGCCCTCATACTAGCATTTTAAGAGATGTATTACAAAATAAAAAAGTGCTGGTCAGGCACTTTGAAAACTTTTATGACCGCCTATCGCATGGATCAGTCCGTCGCCCGAGAAGATTCTTTGGTAACAGCTCCTAGATCCCGTAGTGCGTCGGCAATATCCCGTCGAACTTTTTCGATGACATCTTTGGGTTTGTTTGCATACCATTTCCTGGTACCATCAATCTTTCCGAGGTTTATAACCAAGCCGCCATCAGTCTCATGATCCTCGTCTATCTCAATCAACGAAAGACAGAGGTCTTGAGGGAATTCAACGGGCATCAACCCCCACTTCATAATCCACGCCTTAACATCCGAATGATTCAGGGATGTGTAGCCAGATATCACCGAGGCCACCAGATCGCCACAGACTTCGTCTTGAAATGTCTTCATAGGGAAATACGAATACCGTAATTTTTCCAACAAGCACACCAGCATTCTGTTTCGGCTCTTTTGAGCCATCATCAGTCGGAATAACACATTCCGAGACAGGGGAGGATCTTATGATCCCCAACAGTTTCCGCTCGTCAAGCGCCCCGGAGCTTCCCCAGAGTCGGATTTGGTATTAGCCAAATCACATTACGGATACATTTATAATGCTGTACCATCACATGTTCCCTGCGCACTCTGCAGGAGAGGAGAATTTTAGAGGTTCAATTTCAACCTTACTTCATCACTCCATCGCTGGATAAGCCATGGAGGAGATAATCTCCCGCACCCCTTTCCTGGGATTCCACCTTGTGGTTACCTCGAGTCGGGCCGATTGCCCGTTAGTCAAGGGAACCACAGCTGTCGCTAGGTGTACCCGAAAGTACTGCAACAGGTTAGTGGATGTCGTCTCGACGACGACTTGCCCATTCGTTCCCTGACCGACCACTTTCCAGTGGTTAGTCGGAAACGATGTGAGGTTGAACTGACTCTTGTCAGCCTCCTCACAACCAGTGGTTAGGAAGATTACGACTACCAAAATGACAGCCCCGATAACTGAGTTGGTTTTCATACTCATAACATAATTTGTAAAGAACTCTATGAATCCGCGAATGTATTTCACTGCACGGACTCAATAAAGTGCTCAAGATTAGGTCCTTTCTTTGAGCATGGATCTGTGCCACCCCTTACGCCGATGATTTCTCATCACGCTATGGGATAGATCCTTTATCAATTCTTGCTAGCAAAAATTGATCCCCTTAAGAACAAAACATTTGAGGCTCTGCTTCCTCTAGGCTCATCCATTTTTTTCAGAAAAAACGGGGACAAAACTGTTTACCTTGATTTACACCACCGGATTTTGTGGCAACCTTTTGCAAGGTGTTATTGCCTTCTAGTCTTGGCGTTCAGTAGCGATGAGACGCTTGGTTTCCAGACGACGCGCCCTCTTGGAAACTGCCTTGATTTCAGCAGTAACTGTCCAATGGCACATGTTAGAGTGACCACGCTTTCCTCCCGAACCGCCTGACACCTTGAAGGACTTCGTACCTTTTCCCATAATTTTCAATCTAATCCTTCATAATTCTCGGCCATCTGCCGTCTAGCCCTCTCAATAACCACTTCGGGATCATTGATATCCCCTTCTTTCCAACAAGCCCACCATCGTTGATGGACTTGATAAGAAAGTGAACGCCGCATCGTCCACTTGTTGATTTACATGTTGATTCGAAATCACATATTGCGGTATGTGATGGCGTTGCTCAAACGCCGTCAAAACTTATTCGTAGCAGTGGCGAGCAACCACTTCCAACACCTGTGCCGTCACTAAGGTCGAACTGACACCCTGAGGGGACCCGAAGATGTCGCCGCGACCACCCCACCCAACTTCGAGAGCTTGAAGTTCTTTGAGAGCTGAGGGCAAATCGCACCTGACATGGGAGTCGTACCTGCAGACCGTGAACTTCTCGTAGGTACCGGCAGAGGGCGACTTCGGGTCCACCGCCATGGTGGGGTTAAACGCCACCACCACCTGTCCAGCCTCGTAGCCGAGCAGGGTGGCGTTGCGGTGAGTAGAGGTGACCGATGCGATCATCACCCCTTTGGAAGAGCGGGTGCTGATTTGCGATGCCTGCCGAGCCGCGGCGATGTCGGCATCGTGAGACGCCACCAAAGTCGCGACCTCGGCCGACTTGTCCTCACCCCCGATAAGGTCAGCCACCCAGATCACCCGATCACACAGGAGGATCTTGAAGTCCATCGCCTTCCGAGCGATCGCAATGACGCGATCTTCCGGACGCCCGGCAGCTGGCCCCAGCCGGTCGAAGGCTCCGACCGCGCGGATGAGGTCTTCATCCACTGACAGGCCTTCGAGCTGCCGTGCCAAAACCGCCATGGCGGTCACCGAGTCAGCATCAGGCCGAACCGTCGCCATGATTACGCCAGTATTGCCGAGGCTCTTGGTGAGAGCTTGCTCACAGGCACTTGGCGTTTCCGCTGTGTCATGTTCGCCATGGTGGTCGAGGTTAGCGATACAGCGGGCCGCAAGGCTCGGAATCGTGACTTCGATGCCGAGAACGCGGTTACCGCGGAAAAACTCCTCGTTGCCTCCCGCGCCTTGAGGGCGGGGGTCGAGTTGGACACACTTCACCAAGATTGTGATTTTCATAACAAGTTCACTCATCACAAAAAATAGAAATATTGATGCAATCTCTACCCCTCATATCCTGTCGCTTTTTTGCAACTTCCAGATATGCCTATTTGGATTTTTCAACAAGTGAACGGGGGTCTAGACTGTCCCCATTCACCTGTCGAACATGAAATGTGTTACGAGATTTCAAAGAACTGAAATCAAATCTACAAGCTCATCATTTTTCCAACTTTACAGTGTGGAAAATGCCGAGCTTGATAAATTGCCGATCATGTACCATGGAGATCGGCGGTCCATCAAGTGAAACTATCGAAACAACACACATACTGACCTTCATCAGTCAAAGCGAAGGTTAGTTTTCCAATACCATCAAAAACAACGAGACCGATGGTTGACAGCCGAACATTTCCGTAACGGGCCATGCCTGCAAACCGACTCTCTTCAAACAATCTATCTAGGCACGGCCCGATTAAACCATAATCGTCACCGGCCACCCACACTGTAGCGACGACAAACGGCCTAAGAAACTTACTCTCCTCATCGCTGGTTATCGCATGGAACTCAAACTCAAAAGGGTCTTCCTCCGTATTGTTTCCCGTCAGAACCCATTCGACCATTGCCGACTGAAAATTTGTGCTCATAGATAATTCGAAATTCTGTCGTTTTTCCAACAAGCCCACCATCGTTGATGGACTTGATAAGAAAGTGAACGTTACATCGTCCACTTATTGATTCCGAAAAACTCACATGCCCCTTCCAAAAAGTTCGGCACGGATATCCACCTGAATCGGATCAACTTTCCGAGTCCAGCTTCTGAGGTACTGCTCAAGATCGGGGTGGTCATCGCCAATCGGATGAATCCCGTAGTACTCCGCGACATGAGGAGGAATATCGGATCCAGACCAAAAATTCCTTACAACGAACCGGACGCGATCCATCTCCCCCAAGGAAAGTATGCCTATCTCAGAATCTCCAAGCCGTCCAAAAGCTTTTTCAGAGACATTCCGCATATTCCAACACTGAGCTATCATCTGACCTCTCGGGGTGGTTACCAAAAGTTCAGATGTTGTGAGTGGCATCGTAGCAAACACCAGAGGAAGCACAAAGACCCCCTCAATGGCTATCGGCCTGACAATCTGATACACAACGAAGTGTACGTCGTTGAACCTAACCGTGTCGCCTCTTTTTTTCATATTTTATTCACAAAAAACAATCACTCAATGAGTCCATAAGAATATTTCACTGTATGGACTCAATAAAGTGCTCGAGAATAGGTGGTTCTCAAGCAGGATCTTTTGCCAACTCTTTCTTATGCCGACGGGTTCACCCATCAAGCCTACGAGTAGATCCTTTGCACTTGAGTAGTTAACACGCAAGTGCCATAAAGTATGCTGTGGAGCAACTACCAAACCAACAATTTCCGCTCGCTAGGCGCTTCGGAGCTTCCCCGAAGAATTACGTCCCATGATTTGACCACTTTTTGTCCCACCGAGAATGTGCGGGAGTGGTGAGTGTTGTACTAGCCTCCGCTAGGATTACCTTGGATTTTTAGGCCACAACATAACCTCCATCAGCCCCATCAGTGAGTATGACCCTTTGTCCTTTTTGGGCATATTTTCCACCTGAAACTCCAACCTTGCTTCCATCGTCGAGAAGGACAACGAGTGACCCTGTCCGAGAAGCTGACTCAACAACCCCACTTAGGGTTGTTGCGCTCCTTAGCACAGGTAACTCATCGAGACTTCCTACAATCGGCTTCCAATTTGTTTTATATTTCATAGCACACTCCCATCAAATCGAAAATCGACCCTTTAATGAGACTGTGCTATGAAATATATTTTAAAGAACACTCTGTTTCGACTCTTTTGAGTCATCATCAGTCGGAATAACACATTCCGAGACAGAGGAGAATCTTGCGATCCCCAACAATTTCCGCTCGTCAGGCGCCTCGGAACTTCACCGAGGAATTACGGATACATTTATAATGCTGTATCATCACATGTTTCTGCACACCAAGATTTATTTGTCACAATTCTGTTGCCAAGCCGTGACCCGTGCTCCGCCATACTTATATGGCAGTTTTAAATGGTTAGTGTTGACCAGTGCCCAACCACACTCCGATTCCCTGAAAATTACTCTGCACCCACCCGTGTGCCAGCCTGACGGCATCCCTGATGGTTGAGTTTTCTTCTTGGACTTTTCCGGAACGCAGATAAGCAAGAGCGGCTTTCACCAGAAGTTTCCATCTGATTTTCCTCCCGAGAGGACTCTCAGGTTTAACTTCCAGATACCACCACTCTTCCTTGGCCCACTGTATCCATTCCCAGTCATACCACATAAAATTCAAAGAACTCTATGAATCCACAAATTTCTTTATGAACTCAATAAAGTGGAGAAGGCTGGGTATTGAATTACTGAGCATTCTCCTTCTATAAATCAACAGGGTGGTAATTTGCCACCCTTGGCTTATGATTTATAGCTTGCAACTACACCTCTCAAATAATAATGACTGCTCATTATCTGGAATTACCCAAGACAGTTTTCAACCTGCCAATGTTTGAGTGCGGTTTAGTTGCTGACAGTGGTTACGACCACCGCCCTTCCCTTCGGTGAAGTCGGAGTGGCGTTCTTTACACCTCCGCTTTATGCATTCTATTTCGGAATAAAATAAATAAAGCGGAGGTTAAAGATTTTTGGTTTTAAGAACATTCTGTTTCGCTCTTTTGAGCTCTTCAGCGAGAGTACGCACTCTCGGACAGTATTGATTAGTAAATTACTAATCCCGGTTCATACTATTCTGTTGCCAGCTAGTATGCATAGCCCGCGTGCCGATGCCGCAGTCCCTCTGTTCGTTAGAAGGCGACGAAGGCTTTTGAAGCCATTGCGGTCCTCTCCTTGTCAGCAGTGATGCCGAGTTTAGCCAAACGGTCCCAAATATCAGCAACGCTGAATGGGTCACCGCCGTTAAGCCAGAAGTTGGAACGCTTCGCCGCTTCCTCGGTTGAAATGACAGGCATGGAAATAGGTGTTGGCCTATTGAAATCCACAAACCTGACACCGCAACCCGAACAGCCTGATCCCGAAACCAACAACCCGAGCATCACATGCTCATCTTTCCCAGCTTCCTTTGCAGGAATGGTGTAGATAAATGGTGCGATGCATCGAATGTTGAAGTCGATGGCAAGAATTTTTGTGAGTTTACCGTCAGGACTTACGCCCATCAAGTAACCATCACAGCAACTCCCTCCAGCAACGAGAATTTCGGTATGGGCATTACCCCAGTAAGGCTCCATGTAACCAGTGCAGACGCTGTCGTCTTTCTTGGTCACAGGGAGATTAGGAAGTTGAAGTCCAACTTCCAGGGAACCCATGCAAGCGTTTGCAATGGGACTGGTGAAGAACGGTTGACCGTTCTTGAGAACCACCAGATTTTCTGAACTACGACCGAGGCTGAATTTATTGTTATTCATAATATTACAAGGCGGTAACGTTATCGCTAAACAACCCTTATTTAAAAGGTTTGGGTGCGTTTGCTATACGTAACCGACAGGTTTCGTCATAGCGGAGAATAGCCCAAGACTTGAGCCACTTTCTGCTATGACGAATTATTCAAAGAACATTCTGTTTCGCTATTGTCATCAACCTCCATGCGGTATTAGACTAGCTCATCAGCACGAATGATATTCGTGGACAGAAACCCCCTTCAACCTATACCCGAAGTTAGGCAGGATTTACGAAGGAGGAAGTCTAGAAGTGGTTCACTCAAATAATATTCGAGTGGTTACCTGTCGGTGATCATCCAACATCCAGCAATGAAGCTGATTTAACTTGAAAAAAGCCTTCCGAAATGAATCGGAAGTTGCATGGTTCCAAAATAAAGGTCAACGCCCTTATTTTGCTCCAAATATCAAGTGCTCACGGTCGCCCGTGGGCGCTTTGATGTCTTCTATGTACATCTGCGCAAGCAGTGATCGATATTTCAAACACTATTTGCGTAGATGTACTTATTTTAAAGAACATTCTGTTTCGTCCTCATGGCCAAGCGTTTTACGCTATAGGTCGGACTCATCAGCGAGAGCAAATACTCTCGGACAGAACCCAGACCATGTGTCTGGGGGCATCGAAATAAACTATATGCAGTGGAGGCTAGACAGGTCGCGACCTATCTACAACCTCCGAACGATCCACTGGGATCATTCATCCACCAAGTACTGACGATAGCTTTTCGTCAGCGGGAGTTATTACCCTCCCCCATAACAGCCTAATAACTGTTTAGGGCTCAGTAAGTCCGGTAATCAGAGCCGTTCTCTGTACCGTCAGGCTCGTTTATCAACCATCAATACTCCGAGGATTTCCCCCTGCGAGTTTGTTGGATCGACAAACGATATACCTACTTTCCTTCGTATCACCACATCAGTGATACTGGTGCTCGGATACATGCAAAGTATCTGCACTAAGCTATGTTTATACTTTCTCATTTCTCATAAACACAATTTAGTGCAGACACCTAATGTTTTTATTCAAAGAGCTAAACTCTATGGATTTGCAACACAATGTTGTAAACCCAATGAAGTGGAGAATCTTAAAATTCTCCGTTGATTGTTTCTGATCTGCTGTGTCCTTATTTTGCCAGGTAGACACCCAAACCCCGCGTATCACATTTCTGCAATCGCAGCATAGGAAGTACTTCTACTCCCCGCGCAACCATGCGAGCCACTCAGCGTGGGTCATGGTTGTGCCATCACTCATGATGTGCATTTTGGTATAAAATTGGATACTTCTTTGTGCTTCTCAAAAATGTTCTCTTTAAAACCCCACTGTATTACTGGGAGGCCGAGAAGTTTTTTAAAGAAACACAAAGAAGTACCCAACGCAATCAAAAATCAATCTGTGCATGAGTATACACGATACAGTATTTTTGTCAAGCCTTTTTGACACTTCTCGTTTTTAAATACCATGATATCCTTATTTAAAGCTATTTATACATATATAAGTGTTATTGAGATATAACATTATTAGTATTTCTTTGACATATTATTTTTATAATTCTTAATAAAATAATTCTGTCATTTATTAAAAACACTTAAAATGGCTATTAATCGTTGATTTATATGAAAATATGGCTAGTAATATAGCCTTAGTCATGAAAAATGTTAGTAATACTTGACAAATGTACCGCAGATAGTATATACTGTCTTTTGGATGTAGGGTGGTGGTGTCATGAGACGCCGGCAATACTAGCCACCTGTAGCCAAAGGAGGACACAATGAGCGACTAAGCTAGGCAGAAAGTACCGTGTTCTAGTGGACCTCATTGGCACTAGAACACGGTATTGGAAGCCCACTCCAGTCGAGTTCTCTCAGGCACACCACAAACAACAAGCCAAAAGGCCTATTATGCAGCACAGCGGCGAGTCCGATTAAGGGGAAAACCCCAGCAGGCAAGGTAAAGTCTATGGTGAAGTCTGATTAGGGGAAAAATCACCTCATTGGTTAGTAAAATCATTCTGATTAGCACGAAAAGGGCATCGGAAATAGATTTATACTAAAAGCTAGTACGCGAGTCGGTCATAGGTAACTATGGCCGACTTTTTTTTATATAATCATGTGCTAGGTCGAATAGGCTTCGCAGAGTATCCGCCAAATCCTGACTCTTAATAAAAACGCTAGATAAAGATTTTGTGAGAGTGTTTATTCGTACTCTATCCTTATATATTGCAATATCACATTTTATTGGGTACTTTTCGCCATCAATCTTTACTCTGTCGCCCATTTCATCGGATTTTAGCTCACCTGTTTTGTATGTGTACAGAACCTTGGACTTAATACCCTTATCAAGTCTTATTTTTCTATATTTTTTATTTTCAGTTTCTGAAAAAATATCTGTAATCAGGTCGCGTGAGTACATCAAATAGACTTCCCCGCCCTCATCATTTTTCTCATAGAGTCTTTCTGCTGAGGTAATAATACCCTCCCTTCCATCATAATACTGAACGATCGGTTTTTCTCCGCTCTCTCTCTGCACACTCTTGATCTGTGGAATAATGTCCTTTAAGCGCTTTGAGTGTTCCTCTAGAATAACTTTTTGTCTTTCAACAAAAGACTCCAAACGCTCTGGTGATTCTGCGTGATATCGAGTTTTTACACCTACGGTCGTCTCACTTACTAGACCCTTTTTTGCCAGTGATTCCAAAACTGTGTATGTGGTCGAACGGTTGATCTTAGTTTTTTCAGAAATATCAATCGCTGAAGCATTTTCGTATTGGAGTAAGGCTAGGTACACGCTCGCCTCTTTTTCATTAAGCCCTATTTCTTGAAGGTATTTTTCTAACATACATAAACTATAGCACATCGGTCAATATGACACAAAATACCTAACGCAACCTGAAAAAAGGTCACTCGCGTCTAATGGATCAGTGGTTCCTAGAAAGTGGCTATATGGAGCCATTTGAACGGCTCAACAGGGCTGTTGAGCCGTTCAAATTGTAATGGAAAAACAAGCAAAAACAGTTTTTGCACCTATTTTGCAATATAATTTTTATTGATAGAGATAGAAGCGTATCCGAGAGCTATAAAAACAAAGCCCAGTATAACAAGGGAAATAGGCCAGCCAATAGAATCAGCAAAATATTCGCTAGTAATATACGAAACATGACCAATAAGAAAAAGTGTGCTGATAGTTAAAATACCACGACTTTTCATAGACACGGCTATAAAAAAGCCTAGGATTATAAGGAGGAAATAGAGCATTTGCCATATAACAGAATCAAATACTTGGGTAAAAGCTGCTCCCAGGAAACCCGTGATACCAAAATTATAAAGAATCCAAACAAGCTTATTATTCCAACCTTCACGAAAAGCGTATGCTAGTAAGATATAACTCACACCTATTACCATAGTAAGATAGGCGTACAAATCACCATTCATATAAATTGAACCATCAGTAATAGCGCCCACGAGCAAGTACACAAAGGCGGTGCCGTTTGCTATAGCAAAGAAAGTTAGAATAGCAGTTTTGTGGACAAAGTTTAATAACAAATAAAATACAAATACTACTCCAAATGTAAAGGCAACCGGCCACAAAGTATCCTGTCCTGTACTCAACTCAGTAAGAGTAACCATCGCGCCCCCAGGGACCAACATTCCACCAATAAAATGAAAAACTGACCCAATATTGTCATTTGGCTTTTGATTTAAAAGCAATGATCCTACAGCTGTGATAACAAAACCGAGACCTAATGTAACCGATATGCGTCCAAAAGATCCTATGTCAGACCAGATTTGGGAAACAAAAATAATAATACCGACAACTGCAATAGCTGCACCCAAAAAATAAAGCATTTTTGTTACGGAGAATGTTGCGGAGTTACTAGAAACTTCCGCTTTACTCCCCCCTTGCATTACTGACGAAAATCCAAAACGGCTAACCAGCTCATCACGCTGTATCTCACCTGTACTTATTTTACTCGAAAGCTCTTGAAATAATTCTTCTTTATTCATAATAAATTTAGTGCTTACTACTATTAATTTCTACCTGGTAATACCCAGCCCATAAATTGGAAATTGTTTTGGTAATAATACTGATCACTACTGTTTATGAGGTTTATTTTACTACGGCTATTCCCTTTTGTAAGATAGTAACCATAGGTAGAGGATCCTCCACCAAAAATAAATGAAAAGTCATTACCCCTCCTATCATACGCACTAGAAACAGTAACTCCATCAGCTGAGGTCAAAAGATCATTTAGGGTGAGTAGCTGTGCCTCTTTTAGGGTTATCTCTCTGCTTTCATTCTTTTTTGTATCGTGCAAAAAGATTCTGTCAGAGTACTTTTCACTAAAGTCTGGCACACCATTTTTATCAGAATCTTGAGTGGTATCGACAGGATTTGTGACTAATTTATTATCTACTACAGAATAGCGTTTCTGAAGATAGTTGGCGCATGGATATGGGTAGTAGCCCCTACCGTCTGTACATGAGGTATAGACAAAATTATAATTTGTGGAAAGAAAAAGTGACGGAAGATATGCTGTCAAAGCCACGATTATTATAAGTAATATAGGCAGTATAAAAGCTAGAAGTATCGCAAAGTTTTTCTTTAAGAATTCTTTCATACTGATATTATAGTACTCTGATTAATAAAGTGCAACTACAAAAAAATGCCTATAAATCCAACCCCTTCAACACCACCAAGGTCTTCTTCCCTACCACCCCTGTTTCACCAGTGATTTTGTACTTATTTTGAAAAGCTTCAAGCGAGGCTCGCGTACAAGGACCAAAACCACCACTTCGAGAACAATCGTTTTTATCTTTACCGAGAGGAGGATAGACGCCATCACCCATCATTGCTGTCTGCAAAGCATACACTTCTTGACCTGAGGAATTATAATCCAACAAAGTACCACTCCACTCATAAGGCAAAATAGATGTGTCAGGTAGACTCCGTGTAGCAGAAGTACTCGGGTCAAAAAAGTCCTGCAGACCTAAGTATGTCTGAAATGCTAAATCTTTTATTGCCAAACTACTCACTTGTGAATCCTGAAATTGTGGCTCATAAATATAACTATACTCAATCAACATACTCGCTGAATCGGCTGTGTTATTTGCCCCTATAGCGATCAAATCTGGCTCATCGATAATTCCAACTGATTCCCCCTTGAGATTGCTGACTGAATTGTACTTTCCCAAACGATTAAAAATCGTACTTGCAATAACCCTTGTGGTCGAACTATTGCCGTACTGGCTTGCTGGCACATATATTGAAAAACCAGAGTACTTACCAGCTATACTTGTATTGCGTCTAGGGTTGTCATTAAAATGGATATGGATAGTGATGTCGATTGCATTCTCATTTGCCCACTTGGTAATACCATAGAGACGAAGTGCGACGGATTTAGGAGCGTTGTTATGTACGACCGTCGAAACTGTTCTCGCCACCGATCCCAATGACACCAAACTAGAAAATTCCTCTCGAGACGCCTTTGTCCATTCCGCAATATCAGTCCAATTATTTTTAAAATACATTGTAAAGTCTGGATGCCAGACTTCTGTATCACGAGTAATAAAGACTTCGTAATGAGAATCATTTTCCAAAAACTTTCGCAAATACATGCCCAGCTCTACGGTCATATCCCTCTCTTTTAGGGAGGCGTACTCTGAGCCACCATAGCCTGGCTCATGTCCAGGAACTATAAGTATACGGACCTTCTTTTGGGTTTGTAGGGAGCTATTGGTATTTATTGCATCAGCATAATTAGATTTAATTTCTGCCACAGACCTAAAATCATGCCTCAGGACAACAGACGCCAGCTGAATACCCGCCCCTTTGATTGCCACTAATGCGTACAGTATCTGGTTTGGAAAAATATAAAAAACTCCAAGTGCAATCACAAAAACACCTCCAACAATACTAGCGACAATTAGTCCATTGAAATCTTTTTTACTTTTTTCCACTGTATGTTTAGTATACAACACATTTATAATAATCGTATATACGCACTAACTTTGATATACTTATGACGGACGGCTCATCGACAAAACCTAAACCTGACTATGAAAACCTTGAATAAAACTCGGCCAGTTTCGCTTGAAAAAATAATGGTTTTTGTTGCGGTATTTCTACCTCTCTTAGGAGTACTTGTGGCAATGATCAGAATGTGGGGCTGGGGTATTACTAGAGTAGAACTCAGCAACCTTATCCTGTTTTATATTATCACAGGACTAGGTGGAATCACGGTGGGTTACCATCGTCTCTTTACACACAACTCATTTAAAACCTACCCCACTATACGACTTTTGCTCGGAATCGCAGGTGGAATGGCATTAAATGGTAGCTTGTTTGAGTGGTGTTTTCGGCATCGAAAGCACCATGTACACAGTGATACGGAGGGTGATGACCATTCTCCCCATCTACAGGGAAAAGGTTTTTGGAATAGTCTACGAGGACTTTGGCATTCTCACACTGGCTGGATATTTAGTGTCGGTAAGCCTGAAGAAAGATACGCCATACAACGACTTCGAAATGACCCTATTTCTGTTTTTCTAGATCGTCATTTTGTCTCTTGGATTATCTTGAGTGCATTACTTCCAACACTCTTTGGCTGGGTACTCACCAGCTTTTCGTGGGAAGGGGCAGTACTCGGACTTCTGTGGGGGTTTTTTGTAAGGGTATGCCTAGTACACCATATCACATGGAGCATCAACTCCATTTGCCATCTCTGGGGAACGCGACCCTTTGCTACGGGCGACCACAGTCGTAACAATCTCCTTTGTGCGATATTTGCTTTTGGTGAAGGCTGGCACAATAATCATCACAAATGGCAATGGTCTGCAAAACAAGGTCTATTTTGGTGGCAGATTGACCCGAGCTGGTGGTTTATTTGCTTACTTAAAAAACTCGGTCTAGTATGGGATGTAAAAGCCCCAACCAGAGAAGAAATAGCCAAGGTTATGGCAGGAGTAAGGGTAGAAAAACATGCGGTATAAAACCTTCATAAGTGACACATATCCCCTATTTTTTATGTGGGGATTTTTATTTTACAAACAAAAGACTTGACAAGCCATGGTGTTTAATGCTATACTAAGCAGTGAGGTCTTTGAGAAGAAACAACCAAAAGGAAAGGGTATGGAATGTATCTTGAAAGCAATAATGGTAATGGTAAGCTGACCCGAACTCGTCTGAAACACGGGGATACTTGTACATGGGATGCAGGTGCAAACACAGTTGCGTTTTTCAGAGCTGGTAGAAAAATCGTCAAGGTAGACGGGGATGATAAATTCTACTTGGTGGCGACTATCGGTCAAATAAACGACCTGTCCTGTATGTTCGCCGAGCTGTTTGGTTTGACGGCAGAGTTGCTAGTCAACGAAGACGGAATCTTCAAGTATCGCTTCGTCCGAAGGAAGAGTCCCAAATCCACAGGTCAAAAGCCAAAACAGGTTAAGTAGCTCCCGCAGGCCGTCCACAAGACCGCCTGCTTTTTATTTTATTTTTCCTCAGCCACAAATCTGTACACCTGAAAACCAAGTATCGCACCAACAATAGGTGCAAGGATATATACAACTGAAAGTGAGTTTAGTGCCAGTGCTACAGCAGGATTGAGTATTCCCGAAGCGCCTGAAAGCGATGCAATAAGCACTCCTAAAAGTAATGACCCTCCCACCACTAGACCCGACATCTGCTCCTTGGCTTTTCCATATACCACAGAGGCAATCCCAAAGTTAAAGAAAAAGGCGCCAAGGGCCTCAGCCAAAAATGCCTTGCTACTGAAATCACTCGCTGACATTGGACTAGCAATCGAAAGCATTTTAGCCACAAATATAGCACCTACCGCACCCAAAATCTGAGCGATAATATAATTTAAAGCATTTTTACCAGAAATCTTGCCGACCGACAGCTGTCCAATAGTAACTGACGGATTGATATGACATCCGGAAATAGACCCGATCGAATATACAAAAAGTGCCAGGGTGAGTCCAGCAATAAGTGGTATCGCCATAGGCAAACCACCTTTGTGAGCCACCGCAACCAAAACAATAAACGAAAGTGTAAATGTTCCAATAAATTCTGCAATATATTTTTTAGACATGATTGTATTTATAATTAATAATATACCCAAAATTACAAAATACCGTCGCAGGCGTATCTTTTTGAAAGACTTCGGAAGCGGGTAGCTGAGACTTGAGAGATTTCTTAGCAAAGAAATACTCGTGCTTTCAAAAAGATATGCTAAGAAAGGTATTTGTAATTTTAGCTAATATCCTTAGTATACTACTGATCTAACTTTTGTGTACACCCATAGCCCTCCCCCATCAACCCAAAAGTCTTAAGTCAACTTTCCTAATTTCCCCTCGTAACTCTTTGTAGTTTGGAATAGTTTTTCCAACCAAATCCCAGAACTTAGATGAATGATTGAACTCGCCCAAATGGCAAAGTTCATGAACAATAAGGTAGTCAGCCTGAGCTGGCGAAAGCAACACGATTTTGCAATTAAAATTTAAATTACCTTTACTCGAGCAACTCCCCCACCTAGTAGTCTGAAATCTTATAAAAACACGATTGTACTTGTATCCATAAAACTTATTCCAATAGACCAGCTTTTCATGTACCAGATTTCTTGCTTCCTCCCCGTGTTTCAGTAACCCAGCTTTCCTAGCACTTTTAGTCGGTTTTAATCTCCTTCGCCTTACCCTTATTCTGGTTTTTATCCACTGTAACATAAGAAAATTAAAATAGTTTACAATAAAATAGCTACTTTTTTACCGCAGCCACACCTTTGTACATAAAAGCCAAAGGTTTAAACTTTTGCTGAAACTTTTCAAGCTTTTGGATCTCAAAACCAGCATTTTTTATCATTTTTTCTATATCCCTATCCATATGGCAACCGCCAGCGACACATTTTGAAATAGGTGTAAATAATTTCTGTATTTTTCCAACAAAGATTATCGGTGACTTACCATGCTCAATAAACATAAACCTGCCACCAGATTTCAAAACCCTAAAAATCTCCCCGAGAGCTATTTCTGGATTTGGAATACTACATAGACTCCATGTAGAAACGACACAATCAATAGTTCCGCTCGCAAGTGGAATATTTTCTGCCGATGCTTCTAAATGTTCTGTCGTAAATAAAGCCTTTTCTACCCTATCCTTAGCTATGTCGTATAATTCCCGTGATGGATCTAAAGCATACAATTTACTAACATTTTTATAATAAGGCAGATTTAGCCCTGAGCCAAAACCCACTTCAAGCACCACCCCAGAGGCTTGCCCTACAATATCAGGTCGATGCTTCTCCATTTCCGACCTCTGCATCGTAAAATTCAATAATTTTGGTAAAATATGTTTTTGGTAAAGGTTCATAAGTATGGCTAAAATTAGAAAACTGACCAAAAACACAAACGGCTCAACAGAGCCATTTTCATCGGCTAAACACGGGGTTTAGCCGATGACTTTTTTATACGATACCAATGGTCCAAAAACCCCCACTTGCCGTACTTTCCCTTCTGTCTCAAGCTCGGTCAAATAGTTGGTCGCGGTCGCATCGGACACTTGAAAAAGTGTCTCGACATCTCTGTTTCGCACCTCCTCCTGTGTCTCAAACAGCTTCATAATCTCAGCTTTCCGCCTTTCTTTTTCATCGGTTTGTTTGGTATTTACCAGAGTGCCACACCCATCTTTTTCTTCGCCTTTTTTCTTGGCAAGACACCACCGCGAAATGCCTACCCCAATCAAGATTCCCACAATCAGTAAAATAATAGTATTCATATAAACTATACTATATCACCAAAATATTCTGATGAGAATGCCCATACTAGTACCCTTGTCTACTAAGAATTTAATTCGTGGTAAGACCTATAAGAAAGTACAAGTGTGATCATAGCTATGATGGGTATTAGCAAGATACCACTAAAACCATCGACAATCCAAATACTTATAAAAGCAAAAATAAAATCAAAACCAAATCCCGCGTATGCCCACTCTTTTATACACTTTGAAACTTGTGGAAGTATCAGAGCAAATGCACCCAAAACTTTAAAAAGTGTAAGTAAAGTAACAAAATACACAGGATACCCTAGGTGTGTTATCCCCTGAATGGACATTTCGCTTTGAGAAGTAAGGGCTGGCACCACACCTTCAAATAGAAAGATGAGACTAGTCGTAATGCAAAAAATTATTTTATATTTTTTCATATATTTATATTATTCTATTATGGTATAATATTATTAAATAATATTCAAGGTCATAGTGACTGCCTGTTTTTCATAGGCAGAATGATCTGATGATGAAAAATATCTGAAGGGTGATACCCTGTCACTACTTATAGTTAATTTTAAACCAAATGGCAAAATCAATCACCTAGTAGATAGTAAACTACTCAAGTAAAAAATAAAATGAAAATCATCACCATAGAAACCACAATAAACGCTGACATCAAAAAAGTTTGGAAACATTGGAATGACACCGAGAGTATCAAAGGCTGGGCATTTGCTAGCGACACTTGGGAGTGTCCGTATGCTGAAAATGATTTAAAGGTTGGTGGTAGATTTGTGACTAGAATGTCCGCAAAAGATGGCAGTGTCTCTTTTGATTTTACTGGTACATATACTGAGATCTTAGAGTTTAATAAAATAAAATACATTATGGACAAGGCTGATGGTGAAAATCAGCACAGAGAATGTGAAATCATTTTCACTGATCTGGGAAATGGTACGACAAAAATAGAAGAAGCATTTTATCCTGAAGAAATAAACAGCGAGGATATGCAGAGGGCTGGCTGGACTGCGATACTTGAGAACTTTAAAAAGTTTGTAGTAAATAAGTAGCATAAAATTATGCAAAAAATAACACCGTTTTTGTGGTTTGAAAAAGATATGAAAAAGATTACTGACTTCTATCTGTCAGTATTTCCTGGGTCAAAAATAAAAAGCTCTGGTGGTCTCGATGGTACACCGTCAGGACATGTATCGACGGCGACTATGGAGATTTTTGGGCTTGATTTCAATTTTATGACTGCTGGTCCGTATCTACCCTTCAATCCTACTGTGTCGTTTATTATATCGTGCGACTCTATCGCCGAAGTCGACACTCTCTGGACCAAACTTTCTGCAACTGGAAAAATACTAATGGAACTTTCTGCGTATCCTTTTGCAGAAAAATTCGGCTGGGCACAGGATCAGCACGGAGTCTCATGGCAAATCATGTTTTCAACGCAAATGAAGTCACCACAAAAAGTTACCCCTACCCTAATGTTTGCAGGCACGGTGTGTGGGCGAGCAGAAGAAGCGGTTAATTTTTATACGAATGTTTTCCACAATTCAAAAATAAATTACTTGATGAAGTATGGCCCCGAGGACATCCACAAAATTGAGGCAAAGGCGACCATAAAACACGCAGGCTTTACTATAGAAAACTGCTACATGGCGCTCATGGACAGTGGCAGACCGAGTCCCCTCTCTTTTGAGCAAGCGGTTTCTTTTATTGTGAGTTGCGACACGCAGGAAGAAGTGGACTATTATTGGGATAAATTGACCGAGGGAGGAAAAGAGGTCCAATGCGGATGGCTCAACGATAAGTTTGGTTTCCCGTGGCAGATTGTGCCGAGCCGTATGGAGAGCATGCTCAGCGGAGGGAGTCCAGAGCAGATTGCTCGAGTGACTGAGGCTTTTATGCAGATGAAAAAGTTTGATATTGAGAAGCTGGAGAAGGTGTATCGGGGGTAACCAAAGCATTTTTCCTCCCATGTTTACATGTCTATTTTAGCAAATTCCCCATTTTTCACCATTTTTTAAAACGGCTCTGTTGAGCCATTCTCATCGGCTAAACACAGGGTTTAGCCGATGGAAATTATCAGGGTCATAAGTATAGAGGAATATAGGATGTACCCTTGATACAAAGTTAGGTTAAAGGGAACAGAAGCAGTACCCGCCGAGATGGAGGGTGACCTGATGTCATTATCAAATAGTTTAATCTAAAATATACTCCCACCCTGGTTTCCAAGACTTTGTTTTTCTCCAATCATCCGCAAGGGCTTGTTTCCAAGTCTTGCCTTTGATCAAAACATCTAGCGAAAGTTGCGGAGCTTTGTGTGCAACAATTGCAACACTTTTTCCGTTATAGTTCTTTTTTAGAAATTCAAGAAAATCTGCTATGCGAGCTTTTACATCTTCATAACTCTCCCCTTCTGGAAACTTATTCTTAATACATTCTTCCTCTTGCATCGGTTCGACAATTGAAGATGGGGCGGCGTTAAGCTTACCATAATTACATTCTCGAAGTCTTTTGTCAGGGATAATTGTATAGATCCCGTTCCAAGCTAATTCCGCCGACTTCACCGCGCGTTTTAAATCAGAACAAAAGACTACATCAAATTTCTGATCCTTCGTTTTTTCCCTTAAATCAATCGCCTGTTTTATTCCCTTTTCAGAAAGTTCGACATCAAACCAGCCCGATGAAATTTCTTTCTCGTTGTCTGTGGTTGTGCCGTGTACAAAATAGGTTATTTTTATGGACATAGGTTTATCGATAAGTTAAAAATTCTTTCAGTGCTGCAAACGGCTTTATCTGCACATAGGTCTTCTGGTCATCTTCTTCACTAAGTTGTGCTCGAGTAACTTTGTATCCATCAGGAATAAAGAGTTTATCCCACCCATAACCATTCTCGCCCATAGGAGTTTCTGCAATTTCGCCACCAAGACTACCTTCAAGTAGTTTTAATGTCTCTCCATCGTAATAACCAAAAACACACTTTGCTGTTGCTCTACGAGTCTTACCATTAACCATCGAGCAGATGGTCTCAAAAGGTACACTGTCTACAAAGAATCGTATAAATGGCCCAGGCAGACCTTTTAAAGCTTCAAATTCCAGAGAAACATCCTCCACTATGACTGGGGTTCTAATCTTGTCATACGCCTGTCGGACTTTGTGCTCGACAATATCTTTCAAATCAAGAGATTGTATTTCGTCGAGCTCGAGTTTTATATGCTTAACCGGAAAACCAAGATACTTATTGAGATAGTCCGCCTTTTTCTGATTGCCTGTTATGAATGTAATGTCTTTGTTTCCCATAGGTTTACGTTAATTCTATTTATGGATAAGTGAGTAAGAATTTCTCCCGATATTCAAAGTTTTTCGTCAAAAACTTTGGTCTGGGCAGCGCCTTACTAAATTTTCTACTGAAAAATTAGTAAGGTTAGCCACCGTTCCCCCGAACATATTATCAAAAAGAATTGTGGCTGACCTCATTGTATCATTGTATTCATATATTTTGTGTATTAATCCATGCGATGACGCTTGTAGCGACTTTATCTGGCCTTTGTTCATTTGTATCAAGTAGGTAGTAGGCATTTTCTTTTGCTTCTTCACGGAATTTTGAGGCTACCCATACATTATCACTCACAAACTTTTCGGGAGTTTTACCAGTAGTACGCTTAAGTTCTATAAGACTTTCAGGAGTGAGATAACGACTTAAGATTCTACTAGAAATAGTTTCTGGAGAGGCATCTAGCACACAGACACTTACTTTTATACTATAGCCATTTTCCAAAGCATGCTTGATATCGCTCATTTTCATAAAACCACACACAACCGTAGACAATTTTTTACTTATATTTTGCTCCGCAATTGTAAACCAATGTTTTATCTCAGATTTTCGCCACTCACTATCAGCATTATCAGGAACTCCGCGCTCATCGAAGTCGTGTACTACAAAATTTATAGAATTGAGATGGTCTCTCAGTTTAGGAATAATACAACTTTTCCCAATACCATTTACCCCTGTAATAATAAATAATTGTGGTTTCATTTTAGTAGTTTATCAACTGTAATAATGATAATAAGGTCAGCCATAATTATTTTTGATAATATGTTCGGGCAAGTGGTGGCTGACCTCATTGTCCGTTTAATTCTTGTTTTTGGCGAGTATTTTAGTAAGCAGTTGGAACTGGTTTTTTGCGGAATAAGGATATTTAAGTCTTTTTGTATCCCTCCATCCAGTGTTCGGGTAAAAGTTCAGAAAGTTTTACCGCCTTGTCGTAAGAGATGTAGGCAATCGTATTTTTATTTTTTGGATCAATTTGTAGTATTGGTTCTCGACATCTGCCACAAGGTGATATGACTGCATTATCAAAACTTTCCTTAACAGCAAGTATTTCCTTAATTTCTGATTCTCCATTTTTAAGCATTTCAGCAATCGCAGAATGTTCCGCACAAAATCCTAATCCACAGTATGTATCAATACATATTCCTGTATATATTTTCCCTTTTGCAGTTATTAAAGCGGAGCCTACACCACCGCAGTTGGCCGTAGAAGATAGTTTTCTTGAAGCATTAATCCTTGAGGCTTCAGCGAATAGTCTTTCGAAATCCATATAGAAATTATATCACATTAAAACTTTGCGGGTAGTTTGGTACGCTGTTGGAACCTGTTTAGGTGGATAAATGGACCAGGTACCTTTGTTTCAATGGCAGTATCGAAAAGAGAGCGAGACCACGAGTACGCTTTTCGAAACTTACAGTTTCAGTACCCCGATTGGATTTTTTCTTCATTTGATTACAAAATCGAAAAAATACTCAATCTGGCTTCGAATCCCCTTCCCGCCTTCGCTCATCTTCTGCGGACTGTGTCACTCCGAAGCCAAGCTACTGCGGACCGAAGGCGGAGAGAGCGAGACCACGAGTACGTTTTTCGCCCGCGACTAAATTTTTTCCGTCGAAAAAATTTGTCTGGGCACCGCCTCACTAAATTTTCTACTGAAAATTATGAGTTCCGGCGTTCGAATCCCACTCTCTCGCGCAACGGCTACCCAAAAAGAACTTCTTTCTTTTTGGGCCGTTTGCGGAGAGAGTGGGATTCGAACCCACGGTTCCTGTTAGGGAACGACGGTTTAGTAAACCGTTGATTTAAGCCACTCATCCATCTCTCCAATATTATTGCACGATGTCGTTTCCCATACTAGCACACTGCCCCACTGTTTTGAAAGATGTCTGGCACTCTCTACTTTTCGACACTTTTCAAATACTCCTCGCGTGATATACCGAGTACTCGCAAATTATTCAGAATAATGAACGCGGGCAAGGAGGCATCCTGCGGAATAACCACCGGTCTTTTGATACCCTTTTTCCAATACACCCGATGATCGCCTTTCTGTCTTTTAAACTCACATCCAATATTCAGAAGAAACTTCTCAAAATCTCGCCAGTGGATAGACTGAATGCGAGGCATATTATACAAAAGTTGGTATACAAAAGCCGACTGGCTGGGAAGAAATTATTTGTGGTGGAGTCCACTTTTTCTGAGCTATTTTCCAACCAAGTTCAGAAAGTACATCAGAAGCTGTCCCCGCCTCAATAATTTCTTCGAAAAATATTTCCGCCATTTCAACAAAACGAGCTTGTGCCTCTTTTTCAGTTTTTCCTGAAGTAGAAATATCGAGTGCAGGAGTATATGCCACAAAACGCTTGTTTTGCTTTATGATTTGTACGGGGAGACTAAGTGACAGTGTGTTATTTGACATACTTAAGATAGTATCATTTTTTATACCCATTTACAATCAGCTTGTAATACTGCTTCGCTCTACATCTTCTCGGGCAAAGGAATGGCGAGTACATAGAGGCACTGCTCAAGTACTGACGCTACCGCCGAGGTGATTGCAAGACGATATAGTGAATCAGGATCCTTTCCGTCAATAATGGTTTGATTGGCATAGAACGCATTAAATGTGGCTGAAAGCTCAACAGCAAAAGTCACAAGAAGATGTGGTGCATAGTCGTGGGTTGCTCTCTCCAGCACCTCAGGAAAACGATAGATGACCCGCTCTAGATCGCCTATCGACTTTGGACTATTTTTTGTCGACGGCACAAGTCCTACTATTTTCGCTTTCGCAAGAACGGTTCTTGCGCGCACGGTCGTGTATTGCAAATATGGACCAGAATCACCCTCAAAAGACAGGGACTTTTCGAAATCAAAGATAATATTACTTCCCATCTGCTGACGAAGAATAGAATACTTTATCGCACCAATAGCCACCGACTCTGCGACTATTTCTGTGGTAGACACATCAAATCCTCGGTCTTTGACTTTTTCTCGCACCATTTCCTGTACAGTCTCGATGAGTGATTCGCCCGTAATCACATTACCCTTTCGAGAAGACATCTTGCCTGTCGTGAGGGTCAAAAAGCCGTTTGGTACATGACGCAAGACCTTCCCCTTAGTCTCCTCCTTAAATACTTTTTTAATCGCTGAAAACACTACCCTGAAAAAGTCTAGTTGCTCATTACCAGTAACGGTTATCGAGATGTCGAAGTTTGGATACGCCTCACTTTTGAGTTTAAAGAGTCCCACCTCCTTTGCTTCGTAGGTCGGGAGGCCATGAGAGTTGAGGAATACTCGGGTATGAAGTCCATCTACCTCGCCCTTGTATATGACAGCACCGTCACTCTTTTCAAAAATACCATTAGTGATATTAGCAAGTACAATATCTCGACCGAGCAGAGCAGACTGACTTTCGAAAAACTGTGTATCGAACTTTGTACCAAGCTTTTTACAAAGCATCTCGAGATGCAGAAGCGATGTCGCAATACCATCTTTTCGCAAAGTAGTCAGTGTCGGATTTGAATACTCGTAGAGTGCTTTGTTGATCACCTCAATTTCTTTTTTCTCATCACCAGCTTCGTCATACGCAGTGTTACCCACTCGATACGCTTCGCCGAGAGCCTTGATATCTTTTGGATTACCGCCCGTTTTCTGAAGTCCCCACACACCTTTTGCTACCGTCAGTCCTATATCAGAAGGGTAGTTGATTCTTTTGACTTCGGCTCCACTAGCGATAAGTAATCGAGATAGTGATTCTCCCAGAATATTACCTACTAGGTTGCCGATATGAAGTGGTTTGAAAAGATTGGGACTAGTGTATTCGAGCATCACCGTCTTACCTGCGAGGGTTTTATTGAGACCGTACTGCCCGCCGAGAGATACGATTTTAGCTATTTCAGAGACGAGAAAAGTTTGTGAGAGGTAAAAGTTGATAAAGCCCGGACCAGCGACTTCTACTTTGGCAATTTCTGGGATGTTTTGAGCACGGATAGCTGTCGCAATTTTCTCAGCAAGATCCTTTGGCTTGACCACTGCCTTTTTAGCTAGAGCCATCGCCACATTGGTCGCATAGTCACCGCGAGAAAGCTCGCCTGGGTGCTCGAGAACTACCTCACCAGCTTGCATACCAAGCTCTGCCACAGCACTCTGTACTGCCTTTTGTATCTGGTCTGAAATCATAATAGTACTATAGCATATTTTGAGTAGAAGCCAGATTTAGGAATTAAGAATGGGAGCAGTTCAAAAGTCGAAAGTACCGAGTACTCAGTCAGTCCCCCGATTTTCTACTGAAAATCGGGGGAAACAGGTTCAACGGCTCACTGGTCACCCGTCGAGCCTTTCCGCCAAACTACGCCCCTACTCGAGGCTATTTTCTAGTTTTTATCAATGACTGTTTTTAATAAAATAGAATTTCTTACTTCTTCTTAAACAAACGAACAATGGACGTAACAATCACTAGCAATATACCTCCATAAAATATTATGGCAAAAATAATACCTGAGGGTCTGCCGTCGGTAGCTGATAAAGCAAACAATCCGAGCCAAGAAAAAAAGACTAATAGAAAGATAAGTGCTAAAAATATCCCCACTTTAAAAATCGGCTCATTAGAACTCAAGACTTTTTTAATCTCTGTCTCGTCGGTTATGGCAATCTGTTTTCTAAAGTGATAAATAAATGCCCTCAAAACAATAAGCAGTATACAGCCTACTCCTAATACAGCAAAGATTACAAATTTGGTTTCGCCAAGGCGATCATCAAGCTCAGAACTAACAAATGGCAGAAAAAACAAAGTTAGATATCCAAAAGATAAAATTGCAATAAAAACACTTTGTGCTCGCGACAAATACTTAAATATCTTTATTTTATCCATTTAATTTATTATAACATATCATTACCGTAAGTACCAATTAAGCACTCAAAACCTTATCAATATTCTCTGCAACCTTCCGAAAATCCTTCTCTTTTTTACCACGAGTCGTCTCGGCAGCAGAACCCACCCTTATACCAGACGGATCTACCGGTGTACGAGTCTCTCCAGGAATCGTATTTTTATTCACAATAATACCTGCCTTCTCGAGACGGTCACTAGCCTCCTTTCCACCAATACCCTTGCCACCCATCCATGTGTCGATAAGTACTAAATGAGAGTCGGTCCCTCCAGAAACAATCCTCCAACCCTTTTTCGTGAGCTCGTCAGCCAAAACTTTGGCATTTTTTACCACTTGCTGTGCATACTTTTTAAACGCCGGGGTAGACGCCTCTTTAAGTGCCACTGCTACAGCTGCGATTTGATTTAAATGTGGGCCACCCTGAAGTCCCGGGAAAACAGCTTTGTCTATGAGGTCGGCAAAAGACACTGGGACGCCTTTTGTATTTAGCTTTGTCTTATCCTTTCGTACAAAAATAAGTGCTGAGCGAGGACCACGCAAGGTCTTGTGCACAGTAGTCGTCACCACATCGGCATATTCGAATGGACTTGGGTAAGCCTTGCCCGCCACAAGCCCTGCAAAATGTGACATGTCTACCATCAGTATCGCGCCTGTCCCGACCGGAGAGTCGGGGCCACAAGCATCAGCCACTTCTCTAAACTTTTTAAAATCTACGGTGCGAGGATAGGCAGTAAATCCAGCGACAATGATAGCTGGCTTTTCAGCAACCGCTTTTTGTTTCAGACTATCGTAGTCGATCACTTCTGTTTTTGGATCCACCCCAAACGGCACCTGTACCCAAGCCTTGCCAGTCATAGAAACTTTGTGTCCATGAGTCAAATGTCCCCCGTTGTCGAGAGACATGCCCATAATTTTCCCGCCAATAGGGACAAGTGCCAAATACACCGCGAGATTGGCTGGAGAGCCAGAAAGTGGCTGGACATTGACATGCCAGAGATCAGGAGAAAGTCCAAAAAGTCGTAGTGCCCGAGTCTGGGCGAGAGATTCTAGCTCATCTACCACTTCATTACCTCCATAATACCGTTTACCTGGATACCCTTCCGCATACTTATTAGTCAGCTCGGAACCAAGGGCTTTGAGCACATCCTTTGATACCACATTTTCTGAGGCGATGAGGTTGATCACCTTTTTTTGACGCTTTTTTTCAGACTCGATGAGTTTTTTGATTTGGGTATCTTTCATGGAAATTTAAAATTATCATTTACACACTATTTATTTTTCTTCATCGTAAAATCCTTGCGGTCTTTTTCATTAAAACCGCCTACAGCAGTGATCTCGCCTTTTATCGGTGGATGCGGGTCGTAATTTTCTATAGTAAAGTCCTCAAATACGAAATCGTCAATATTTTTCCGAGCTGGATTGATTTTCATCGTCGGAAACGGTCGCGGTTTTCGTTTCATTTGCTCTTTGACTTGCTCATAGTGGTTACCGTAAATGTGCGTATCACCCAAAAAATGCACAAACTCCCCTACCTTATACCCGCACACCTGAGCCAAAATCATTGTAAGTAGTGCATAACTCGCAATATTAAAAGGTACACCAAGAAATGAGTCCGCACTGCGCTGATAGAGAGCAAGAGAAAGTTTGCCGTTGGTCACATTGAGATTAAAAAGTGTATGGCACGGTGGAATAGCCATTGAAGTACCCGGCAAAGCCATCTCGTAGACATACTCGGGATTCCACGCTGAAATAACCACATGCTTTCTGTCTGGGTACTTTTTACTCTTTTCTATCGCCCAAGCGAGCTGGTCTATCTCTCTACCGTCCGCAGCAGGCCATTTGCGCCATTGCCTACCATATACGGGGCCAAGATTACCCCACTTTTTTGCATAATCAGGATCATCTTTTATCTTTTTGATAAATTCATCAATGGTGAGATTTGGCACTTCACCTTTTTCCATCTTCTTTTTATACTCTTTGTATGGCCAGTCATCCCAGATGTGCACATCGTTGTCCACCAGATATTTAATATTGATATCACCTTTTAGAAACCACAAAAGCTCGTGGATGATACCCCGTAAGAAAACTTTTTTAGTGGTCAAAAGTGGGAAACCTTTGGAGAGGTCATAACGCATGCTTCTACCAAACACACTTTTAATAGCAATGCCCGTATTGAACTCGTGCTTTTCAAAACCGTTTTTCATAATATCCGCGAGTAGATCGAGATACTGATATTCTGGATGTCGCTCTATTTTAGGTTGTTTTGCAGTTTTTGAAGTGGTTTTATTTTTCATGTAATTTTGCGAAATTATGTCGCGCAATCGTCCATTAAAGCGCGACGCTCGTTTATTTATTTTTCCCTTTTACTTTTGGTTCTGCAAAATGATCGGAGTTCTTATGATCAAACCGCCCGACACCCATTTTTCCATGATATGTTTTACCCGACTCAGTCTTTAGTTCAGCAAACAAAAGTTGGGCTACAGGCATTCCAGGACGTAAAATGATGGGTACAGAACTCGTATTTAAAAGCTCAAATGTGGGGTAGAAATGATGCCCTGGATTAAAAAGCATAGCTGTATTATGAACAACAAGTCCTGCACGAGCGAGACTACTTTTACCAGACAAAAGCATGAGATGTTTGTGATCGACACCGACAAACTCCTTTTGTTTTCCTAGAACAGTCTCTCCTGGATGCAACACGAACTGATTTCCATCAGCAACTTTTATTGTTTGAGTTGATGGGTATATCTTATTTACAGGATCAACAAAAGTGGTACTAAAACGATTAGTTACCTCAAATTCGTTTCCGAGTGTCACATCATAACTTGCCAGCTGAAGTTTTTTCTCATCAAAAGGCTTTATGACGATAGCACCACTTTCTAGTCCTTTTTTGATATCTATATCTGATAGAAACATAAAGTTATTATAATTATTACTGTATATCGAAAATATTATCTGTCCCATAATACTCCGCCCAATGAGCATTATAGTGAGCAAACATTCGCTCGAGCCTTGCTTGGTCTAGCTCGATAACACCGACACTTTTCATAAACGCGAGCAGGTCTGTCTTGGCTTTTTCTGCCTCTCCTGCCGAAGAAAGCACTTTTTCAAACTCGGCAAGGTAGCCATAGCCAGCATTCTTATCGAGGCAGACATGCATATCTCCGACCTGATACTCCTCACGCTCACGAGACCACTTTGCTTGATAGGTCAGGCCCGCATCTAAAAGCACTTGGTCAAGCTTTCCGAGTGAAAGTTTGACGATAGACTCAAACTCTATACGCGAAACTCCGTTGGCACTACTATCATCACTTATTGAAGCTTTGATAACAAAAAGTACTTTACCATCAGCATCACGAGTACGAATAGAAACTTTTTTACCTTCTGCGACAATTTTCTTGAGCGAATCAATCTTACTTTTTTCAATAATCGGCATGACTACTTTTTCCAATTTTGAAAGATCAGCTGGAGTATTAAAATAATGATTGAGTTGCTTGCCCTTACCCACCAAGGACATACTTGGGTCTTTTTGCAAAAGAGCATGCTTGAGCTTGTCGGCATTTTCTTTTGAGCCGAGCAGACTTTTTATTTCGATTTCATAGCTGTGGGACATGTTGTTTTATTAAAAGGGTACATTTTCAATTCCAAACTTCTTTCTCGGCACATCTTTTAAATGGCACGAGTATTTTCTTGGTAGAAAATCTCTCAAGTCTCGGTTACCCACCTCCGAAGTCCATTTAAAAGATACGCCTTCAACGAAGTTTGGAGTTGAAAATGCTATACTATCAGTATATGCCTTACGGAAACAAAAACAACATGACAAAACCCAAAATAAGTATTGTGGTAGCTATTACAAAAAAGAACGGCTGTATTGGAAACGGGGCACATCTTCTGTTTCGTATTTCTGATGATTTAAAACGCTTCAAACAAATCACATCGGGGCATGCGGTAATTTTAGGAAGAAAAACCTATCAGTCCATAGGCAAAGCCTTACCAAACCGTAGTAATTTTGTCGTTACCAGAAATAAAAGCTTTACCGCTCCAGACGCATTTGTAGTTCTAAATATTGAAGAAGCCATAGAAAAAGCTTGGGGGATAGAAACCAAAAATAATCCAAATGACCCAGAGATCTTTCTGATCGGCGGTGGAGAAATATACGCCCAAGGATTACCTTTTACTCAAAAACTCTACCTTACTCTCGTAGAAAGTGATGCCTCTGGAGATGTTTTCTTTCCGCTATATCCAGAGTTTACTAAAGAGACATTTCGAGAAGATAAAATAGATGAAAAAACTGGATTAAAGTATAAATGGCTAGACCTAGCTCGATGATTGGGTCAAAAAACAGTTCAAAGGCTCAACGGCGTGCCGTTGAGCCTTTCCGCCAAACCGTGCCTCTAATCAGGGCTGTTTTATCAAAAACTCCGTTCTTCTAATTCTTTAAAATCCTCAAATAAAAACCATGCATTTCGGCATGGACTTGTATTATAACAAGTGGCTTTAACTGTGTTTATACGAGAAACGAGAAAACGCTTTGCTGATTCGCTGGCAACATCCGCCCCACCAGAGGCAACAAATCCAAAATATCATCACAGCGAAGAAATTGATACCTGGGGTGATCCACACCGACGACTAGCCGAGTGACCTTTGCTGACGAGTGTGCGACAGCGATCACAGGAATTCCCCGCTTCTCCACAGCAACCCCCATTTCATAGCCGAGGCCAGTGGCAGACTCGTCACAAATTGCAATGAGAAGTTCACATGTGGCAACACAACGATGAATATCCCAGCGATATACATCTGTAGGTGTTCCGTTGACCAAGCCGATGAAATCGAGAACATGGTAATCATCACGCAAGGCAGTTTTCAAGCGCCCAACATCAGTTTTCAATTTGTCCGTAGCTGTAGTGAGAGCACATCCAACATAGATCACCCTCTTAAAATAATTGTGGTGCATAATTCAGTTTTGGATCGAGTTTTGAGTTTTGGTTGACCAACATCTTTTCTCAGACTATCACACACAAATAAAAACCGCCAGCCGTAAACGGCTGGTGGTTTTTATTTTTAGAGAGAAATCTATTTCACATCCACACCCCTAAAACATTTTTCAGTAGAAAAATGTTCGGGCGAACAATTTTAGTAAAAATTGTTTTAGCCATTATTTGACGTCAACTCCCATTGACCGTGCAGAACCTTCTATAATCTTCATAGCGGCATTGATATCATTGGCATTGAGATCTGGAAGTTTCTTTTCAGCGATCGCTCTGATCTGTGCTTTGGTAATAGTACCGATCTTTGCAGAGTTTGGCTTACCCGAACCCTTTTCCTTGCCAATAGCCTTGAGAATAAGACTTGAAGCTGGAGGAGTTTTGAGAATAAAATCAAATGTTCGGTCTTCGTAAACAGAAATTTCGACAGGAACAATATCTCCGATCATCGTCTTTGTGGCGTCATTAAAACGCTTGACGAATTCACCGATATTTACTCCAGCTTGACCGAGTGCAGGACCGACTGGAGGTGCTGGATTTGCCTTTCCTCCAGCAATCTGGAGCTTTAATTTTTTTGTAATTTTTTTAGCCATTTTTTAAATAGAAGTTAGATTTCCACCTTCGCTAAAGCTACGGCGGGACGAGTAAGTATTATAATATTATGAATAAACAAGGTAGATTACCCCAAGAAGCATGGAGTACTCCGCCACGAAGTTCGTTGAAGGCGTATCTTTTAAATGGACTTCGGAAGCGGGTAGCTGAGACTTGAGAGATTTTCTAGCAAGAAAATACTCGTGCCATTTAAAAGATATGCCGATAAAGAACTTCGTGACCCCACAATACCCTAAATCTTCTTGATTTGCAAGAAGTCCAGCTCTACTGGAGTTTCCCGACCAAACATCGAAACGAGTACCTTGACCTTGCCTCGTTCAGCATCTACCTCAGACACCTTGCCTTCAAGCTCCTTAAATGGTCCGTCTGTGATGATTACTGAGTCATCGGGAGACAGGTCTATCGCATGCTTTACCGTCTTACTATTCATTTTACCCAAAAGCTGGTCTACCTCTTTTTTCTCCAGAGGTACGGGGGTTACACCTGAACCCACAAAGCCCGTCACTCGAGGGGTGTTGCGTACCACATACCATGAGTCATCGGTAACGATCATATCCACGAGAATATATCCTGGGTATATTTTTGTATCCTCTTCTACTCGCTTACCACCTTTTACTTTTACTGTCTTTTCGGTCGGTACCAAAACATTAAAAATCTTGTCCTCCATACCTAGAGACTCGATACGCTGTTTTAGGTTTCGTACAACAGCATTTTCATACCCGGCATAAGTATGGATAGCATACCAATTTCGCTGACCTTCGATTTGTTGTTTTGACATTTTTTTATGAAATTAGCTTATTAAGCCCAATTGAAAAAATATAGTCAAAAAAGCCTAGAAAAAAAGCTGTAACGATAGAAATAATCACCACAAACACCGTGTACATGACCGCTTGGCGTTTGGTAGGCCAGCTCACATGAGTCAATTCGCCCTTTGTGTCCTTGATATAATCAACAATTTGCATATGTTTTTTTATTAAAAAACCCCGTGAGGGGTAGATATACCTAAAGATTACTCTTTTTTTTAAAAAATGTCAACCATTAGCCAAAAAGCCCATGTTTATGGGCTTTTTGGCATATTTTACAAAAAAAGATAAACGGTCCGATCTACTGTATCGGATTTTTACCTTGAATAATTCTTACCAAGAACATAATAACCGCAATAACCAGCAGGATGTGTATAAACGAACCAAGTATATGAAATCCGATAAATCCTACGAGCCATAGCACAATTAGGACAAAAGCAATTGTTGTAATCATGGAATTATTTTTAATTATAAATATAGCTCTTTTTAAATATGTAGTCTGTACTGCACACCGATCTTAACGTATCTCGTAGGTAATAGAAACACTTGAGGTAATCTTGTTCTCCCCCTTTGCAATCTCTGGAGTACCCCCACCCATACCGACAGAAGAATCCATCGTCATAGCTTTTGCGTACATTGGTCGAGGGTAATCTCCGCCTTCAGAAAAATTGACCACTCTTACTAAAGACACGCCGAGATCTTTTGCCAGCACCTGAGCCTTTGTCTTTGCTTCGTCAATGGCATTTTTTCTAGCTTTTGCAATAAACATATCTTCGTTATCCACAGTAAATTGCAACCCACTTAGATTAGTTACCCCGAGTTGACCAATACCTGCCAAAATCTTGCCCGCATCATCAATCTTTGTCTTTACTGTTACACTCTGACTTACCTCATAGCCCTTGAGTACCTGCTTGCCAGATGGACAACCATACTGAGTACATACCCCTGAAACATAGTCGTACTGAGGAGAAATACTGTAGCTTGTGGTCTGAATATCTTTATCTGCCAAACCATTCTGCTTTAGAAAAGCTATAGCTTTGTTGGCTTTATCTGTAGCAATCTTTTGTGCTTCAGCTACAGTCTTTGCAAGCTCGGTAACACTATAGCTAAATGTTGCTAGATCAGGTACCACAAAAACATCTTCTGAACCCGTTACTGTAATGGTATTTGTAGCACTCGTGCCACTGCCTGCAAGTGTATACTTTCGATATTCGTGCATAGTTTTTACCAATACTAAAAAACAAATGAGTACAGCAAAAACCCCTAAAATAACCTTAGAAAATTTACTTTGAAATAAAGTAAGCATAGTAATAATAGATTAAACTAATAAGCAACCCTCCTATACCGACATTATATCATAAAATCCAAAAAGGCACCCGAAACAGTCTTATTTCTCGACTATATCAAGTAAATTTTCAAAAAGTGATGCTACGGTCATTGCACCCACACCACCGGGTACGGGACTTATGGCTGACACAATTTTTGAAACTTCCTCAAAATCAACATCACCCACAAAACTCTTTTTCCCTACTTCTTGCCGAGGTTTACTCTCACTCGTGATATTGATCCCCACATCAATCACAACTTGTCCTGACCTGACAAAATCTTTATTTATAAACTTTGCTTTCCCTATCGCGACTATTAAAATATCAGCTCGACGAGTCTCCTCTTTTAGATTCTCTGTCCCTCGATGACAAATAATCACTGTGGCATTTCTATTTAAAAGTGCGATGGCTGTCGGCTTGCCCACTAGTGTTGAGCGCCCGACTACGACCACCTTTTTGCCTTCCACCTGAATATTATAATGATCAAGTAGTGCCAAAATCCCCCTTGCAGTTGCTGGTAAAATAATATCTGACCCGTCTTCCCATAGCTCCTGCGTATGAGTACTCGTGAGTCCATCGACATCTTTTTTAGGATCAATAGTGTCTATAATAGTATGCTTGTCTAAATGTGATGGCAAGGGTAACTGTACCAAAATACCTTGTACAGACGAGTCTGCATTGAGCTTTTTTATCAGAGCAACAACACCATCCATCTTTATTTTATCTGGAAGAATAGTGTGGGTTACTCGAGCACCAATCTTATCTCCGAAAGCTTTTTTAGCTTTTATGAAGGCAGTGGAGTCCGCGAGGTTGCCTATTTGTATTACTGCTAATGTCGGCTGTACTGAAAGAAGTTTAATTTTGGTGGAAAGACGCTCAATAGTACTATTTCGTAATGAAATCCCTTCTAAGATTTGTGTGGTCATGACCATAGAGTATCATTTGAAAGGCTTCTATGTAATGTTGACCTAAAGCATGTTTTATGCTACCATTACTAGTGGTTTGAAATTGATTTAAAGGGAAAGGTAAAATATGGGACAGGAAAAAAGGCGGTTGCTATTAGAATTCTTCGAGCTTGTACTTGAAAATTCAGTATTCATTGGAACAATCCTTATGATCGTTTGTATCATCGGGATCTTTGTCGGAACAGTGATCGGCAACAAGATGCTTGAATACGGTGCACTTGTGCCGGGTTTATGCAGTTTTGGGATTTTACTACTTGGCTCAGACCGCCCTAATGCTTAGGGGTGGTTTTTTTATTGTAATTGTGGATAATAACCCCGACAGCTTGTCGCTGGAATAGGACGAGACTAAACTTTATTGCAATTGTGGAGAATACCCCGACGGCTTGCCGCGGGGATGAATCCGCAAGAATGAAGATGAAGTCGGCGGAGCCGACACTTCTGCAACAAAGTTTACCCTGATGCCTCGCCTAATACCCCGCCGAGGTAATCCGAGGGAATAGCTTGCTACGGGGATAGGACGAGGCTAAACTTTATTTAACAACCCGCGGCGAGTACGCCGCGGAAAAGGTCGCATCTAGGTCAAAAATTACACCCAGAAAATACTCAAATATTTCAAAGGCTAAACGCTAGCGTTTAGCCTTTGAAACCTAGACTTAGAGCCGTATTTTGGTAGCAAGATTTTTGAATATTTTAGCCAAGAACGCTAGTTTAGTCCCGCAGGTAAATCTAGCGCTGGCACAGAAATAATCCTTTTTTCCTCACCTGTTGCGGTTATAAACGAAAGCGAAGTGGCAGTAAGTGCAATCCTCCTCTCGGATAGAGAAGTCTTTGAACCGTACTTGCCATCACCCAATATTGGGTGTCCGATATAGGCAAGCTGTGCACGAATCTGGTGTGGACGACCTGTTTTAAGCTTTATTTTAAGTAACGAAAAATCTCCCATTTTATCTACCACCTCATATCGAAGCTCGGCGTATTGCGACCCGCGAATTTCTGACTCGTATACTGAGGTTTTGTTGTCATTTTCGTTTTTAATTAAAAAGTTCACCAGAGTTTCTGATCTTTTTATAGGCACGCCCGTAACCCAAGCGTGGTATATCTTTTCTACAGTATGTTCCCGAAATTGCTCCCCCAGTCGCGATGCACCTTTGCTAGTCTTAGCAAAAAGTAGTACCCCAGACACATTGCGATCATGCCGATGTACCAAACCCAGAAAAACATTTCCGGGCTTATTATCGCGTGTTTTAATATGGCTTTTAACCTGCTCAAGAAGACAATCATCAGTCGAAATATCCCCTTGTACCAAAACACCAGCTGGTTTGTTGACTACTATCAAATGGTTATCTTCGTATAGGATTACAGGTAACATATAGCTATAGATACAGAAAAACTATCTCTTCCACCGTGCAAAAATCCCACAAGGCAAGAGGCGCTGACTTTTTGATTCGGCTATGGCCAGCTCACCTACCTCGGTCGATCCACCGTACTTTTCTATGGTATGTGCCAGTGCATTTTTATAAGAGATAGCCGAGTAGCCAGACGCATAACCATTTACCAAAAAGAAAATCAGATTATCCGAAAGGATTTTACTACACAAATCGAGCAACTCGAGAAAATCATCCTCTATTTTCCAAAGCTCTTTGTTTGGACCATGACCAAAAGCTGGTGGGTCCATGATTATGGCGTCGTACTTTTTACCGCGTTTTATCTCCTTCTCAACAAACACTTTTGCATCATCGAGAATCCACCGTATCGGTGCATCAGTGAGACCAGAGGCTTCGGCGTTTTCCCTCGCCCAAGTAATGGCTGATTTTGAACCATCTACATGGCAAACTTTTGCTCCCACCTGCGCACAAGCGAGTGAGGCACCACCTGTGTAGCCAAAAAGATTGAGTACATTTAGCTCTCGACTTGGCTCAGCATTCTTGGTTGAAATAATCACCGCCCTCATCCAATCCCAGTTACTTGCCTGCTCAGGAAAAAGACCTGTATGCTTGAAAGCTGTGGGCTTGATCCAGAACGAGAGTCCGGCAAAAGCGATTTTCCAGCGGTCAGGAATAGGTTTTCTAATTGTCCATGAGGTAGCCTTGCCATCACGAGAAAAGTAAGCGTCAGCAATAGCCCACTCCTTTTCAGTCATTGTTTTACGCCAGAGTGCCTGTGGGTCGGGACGAGATAATATAACCGAGCCAAATCGCTCAAATTTTTCCCCCTCTCCACTGTCGAGGAGCTCGTATTCGGCAGACTGTGTTGTGGTTGCAATTAGTAGTTTTAAGACCTTGTGCTCCATGATATTTTTATTGTTTCTATTATATCAAATATAGTAAGTAATGTCAAATAACATTATGTTGACAAAATATAAATATACTGTAGTGTTTTAGGTGGTTTTAGTCCCTACACCTACCTAGACAAGGTAAGTGTACTTGAAAATCAAGTAAGCAGAATATCAACAAACCACAGGAGGTATCATGGAGCAAGAAATTGTCGGAAACGGTAGACACCATCTCACAAATTCAGTGGTGTTGTGTGTTGGTCGTAAAGGAAGTGTCGTCCGACCACGACACGCTCACCGTAAAGCATCTCCAGTAAAGTTGGTGGTAACGGCAAAAAAGGTACCCAAAAAGTACAAAAAGCCTAATCTGAAGAAAAAGATGGTTCCGAAAGTCAAAGTGCCTAAGGAAAAAACTCTTGCAGTTGGGCATGTCGTACCTGAACGATCATACCTAAAGTTTCCACGCGAGGGGGTATTGCCCTCTGAACCTGTCATTGTGCGAGGTGCTTACGACGGCGGTACAAGCTTCCAGCTGTATCTACGCGAAATCGCGGAAACCCCACTCTTGACGCCACAAGACGAAATCGACCTAGCAGCACGCATCAAGCGGGGCGACAAGGAGGCACGGGAACACATGATCAAAGCGAATCTTCGGCTGGTGGTGAAAATCGCCCGCGACTACGAAAACTACGGCGTGCCTCTACTCGACCTCGTCAGCGAGGGTAACATCGGTCTCATGAAGGCAGTCGAACGCTTTGATCCCAGTAAGGGCGCCAAGCTTTCCACCTACGCGGCGTGGTGGATCAAGCAGGCGATCAAGCGGGCGCTTGCCAACCAGTCCAAGACCATCCGCCTACCCGTACATATCGTAGACAAGCTCTTTCATGTCCGTAAAACGACTGCGAAGTTGCAGGAGTTGCTGGGACGCGAGCCTGCGGATGCCGAAGTGGCAGATGAGCTTGGGACAACGGCAGAGAAAATCGCTCAACTGCGACTAGCTCATGGAGTAGCTAGCCCAGCCCCTCTAAATGGCAGTCTGGGAAACGACGAGGATTCCAATAGACTCATTGATGTGGTCGCCGATGAGACTGCCGAGGATCCTTCTGATGAGCTCGAGAAAAAAATCAATTGTGCCATGGTGCAGAAAATAGTTTTGACCTTAGTCCCCCGAGAAGCGACTATTATCCGCTATCGGTACGGTCTCGACGGTGGCGACGAGAAAACCCTCGAGGAGGTCGGCTTAAAGTTTGGTATCACCCGAGAGCGGGTCCGCCAGATTCAGGAAATTACCCTAAGAAAACTCGCGAACGAAGTACGCAAACTTGAAAGAATGCCGTTAGTTCGTCCAGTTGGTAGTAGGCAAATCCCAAAGGGTGATCGAAAGAAAGCATAATTATCACCCATACAAAGATTGTCCCGAGCTGTCGTTCACCCGACAGCTTTTTTATTTTACCCCGAATTACGAAATACTGTCGCAGGCGTATCTTTTTGAAAGACTTTCACATCGTTTAGATGATGTGTCCCTGTAGACGGCGCAAGCAGGGTAGCTGAGACTTGAGAGATTTTCTAGCAAGAAAATACGAGGGCTTCGTCTACAGATGCCTATCCCTAACCGATAGGCTTCAAAAAGATATGCCAAGAAAGGGTCGATCGTTTATGATCGACACATGTAGACGGTATTTCGTAATTCGGGGTATTTTATCCTACTGTCCTACCTACTCTTTATATCCACAATTTCCCCATCACGGAGTGTTATTACTCGGTCAGCATACTGTGTGTACTCTTCCTCATGAGTCACCATGACCAGGGTCTGCCCCTCTTTGTGTAAAGTACGAAATAGATTGACCACTAGAGCCGAGCTTTCACTGTCTAGATTGGCTGTCGGCTCATCGGCAAAAATAATCTTTGGCTTGCCAACTATCGCCCTAGCTACCGATACTCGCTGTTGTTCCCCACCCGAAAGCTGGCTTGGTAGATTTTTCCACTTATCAGCAATCCCAACCTTTTCTAATGCATCCTTTGCTAAAACTAACGCCTCTCTTTTACTAAAACCTCTCATCAAAAGCGGTATCATGATATTTTCTGAGGCAGTCAACTCTGGCACCAAAGCATAATCTTGAAAAATGTAGCCTAGCTCAGTCAGACGAAAATCCGTCCTTTCCCGACTAGACAGCTTTTCTGTATCCACTTCCCCGATACGAAGTGTCCCAGATGTCGAATGGTCGAGAAGTCCTAGCTGATAAAGCAGAGTTGATTTACCGGCACCAGAACGACCAACAATAATCACAAATTCACCGAGTGAAATGTCTAGCGACACTCCTCGAAGCACCGTTTGCTCGGTAACCCCGTTATGAAATGATTTGACTAGCTTTTTTGCAGAAATAATATATGTCATGTGATTATCTTAACGACCTAAAATAGCATCGAGGGTATTTTGCCTACTAACAATCTTGGCTGGAATATACCCAGCAATAACAGTTGCAACAAGAAGTGCCAATGCTCGCCAAAGTGTCCCTGACACAGTTGCGACCAATATCCCATCACTAAAAGGAAAGTTGATCGGATGGGCGTCAATAAATGGTACCAAAACAAAATACAGAACAACAATCCCAATAGCTGTCCCAGCCACTGCATAAAAAAGTGATTGAATAATATAGGCAACCTCTATCGCAAAGGAGTCTATCCCCACCCCTTTCAAAATACCGATATATTTTCGACGAGTAATAGCGTTTACAAAAATCACGATAAATATCGTGATCGAAGCTACCACTAGGCCCACCGAGCCGATGATATCTCCGAGCAGACTAAACGCATCTTTTATATCTATCAGAAACTTTGGCTGTGCCTCATTCCATGTCCTGATTTTTGCCAACCGACCAAAACCCTCGTCCTCCAAAACCTGCTTAACCTGACCAACATACAAAGGATCTTTGAGTTTTATAGCAATCTCATCGACATTATAGTCTGTACGACCAATCATTCCCCTGAGTACCCTATCGACTATAAAAATCCGCTGATCTAGCTCGCCAACCTTGCTTTTTATAATACCTTTTATTGTAACCTCCTTTGTATTGCCATTTATTACCAAACGAACTCGTGAGCCAATATCTGCTGTTTTTAAATTTCTTAGTCCTGGAGAATCGATAGGTGAATACTTGAAAAGCAAATTACCTCCTATCAAAATCTGGTCTTCGTCTGATGTATCTAGGTACTCACCTTCTATTACTTTACTCGCAATATCTGTAACATTATTTTCCTTTACTGGATCAATACCCGTAACCAAACCACTAGCATTATCTAAAATATCTCCTTGATTTGTGCGTTCCTTGTACCCAGACTCCAGTCGCCCACTTTCCACATACCGAGCGGTTACAGCAGATACTTCTGGCAACCCCTCTATAAACTTTACCATTTTCGTACTACCCTCAATATAGGTCTTTTCGAGTAGATTGGATATGAGGATATCCCCTGAATAATGTGTGCGGTTTGACTCCACTGATGCTTCAATAAGACCGACCAAGATACCTCCAACCACCACGAGATTTAGAAATGTCAGTGTCATCACAAAAACAATCAGGATATTGGTCCAAATGTTGGCTCGACGAATCTGACGAACCGCCAAAAATATACCGACTGAAATTGATTTAAAATTCATACTAATTTTTAGTAGCAAATACCACCTCTTCACCCTCTTCTAGACCACTCACTATTTCTAGCGCACCGTTCGATGATCTAATCCCAGTAGTAACTTTCTTTTCAATAATTTCATCCTTACCTCCCACAACCTTTACATATTTTTCGCCAGCCTTTTCAAACACAACCCGACTTGGAACAGAAAGTACTTGGATATGCGGATTATTTTTAATCGTAATATTTGCTGTCATACCAGAACGCACTCGAGCATCTTTTTGAGTAAACTTGAGCGTAACTTTATAAGTTGGAACTCCATCTATGATGGTTTCCGCTGGATCAATAAGAATCACCACACTTGGAAATAACTCACTTTGCCCATATGCATCGAGGGTTACTTCTGCCGTATTGCCCACCAAAATCTTTGAAATATCAGCCTCTGGAACATTCACTTCTATATGAAAGTCTGACGCGGAGATAACAGATACCGCAACAGTATTTGCTGGAAATATTTCCCCCACTTTCGCCTCAACATTAGTTACCACACCTTCTATCGGCGAGTAGATGATTGTTTTCCTTATTTGTGCTTGATAATTTTCTGCATTTGCCACCACCTGATCATATTTTGACTTTTGCACACTGACTTGCTCGGATGTATTACCAGATAAAAGTAGTGCCAGATCATTTTTTGCAAGCTCGAGTGCGATCAATCCAGACCTGACCTGACCATCTGCGCCACTCACGGCACTTATTGAAGCATTGATATTGTTTCGAGCAGTTATCAGGTCTGTTCTGTAGCCGTCAATAGTTGCCTGAGTACTACCTATGTTTGGTGTCATAGAATTTACAGCCATCGCCACATTGTCTAAAAACATTCTCACTTGTTCAAGGTTCTTTTTTGATTCCACGGTAACCAAAGTCATACCATCAAGGCTCATCGTGTCCAAACTTTTTCTCCAGAAAATCAGCACTTGTTCTAACGCCAAACGCTGTGTCTCTATGGTAGTTTCTAGCTGAGAATTGGCTATCTGTGGAATAAACTTTGGTGACGAACTTCTCGAGTTATTAAATAACTTCTCTGTTTTGTTGCGTACAGCGTCATCAGATTTTGTATATGCATCTGTAAGTGTATTAGCCAGCGCCTCCCTTTTATCCAAAAGGACTAGCTCAGCATTTTTAACCTTTGTTTCACTTATCGAAACTTCTTCCTTTCGTGGACCACGCAAAACTTCATCTAAACGCGATTTTTCTACCAAAACATTTGCTTCTGCACCTCGATAGAGGGATAAAAGCTCACTAGCATCTATTGATACAAGCGGTTTACCCACCGCAACCCGATCACCGGTCTTTACATACACTGACCCGACCTTTCCACCTTTTTCAAAAGCCAAGTTGACGCTCCTTGCCGATTTTACCCGACCAGATACAGAAACCTCCTCCGATAGGTCTGCGCGAGTTACTTTTACAGTATCATAAGTGGTCTGACTGGTAGATTTGATATAGACTAGTGTACCCAAACCAATAACGATAATCCCGATTATAGCCATACCTGCCTTTGTTTTTAATATATTCATGGTCATGTTGGTGATACTAGCATTTTTTTAATACATTGACAAGTAGAGTGTAATTTGTTATAATAGGGGTTAATGAACTCTCTAGGCAAAAAAACTCCCAAAAAAGAGCTGGTCTGGGATGTGATAGTAATAGGTGGCGGTCCAGCAGGCATGATATCTGCTGGTAAAGCTGGGGAAAGTGGTGCCAGAGTGCTTTTGGTAGAGAAAAATGAAACTCTAGGCAAAAAACTCCTCATCACAGGCGGTGGCAGATGCAATGTTACCAATGCCGAATTTGATATTCGCAAGCTCGTCGGTAAACTCGGCGACAAAGGTAAATTTTTATTTTCTCCTTTGTCTAAATTTGGTGTAGCAGAATCCCTCGACTTTTTTCACCTAAAAAATATGCCGACCAAGATAGAGGCGGAACAGCGTGTCTTCCCTATGAGCGACAAAGCACAAAGTGTCTGGGATACTTTAGTCGAGTACATGCGAAAAAATAATGTTGAGATCCGATCAAATACCGAAGTAACAGGCTTTGAAGAAAAAGATGGGCAGATTATTGGTGTTACGATTTCAAATGGTAAAACTTTACATGCAAAAAAATACATTTTAGCGACAGGTGGTAAATCTCGCCCAGAGACAGGCTCGACTGGTGAAGGTTTTCTCTGGCTACAAAAAATAGGTCACAAGGTCATCGAGCCGGATGTAGCCCTCGTACCACTCGAGGTCAAAGACGCTTGGATAAAACAGACTCAAGGTGTCAGTATCAAAGACGCTCGTGTATCCGTATTTCAAAACGATATACAACAGTTTTCTAAAAATGGTAAAATCCTTTTTACCCATTTTGGACTTAGTGGTCCACTCATACTCAATATGAGTAAAGATATCGGTGAGCTACTCAAGTATGGAGAGGTAAAATTGAATATCGACCTATTTCCAAATATAGATCATCTTGCCCTAGACACACACATACGCAGTATCTTTGAGATCAATCAAAATAAAAAGTTTAAGAATGTCCTCGGTATGATCGTTTCTCCAAAAATGACTGCGGGTATTTTATCATTACTTACCATTCATCCAGAAGAATATGTCAATAAAATAAGTAAGGTCAGCCGTCTGATACTTGTCAAGAGTTTAAAACAGCTTCCCTGCCAAGTCAAAAAGCTCCTCGGACTCGAAAAAGCCATCGTTACGAGTGGCGGACTAGCCCTTGAGGAAATAGATTTCAAAACCATGCAGTCAAAAATATACCCCAATCTCTACTGCGTTGGTGATATCCTAAACTTTGACCGACCTTCGGGCGGATATAGCCTACAGATATGCTGGACTACTGGATACCTCGCGGGCGAGAATGCTGGAAAATGTGAGAATTAAGTTTTACTATCACTCATACCTCCGCCAGCCAAATTCAATCCTGACAGCCCAGTAATCATCTCTTGCAACCCCATCCCATTACCATGACTCAGCATGCCTAAATACGAAAGGATGGTCGTCTCCGATACCTCTCCCTCAGCCAATCGTTTAAACATTCTTTTCTTGGTGGAAGTCCTCAGTACCCTATGGTCAGAAAAGTGTACCCAGCCAAGGAAATCTACACCTGATGCAAATGTTTTTATGAACACTTTGTCTGGATGAAGATTCAGGCGAAGCTTTACTTGCAAAAAGTCACTAATTTCTATCAAAATATTTTCGAGCCGTTTTTTATCATTACTCAAAATAACAAAATCGTCAGCATATCGAATATAGTGTTTGGCCTTAAGCCGATGCTTCATATACTGGTCAAACTCGTTCATATAAATATTCACTAGAAGCTGTGATGTGAGATTGCCGAGAGGAAGTCCGACACCAAAACGGGTAGAATGGAAACTATCGATCACTCGAGTGAGTAGCCATAGGATATCTTTATCTGGAATATACTGCTCTAGAATAGCGAACAAGACGCCGTGGTCAATAGAAGCAAAAAACTTCCTCACATCACATTTCAAAACCCAACAGGTGCGTGTGTTATTTTTTGAAACTTTTTGTCCAAAATCCCTAAACCGATTCAGTGCTCGATGTGTGCCTTTATACAGACGACACGAATACGAATCACTGATGAAAGTACGGTCAAAAAAGGGGCACAACACTCTGTATATAGCGTGATGTACCAGTCTGTCTCGCACCAGTGCTTTGTGAATATTGCGTGGCTTTGGATCGGAAATATTGAAAGCGTGATAATCTCCATGTACATAAGTTCTATCCGCAAGATCTCGATGGAGTTTCAAAATATTATCCATCAGACGAAGTGAGAATTGTTGGACATCTTTTTTCTGCTTTTTGCCCTTGGTAAATTCTCTCAACGCTGAAAGCAAATTTTCAACAGAAATGATATGCTGATAGGTATGAATCAGTTGAATCCGAGCCATACTACAAAGTCTACCCCCCCCCCGCACGATTTTGCCAGTGCTACAACACCTGAAAGAAACATATTCTCTATGGTTTACATACAGCGAAAATTTACCGAAACCAGTACGATTTGGCATTGCTTCAAAAATTGAAGATTATTTCACCGAGGCATTGAGGTCAATTTACCAGGCCACCTATTGTAGTGGCGAACAAAAAATACTTCTAATAAAGGCTGCTCAGGAGCACTTGGATCTGATCAAATTCTTCTTATCTGTTGGCTGGGAGATGAACATATTCGAGGACAAGAAGTTTATCTTACTAAATGAAAAATTGGTCGCTGCCGGAAAGATGCTTCATGGCTGGATCTATTCCATAGAACAAAAACTCCCGCAGTAAGCGGGAGAAAAGCAAGAGTTGCGGAGGAGAAGCCTGTTGTCGGCGTTCCACTCGTTGTCGTTGTCGAGCCTGTTGACGTTCGCATTCCACTGGCCGTCGTCGTTGCGGTTGGCGTAGAGCATTTGTACCTCGCTCCATCTATTACAACACCCTTTGAATTCTCTTGGGGCTGAATAGTATTTTGAGACTTTTTCTCACCAGAGTGAGGCACCAACTATTTCTTTTTTGAATGTTGCAGGACTCGCCATACCAAGCTTACGCCGAGTATGTCAGCAAATCCTAAATGGCAGTATATCAAATTTTATAAAAAAATCCCCCAGCACCGTAGTGCTGGGGGAAGAAGTGTCAAAGGGCAAAAGTGCCCTAGGGCGAGTTGCGGAGGAGAAGCCTGTAGTCGGCGTTCCACTCGTCGTCGTTGTCGAGCCCGCAGACGCCGGCGCCCCACCGGCCGTCGTCGTCGCGGCGGGCGCAGAGCACGACTACCTGTTGATTCTCATCTTTGAGCTTCTTGTCTGTCTTCGTAAAAGCGAAGTTGGCATAGCCGTTGACGAGGAGAAGATCCGTGCCGTTCTGAGTGGCGCCGATAGCGTCGTCCCATTGGGTGGGGACGATGTCGAGGCCTTTGGTGACAATGGCACGGGAGAGGTCGGCGAGGGACTCAGACTGGAGTCCAGTGGCCGACTGCGCCATCTGCCGGAACGTCATTGCCCTGGGGGTTTTGACGAGGGAGGCGGTGCCAGCTGGGCACTGTGGGGAGTTCGCGGTGAACCAACCGTCGAGGTCGCCATCGCGGTAGTAGAAGATGACCTTGCCACGATTGCGGAAAAGCTCCGACATCGAGCGGGCCTTGTGAGTGGCGAGCGGGATCGAGAGGTGGAGGGGGATAAAAGTTGCCAGCTCCACGACTGGAGGGATAACCACCTGCAGTGGCGCAACCTCGTAACCATTAACGAACGCATACATGCGCTCGGTGAGCTGGGGGTCCTTAATCGCAGCCTGCATCCGTTTATGATCCATCTGGCCAGGTTTGACGGTAGTCAGCAACTGAGCAAAAAACTCGGATTAAGTGTTGTATACCTTCTCACGATCTGGGCTTGGTGAAAGTGACAGAACTGTACAGGAATGGGTGAAAATAGCTCAGGTAAGCCACTGAATCCATCACAGGTGACAGATAGTATTGTATACCCCAGAGAGAGAAGGTAGTCTCTACCTTCTCTGTAGTAGTGTATTCTTTCTTCATCTATGAATTGCCACCATAGATTCTCTTTGTTGGTTTGATCTCGAAAAACTAGTACTCCCCAAAGCCTAGTTTCCTTCATTCCAAAGTAGGTGGCATCAACTACGAGGTGTAGTGCTCGTGGGGTGTGAATCTTTTGTGTGATTTGTATACCATCAAAGATTCTTTGGAGTTGTTTTTTAGTGTATGAAAATATTTCTGACAACTCTCTGAGTGTTTGCTTTGCAAACACAAATTCGTTCCATATATATTCAGATTCTTTTTCTTTCTTGTAATCTTTCAACCTAAACCTCTTGTTACAATCATTACATCTGTATCTTTGGCCATGATCTCCACTACCATTTTTTACTGTATTCAATGACTGACATAATGGACACCTTGTGCGTTTTTTTTGAAAGCATATTTGTTAATATTTGAATTACCTTTGAATAGAGCCGTAGTATATCAGTTTTGTGTCCCAAAAATGTCTATTATGCCAAAAAACTGATTCAGTTGCTCTTGGGTCGATTCTTTCATTTGTATTTGCGCGGTTTCAGCGTCTCCAGAATCAATAGTGTTTCGTGCACAAGGCCTTACATAGGCCACAGTAATACACGAGGGATCACTTAGATATGGAGTCGGTTCGCCACAGCACTTTGATACCCAAATATTGAGCCTCAAAGTGCTGTGGCGAAGGTTTCCGCTACTACACACATAGGTGGACTAGCCAAGCTGGTTTTTTAAAGGACTTATTACCCTACCCCCTATTATACACCCAAATAGGTAGATTGTCAATGGGTTTGACATAGGTATGGAAAAAAACCTTATTTATAGGCGTAATAGGTCTAAAGGGTGCAAGTATGACTAGCTATGTTGCTGTAATCTAAACAGCGACTAGATCTCAACCTGGAAAATATCCTCCCCCTCCTTTATATATAAAATTTCATCATCTTCTACTCGGAAATCTGGATTTTTACCCGAATAAATCTGGACTATCTTTTGTGGACTACGACTGTCTATCTCTACTGCATAGACACCATCAGAGAGAGAAAATAGCACCACATCATTTCTCTCAGGGTAAAAACCGACTCGATTTATATTTTCTTTTGCCACATAGACAGTACTTGTGGCAATACAATTCTGATAACCACATAAAGCTGGGAACACAGTCGAGAAATCGTCCTCCCACCTATATTTGATACTCGCACCCTCACTCCAAATAGTTACCCTCTGTCGCTTGATCGACTGGGTGGTAGTGCCTTGCTCAAACAACTTTGAAACTTCCGCAAAAACCTCATTATCCACAAACGAAGTCGAGGTCGCAGAACTAAAAAACCCACCCTCACTCTCCACCTGTTTTGGTATATTTACCATCTCTATTTTCAAAGGTGTAAGTAAGGGGTATGCTTCGACAACTTTTTCCCCCACCACTATGACGATCTTGTCCCACTGACTATACCCTTCCTTTTTTATCGACAACGAATATGTACCGGGTGCCAAACTTTCTACAAAAAATCCTCTTTTCAAACTTTTTAAATTTTCCTGTCTCGTACCATCCAGATACACTTCCACATCAGAGTCCACACCACCCACATATATCCCTCCCACTCTAAGCATGGAAAAGCCCGTACCTAGTCTATACCCCTGAACAAACAAAACCACCACAGGTAGAAGCGCTAAGAAAACGATCAGGTAAGTATAGAAATACAAGCGTCTTTTTTTATTTGAAAGTGGTTCCATATTTTATACATTTTTTATTTCTCGATGTTTTGGTGTAACCCAAAATCCCATGTACTTACCTAGCAAAAGCCTAGTCTGAGCCTCAAGTGCTGGTATCGCTCCAAAAATAGTAATCGTGAGTGGGATCAAAACCCATTGTAATGCCATATATATACTATGTCTTTTTTTGTGTGTCGGTGGCCTTGGTGGCAAAAAGCTAAACGCTACTAAAGCAGAAAGAATAAGCCCAACCATTGAGAAGTACATGATGTACCCAGTTATTATAGGTAGATTGTAGGATAAAATAGTAGTACGGAATAGTCGTCCTCCCAAAACGAGCGGTAACCAGCCCAAAAGAAATATCATAATGGGGTTAGTAGCCAAAGACCAAAAACCCTCAACCTGTGTCAAGACGGCACGAAGCTTTTTATGTAGTGGAATAGCTTTATTTTTGATACAAGCAAATACAAGATACGGAACATTTTCTACTCCCCAAGACCACCGTCTCTGTTGTTTGTAAATACTCAACATGGTCAGCCAAAAGCCATCATCAAGGTTTGCGTCCATGGACACTGGGTATGCGATAGGGACGACAGAATAATCACCGTCATGTGCTACAAAAAGGTTCCAGAAGATTCGTGAGTCCTCTGACACCATATTTTTCTGCCAATAACCTATTTTGTACAAAGATTCAAAACTTATAGCATGTGATGAAAAAGTAGCCAATCTTTCTGGTCGTTCTTGCTGAATCATTTGCCAAAAAGTCGCCGACATAGCCACCACCCGAGAAAATGCTGGGGCATCCCAGATATTGTTATTATAAATCGGCACTGGTTGAAACGAAGTTTTGTGCGGATCTGGCACAGTGAGAAAGTTCCAAGTCAAACATTTAAAATAATTTGGATACACTACCGTATCAATATCAAAAGCTGAAACAATAACATCTGTGTACTTTATCCTCATTGGATCGAGTACTAGTAGTCGCGACTGTTCAGCAGCGTATGCGATATTTGAACCCTTCCCTACCATCTCCCCTGCTATCCCAGCTGGGTGGGCAGTGTAAAGAAAGTGTGCAAACTTTTTACCGTATTTTTCTACCATTTCCATAGCTAAAGCGCGAGATGTCTCTCCAGCTCTCTCCTCCCCCGCAAGGACAACAACAATGTTTTTACTATCCCATTTTGCATCTAAAAGTGAAGTGATGCTTTTTTCCACAACTTCTCTACCCTCATTAACAAAAGGTAGTATCACCATATGCACAAGGTGATCATATTTTAGATTTGCCAACAGTGGATCCCAGTCTCGGGCTAGCATATATTTCATGCGCTTCCAGTTGTAACGCAGATGCATCGAAAGATAGATAGTTTTAAACAGCCAATACAAGTCAAAAATGATAATAAACAATGCTGCAAAAGTAGGATTCGTATACGAGATAATTATAATAAAAATGATTGTCCCCAAAGACAAAATGCCAGGCAATCTTTCGAGCCATCTATAAATCACTCGATCCATACCAGACAAGTCAGTCGCACGACCTACGGAAAAATACGGAGTATCTCGGTAATTCATTGAATCTCTTTTTTTTCTTTACCATTTTCTTTACCACCCACCGTAGTACCAAAAGCCTCCTCTAGGTGATGGATTTCCTCCCTGAGATCAGCTAGGATATTTGACTCTCCCCTAACCTCTATTTCGGTCTTTTCAGCGAGCTTTTTCTCTCTTTTAATACCTGAAAGTATGATCTGGTCTCCAATAAATACTGACACCATGAGACCTGTCATGAGCAGAATGATTAACCCCACAAACATCGTCCCTGGACCAGAGAATAGTACTGCCCAAGGACTCCCTATTTCTGCCAAACGAGCCTCAAAAAGATCCGCGGTATGCCAGATACCACGCCAAAAAAGCACCGTGCCAGTACCACCAACTATTGCATATACTAATGGATAACGACTGAGTCTAGCTCGAATACCGTCTTCGAGCCTATCGAAAAAGTTAACAAGTATTCTGCTTACCCGAACATCTTCTTTCATGTTAATAATAGTAACACATCTAACTGATTTTATACAGTGTTTTTAATTCCCACGATTTTCTGGTAAATCCTTACCCCCTCTTAAAACCATGTGTAGTGGGATCATAACAAGTGCGCCCAAGGTATCCATCGCCATATCCTTTTGTGCATCCCAAATATCACCCTGACTACCTAAAAAGGCCGCACCCGCGGTAGGGTCACTCATCACTGCATAAATCCACTCTACCAGCTCGTACCCCATTGCCACAAAGGCTATAGTAAAAAGTCCAAAAGCATATGCAAGAGGTCTAGACATTTTGCCACTACGGAGTAAGTATTCAAAAATAGGAAAAGCGTAAAATCCTACCGAAAAATGCCCGATGCGGTCATACATGTTTCGTTCAAATCCAAACATGTCAGAAAACCAGTCAAATGGTACAAGCTCAAATGTATAATGACCCCCTATCGTATGCCAGATGAGCAAAACTGACATCAATATGTATGATAAATTTGAAAAGCGCGTACCTCGTATATAGAGGACGGTCAGTATCAAAGCGATAGCAAAAATCGGGCCGTTTTCTACTTTCCAAACTGCCCGTGAGGATGGCTCAATAGCCCCCCAAGTAAAAACCACTGCGTACACAAAAAGTAAAAAACGTGGAATGTATTTTGATATTGTTTTCATAGTATTTAAAGTATAACATGCAATATCAGGGGTTTCAAAACAAGACTTCTGGGACAATGGCTCACTGGTTTTAGGTACAAAACCATTGAGCCGTTGGGGATTCTGGGTTACCAAAGACACTATATGCCAATTTAATACTGTGCTTCTATAGAGCCATTTCAACGACTCGACGAGAGGAGGCGAGGAAGATACCGAGTTTAGCAGAACTCGGTACAAGGTTTTTGTAGCCTGTTGAGCCGTTGAAATACACCCGAAATTTTCTACTGAAAATTTCGGGTGTATTTCACCAACCTACCCCTCATGGTGATACTTTTCCCCTCTGATAACCGTGAACGCTCGGTAAATCTGCTCAGATAGTATAAGTCGCACTAGCTGATGCGGAAATGTAAGTGCTGAAAGTGACCAGACAAGCTCCGCACGATCTATTACAGACTGGTCTAGACCGTAAGCACCACCAATCACGAAGATAAGTCTTTTTGACCCGCCTGCCAAAGACTTTTCAACATACTGTGCAAGCAAAGATGTACTCATCATTTTACCCTTTTCATCAAGGGCAACGACTGTGTCGTTTTCATCCAAACCGTGTAAAATCTTCTCTGCCTCCTCTTTTGCATTTGACGCAGGAACTATTTTCCATTCAATATGTGTGTATCTACCGATACGAGCGGTAAACTCAGCGACACCGTTTTCCACCAAAGTGTCGTGCTTCTTCCCCACAACAATAAAAAGTATTTTCATATACAACTAAAGCCGATACAAAGCTTCATTGACCACCTGCTCACTTCCCACTAGCTCCTTTCTAGCAAATCTATAAATAAGGTATTGAGCAGTAATGTTGCCGAGGTCAGTGGCCTGACGACTTAATTCATTTCCATAAACACTTGCGAGTTGCCCCAACATTTTACCAGCACCACCAAGGTGCGACATGGCGAAACTCAAAGTCCCTATAGCTACCCCAGCCAGATCTCGTACTGAGTCCGTTCCTACAGTGGCAATCAAAGATTTTTTAAATGTTTCTGACTTGCTGATAGTGTTGAGCTTTTCCATTTCAGCTACAAAATTGACAAAAGAATACGAAACCCCAAATGTATCCAGGAATATAAACCAAGCGTAGCGTAATTTGGTTTTAATATAGTAGCTGTAGATGGTGAGACCGATGATCAGCAGGATGAAACTAACCAAAGCAACCATTATAATATTATCTTGAGAGATACTCATGGTAGCTTGTTTAAATACACCGACAACAATACCCCCGACTATCAAGGTCGCCAGCCCCATAGGTATCAGGTAGTATCGCCACAAAATCTGCAATCTAAACTTAAATCCAGGCCAAAATAGCTTTTTAGCGATCCTCCAGCTGGTCGTTGAGTCGAGATTTTTTTGGTCAAAAAACGAATCAATCCAGATCCGTTTTTCAATTTCAAATATAAAACCCACTATCATGGAGTAGATGATAGAACAGATAATATACACAGTCGCAACCCCGATAACCCAAGTTTGTTTTTCTACTGGTAGCGTTTCCAAATCATAAACGGCCTGAAATCCGTAGCCAGAAATAATCAAAAGTAAAATCGGCCAAGTAATAAAAAGCACTCTTTTAAACAAAAGTGATTTGCGTAACTGAAGCTGTTTGCCCATTTCCTCTATCATCTGCTTGTATGTAGGAGGAAGATTGATTTTTTGTTCCATTTAGTAAGTATACCGAGTTAGTGATAAAAAGTCACATAATAAAACAAATGTGGGGTGGCTAGAGAGAATCTCCCGCGACTCAAGGCTCGTCGCCACTCGCCTCGGTCTGGGCACCGACTCGCGACCCACATTGTTATGTGGGTACCCCGCTCCGTCGTCCGATTCTCTCTAACCATGCCAAAAATACAGTCGACAAACGCTCCGCGTTTGTCTCATTATTTTTGGGTGGCTAGAGAGAATCGGACTCTCGATACCGGTTCCACAAACCGGAGTTTTACCACTAAACTATAGCCACCGTGATACAGTTAAGAATTTAAAATATAGATTTAAAATCTAAAACAGGTACCTCAACACACTCTACTTGTATTGCGGTGCAGACTCATTTATACCACACTTATGATTGGAAAGTCGAGCGAGAGCATATAGAAGACTCGAGAGACGATTGAGGTAGGCTAGCGTATATTGACCAACTTTTACCAGCCCCTCTTCCTGTACCGCTACCACTCGCCTTTCAGCTCGCCTAGCCATCGTGCGTGATACATCAAAAAGTGAGGCTAGCTCAGTCCCACCAGATATAAAAAAAGTACGAATAGGTGGCATTTCCTTTTCCGCAGTATCTGTGAGTTTTTCTAGCTCTGCAACTTTTTCCTCGGTAATAGACATGGGTGTACCAGCAAGCTCAGCTTGAATGATAAATAGATTTTGTTGAACAGTTTGTACTATTTCTAAAAAGTTTTGATTGATTAAAATAAAATCTTTATCCGCCGAGCAAACCTTTACCACGCCCAAAAATGAATTAACCTCATCGAGTGATCCGAGTGCTTCTGCTATAAGCGAGCTTTTTGACATACGCTGATTACAGCCAAATGTACCGGTCGTACCTGTGTCCCCTTTTCTAGTGTAAAGCATGAGGATAGTATAGCAGAAATCACACACGCGCAAACACACATTTGCTAAAACAGCCTATCGGGCGTAGACTTGCTAGTAGTAAGAATCTTGGATGAACGGAGGTGAAAAAGATTGAAAACAACGAAAAATCTTTGGTTTATCGGTCTGTTTGCCATAGTCGCACTCATGCTTTCTGGGTGCAGTACCTGCGAAAGGGTTGATGCGTCCTTTCCAGGAAGAACGGTGGTCCGAGTCAACGATGTCCAGCCTACAACGAAAGCGCTTCATGTCGTCCAGCGAGGCAGTCCTCGCCAGTACTACATGGTCAGTCGGTAGCTCATTTCACCAAATACGACACGCACATGGATTGGGGCTAACCTATGTGTTTTTTATTTTAATTCCGAACAAGTTACTACTGGTGCTCGGGGGGAGACTTGAACTCCCACGCCTTACGGCATACGCACCTCAAGCGTACATGTTTACCAATTACATCACCCGAGCGTTTTATATCTATACATAGTACCGACTACCTCCACTATACCTAAAATTTGCTCTACTTTCAACTAAAATCCCCCGCCGAGGATACGGCGGGCAGTTTTGATCTCTTTTTATGCCTTTACCTCTTCTAGTACTGGTTCGGCTTTTTTCTCTGTCGCTCCCTCACTCTTATTGTGCTTTGTATCGGTATTTAAATCTTTGTTCTGAGCAATATATTTTCTCATCTGGTGTCGGATTTCTTTTGTGGCCTTTTCTCGAACGAAATAAAGCTTACTTCGTCGTACTTTTGATCGGCGAATTATTTCTATTTTATCAATAGACGGCGAGTATAGTGGAAAAATCCTCTCTACCCCCACACCATCCATAACCTTTCGTACTGTAAATGTAGCACCCGACTCTGCCCCGTGTTTTCGGGCCAACACCAAACCTTCAAATGCTTGAAGTCGTGTCTTTTCACCTTCCTTGATTTTCTGCCAAACTCTCACAGTATCACCGCTTCGCATAGAAAGCGTAGCTCGTTCATCCACATTTACTGAAGAAATAGTCTTTTGTATCGTTGTCATAGGTACAGAACAACTTATCACAAAGCATCTATTTTAGCAATAGAGCTGTTCCACAGGGTGTAAAACGGGTGTACAAATCTCCACATACTTCATTTTTATGTTATTTTACGATCAAAATCGCTCCGAATAGCCCAAAAAACTCAAATGGCTATATAGAGCCATGCTAAACGGCTAAACGCTAGCGTTTAGCCGTTTAAATCTCCACAAAATAAGGCCTAGTTTGCCTTTTTGATACTCCCCATCGCTTTTTTAAAATCATCTGGGTACGGTGCTTCCACTGAGATCACCTTACCTTTCAAATCCTTAAATTCTATCTTGAGTGCGTGTAGAGCGAGGCGTTTAAAACCGAGTAGTGCCTGATGACCAGGTGCATAAAGCGAGTCCGCAACGAGTGGATGGTTGATAGCTTTAAAATGTACCCTGATCTGGTGTGTACGCCCAGTCCTTGGGTGTGCCTCGATCAAGGATACGGTCTTGCTTGTTGCAATTGTCTTAAACTCAGTTATCGCATCTCTCATCTCCCCTCTTGCCCCACGCTGAGCTGACCACATTCTAAAATCTTTACGGCTTCGTCCAATAGGTCGGTCGATCACCCCCTCTTTTTCCTTTACATCACCGTACACAAAAGCACGATAAACTTTTTCAACGGTCTTTGCTTTAAACTGATCTTTTAAAGACAAAAAAGCTTTTTGATTCTTACATAAAATAAGAGTTCCCGAAGTATCACGGTCAATACGATGCACAATACCCGGACGCAAAAGGATTTGCCCATCAGAAAGCACTATTGGCTCCCCCACATCTTTTGTTTTTGGATAAGTCTCGAGCATCCAGTCAGCAACTGTTGACTCTTCTCTTTTACCATCTGAATGCACAATAAGACCGACTGGCTTATTGATCACCACATAATCCTTGTCTTCAAATAAAATATCGATTTTCATACATGCAAAATTGTCTCCAAACAGCACCCCTACCCTCTATTTCACCTTGCGTGTTTGCTAAGTAAAACAACAATAGCAATAAATTGTTATTTTGTCAAACTTTTTATCTCATGGGATATGTGTGAACCAACATAAAAAGTTGATAAATATCCCTAAGTACGCTATTGTATTGAAGTATTCTCTCATGCGCGATTAGCTCAGTTGGTAGAGCAGTCCATTTACACTGGAAAGGTCGGGGGTTCAAGTCCCTCATCGCGCACCAAAACAATCCCGAAAGGGATTTTTTCGTATGTGATGAGCAAAGCGTGGGTACGCTTTGCGTAGGGACTTGAAGCCTCGCTGAGCACTTTTTTTAGTGTACTCGCGAACAAAAAAGTGCTCAGCGACGGTGACCGTCCTCTAGGGAAAAAGATTCCCTCATCGCGCACCAACAAACAAAACCACCGAGCATGGCTCGGTGGTTTTGTTTCTACTTTCTAATTATTACTACTGGTTTGTAACAAAAGAATTCTGCAAAGTCATACTAACATTTCCAGATCTATCTATTGCACGAGTGATGAAATAATAGACAGTGTTTGGCTGGAGACCATTGATCACGACTGAGTGAGAATTATTGGCCACAACATTTCCCAAAGATAATGTACCGCTTACATAGGGTTGCTGTGCATGCATAGTCGCCTCGTCAGACCGAAGTGGCTGTGTGTCCAAATACACTTGGCTTTGAGCAGGCTCTCCTGTCATCCAATTGACCGTGGCACTGTTTCTACTAGTCTGCAATGACTTATTAGCAATCATTGGAGAACTTACATCCAAACCCAAGCCAGACGACATAATGCTATTCATTTTTGCCATGGTAGTTGGTCCAACACGACCCACCTGTGAAATATCATAGGCTACCTGAAATTGCAGCACCGCCGCTCTTGTTAGTGGACCATAATAGCCAGAAACGATTCCTGCCGGGTAAATCAGAGAGTTTGTTGCTAGAAACTGTTGTAACTCAGAAACTTGAGTACCTCTTGAACCCAGCTCTAGCTGACTTGTGATAGCAGCCTGTGCTACTGGCGTGCTTGCCAATAAAACAAACAGCAGTGCAAGTGATGTCGCTACTGATAAAATACTGATACGCGATAGATTGATTATTTTTTTCATAGATTTTTTATTAATTTTAATAGAATTATGGAATAATTGTGTAAATTTAGTATAATCGGCCTTTTTATACTCCCACCTATGATGCCGTCTAGAAGATATAGTTATTACACTACTCCGCCTGCATATCTGTAAATACAACCAGTCTATTTAAAAATGTTTTACTTGCCTTACTCCACGGTCCTGAACAGGTAATGAGGTTGAGGTGAGCCACTTCATCATCTGAATTAAATACATCTGAAGCATCCTCACTTTCACGATATATCCTCGACTCACGCACTATAAAAGTGGTCTTTCTTCCCTCATTGTCCTCGGTATACAGCTTATCCCCTTTTTTCAATCTATCTAAATTAGAGAAAACACCTGGGGTGCCGTCTATTCTGTCTACATGTCCATTGATAACTGAACTTCCTTTTTCTCCAGGTCGTGGTCCTAGGTTAAACCATGCTGTATTTGCAGGATCTTTTGGTACATCCATCAATCCTTCATTAGTAAGACCGACTGACTCAACGACAGTATCGACATTTATCGTAGAAATCTTGATTCGAACAGGAAATCCAGAAACAGATTGCTTCCAAAAAGCTAGACTTGGATTTTTTGATGAATGACCAAAACCACGAAAATCCAGAAAAATAGTCAATGAAGATACAATAATTACTATGGTGCTGGCGACAACCAATACCCGTTTTAATGTGATTTTTGATTCCATAGATTATCCATGAAATTCATGATTAGAGTCCAAAGGGTAATCTTTTCTGCAGGAGCAAAACCTGTCTTTGGAAAACCTGGGGTAGCTACCTGAACAGTGGCTGTTGCAACACTTGAGACTGTAAAACCATTTGCCGTGCCCAAAGCTGTAGCGACATTTACTGTTGTGACGGGAATATTCATTTTACAAGTGTAAATCCATGTTTCACTAATATCGAGTAAACTGTCGTTATTTATATCACCAAATGGGCTGGAAACAGGGGAACATTTATCGTCAGTGACGACCACATCGTGCATTGCCAACACACCTGTATTAGTTACCGTATATGTATAAATCACCTCACCACCACCAAATGGAAATGGAGTTAGACGATTTGGTACTTTTTCTATATGAATAGTGGGAGAAGGTAGTGGAGTACTGACAACAACCGTGGCAACCGCAGTAGCCGTAGTGGAACGACGGTAGCCGTCATCCCCGTAACCAACAGTAGTTACTGTGTTCGTAGTAGTAGTTGCCAGAGTTGTGGTACAGCTATATTTCCATTTTTCAGCTAGATCGAGTTTGAGATTACTGTTTAGATCGCCTGAAAGAAAGACTACGGGACTACACTTATCATCAGCGACTGTAACATTGACCAGTGATAGCTGTGTTCCTGGATTAGAGACAGTGTAATCGTATGTAACCAAACCTGGTCCTGTAGATAGAGCAAGTGGTTCTGGCACCTTTGCAATACCGATAATTGGTACTGGAAGTGGTCCGCCGCCTCCACCCCCACCTCCTCCACCGCCAGATGGAGGCGGAGGGGCGATATCATTGTTAGTAATCGTACAGGTCTTACTATCACCTACAGCGATTGTAACGCTACCGTTTGTATCACAGTCTCCACTAAAACTTTGGGTATATGAAGCATTTGTAGTTTCGCTTACAACATAAGTACCTGCCGTAAGTGTTGAATACGGTCTACCCGGCGATACCACACCCACAGCAGGACTTCCTGAGACATGCGCCCCAGCTGCGGTTTTTACATTTATAGAAAAATCGGCAGAAACAGCGGTACCATCATTATCATTTATAACAGTTTTAATAATATTGAGTGTATTTATAATTTCTGTATTGACCTCTTGATCTCCACCTCCTCCACTATCAGTATCGTTTTGATGAATCGTCCCATCCACTTTTGCAGTAGTCCTCACTGTACCATCAGGACGGACATCTTGAGCTCTCACGACATAAGACACTATTGCTGGATAATTATCCATCTCTAAATTACTTAGGGATGTACGCTTGAGCATAATAGCGTGCAGTATGCCATCAGGTGTAGTAACAGAGGCGGTAATAACAGTAGCATTACAAGAAATAGGAGTAGCGCTAGTGCCATTAAATATACTCACATCATAAGTAATAGTGTCACCGACATGAACTGGTGTAGAAGCTGTAAAAAGAAGAATGTTTAAGGCACTACCATTACAAGTGATAGGATTCCTATGTGCAGAAGCAAAGTTTGTCCACGACATCAACAAAAGCAAAACAAAAACTGATCTGGTAAGTACTGTCGACATGTATTGATAGATTTTCATAGACATAAAATAAACTGATATAACTTTAGAATTTTCGACAACCCAAAACGATATGATAAACTGACTTTGGAAACTTTGGATTATTACGCTCGCCTTAAAGCCTTAACAATCGCAATAAACAATATCGCACCGAGTAAAGCAACAATAAAACTGTAAATATTGAAACCACTTATACCGCTTTTACCAAAAAAGCTCATAAGCCAGCCACCTAGCACAGCACCTACAATACCGACCACGATATTTAATATAGTCCCCTGCTCAGCATCAGTCTTCATAAACAAAGACGCTACCCAACCAACTAATGCACCAAAAATAATCCATAAAATGATTCCCATATATTTTTTAGTTAAATAATTATTAAACTTCTTCTTCACATACTAAGCCGTACCAGAAATAAATATATTACAAGTGATGTTGCCTAACTATCGCAAAGACAGTTTTATATCCTCAACAATCTCATCGAGTCGATGGTTAGATTTTACATAGTATTTATTTACTCCAGACTCAGCATATGATTTTATTGTTTTAGGACTTGCTGCATTGCTGACTACAAAGACAGGTATCTTCCCCCATCGCCCCCCGTTTGCTTTAAATTTCTTTACAAAATCAAGTCCGTCCTCATTGCCCAAAAGATGGTGGTCTAGCCAAATCGCATCGACATGCTCTAGGTCTTCGAGATACTTGAGCGCCTGCTCAATATTTTGGATAGTGATTGCTCCCATACCCTTTTTTCCAAGTTCTACACCAAATGCCTGCTCAACACTTCTTGCGCCGATTACACTAAAACCATTTTTTTCGAGCTTAGCGTTAATAGCTTCGAGTAATGGTCTCTCGTCCTCAATAACCAAAATTGTTTTCTGTTTGACTGGTTTTTTAATCATAGTTATTAATTATTTTTTATAGGAATCGACATACCACTATTCAATGGGAACTTTACATAAAAAGTGGTACCCTTGCTTTCTTTATCTCTAAATGATTCAAACCAAACCTTCCCACCTGAGTTTTCCACGATCGATTTTACGATGTATAGCCCAAGTCCTGTACCATCAGTGTCTTTACCCCTAACATTGTCCGCCCGAAACAGCTTAGTAAAGATTTTATCTTGCTGGTTTTTTGGAATACCATAACCATTATCAGAAATCTTTAGAAGAATGTTCTTTTTTTCTGGTGATGAAACTTCTATCTTAATATCACCACCGTCATGAGTATACTTCACAGCATTAGATAAAATGTTCTGTACCACCATCCGAAGATGTTTAGGGTCAACACGCATTAATGAAATATCTTTTTCAAATAAAAAAGACATTAATATCTTTTTACCATTGATCTGTGGCATCTGTTCATCTATTACACTTTGGATGAGTTCGATTACATTGGTTGATTCTGGCTCAATAACAAATGTTCCCAACTCGAGACTGGAGACATCCAAGAGGGCGTTTACCAATTCGACCATACGCTGATTACTTCGATACACTTCATCTAAATACTTTTTTTGTTTTTCATTCAATTCTCCAACATCACCTGCCAAAAGCATTTCTGCGTACCAATTAACCGCTGAGAGTGGGGTGCGGAGCTGATGACTTGCGAGTGAAACGAATTCTGTTTTGGCTTTATCCACATCACGCTCATTGGTCACATCCCTAAAGATTATAATCGTTCCAATAACTTTTCCACCCAAAAGAACTGGGGTTGCCGTGATCGCCATAGGAAATTTTGTTTTATCTTTTCGCAAACAATAGTAAGTAGTACCAGCAACAGTGCTAGCAATCCCCGTTGTATTCATTTTTATTGGATACTTATCTGATGGAATACTCACTCCTTTTTCATCCACAAGTAAAACCGCTTCGAAAAAAGATTTTCCGACGACTTCCTGACTTTTTACACCGAGCAGTTTTTCGGCTGTTTTGTTTATTATGATGATGTTTCGTTTTTCATCAGTCACTAGTAGACCATCGCCGATCGAGAGTAAAATTGCCTTTTCTTTTGCTCGAGACATTTCAAGATCTTTTGTACGCTCAAGAACTTTTTGTTCAAGTGTCTCATAAGATTTTTTGAGTTTCTCAGCGGTTATTGCGAGCCTACGACGGACATCTTCCTTTTCTTCAGCGGTGATAACGAGTTTGCGTCGAACACTTTCTTTTTCTTTTGCAGTAATCGCAAGCTTTTCAGCAGTTGCTGCAAGTTTTGCTGCTGTTGTAACAAGCTTTCGTCGAACACTTTCTTTTTCTTTTGCCAAAACCTTGAGGCTAAGAATTATGTCTTCGAATGCAGAAATTATAGCTTTTTTATTCATATAATTATTAGACTTTCAAAATACGCTCTATTTTCTCCACTATAGCATGGAGTCTCCAGTCTGACTTGATTAGATAATGTGTCAACTTGTTCTCTATAGCCCCACCCAAATTTTGATCACAGGTCGTACCTAGATTTGTTAAAATAATAATGGGGACATTTTTACCCCAGACATCTTCTCGGATCGCCTTTAGTGTAGCAGTACCATCCATTTCAGGCATAATAAGGTCAAGCAATATAAGTTCAGGGTGCTTTGAAAGTGCTAGCTTAACTCCCTCTTTGCCGTTTTTTGCAGAAAGGGTTATAAAATTTTTAATAGTCAAGATATCCACCATGGCTTCACGGAGGCTTTTTTCATCTTCAATTATTAATATTGTTTTTTGCTTTTGCATTTAATTTTAAGAAATTACTTGAATACCTATCACACACAAGTATATAACACACCCGCAAATCAATAACCATCATTACAGCCATAAAGAAAGCCGTGCGGGAGTGGGATTAATTACAGACAACTGTAACAAAGTGATCGTCCGTATTAGGCTCCCTCCATTTTAAAAACCTGTCTACCCTAGATGCCGCCACAAATAAGCTGTTCTTACACAGGATTAACCTTGCCATTATACTAGTACTGTGGTATACTTATGGTTCGGTCTCACATACGCTCTACGCATTCGTAATTTCTGTGTAATATACCATTATACATCTAATAGGATTTGGTATTGCAGAATATGGTTATATTCTGACCAGCCCATCCTCTTTGTAATGTTTCTGTAATATATCACTGATCAAATCGGCATAATCACTACCACAATGACTCCAAAACAAAATACTCAAAGACAAGCAATATTGGCTTTGGCACACCGTGACTTTGAAAAAGGCCTCAATGTGCATGCATACTATAAAACACACGATCATGCGACTAGTGAAGATTTAGTACAAGACACATTTGTAAAAACATGGAGATATCTTGTTAAAGGAGGAAAAATCGATGTGATGAAATCCTTTCTCTACCACATTCTCAATCACCTCATTATTGATCAGTACAGAAAACACAAAACAAGCTCGCTCGATATGATCCTCGACAAGGGATTTGAACCAATCGCTCCCAATTCAAATGGTTTCCTAAATGTACTCGATGGAAGAAGAGCAATCATTTTAATCCAGCAGTTACCTGCAAAATATCAAAAGGTTATGCGAATGAAATATGTCCAGGATTTATCACTCAAAGAAATGTCTTTGCTTACTGGTGAGTCAAAAAACGCTCTATCTGTACAAACACATCGAGGACTTGAAATGCTCAAACTACTCTACAGTCCAAAATAAATCTTAGTCACCTTTCCCCCCTTTCGACCATTCTCAAAAAATGTTAGAATTGTTTCAATCAACCAACCGATGAAAACCCTCACTACCCACAGCGGAAGCTTCCATCAAGATGAGCTTTTTGCTATTGCCACTCTCCTTCTTATTTTTGGTGATGGAATAAAAATCGTCCGCACACGAGACACTGATCTCATTAAAAATGCCGACTACGCCATCGATGTAGGCGGTATAAATGACGCCAAAAATGGTCGTTTTGACCACCATCAGGAAGGCGGGGCAGGTCAGAGAGCGAATGGTATCCCCTATGCCAGCTTTGGACTGGTGTGGAAAGAATACGCCCATCTTATTGCAAAGGATCCTCGGGTTGCAGACATAGTAGACAAAAAGCTGGTCCAGCCTATCGATGCCGCCGACAACGGCGTTGCTCTTTTCTCCCCAGTACGGGAAGGTGTCTATCCATATTTATTTAACAATGTTCTCTCAGCCCTCACCCCGACTTGGCGAGATAGTGCCAATGTCGATGATACATTTACTGAGCTTCTCCCGCTCATCAAAGTCATCGTATTAAAAGAAATTGAAAAAGCCGAATACTTTTTCCGAGACCTAGAAGAAGTTCGCACAGCTTATGCACATGCAAAAGACAAAAGAATAATTTTACTCGAGCATCCCTACCCATGGAAATCAACTCTAGGAAAGCTCAAAGAGCCCTTGTTTGTAATCCACCCAGACCAAAATACTGGAGAATGGGTCATCGCCTGTGTGCCAAATGACACAGCCAAAGGTTTTAGCTATCGAGTACTCTTTCCCACCGAATGGCGTGGGCGAATGCGTGTTGAGCTGGCGGGTATTTGTGGAGTTTCAGACGCAGAGTTCTGTCACAAAAATGGTTTTATTGCAAAAGCGTGGTCAAAAGAAGGGGCCTTAAAAATGGCAGAAAAAGCGGTGAATGGAGGGGTGTAGAAATGAACGGCTCAACAGGCCTGTTGAGCCGTTCATTTTGGCTCTGTTGAGCCGTATGGGAAGAGTGAGGCGTATAGGTCTAAGCGTGCTTTATAGAATCTCTCGAGGGTCGGCTTGTGCATAGGAAAATGCTTTGTAAGATGTGCGTGTCCATTATCCCCAGAATCAAATAATATGTGCTGTTTTAGATAGTATTTATAAAAACCAAAACCGAGGCTATCCCAATCATGTGCCGCGACAATTTTTTCAAATATCAAAGTTAACTCTTCTTCACGAGAAAAAACTGTCATCGCTCGATCGGCATCAGAAAATCCTTCGACCGCAGAGACATAATTCTCCATCGCAGATGGAATTGTTGATTTTGTTGGTGTAATTTTGTACTTTGTGACAAAATGATCCAGAAATTCCCAATGATCCCCTTTCCTTGCATAATCCTCAAAAACCATGTTGTCCGTTTTAAGCTCACCACTTGCCATTTCCTTGAAGCGTTCATCGTTTGGATATAAATCAAATCCAAAACGAAGACTAGATGCAAACTCCTTTGCGGTACAAAGAGATAACAAAACTATATCACCAGGATTTGCTTTAGCCCAATCAAGGTTAGCGATTTTTTGTACGAGCTTTTTGTATTCCATATGAAACCATAATACACTTTTTAATACCGAAATCAAACCCTCGGTTGGACCATGAGTACATTTATCGCCCGCGACTCAAAGTTTTTCGTCAAAAACTTTGGTCTGGGCACCAGCTCGCCTGTTTTTCTTGGTATAAAAACATGACTCCGCTGTTCGATTCCGACCCGCAGGCAAAGCAGTTTGCCTGCTCGAGGGCACAAAAAGTGCTCCGCATTTTTTTGTGCCCTCGGTTGGGCGCTTCGCTATCTCACTCGCCCTCCGTGTGTCGGGCTCTTTAGAAACCCACGGTTTCTAACACTCGAGTACTCGTTGTTTTCCTCCACGGGGAACTCCCGTTCCCCGACCCCTTTCCGGTTCGATTCCAACCGAGGTTGCACAAAAAACCCTTACAGGTTTATTTGGTGCCCTCGGTTGGAATCGAACCAACATTGACGGCTTAGAAGTCCGCAGTTCTATCCATTGAACTACGAGGGCATTTATTATTACTTATCGAGGACTATAGCACTCTTACAGAGATGGGTCAAAGCTCCTCACCCCATTCTGTTGCAAAAAATTAAACTTTAGTCTTTTTTGCTCATACTTTTCTATGGTTTCGGTTAGTGATTTTGTATTTATTAGAACAGGAGACGCTGGTATTGAATTGGTTTCAAATGAAAAGCTTTTTCCAGCATATACAGTACTATATATCCAGATAGCGATAATCAAAAAAAATAACCGATAAACACATAAAGCTCCCCACGATCATCAGCCAATCCTGATTTACATCATGTCCTAATCGTCTAAAATAGCGCTTAGGAGCTTTTTGAACTTTTTTTTGTGATACTGGTTTTATCGCAATACCTTCTTTTGTGAATATACTATCTGTCATATACTTTATTTAAATTTTAATACACTCAATTCAAAATCACCCTGCCAGCCAGGATTGGACTTTGAAAATTGACTTTTTTTCTTTGTATCTAATACCTCCTCGGATTCTATTCTTCTAAAATCGACCTTGGATAAAGTTATTCTGTAAGGCAAGCTCTCAAGCAAGGCCAGAAAGAGCATGATGTTTTGCCAAGTACCTGTAACACTGAGTGGTAAACTGAGCATTACTTTTGGTGATGAGGTAGCCTGCTCAACAGTGCCGGACTCTCTCACTGTTTTAATCGATATTTCCATATTACTTTTACTAGCAATGCTTTCTATTAGTTTTATAAAATCCACCACACCGTCTTTTGAAACTATGTATGATGCGATTTTGGCACGATCTCCTTGTGTTAGTTTTATATTTTTTTCTGATATCTGGTACTCCATGTCATTTTTTTCCAACACACCTACATCAGATAATGTTGAAGCGGTATCACCGACTTTTTGCTTAATACCGATAACCGCCCAACACAAAACAAATATAGCAAGTATACAGATGAGGCTAATTGAAACTAAAAGAATGGTGTTTTTTGAATTGTGCATATTTTTATTTTTTAGGTTCGGAGGCAACTAGCTCAATAGTAAAATCTGCATTTTTACTTTTTGCTAAAGACGAGATCGGCAAATCAACCCTATTAAATATCTTTTCTCTCTCCAGACTCTTGCGAAAAGCGACTAGCGAATCTCTCTCTGTATACACCCCTTTTATTGTTGCAAGAATACTTCCATCAGCCTCTATGCGAGAAAAAGAAAAGCTTCTTATACTTATTCCTGAAATACGATCGTTTATGATTGTCTCGAGCAAAGTTCTAAGCGATAGAGAATCTTGTCCACTCGTCAATAATTTCAAATCAGATTTAGTACTCTCAAAAATAGTACTTATAGTGCTGTCTTGCTTACTCAGGACTGTGTCTTTCAATATCTTGATGCGACTATTTACAGCTTGATTTTTTGCATCGGCTAAAAATAATGAGGGTAGAAGAAATACTATTCCAAGCAAAATAAGTACTAGTAATGCTACCAATGAAACAATCAAAAAACGAGTTTTATACTCAGAGAGCAGTAATCTTTTTTCGGCTAGTGGAAGAAGATGATACATAATTTAAAAATTGTGATATTGAGAAAGGATCAGACCAACAGCAACTGCATATTTTAATGACTCATTAAAATCTAGTACTGGTATATATGAATCAAACGAACACACATTGGACCATATATTAGCAAACTCTACTGGCAACTGTAGCTTCCTTGAAAAATAATGATCTAATTTTAAACCTATCGCAGGTTGTCCACAAATGAGAACTTTCTCTATTTTTACATTAAACTCGTTATTTTTATCATTATGAGTATTCCAGTATGTCTGAATTCTTTGGATCTCTGCTCTAAGCGCCAGCATCGCAGTTGTGTCTCTGTTTTCATCGAAAGTTTCTTGTCTAATATCTAGATTTAGGGTCGATGAAAAACGCACAACACCTTCAGAGATCACATACACACCGGTCTTTAGGTTACCTACATCGATAATCATTATAGTACTATCATCCCCTTTTCGTACCACCGCTTTTGCAAGTGCTCTTGTTTCTACTTCAAATGAAAAAGGATTTAGCCCCGCTGAATGTAAAACGCTAGTGTACGCACTGACGACTTTGTCAGAAACTGCCAGCACACTCACATCGAGGTGGTCTTTTACGATACCCAGATTAGAGACTAAGTCAAATTCAAAAATAGTTTCAGCTGGAGGTATTGGCACATTATCCTCAAGTTTAAACTCCAAACTTTTCTTCATTTGCGAAATATCATCAGTATAGGGAATCTCGGTACTAAATAAATAGGTTTTTTCTTCTGGTAGTGAGGTGCGAACATTTTGAAACCCGTGCCGATCCTTGAGTTCTTTTAAAATATTTGACAAACCTTCTGGATCATTGATATGCCCCGCCTCCACCATTCCTCTTGGAAGTATTTTTTCTCCGTACTTACCTAGCTCGAAGCCATTTTTCCCCCGTCGAAGCTCAGCAAAATAGACAGCCTCATCGGTAATATCAAGCCCAATAGATGGTCTATCGATAAAAGTAGGGGGTGGAAAAAATGTAAGAACTTTTTGTAAATTCATATCTTAAATATACGCCTGCAAGAGCATTTTATAATTCGAGGTACACACCCAAAAACATGGATAAAACTTCCCCTATATTATACTACGGCAACTAAATAAATGGAATGAATAACTACCAATATCCTTTTACTTTCGGCTTTTTATATACGAAAGCAATATAGGTAAGATGGAAATAAAAATAATTAACGCTATAATCGGCAATACATACTTATCTATGTCTGGTACCGTATTTCCTAAAACAAAGCCGAGTAGAGACAACGCCGAGACCCAAACCACGCCACCGACAATATTGTAGACTAAAAAAGTTCGGTATTGCATTTTTCCTACTCCAGCTAAAATCGGTGCAAAAGTCCTAACCACTGGCACAAATCGTGCCAAAACAATCGCCTTTTTACCGTATTTTTCATAAAATATTTGCGCTCGCGCAACATGCTTTTTATGAAAAAAGAAAGAGTCTTCTCGAATAAATATCTTCTCCCCCACCCGTCGACCAAAAGCATACCCGACATTATCACCGAGGATAGCAAAAATAATACAGCCGAAGATAAGTGAAGTGATACTAAAATAATCTTGTGATGCCAGCAACCCAGCCGTAAAAAGAAGTGAGTCGCCAGGCAAGAAAAATCCGAAAAAAAGTCCAGACTCGGCAAAAATCACCGCAAAAACTCCGAGAATACCCACTGTCTGTATTAATATTTTTGGATCGAGAAGCTCAAGTATGCTCATATTATTTCGCTTTAGTTCCCGGCGGTATTGCGTCTATCGGCTCGAGCAGTGAAAAAGTGCCTTCTGGAGTGCTTACCGCAAAAAGCATGCCGTTGCTTTCATGGCCACGGATTTTGCGAGGTTCCAGATTGGTCACAAACATACATTTTTTCCCCACAAGTACAGCTGGGTCTGGAAAATATGTCAAGATTCCAGAAACGATTTGGCGAACATCCGGCTGATTCGCTTTAGACGAACCGTCGTCTCCCATTTCTTGAGACGACGGTTTTAGCCCAAATTCTACCACCAGTTTCAAAAGCTTATCCGTATCAGGAATTTTTTCTGCCGAAAGTATTTTACCCACCTTGATTTCCACTTGAGCGAATTCTTCGTACGAAATGTGTGTTTTGGGTGGTACCACAACCTTCACTTCCTGATCTAAGGTAAAACAATTACCATCTGGGTCCGCCACCTTTGCCACCAAGCCTCCCCAAAACGGTTCGACTGGCTCAGCGACAATTTTTACCCCTTTCGACCTTAGATCTTCAACAGTCTTCTTTAGATCATCTACCGCAAAAATAGCCGAGCTGGCACCACCCACAGACACCTCACGAAAACCTTCTGGTCTTTTTGGATTTTCAGTTTCAATATAAAAGATTTGATCACCAAGAGACATTTCGAGGAATTCTGGCGGACTATATTCTAGAGTTTTCATACCAAAATTCTTCTCGTACCATGCCTTGGCACGCGGAAGATCGGTCACATAGATAATATTTGCCGAAAGTCGTATTTTTTCCATACTGAGAGCATAGCACAAACGAAGACTAGAAGGTAGATTTTAGTAGTTAGATTATAGACATTAGAAAATACGTGGACAAAGGGCCCGCGGCGAGTACGCCGCGGGTATTTTTACATGTCTGATGCCTGTTGTCTAAATACTAATGTCTGATATCTACTGTCTATTTTTATCTAGGTAACTCTGCAAAATCAGTGCCGCGGCGGAGGCGTCGAGCATTATATTTTTAGTCTTTGGACTTCTCGTACCTAGTCCAGATCTTCTGTTCTGGCTGAAGTCTTGTGATCCAACCCGCTCTGCTTGGGATGAAGTCATAAACTCTGGCTCGAGGTAGACCGGCACACCAATCTCCGTCTCAAGCTCTCCTTTATGTCTCATGATTTGCTTCATAATCGGATTATCTTTACCGTCATAATCTTTTGATTCACCCAACACAATTACTTCTACTTTTTCCTCCATACAAATTTTGTGGATGGTCTGCAAAAGTGTTTTATCATTTACTAGCACCGCCTTTGCAAAGGCAAATTTCCCGGTCTCATCAGACACCGCCACACCTACTCGCTTTGACCCATAGTCTATACCGAGATATTTCATACTGAGAGCATAGCACAAAGGGTAGTCGAAAGTCGAAAGTACGGAGTCATGCCCCCCCGAAAATCAGTAGATTTTCGGGGGCAAGTCCTGCTTCCCAGACCACTTTCCACACCAATTTCACATAAAAAACCTCCAAATAAGGCCCTAAAGTATTTTTAGCAAAAAATGCTCGGGCGAACAGTCCTAATCGACCAAAATGTAGTCCATTTTGGTCGATTAGGACTGTTTTAGCCAAAAACCCAAAATGGCTCTGTGTAGCCACGCTCAAAGGCTAAACACCCCTGTTTAGCCTTTGATTTTCTCGTAAGTCACAAACCTCCCCCGACTCCCCACCTGCCTTACCTTTCCCTCAGCCTCTAGCTCACTCAAATAGTTCGTAGCCGTCGCATCAGACACGGCAAACATGCGCTCAACATCATTATTTCGCACCTCAAAGCGAGTAGCGAATAAATCCATTATTAATGCTTTTCTTTTTTCCTTTTCTCTGTGCTGTCTATTCTTTCCGTACGACCCACTTTTCTTGTAGACAAAAAGTGTTCCGACAATAATCCCTATCGCAAACGAAACAACCAGTGAAGAAGTGATGGGCATATTTATATAGTATCCTAGACTGGAAAAATAGTCGAACATAGTCTAGGTAAGGGATTTTCCCTACCTATGGGATTCTATTTGCCGTGACCGCAACATGTATTTTTACTACATCATCCACACTCGCCAAGAAAGAAAGCTCGGGAATCTTTAGTCCAAAGTCTGAACGCTTGACAGTAGTGTCTCCTGTAATCACAAATGATTCATCCCCTGAGATTTGATTTTTCACAGTCAGAAGTGTCATTTTTACATTCATGACTACTGGCTTTGTAACTCCAGAGATGGTCAGGTCTCCTGAAACAGTAGCGGTGACTTCCTTGCCGACAACGGGTGGCAAAGCAAGAACGATAGGTTTTGTATGCTTAAATGTAATAAATTCGTTGGCTGGCTGATCTGATTTGAGAATAAAGCGGACGATAGCTCCATCTCGACGGGTACTGTCCGTTTTAAATGTTTTTGCATTTACTACTATCTCCCCCACGGTAACGGTATTTTTTGAAACGAGTATATCTCCGGCTACCTCACTTGTCTTCCCCACTGCGGTAAAGGGTGAGCCGTTCAAAATCTCACCAATACTAAACTGGACTTCTGATTGTTTTTGGGAAATACGATAGAGCTTTTGCTCTGTGGTAGGAGTGCCTGTAGGAAGCCTTTCTGCTACCGATTCTACTGACTGTGTTGGGGCATTGACCGGTCGGGTGAGGTATAAGAAAGAGGCGAGGGCAATAACTATAATGATGACTACTGTGGTGATAATTTTTTGCATAAAAACAATTAATACTTTAAAACTAATAAAAATCTCTTTCTTTTGTATTATAACATATTAGATCAACAAGAATATTTAGCCTCGGGTAATCTCATCCACACATCTATAGATTTCTTTTCGTGATCTAAGTCTTATAACCTTATTCTCATACGGCTTAAGCATATTTTCAAGTGATGGTAAATGATTCCCATAACCCTTCTTGTATCTTTTATAAGTAATATGTTTTAGTAGATTCAAAAAATCAATCAATCGTTCGTTTTCTCTTTTTGTATGTCTAAAAAACAAGAAATAATACTGTAGGAAGATATTATTAAATTCCAGAAGATAAATAATGTCCGCACAAGCAAGTCCCTCTTGAATTAAGTGGCGAGTTCCACCTTCTACAATCCATTCATTATTGCTATAGATCTTTCCAATATCTTCGATACTTTTTTGTTTATCATTAACTTCAGTGAACTTTGTCTTCCAATAAAAATCATCCGTGGAATAAAAAGGTATACCTGTCTTTTTCGAGAGTTTCTCTGCCATGGTACTCTTCCCCCTTCCTGAATCTCCTACAATTAAAATTCTTTTGGTCATATCAAGAAGTATCTATGTATTTATATTTAAATACTTTTTAGTAAAATATTTCTTTCTAATTCTACTCTCTCATCTCTTAATATAAAACCACTTTCATCTCTCACTGACATATTTATCCAAAAATTAGTAATTTTTGCTGACCACATTTTTTGAACACTATCTGCCGTATAGTAATCTAAAGCAATTTTTTCTTGCCCCTCCTTTGCTCTAGAAGAATTAGTAATCTCCAATCCAACTTCTAATTCTTTTCCAGAAAGGGAGTGACCACCAACACACTTGGAAACTCGCAAGAACCGTTCTTGCGCGTCAGTTCTTGCGCGTCATAAATTATATAATATATTTCCACAAAACTCAAAACTATCCTACACTCTCAATGTTGAAACTAAACTTTTTTCATCGATCAATAAATCTAAGGCATCCAAAATAGAACAAACTACTATATCCGCTTCCTCAAGACATTTGACATGCACACCCTCAGATTGAAGTGTTGCTATAGACAATTTTACAGTTCGAAAAAGAGCTGTGTCGATTAATCCATTACCGATAGCAATGCATGTTTCAGGATTTAATTTTGAAGCCTCTATTCGTTTTTCTTCTCCAGTAGAAGTTACAAAAAATTCAATACCTAGCTTATCAGATATATCTTTTCCATTACCCCTAGTATCACCCGAAAATAAAACTACTTTTAAACCCTTATTTTTCAATACTTTTAGTTTTTTTGAAACTCCCTTGACCAACACCCCTCTTACCGTGAGTGTGCCGTTGAGATCTAAGATCAGTGTCTTCAATTCAATTTCATTAGAATTTGGAATTAATAATTTCATGTTATTTTTTAATTTTCATGATTATCGATAACTGTTGCAAATCAAAATATCTCGACATTATATTGTCATAAAATGTTTTTTAATAAATGTCCGACCTGATCCAGATTTAAAATATTTCTCAAGATTAAAAGCTATGTATTTATCCTTGACCGCGAGATAGAAATCTAACTCTAGGGACAGTCTACTTGCGGTAGCAGGCACATTACCTCCTTTGTGCCTAAGTATCCTATCTTTTAGATTATCGGTACAGCCAATATAATAACCATCTTTACATTTCAAACTATACACATAATGCATTGCTTTATTATAGCACTATACAAGTATATAGATTACTCTAGCGAAAGTCGACGCATAATTACTGCGGACTTTTTTACGCCGTAGCCATGCTTCAGTATGGCGAAGGTCGCCTATGCAAACCCACTGGCGGACTGCGTCACGCCGTAGGTCTGCTCCGGCGGACCGAAGGCGGATGGGGTGAGAACCTCACTGCTCGGCAGTAGCCTGCGTTTTAGAAACCCACGGTTTCTAACACTCGAGTACTCGTTGTTTTCCTCCACGGGGAAACGCCATTTTCCCCGACCCCCTTCCAGTTCGAACTCACCCATTCCTTATTCACTTCGTTCCTCTGCGGATGGGGTGAGATTCGAACTCACGGCCCCCTTGCGAAGGCGACAGTTTTCAAGACTGTTCCATTAGACCACTCTGGCACCCATCCTTAGACTTTGTATACTAGCATAAAAATAGATAAATGGAAGGCTGTTAAGCTAAACCAACTCGTCCTAGGACTAAAACTGTTTTATACCCACTTTTACCATTGTGGCTCATGGCAAACAAATGATACAATACAGACATGGCATACCTCCCTATACAATGGGTTGCACCGGAATATTCACACAAAGTAAAAACCGTAGACTGGTTTTGGGCAGTGGGGATTATTTCTATTTCACTTGCTGGAGTAGCGATTATTTTTAATAATGTTCTACTCGCAATTTTTATACTATTAGGTACCTTTACCCTCTCGCTCTATGCACATCGTGTACCACTAGAGGTAAAATATGAAATAAATGAAAAAGGCATACTTTCTGGCAACACCTTGTATCCATATCGCTCACTCGAGTCGTTTTGGGTAGAAACCAATCATCACGAACCAAGACTTTATATACACTCAAAACGCGTCATGGTTCCACACATCACAATCCTCCTTGGCGACATCAATCCAGACATTGTAGAGCAATATCTTTCCAAATATTTACACCAAGAGGAATATGTTGAGCCACTCAGCCACAGACTCTTGGAATACTTGGGATTTTAGTGTTTGTGTGATAAGGTAAATCGCGTTTCCTGCTAGTGTTTTAGATAATTTTAGTTTGGCTAATATTTCTTTACCCCAAATTACGAAACACCTTTCTTAGCGTATCTTTTTGAAAGCACGAGTATTTCTTTGGTAAGAAATCTCTCAAGTCTCAGCTACCCGCTTCCGAAGTCTTTCAAAAAGATACGCCCGCGACGGTATTCCATAATTTGGGGTTTACCTACCGCTCTTGTCGTTCAACGGATAGGACACTCCCCTGCGAAGGGAGAAATGCAGGTTCGATTCCTGCCAGGAGCACAAAAAAGGCGTAGCTGTTTGTTGCGTTCCTGGCAGGAATCGAACAGGAAAGGGGTCGGGAAAACAGGCGTTTTCCCGTGGAGGAAGGATTGGGAGAACCGTGGCACATCGGTAGATGATGTGCACCTGTAGACGGGGTTCCCCAGGAGTTCGATAGCGAAGCGTCTGTCCAAGAGCACCAAAATAGAAAACTGCCGACCTTCTGGTCGGCAGTTTTCTTTATTTCCCACTACTCCTTCCCCTCTATCTTCTTTAACATCGCCACTACCCGAGATTTGTTGCGGGAAGCGTTGTTTGGCTTGATATAGCCTATCTTACTAGCCTTATCGAGTACTTGGTAAAGTGACGGTAGAATAGCTAGGGCGTCTTTTACATTCTTTTCTGACACCAATTTCTTAAACTTTTTCATAATAGTGTCAATCGACTTCTTTGCACGCATGTTAAAAACATGCTTCTTTTGTGATCCTCTGAGGGCTTTCTTTGCAGATGTGGTTATTGGCATGAGGACAATACTATACCATATTTTAAATTTAGGCAAGCTCAGCTCTATATATAACTCCAAAATATGCTATAGTACCCAGCATGATCTCCTACCTCACGGGTACCGTAATCCACAAAGACGACAAGTACCTAGTACTCGATGTCCAAGGTGTCGGCTACAAAATCTTTACCACTCTCCCTCTACTCGAAAGCTCTACCTTAGACAAAACTATCTCGCTCTGGACACATCTAGCTGTTCGCGAAGACTCCATGACACTCTACGGCTTCCAAGGCAAAGATGAGCTATCCTTTTTTGAATTACTCATATCTATTTCTGGTATTGGTCCGAAAACCGCTCTCGGCGTACTCAATGTCTCGAGCCTCCCCGCCCTCAGAAAAGCCGTATCCTCTGGCGACACTTCACACCTCACCAAAGTCTCAGGTATCGGTAGGAAAATAGCAGACAAAATAGTCCTCGAGCTTCGAGGTAAGTTTATCGATGAAGGCGAGACTGACATCACCCTAAGGGACGAGGTAGATGCACTCGAAGCCCTCAAATCCCTCGGCTACAATCCTCACGAAGCCCGCGAGGCACTCAAGCAGGTACCCAAAGAGATCACCTCTACTAGCGCCCGTGTAAAATCGGCTCTTAAATCGCTCGGAAAATAAACATCCATGCCCGAATTGCCCGAAGTCCACACAACAGCGACGATGCTAGACCAGCTGATCACTGGCGAGCAGATTACTGATGTCTGGACAGACTATGGTGGAAAGACTCATCTAGGAAAAGACACTATTAAAGACCCGAAGTTTTTCCAAAAGTTTCGAGTTGCTGTGACCGACGCAAAAATAAAAAATGTCACGAGGCGAGGTAAAAATATACTCATCAACCTAGACAACGACCAGACGATCCTCGTCCACATGAAAATGACGGGGCAACTACTGTACGGGAAATACCTGAAGTCAAAAGTCAAAAGTACTGAGTCGAAATCAGTTTGGGAAGCAATGGAGCCAGAGGAGTTAAAAGACCCGTACAGCCGATTTGTTCATTTTATCATCTCGTTTAAAAACGGTCGCCACCTTGCCCTCTCCGATGTCCGCAAATTTGCCAAAATCACCCTACTTCCTACCGCTACCGCTCAAAAATCTCACCACCTTTCTGATATAGGTCCGGAACCGCTAGAAAAAGATTTCGACTTTGATAAATTTAAAATACGCCTGATGACCAGACCCAAAGGTAAAATCAAGCAGGTTTTGATCGAGCCGATGGTCATCTCAGGTATAGGTAATATTTACTCAGACGAAATCCTCTGGGATTCTGATATTCATCCACTGTCGATAGTATCAAGGATTCCCGATAAGCAATTGCAAAAAATGTTCGCTTCGACCAAGCTCCTCCTCAAAAAGGGTATTGATTTTGGTGGTGATTCCACCTCTGACTACCGCACCCCACTCGGCACCAAGGGTAGTTTCCAGCATCATCATCAAGCTTACCAAAAAACCCATGAAAGCTGTGCCAAGAAAAAATGTCTGGGCAAAATCACCAAACTCAAAATAGGCGGTCGAAGCGCACACTTTTGCGATACACACCAACAGTGTTATACTTAATTTAAACGAATTAGAAATTTTGACTTACGACTTCGTACTTTTAACTATTCTATTCCATGGCAGACGACAAAAAACCAAAACCAGGACCAAAAGCAGACCCCGTAGATGACCTCAAATGGCTTGTGGGATTTTTGATTATTCTCGGTCTCGCATGGTTCCTATCTGGTGCTCCCGAGAGATCAAAAGACCAAAAAAAGCCTTTCGTAGAACCCGCTTTTGTGCAGACAAAATAGAGAGTAAACGATCATGAGGTTTATACCCAAAATCGCCTGTTTTCGCTAATACCTAAACGGCTAAACACTAGTGTTTAGCCGTTTAAACCTATATCTAGAGCCATATTTTAGCTGGAACGGCTCAGCCGTAAAACCACTGAGCCGTTGAAGCTTTTTTCTTCGCAAGGACTTGCAAAGAGTCACTTCCCCAGCATCCTAAAGAGTGCTACACCCAAAGACACCGATACATTAAGAGACTCTTTTTTACCTCCCATAGGTATCTCAGCAATCACATCCATTTTTGAAAGCAAACTTTTTGAAACACCGGACACTTCATTACCAAAAAGAAACGCTGTTGGATACTCTATTTTCACCATTTTGTAGTCTACCGACTTTTCAAACTGCTCGACAGCAACACATTGCACACCCTCACCCCTAAGGCGATCTACGAGTACGGCTGGATTTTTGACATATTCCCAAGCCAAGGTTTTTTCGGCGCCGAGTGCCACTTTTGCCAAATCTTTTCTAAGTTGCTTGAAACGGTCGAGCGGTGTTGGTGTGTAGCCAGTGAGGAAAATCTTGTCGATACCGAGAGCATCGGCAGTGCGGAACGCCGAGCCGACATTGTAGACACTACGGATATTATGAAGGATGATGTAAGCTGTTTTTTCTGCGTGTTTTAGGCCATTTTGTGTATCCATGGAGGTGATGATATACTATTTAGTATGTTAAATCCATTTCCAGAGCTGTTGTATCTTTCTTTACTCTCACCTTTTTTGCTCCGATTACTACTCGGCACTATCTTTATTTATTTTGGCTATGAGCGCTTGGCAAAGTCGAAAACAGAGAAACCTCTGGCAATAGTGAAAATACTCGTGGGTATTTTGTTTGTCATCGGGCTATACACACAGATTGCTTCTATTTTAGCCATGCTCATTCTCGGGTTTAGACTAGTACAGAAGATTAGGAGTAGGTCGTTCCTCACGGCTGGTGTCAATTATTACTTGATCCTGTTTGTGATTGCACTGTCGCTACTCTTTACTGGTGCAGGTGCGTGGGCGTTTGATTTACCGTTGTAAAAACTTATAAAAAATAAAATGGATTACGAAGACCTTGAAATAAGAATTAAAAAACTAGAAAAAGAGGTTGCAGAGAAAGTATCGTGGTTCTCATTGATTTCCATAATGATTACTGTGTCAATTTTAGCACCAGTTGGTACTAAAATTGTAGAGTATCTCTTTCGTTAGCTTTATATACCTTAGTTTACAATCTCCCTTTTTCAATCTCGAATACAATACTTATCCACTTTTTTCTTTAGTCATAAAGCCATACATGGTAGAGTACAATAAGTAAACACAAGAAAAAGATCCTCAAATTTCATGTACTATCCAGTTTCTCAGCCTTGCAAGGGTTTTGAGCAATTCGCTCCTTAATTTCAGGGGCTAGACCCGCCTTTGGTCGGAAACAATTACCATCTGGATGGTATATGAAATTTGATGACCTTATATACTAATTGTAGCACTTAATGAATATAGTACCTGTGGATAACCCTAAACTCATTCTATAGTAGTATGTTACTATACAAAAAAATGAATACACTACTCACCATATTTGCACTATTAACAATCTGCTTACTTATAGCGATAAACAGTAAACTAGAAGATATACGGGGTTCTATTCTAAATATTTCGATAAAATTTTACAAACGAGATCAAAAAGCGAAAGACGACCTTGATTATTAATAAAATTACTAATGACCTTTAAAAACAATTGATCCTATGCGTGATTGCGGCTAGTTGGACCATGGGTACATTTATCGCCCGCGACTTTTTCCTCGCCGTCGCTCGGAAAAGTCTGGGCACCAGCTCGCCCGTTTTTCTTGGTAGAAAAACATGGCTCCGCTGTTCGATTCCAAACGCAAGCCGAGCAGTCGGCTTGCTCTAGCCGCACCAATTTAAAAATCTCCCAAATGAATTTGGGAGATTTTTAAATTGGTGCGGCTAGTTGGAATCGAACCAACGACCCTCTGCTTAAAAGGCAGGTGCTCTACCGACTGAGCTATAGCCGCATATATTTAATTGTATCAAAATTCTTGCCGACTGAGCCCCGACGCTTTGGTCGGGATCCCGACCGCTTTGCGCGTCGGGGCTATAGCCGCGTACATTTTGATTTATTCTCCCTTTCCTAAAGGGACCGTCTACAGGTGTCTATCACAAACGATCGACTCACCGACAGTAATCTGGCGTGGATGGATTTCTAGATTTCAAATCCCTCGACCTGCTGGTCTGCTCCCTTTTCAAAGGGAGAATAAATACAGGAAGCAAAAGAGAATATATCAGAAAAAATGGGTTTCCGCTAGTCCAAGCCGTCTCAAACTATCTTTTCAATATCCATGCCTCTAGTGCTATGGAGAAATCGCAGAGACCTCGATGGGCATCGTGGTACATCGAGACGAGCTCAGATGACATAGTTTTGAGAGCTGGCTCATCATACGCCCGAGTGTTTCTCTTTACCAGCATATCTTTTACTTTCCAAAAGAGCAGGCCGTGAATTTGCTCAGGCACCGAGCCAGTCTCCTGTGCTTGTAGATAGAGCATCCAGAGCTGTTTCTTGTCCCCCGCCCCTAGTGCGTTAGTCAGAGAAAACATATCAAACTTATCAGCTTTTGTTTCAGACTTTGCCTTCGCATATTCAGTTATTTTCTCCGCCCTTTTTTCAAATCTTCCTAATATAGCTTTGGTCAGAGCACCCTCAAGGAAAATAAAAACATTTTCTGTTTTTTGCATGTCCGCCAGTCGGTCGAGTATATCCTCCGCCACCTTTTTATTCTCCAACACTCGGTCAAAAAATATCAGTTGTTTGTTTTCAAACAAACCCTGTCCACCTATGTATTCATCGAGAGACAAGCTCTCCTGTCCATTATTTTCCACTTTAATAAATGAAGCATCTGGCTTCTTTTTTTGCAAAGACGCAATTGTCGCTTGTGCCTTTTTTAAAGCAGAGTCGGTGTCTGTGCCGTACATGAGGTAGATCATGGTCTAAGTATAGATGATTTTAGAGGCTAAACCAAATTCAATAAAATTTGACCGCCCTAGGGCGATGGGTACTCCCGGGCTAGCCCGAACATTTTGTACTCAAAATGTTTTAGGGAAAATAAAGTTTAGTCTCGTCCTATCCCCGTAGCAAGCTATTCCCTCGGAGTACCTCGGCGGGGTATTAGGCGAGACATCAGGGTAAACTTTGTTGCATATGTGTCGGCTCCGCCGACCTCATCTTCATTCTTGCGGATTCATCCCCGCGGCAAGCCGTCGGGGTATTCTCCACAATTGCAATAAAAAAACCAGGCGAATGAACGACTGGCCAAAAATAGGAACTACCAATCTAGAGTCAGGGTTGAGCATGTGATCAATATCCTGCCACCACACGAATGACTAAAATTTGAGATGGTGACTTGGATCATGGGGACACCTTTTCCACCCAGTGTACACGAAATCCAAATGCTCGATGCTGAATTTTGCATATGGATGTGCAGACCATGATCTGCCGCATATCCAGCTACAGCCTCCAACAAATCCTGCCACGCCACATATTCACTGCAAACAATCACAAACCGACGCTCCATGTGTTCAAAACCAGGAATAACTGGGGGGGCTTTGTAAAAGCAATACCCAGTCTCCGTGCAATCTCAGCAACAAATTCTCCGCTGAATGCGACCTTCTCCAATTCTTCAAATGTACCTAAGCTCATACTTCAATCCTTCCTTTGTTAAGGTTTACCCACTAAAAAGCTACCACACCAAATGATAAAAAGCAACCCTAGCCCGACAAACATGGCACTTAAACCTTACACAAAGGCTTACCGTAGCGAGAAAAACACTATTTTTGAAACGGCTCTATAGAGCCACACTAAACGCCTAAACACTGTGTTTAGGCGTTTAGTGTGGCTTAAAACCGTGGATTATTCTCCCTTTGTAAAGGGAGCAGGCTCCAGGCCGAGGGATTTAAGTTTCAAATCCCTCCGCGCCAGAGTACTGTCGGTGCAGAGTCGATCGTTTGTTGATCGATCGTCCACAGATGTCTATCCCTAACCGATAGACCACCTGTAGATGGCCTTTACTAAGGGAGAATAGTTCTTTCGCTTTATATTTTCCTCATGTCCCCCCAGTTCTCCCCCACACTCGCCTCAGCCGTACACACCACGCCGTGAATATCTTTTGGATCGATAATTTGCTCCATAATCTTTTTTACAGCAGGCACTACTTTTTCTATCAAATCTTTTCGTACTTCATACACAAGCTCATCATGCACTTGCAAAAGCACTCGGACAGAATCCTCTATCCCCTCTTTTTTTAAATAATTCTCAATCTGAATCATCGCCAGCTTTACAATATCCGCCTCAGTCCCTTGTATCGGTGCATTGATCGCCATGCGTTCAGCCGAAGCACGAATAAATGGCAACTTTGATTTTATTCCTTCAAAATATCTGCGTCTACCAAAAAAGGTTTCGGTAAAGCCAGTCCGATACGCACTTGCCTTTACTTCGTTGAGATAGGTAGCCAGACCAGAAAAGTTAGCGAAGTAATTATCGTAAAACTTCTGTGCCTCAGCTCGACTAATGGGTGTTGGCGCGACCCCATCTGTGCTTTCGGGAGCGAGGTTGGTCTGTAACGCAGTCACACCCATACCGTACATAATACCGAAGTTGATCACCTTTGCCTGCCTACGCATATCCTTGGTCACCGATGCCTTGTCTACACCAAACACCTCAGATGCCACCGCGGTATGTATATCCTCCCCATCTCTAAAAATTGCCAACATCTTTTCATCTTTTGAAAGAAAGGCTGCGATACGAAGCTCTATTTGAGAGTAGTCAAAAGCTACAATTTTGAAACCATTTTCTGCTACAAAAGCATGTCGAATGGCTCGACCCAGCTCGCCTTTGTTTGGAATGTTTTGTAGGTTTGGATTTTGAGAAGCCATGCGACCCGTGGTACTACCAGCAGGAATAAATTGTGCGTGGATACGACCGTCATCACGAATAAGCTCTGGGAGGGTATCGATGTAAGTACCGAGGAGCTTTGAAAACTCACGGTGTTTGAGGATGAGTGGAATAATCGGGTGGTCAAATTTAATCTTCTCGAGCTCGGACTCTTTGGTGGAGAAATTACCAGTCGAGGTCTTTTTCTGACGCTTTCCAGCTAAACCCATTTTCACAAAAAGGATTTCACCGAGTTGTTTTGGTGAAGCGATATTAAAATTTTCCATACCAGACCCTTGCGTAAAGGGTAGAGCGAGAGAAATAATCTCTTTTTCAATCCCCGCTAGCTGAGCGTGATAGTCTGTTGATAATTTTTTGAGATACTCTGTGCTGACCCGTACTCCTACGCGCTCCATTTTTTCAATAATAGGAATAAGTGGTAGCTCTATCTCCTCATACACCTTTTTTGAGCCAGCTTCTTTTTCGAGACGATTAAAAATGATTTTTGATGCCTCGGCTAGGGTTTCTGTATTCGCGTATGCCAAAATGTCCTCTCTGGTAGGATTGGTTTTGTTGGAATCCAGTACCCAGAGAGCCACAGCGAGGCGTTTGAAGTCTGCTGGTGGAAAATCTTCGGTCGGTAGGATTGGGGCAGTGGTCGCTGGCGGATTCTTTCCCAAAACTGCATGGAGTCGGGCAGATAGTGTCCGAAACTCCAGCTCATTAAAAAGTTTCTCCGCTTTTTTTATATCCACCGTTTCGCTCCAAGATTTTTCTGGCACTATATATGTAATCGGTGCATCACGGCGTATTGTGCCGAGCATTTTACTAAACTCCGCTTCCTCCTTGCCCGCCTCGAGTAGTCCGATAATCCTCTCACTGAGACCAGCATCGACAAATGCCTGTCTATCTTTTGCCAGCTTTTTATATATCTGCTCGATTGAGCCGAATGTAGTAATGAGTATGGTTGCAGTCACTTCACCAATACCTTTTATACCCGGAATATTATCTGATGGATCACCTCGCAGACCTTTGTAATCTGGCAAAAGTTCTGGACCAAATTTAAATCGCTCACACACACCAGCCTCATCATACAAAATCGTTTCCTTGATTCCCTTTTTAAGGGTATACACCTGAACCTTTTTATCTGACACGAGCTGAAGCGTATCCATGTCGCCTGAGGCAATCACAATATCAATTTCTCTATTGCCGACTTTGTACTTTTGACTTTGGACTTGTTGGACTATGGTCCCAAGCATGTCGTCTGCCTCAAATCCAGCCAAGTCATACATAGGAATACCTAGGGCTTCAAACACCTCCCTCGAACGCTTCATTTGTGCGACCAGCTCATGGTCGGCTTTTGCCCGACCAGCTTTGTAGTCTTTGAAAGCTTCGTGGCGATAAGTAGGCTTTGGGAGGTCGTACGCCGCCGCGAGATAGTCTGGTTTCAAATCACCAATGATTTTTATAAGCATAGAAGAAAGTCCAAAAAGTGCTCCCGTAGGCTCACCTTTACTTGAGAAAAAGTCAGGTATGGCGTGGTAGGCACGATGAAGTATGGCGTGTGCATCTAGAAGCACCAGTCGTTTTGCTTTTTCAACTATCGGTTCTTTTTTCTCAACTTTTTTCATACAGACATTGTAGCATTTTTATTGATACTAAATACCTTATCCAAATAAAAAACACAATGACCGACCAATAGGTCATTGTGTTGCATTACCAGTCAGGGCAGTCCTAGGAAAGGACGACCTCTTACTGGTCTTTTTGGAGAAGGGTATACCACAAAAGGTTCTTCAAAAATCCTTTGTTCAACCTCTTCGGGTCTCGGATGAACCACCCTCCTTTTAAGTCGGCTGGCTCGTACCTTGATCATTTTCTGCAATGTCAGTCCGATTGGCAATAAAATGATCCCGACAAAAGCAAGCAGTGACGAGACCACATACACATAGATCAGCAGTGCTGTTGTCTCACTTCCGCGTAGAGGTCGGACAAAAAAACCCACTAGCTCAGACATAATCCAAATGACTGGGAACGAACATGCCGTAGTCCACCCAAAATAATCACGGATTTTAACAGCCTGACTTGAACCAAGTAGGTCTTTGAAACCTCTCAAGAACTCCTCACACAGTTTTTTCATAGAGCAACTTTCTCCACTTCCAAACCACTAACCACTACAAGAGTCGGTGTAAACCTTTACGGCAATGCATCGCACTGCCAAGCTCTTTTACAACTCTATACATAGAATACAACGATATCAACCCTTGTCAAGAAAGTTATCCCCTAACTACATTTTGCAAACATATTTTAATCCCCCCAAACAATCTCCCGAGTAACCTCATCGACAAAAGTAAAATGGATTTTAATATGGTCTTTCGGCAAAATATCTATCACTCGTTCTGGCCACTCTACTAAAATAAGATTTTTAGAATCCTCGAGAAGCTTTTTGAAACCAAGTACCTCCAACTCACTTCCATTATCTAGCCGATAAGCATCTATGTGGATAATTTGTGTAAAAGGTATCGAAAACTGTGGAAAAACTTGGGGAGAAGTGGTCTGATAAGCCTGTGGATAAGTGGTTGAGCTACTGTGCTTTATCGGGTATATCTTTTCAATCACAAATGTAGGACTGGTGAGCGTTTCTGTGATGCCCAGCTCTTTTGCCAGACACTGAGTAAATGTCGTCTTCCCCGCCCCAAGGTTGCCGTAGAGACCTACGACTGTAGCTAAGGTGGTAGGAGATTTCTCTACCTGACCACAAAGTATTTGTAGGAAGCTTTTAGCAAAACCCGCCGTTTCCTCTATTTTATGACTGATGTATTTCATATTCACAGTGTAACAGATACTTTGTTTTAAATAAAAAGGCTTTCGTGAGAAAGCCGTGACTAAAATATTTTACCCCCCCCACGAAACTTACTGGACAAACCTCCGCAGGTAGTCCTCGGCCAAGGGCGGTATCACGATGCTCGGTACATTCCCCCGATACGCTTGACCACTCGAAGTGTCATAGGTGGGCTCGAGGTAGAGACGCCCCGTCTCGAGCTTGATCTTCCTACCATCCTCACGGAAATAGGTAACTACGAATGCTACGGTGGTGTACTCCGTAACACGGATATTCATCCGGGCAGTCGAGAGTGCCCCCACCCTGACTGTAGAGAACTGAGGGAACTCCACCGACACATCATGGTGGGATTCGTTGACCACCAGCACGGTCTGGATGACGGTACTCGAGTACCCGACCCCGCCACCTGCCGTTTGAGGCACCCCGTACCGTGGGGCGTGGAAATCCGACATCTTGCACCCTGAGCAAGACATCCAGAGCAAAAACTCGAAAATCACCGCGACCGTTATTTTAAGGAGCTTCATTTTATTCTCCGTCCTTTCTTATATCTAAAGTTTACCGCCATACCTACCTAACCCTTATTATACACCCACGTCCATCTTTTGTCAAGTAGTATCCACCACACCTATATGTGGTATGATTACTTTACAAACTAGCTTCGAATCATTAAAAAATTCGTTGAAGGTGCGTCATTTAAATAGACTTTGGAGGTGGGTAGTCCCGCTTCCGCGAGTACGCTACAGCGTGGCGAAGGAGACTTCAGAAATTTTCTACCAAGAAAATATTCGTACTCTCAAAAAGATATACCGAGAAAGAAATTATCGAATCCCCACCCAATCACCCCATGATCCAATTTGACGAAGAAAAACAAAATTTAAAAATCGACGACCTTCACAAAAAAGAGGAGGAGGAGCTAGCACAGCT
>CALRAJ010000002.1 GCA_943350765.1 Candidatus Tayloriibacteriota bacterium | reverse complement strand
CACCACTGAAGTCCATGACATCCTTTTCCTCATAGACTTTGATGTTTCGGGCTTTGAGTGCCTTGTCGATCATTTCCCGGTCGGTGAGACCAGGGTCAAAGATCGGCAGACATTTTTGCCACGGCACATGCGTGGGGTGGTCGAAAAGCTCACGCAGGTTAATCTTAGTGCCGAGATGCTCTCCTGCAAACTTCTCCATGCGGTCGAGCCACACAAAGTAGTCTGTCTCAGCGATCGGGTAGCCGTTTTGGGCGACCGGAGCAGCGGAGGTGATGGTGGAGGGAAGGACGAAGCCTCGCTTGAGAGCCTCGGGGATTTGCCTCCGATTCTCCGTGCGAAGATAGTGCTTGCACTCATCTTCACCAATCACTGCCATGTGTGGAACGACCATTGCGAGCAGGTCGGTATGCTCTTGAGTCCAGGGTGCCTTCATAGAAGGATTCCTTTCTTGTTTATTTACCAATGAACAGGCTAATTTGAGCTGAATGCCACAAATTACTGTCTACCCCCTATTATATACCTATTTATCGTGCTTGTCAAGGTTACATCGTAGCAAAAGTATGCGAATACCTAAAAATATACCTTGTTCTGAGCATTTTCTACTTTTTACTCCCTTGCTTCCCCACCGCTTTTACCAGCTCTTTTATAGTGTACTCGATGTCACTTTTTGTTGTTTTTCTGCCAAATGACAGTCTGATAGAATTTTTAGCTCGCCACGCTTCGTCTCTATCTTTTTCTCCACATATCGCCCGTATCACATAAGACTCGCTCTCATCCTTGAGACATGAGCTCTTGGTGGAGCATTGGATACCTCGAGCGTCGAGCTGTAGTACCAGAAACTCGGCGTCGATATTTGGAATCGAGATGTTTATATTATTTGGAAGTCGTTGAATAGGATCACCATTTAAAACTACTCCCGTAATCTGGGCAAGAATTTTTGAAATAGCGTAGTCGCGAAGCATACCTAGTCGATCGATCTCCCCACCGCGTTCTTTTTCAGCGATTTCAAATGCCGTAGCAAGACCAGCAATCGCTGGGACATTTTCGGTACCCGAGCGCAGACCACTTTCCTGCCCACCACCAGAGATTATTGTACTGAGCTCTGTCCCTCTTTTTAGATAAAGCATGCCAATACCCTTTGGTCCGTAAACCTTATGTCCATCGAGGGTGATCATGTCTACTCCAAGTACTGTCGTATCTAGCTCAATGTAAAGTGGTGCCTGACTAGCGTCGGTGTGGAAAATCGGTTTACGATTCCCAATTTTCGAGTCGAAAGTCGTGAGTCGTGAGTCGTGAGTCCATGCCTGTCTGATTACCTTTGCAATCTCTCGTATCGGCTGTATTGTACCGATTTCATTATTTACCGTCATAAGCGACACTAGTACAGTCTCTGGTCGAAGTTTATGTTTCAAATCAACAAGGTCAAAAATCCCATTTTCATCCACATTAACATAATCCACCTTTACACCGAGGTGTACCAGACGAGCAACAGGCTCGAGTACCGACTGATGCTCTATCCGAGAAGTAATGACATGCATGTCAGTATATGCCCTGCCATTTTCTAATAGCTTACGGACAACACCTTCGATAGCTAAAACATTGGACTCGGTACCAGAAGAGGTGAAAATTATTTCATCTGCATGGGCCCGCAAAAAGTGAGCACACTTTTTGCGGGCTTCATCTACCACCTTTTTTGAAGAAACTCCCACACCATGAATAGATGACGGATTGCCATACTCCGCACTGTAATATTTTTTCATAATCCTAAAAACCCGCTTGTCAGTAGGTGTTATCGAAGCGTGATCTAGATAGACTTGTTTCATATACATCACTTACAGAAATCGTATCGATTCTCCCTTTCCTAAAGGGAGCAGGCGCTAGCCGAGGGATTTGGATTCTAAAATCCTCCGTCTAGAGTACTCGCTGCCTCCTTTAGAAAAGGAGAAATAAATGCTAAAATATATAAGTTCCATCATTATAGTCAGTATTCCACTTTTTGCAAAATTGTAAAAACATGGTACACTTATATAGTATGATTTTTGAGACTACACAAGTTATAGAAATAGGTCTTGGGGTAATAGTACTACTTCTTCTGATTTGGGTCATTTGCTTGGAAATACGCATTCACCGTCTACTCGCAGGAGGAGGGGCAAAAAATCTCGAGGACTCCCTCAAACACTTTCGAGGGGAATTAAAGGAAATCGCTGATTTTCGCAAAGGTATGGAAGAGTATTTAATCAGGGTAGAAAAACGATTAGGAAGAAGTATCCAGAGCGTACACACAATACGCTTCAACCCATTCAAAGGCACTGGCTCGGGTGGCAACCAGAGCTTTGCTACAGCACTTATAGACGAAAAAGGTGATGGTGCAGTCATATCTACTATCTATACCCGTGAACACAGTAGCATCTTTGCCAAGCCCTTAAAAAAGCACGCCTCAGAATACGAGCTTACAAAAGAGGAAAAAGAAGCAATCAGTGAGGCCAAAAAAACTATTCGTCAGTAGGAATATAATAAAATATAGAAATCTGATGTATCGATTACTTATCTACCTAAATGAAAAAAACTACCCCACAAAAGCCGACGCTCTCTCCTCGACCACCTGTGGTAGTTATCATGGGTCATATTGATCATGGCAAATCCACCCTCCTAGGCTATATCAAAAAAATAAATATTACAGACAAAGAGGCTGGTGGGATTACCCAACACCTCGGTGCCTATGAAGTCGCACATGCAGATGAGTCAGGAAAACCTCAAACTATTACCTTCCTAGACACACCTGGACACGAAGCGTTTTGTGGTATTCGTACTCGAGGTGTAAATGTAGCAGACATCGCGATACTTGTAATATCAGCTGAGGATGGAGTTAAAAAACAAACCCTAGAGGCACTCAAATGTATTCAGGAAACCAAGACTCCATACATAGTAGCAATGACAAAAATAGATAAGCCGGGAGCAAATGTTGAAAAGACAAAACAAGCTCTAGCTGAAAATGAAATATATATCGAGGGGTACGGTGGTACTGTACCAGCTGTCCCAGTGTCAGCTATCACTGGCGAGGGTATACCTGCTCTACTAGACATGATTGTACTCATGTCAGACCTCGAAGGACTTACTGCAAATACACAGGGTCAGACCCACGGCGTAATACTAGAAGCAACCTTAGACAAAAGGAAGGGTGTTTCAGCGACCTTGATAGTAAAAGACGGTGAACTCAAAACTCAAATGTTTGCTGTGATAGACGGAGTAGTATCCCCTATTCGTATGCTCGAAAATGCTCAGGGTAAAAATGTAACCCAAGCTACCGCATCAATGCCTATAAAAATAATCGGTCTCTGTACGATGCCAGTTGCAGGAGCGCTCTTTCATGCCTTTTCAACTAAAAAGGAGGCGGATGCATACGCAGATAAAAATACACAAAATATAAATCCGTCAAAAACTTATGCCCAGTTTGATGATACTAAAATCATTATACCGATAGTGATAAAAGCTGATGCTGGTGGTAGCCTAGAAGCAATTCATCACGAATTTAAAAAGATTTCAGATGCACGAGGTAAAGACAGTGTGGTAGTCGTGAGAGTTATCCATGAAGGTGTTGGTGATATTTCTGAAAGTGACATCAAGGCAGCAAGCGGTATCCCAGGAACACTCATACTCGGCTTCAATGTGAAAGTTGATCCAAAGGCCCAAAGTGCTATAGAAAGAATGGAAATAAAAGTTGAGCTATACAATATCATCTACAAACTCATAGAATACCTTGAGGAAGTCATCTCCCTGCGTACCCCAAAGATTCAGGTAGAAGAAAGCACAGGTAAGGCTAAAATCCTTCGTGTCTTTAGTAAAAATAAAGATCGTCAAATACTCGGTGGTAAAGTCCAAGAAGGAAGTGTTACTCTCGGAGGCGATGTGCGAATATTGCGACGAGATGTGGAGATTGGGCGAGGCAAAATAAAGGAGCTCCAACAGCAAAAAGTCCGTGCAGAGGAGGTTAATATGGGCTACGAATTTGGCACCATGATAGAATCCAAAACCGAGATAGCTATCGGCGACAAAATAGAGTCATATCGAACAGTAACCAAATAAACCCATGGAAGTACGCAATGAAAAAATAAAAGAAATCATAAAGGGCCTTGCTGCAAAGTTTCTACAAATGGAGTCCAACCATATCTCTCTCATCACTGTTACTGATGTATTGCTTTCTGACGATGGTAAAAGTGCAAGGATTTTATTCTCGGTTTTTCCTGAAAACAAGGAGGTGGGAGTACTTGATTTTGTAAGAAGAAAAAGAAGTGAGTTTAGACAATATGTAAAGGATAACTCTCGATTGATGCGAATACCATTTTTTGACTTTATTATAGATGGTGGCGAGAAAAACCGCCAAAAGATAGATCGTATTTCAAATAATACTCAATAATGCTATACTCTCGCTAACCACGGCGTAGTGGCGAAGCTGGTCAACGCGACAGTCTGCAAAACTGTTATGCGCCGGTTCGATCCCGGCCTACGCCTCCCTAAAGATTTTGCTAAATCGCAAAATATTTTAGTCATTTGACACACAACTGCCTTACACGCTCGAGTGGCGGAATTGGTATACGCGCCAGACTTAAAATCTGTTGACCGCAAGGTCGTGTGGGTTCGATTCCCACCTCGAGCACCAAAATATCCCTTATTGCCAATCCTATAAAAATTTGTTATATTCTCTAGGCGCTAGTCATACCTGCGCCCATAGCTCAGCTGGTAGAGCACTCGCCTCTTAAGCGATTGGTCGTTGGTTCGACTCCAACTGGGCGCACATTGCAAATATTAAAAATTGTCCCAATCCTCGACAATTTTCTTTGCAATGTGCGGGCCGGACTGGAGCAGAGCGAAAGGAGGCGGGGGCTGCGACTTTTCACTGAGTTCACGAAGTGAAAAAGTTGTGGTCCACAAAAATAAAAATTTACACGGCTGTAGATTTTTTGAGACTTGTGCGAGACGGAGCAATATTTCTAGCAAGAAATATTGACGAGTCGGGGTCGAGAAATTTTGTGAGCGACGGCGAGCAAAATATTCGTGACCACAATCAATAGAAATAATTCGATAATACACGCCGGGGTGGCGAAATTGGCAGACGCACTTGCCTTAGGAGCAAGCGAGGTAACTCATGGAGGTTCAAGTCCTCTCCCCGGCACCATCAAAAATCCCGAAAGGGATTTTTTTGTGCCGGGAGCAAAGCGTGGAACGCTTTGCGGAGAGGACTTGAAGCCTCGCTGAGCACTTTTTTGAGCTTGTAATCAAGCAAAAAAAAGTCCAGCGACGGTAACCGTTCCTGTAAGGAAAAAGACTCCTCTCCCGCTCTGTGTTCGACTTGCGGAGAGGACTTGAAGCCCGATTGAGGTTTTGTAAAGCGTACTCGCAAATAAAAAACCCAATCGGGATACTGCCCCTGTAAGGGGAAAGATTCCTCTTCCTCTCCCTCTCCCACCCACGACTAATCCTTGCATGACCTCCACCTATATGATTTACTATTAGTCGGTACAGGGTAGAAAACAAAAAAACAAAGGGTGAGGTATGGCAAAAAAATTAAATGGCGGAACACGGGTGGTCGTGGTAAATGCTAATGGTAACCTTGGGTATGCACTCAGGGAGGCGCTTGAGAGTTTTGGTGCCACAGTTACTACTTTCGAGCACGGTAGTAGTGCTAAGGATAAAATCCTCTGTGGTGTTGATTTTGACCTTGCGATCTGCGACCACCCCTCTAACACTGATCTGATTGACTGGCTAGCCGTAAATGCTCCAGAAACACCAGTAATTCTGACAAGTATTGACTCGGATGATTCTTCTTTGCATCCCTTATTTTTACGAACGGTGTCTACATGGGACAGCCTATTTCACATCGTGGCACAGGCTATACCAGACAAGATACAGGGTGTCGAAGCTGAGGTTGCCTAAACCGAAATACCACACCTTACTAGTTGTCGCCATCTCAAATGATGGCTTTTTATTTTATTTAGATCATAAGCAAAAATCGAACATCTCCACTTATCGTGAAAACAATCTTTCTGGCTCAACTAAGCCATATTATATATAAACGCTTGACAAGTAGGTATATAGTATGCTATAATGGTATGAGAGGATAGATTTTAGCTCTTTGGCACAAAACAACACAGATAGAGAAGAGGTGATACTTCACAAAGCCTCCCCTCTCCTCTATCTGTGAACAATACGCAAACAGTGTGAGGGACTACCCATTGTGGGTGGTGTTGGAAGAAATCAAACAAGAGGAAATCTATGAAATTCATTTGGAAATTGCTAAGCGGAGCAAAAGAGGCTGTACCCGCCCAGGCAGCCCAGCCCGCAGTACCCGCCAACTGGTGGCGAGTCATCCTGATCAGCATGATGATGGTGGCACTTGTGAGTGGTGGATGCTGGCTGAAGTGGGGTAGCAAAATTGGGGTTATGGCTCAGAATGCAACCCCGTCTATATCCACCACACCTCCGCCCCAAGCCTCGACCAACGAGGAGCCCAAAGCTCCTGCACCTATCACAAAGGCTGAAGGTGTCTCGACCAACAGCCCGGTTGCAACCGATGGTTCAGTGACATCCATCCTCGCAAACGACAGCGCCGTAGTGAGCGTTGGTGGCACTGTAAACACCGGACCAGTCACCTACACAACGGTACCCAGCAACGGGATGGCACATGGTCAGTACCTGTCAGAAACCATCACGATGAAGGCTGGGCAGGTCATCGTCAAGACGGTCCCTCTCCTTCGCAGGATCGTGGCGGATGTGCCAAACAGTGTGAAGATCGAGTGGCAGGACAGTAGTGAGGTCTGGCACCCGAGGCGAGAAGGCGAAAAAGCCTTACCAAGGGCGATACGCTTTACTGCGAGCGAGCCAGTGCAGTTCGAGATTGCCTTCAAGGCAATCTAAACGGTTCAAACAACAAAGCCGGGTAATTTGAGATCACATCTCAAACCCCGGCTTTTCTTTTTTATTTATTCAAAATTTAAAAACAAAAAGCTTCTATCATATGATAAAAGCTTTTTGTTTTTTATTCTACCTACCCGACAAACCTAATACTGAATCCCGAATGTTCCCAAAACTAGTCTGATGATACCGTACACGGAAAACATTATAAACAGCCCGACCAGTCCCCAGAGAATATGTTGCCCGCCCTCTGCTCTTTTTTCTGTATCCAGCGGATTTAAATAGTACACTGCGACACCATATAGAAAATAGAGAAAGGCTAGAGCAAACAAAAGCTTCATGATGGGGTTGAGTATCGCAACATTGACCCGACCCATCATGTCAGATACGGCACTGGCTTCAGCTACAGAGATAAACTTTCCAAACATTTTTATACTTATTGCTTTATCTATTAGCTATTAGGCACCTAACTGAGTATTACTAGCTCCACTGTTATTTGCCCTCGTTGGAACTGTTGGAATCGTGCCTGGTATAATACTATTTTCCAAATCAAGTGTTCTGACTAGGATATTTACCAATCCATATACTGAAACCATCACAAAAATACCGATAATACCGTATAAAATCATACCCTTTGCCTCCTTCTTCTTGTCCTCATCTCCTGCAATCATGTACTGAAATACTCCCCAGATGAAAAATACAACTGCGATAGCAATAATAAATGGGATAATAGCGTTTAGAATGCTATTAAACTTTACTAGAAGAGTATTGAATGATTGTGCTGTAGCTGCAAACGCAAATACTGGAAGTGCAAACGCTGAAATGGCTAGTAACGCTTTTTTCATAATATGTATATTTTACTTCTTAATAATAATTTCTAATAATGGGACACGAGGTCTATATACTAATACTATCACATTTAAATAAGTCTACAAATATAACTGTGGATAAGATGTGCCAAACAATTATAAATACACTTTTAATTTAAGTTGTCGTTAATTAGGTCTTATTTGTAGTCCCGCACCGCCAGGAAATAAATCTGTACCTGGGTTTACATAATTAATGGGCTGAGTACCACTCCCTCCCCCACCCCTCAATGACGGATAATCTGGTATAGTAGTATCCAAAACAAAAGTGCCTGTCAAAACTCTTACCAAACCCCACACAGAAACCATCACAAAAAGTCCGATGAGACTATAGAGTAAAAAACTCTTTGCCTCCTCCTTCTTCTCCTCTCCAGAGAAGAAGTACTGAAAAATCCCCCAGAGAAAAGCCACCAGAGCGATAGCAAAGATGAGCGGTACAACCAGTTGTATTATATTGATAAACTTGTTTACCAAACCCTCAAATGTACTTATTCTCTCCTGAGCCAAAGCAAACACTGGTAAAGTAGCTCCTAAAACAACACCCATACGACCTAGAAACATTATACATTTTTGCATATATGCTAAATAATAATTATCCTTTTAATTGATTTATTGTACCACGAACTATCTCTGACAAGAAGCGAGCTCCAAAAAGTACTGCTATACCGACCACAGTCCACAGAAATGTTTCTTTTGCTTTGGTTACCTCAGACTCATTGCCCCTCGCCATTACAAAAAGGAACCCAGAATATATAAGCAATATCGCCGATACAGGCACCGCTATGGTCAGCACAATATCTGCCAGCTGAAAAATAAGGTCTTGGATAGTATTGGCTTTGATAGGATTGGTCACACCAGCCGAGCCATCGCCGGGTGCCGCGGAGACAATACCCACAGACACCAGCACCATCATGACAAACCCTGCCACTAGCATACTTTTATATTTTTGTGTCATTTTTGCTATCATAAAGATATTATATACCAAAGAAATAAGGTCGAAAACCCTTATCTGGATCAAGTAGACCACCGACAATAGTATGGACGAGTAGCCAGCCACCCGCCATAAAGACTAGTCCCCAGATGACCTTTGTAAATATCTCCTTGCCCGTGCTGATATTTGCCTCTTTGCCTGACATAAAAAGAATACCAGCGTAGGCAAAGGAAACAAGTGAAAGTGGAATAGCGATAATAAACATCCATTTTATAATCTCCTCCAGACCTTTGATCAAAGTCTGAAAGTTGCAGGTACGAGCATCAGACCCAGCCACCGACCTAGGACCATCACACGGCACCAGTCCAGTACCACTTGTAACCTGAGCGTGTAAAACAAGTACTGGGGCAAGTAATAGAAAAAGTGCCAGACAAAAAGTCACTCCCCCTCGCCAAAGTCTTTTTTGAGAATCCGTAAGTGAAAAAAATGACATATATAGCTATTCTAAGAGATTATCCATCTGCTGACCTGCGGTACTCACTGCCTCAGACGCACGACTCCTACCACTAATGACCGATTCGACCATATTTTGGAAAATAGTATCGGTCTGCTCTCGCCGTGGATCTAACCACGCCTTTGAGATAAGTGCCGAATCATAAAATACCGAAAGGTAGGGATCTTGTGGGCGTGTGAGCAATAGATCTCTACGAACAGGCGGAAGTTTTGTGGTATCCGCCCATATAGCAATAGATGACTGTGTAAAAAGACTTGATATTACGGCGAAGGTGTTGGTACTATCGCCAGTACTTTTTGCAATAGCCAGACCGAGCATGGTACCAAAAGTTACTCTATTTTTAGCATTCAACGCTTGGGGTAAGAGTGCTACATCAAAGTTTATGTTTGGGTTTTTATTTCTGATATCTGCCAACTCCGATGCGAAACCAAAATAGGTAGCGAGCTTGCCACTCAAGAATGAGTTTTTAGACGACGAGAGAGACTTATTCCATGAATAAAGAGGATCAACAGGATTTGAAAACTTGGTATAAAAGGAGAGGGCTGTCTCTGTCGGCGATACCGCATAGCCCAGCCTATCGGCGAGTAGATTGTTTATTGTATTCTGTGAGTCAATAGTCACGATAGGATTGCCTGCCTGCATGATCAAAGCGCTCAAAATCTCCTTGGCGTGATTTATATTTTTAAATTCTCCAAGTGCCACAGCACTACTGCTGACATTTGAAGAAACATCTCGACTGGTCAATGATTTGGTGAGATTGCTGATATCCGCCCATGTCTTTGGGTAAGTAGGCAGTCCCGCATTGGTAAAGCTATCCCTATTCCAATACATCACAAGTGGGTCAATACTAAACGGAAACGCCAATATCCCCGCTGAAGTCAAGTACATCTCCCCCTCAGGTATAAAAGTATCCTTGAAATCCCTCTCCGTAAAAGCCTCGTACGGTACAGGTAAAATAGTATCCCAATGTCGCAAAATCAAATCTTGTGGAAGCAAGATAGCATCTGGACCATAGCCACGAGCGAGTGCCTCGATATACTCTCGATCAAATGACTCCGCACGCTTTTCTATATAAGTTACATTTAACTCTTGCTCTTGCGATAGATTTAATTTGCTCAGATATTGCTCAAATATCTCAGATGATACCGTACCCCAGAGAACTATGGGTGCTAGCTCATCACCTGAGGATTTGCTTTTCATGGTTGCAAACAATGCTACACCGACAATAATAAAAAAAATAAATATACCAAGTAAAATTGTTTGAAAAGCTTTCATTATTTTATAAAAATAAGCCCATAATGATGATCTCCCGCATTTATTGATGAACTAAATGCAAAACCCGCCGAATGAAAAAGCTCCTTTGCTGTCTCTGTGGTTATGAGAGACTGTGGACCGAGCGGGCTGGTATCCGACCAATCAATACAGAGTGCCTTGCCACCAGGCTTGAGCACTCTCTTTATCTCATTACAAAAAGACTTTTTGTCATGGAGCTGAAATAGGACATTGGAAGCGATCACACGATCGATAGACGCATCTTTTATACGAGTACCACCGAGCTTTTCGATATCTCCCCAGATGTACTCGATATTTTGTAGATGTTGATGTGTCGCCTGTGATTTGATTTTCTCTAGCAAATCTTTTTGGACTTCTATCGCGTAGACCCTACCTGATCCACCCACTGCTTTTGCCCCAGCAATAGTATAGTATCCAGACCCCGCACCAAAGTCTGCGATAGACATGCCAGGATATATGTCAAACTGATCAACATTATGTTCTGGGTTTGAAAACATACTTATATTATACAGTAGTGACCACTGTATACCAAATAGCACCTGTGGAGAAGGCAACGGCTCAATGCTTTTAGGATAAAAGCATTGAGCCGTTGAGGTAAAATATGCCTCTAATAAATGATATTTTTCTCATTAATACCCCAAATTACGAAATACCTTTCTGGGTATATCTTTTAAAGGGTACGGATATTTTCTTGGTAGAAAATTCCTGAAATCTCGGCTACCCGCCTGCGAACCCCCATTAAAAGATACGCCTGCGACAGTATTTCGTAATTTGGGGTATACCACATAAGCAATCAAGTCAAAATATGCCTTTGCTGGAGACTATATTTCTGAAAAGACATATAGATAAAACTTAATTTATACCGAATTAAAATACCTTTCTGGGTATATCTTTTTGAAAGACTTCGGAAGCGGGTAGCTGAGACTTGAGAGATTTTTCACCAGAAAAATACTCGTGCTTTCAAAAAAATATACCCAGAAAGGTATTTTAATCTATTACAGACACACCGCACTCGCTAGAGAATCCCCTTCTCGAAGTCGCATAATACGCACACCTTGAGTCTGACGACCTAGGACTGGTATCTCCTTTATATCACAACGAATCACCTGACTCTTTTTTGAAATAGCCACCAGCTCCGCCACTTCCTCGACAGACTCCCCGCTTTCTACCACACTAGAAGTGATAACTTTTCCTGTTTTACTGGTTATCTTTGCAGTCAGCACACCAGAGCCACCACGCTTTTGGGTCTTGTATTCAGAAAGCTCAGTCTGCTTACCATAGCCGTTGGCCATGATTACCAGTAGGGCTGGATTTTTCATGTCCTTTTTGACCACTTCGGCTCCAATCACCATATCATCCTTTTCCAGTCGCATCGCGATCACACCCATAGCAGTACGACCCATCTCTCGAATATCAGACTCCTTGAAACGAATAGATTGACCCTCACTCGAAGCCAGCACTAGATCATCACCTTTTTCCACAAACCGCACTGAGACCAGACTATCTCCTGAGTCGAGACCGATAGCTATCAGACCACTTCGTCGAACATCATGGAAAGACTCAGCATTTACCTTTTTACCTACACCATTTTTAGTAACCATAAAGAGGCTTAGTCCGCTTTTCTTTACCTCTTTTGACATCGGCAAGATAGAGGTAACCCGCTCATCATCAGTGATTTGAATAAAGTTTACTACTGACTTGCCTTTGGTAGCGCGTTTCCCTTCGGGAATTTCGTGCATTTTGATCTGGTACGCCTTGCCTTTGTTTGTAAAGAAAAGTAGATCGGCGTGAGTGTTGGCATTGACAATATGAGTAATAAAATCCTCCTCTTTTGTATCCAGATCAACCACACCTACTCCCCCACGCTTTTGTCTGCGATATTCCTCTGGGGCAGTGCGTTTGATATATCCACCCGAGGTCAAAACTAGCACTGAGTCAACATCGGGTATAAGATCCTCATCAGACATCGCCTGCACACCTCTCTTGACTACCTTTGTGCGTCTATCATCACCGTATTTGGTAGCGATCTCCCGAAGCTCGTCTTTGATAATACTTAAAATCTTTTTAGGACTACCTAGGATCTCCTTGAGTGCGATAATCAGAGCTTGCACTTCTATTAGCTCGTCCTCAATCTTTTTACGCTCAAGTCCAGCCAGCTTTTGCAAACGCATTTCTAGGATAGCAGTAGCTTGTTTGTCTGAAAACTTGAACTCCTTCATCAGATTTTTATGAGCCTCTGGAGCGTCTTTGGATGCACGGATAAGCTTGATAATAGCATCGATATGGTCTAGTGCCTTTTTCAAACCAAGTAAAATGTGCTCCCTCTCCTCGGCTTTGTTTAAATCAAACTGGGTACGACGACGAACCACGATCACTCGATGGGATACAAACTCCTCTAGTATTGATTTGAGTGAAAGCGTTTTTGGTACACCATCAACAAGTGCCACTACATTGAGGTGAAACTTTTCCTCGAGCTGGGTGTGTTTGTAGATATAGTTTAAAACTTTTTGTGGATGCGCCCCACCTTTTAGGTCGATTACGATGCGAATGTCTTTGCTAGACTCATCTCTAAGTCCCTTGATACCGTCGATTTCCTTTTCTCGTACTAGGTCAGCAATACGCATAATCAGCTCGGCTTTGTTTACACGATAAGGAATAGAAGTAATGATGATTTGAAAGTTTTCCTTTTTGTCTTCAATAACCTCTGCCTCGCCACGCACGACAATACCTCCACGACCTGTCGAGTAGGCGTGCTGAATGTCTTTTTCGCCATAGATCACAGCACCTGTTGGGAAATCTGGACCTTTTATAAACTGTAATAAATCTTCCGTAGATGCGTCTTTGTTTTCAATCATGTGGATAGTCGCATCTACCACTTCTTTTAGATTGTGGGGAGGGATATTTGTTGCCATACCGACAGCAATACCGAGAGTACCGTTTAAAAGCAGAGCGGGTACAGCTGAAGGAAGTACGGTCGGCTCTTTTTTGGTATTATCGTAGTTTGGTCGAAAATCTACCGTATCTTTTTCGATATCTTTTAGAAGCTCGCTGGAAAGTCGAGACATCTTTGCCTCAGTATATCTGTGTGCTGCAGCACCGTCTCCGTCTATAGAGCCGAAGTTTCCCTGACCGAGTATAAGTGGATATCTAAAAGAAAAAGTCTGAGCCATTTTGACCATGGACTCGTATACAGCTACATCACCGTGTGGGTGGTATTTACCTAGTACTTCTCCCACTACAGTTGCTGACTTTCGAAAACGCGACGACGAAGTGAGACCCATTTCATTCATCGCAAAAAGTATGCGTCGATGCACGGGCTTTAGACCATCTCTGACATCGGGCAAAGCACGAGAAGTGATCACCGACATGGCGTAGTCTAGGTACGACTCACGCATTTCGGTAGTGATATTTCTATTGACCACTCCACGGACAGCTTCGGGTACTACCCCCTCATTTTCAGGGACTATTTTGTCATCTTTTTCCTTTGCCATAATGCTCCTAAGTATAACAAAACGCTGACTGGATTACAAATACGATACGATACTTTTTAATTTTCTTACCCCAAATTACAAAATACTTTTCTTGGCATATCTTTTAAAGGGTACGGATAAAAATTTACTAATTTTTTCCTGAAATCTCGGCTACCCGCCTGCGAACCCCCTTTAAAAGATACGCCTGCGACAGTATTTCGTAATTTGATGCTCTTGAAAAAAATTACAGGAAAAAAGCGTCTTTCCAGTAACCTAATTTGTAATAGTGAACGAAGCATTACTCGTATCACAATCCGAAGTACCAGCTACACAAATCTTAACCTTGTAGCTTCCTGTTGGTACATAATTGCCTACTGTATCTGTACCGACGACCCAATTATAGATTGCACTGGCAGAAATATCTTTATCGAGGACTCTTTCCCCATTTGGCACACAAACGATTTCTGTCGGAGAATAATTTGTTGGGCAGGCATAATTGGTTAGTAAATACATATCTACCCTACTATCTAAAGTAGCATTTAAATAATTCCAGATGATTTGGCGAGCAGATCCCATACTCCAAGTTTCACCGCCGTTTGGTGAGATGACACTGATAGTGCGATTGTTGTTGTTTGATGGACTAACTCTGAGGGTATATGTTCTCGATGCACTTGGGTTTCTGTTAGAGATAGTGAAAGTATAGTAACCTGCTGTGGTTGGCGTACCGAGAATGGTAGATTGTCCAGAGCAAGTATTGGCTACTTGTCCAGCAGGTGGATAAGCACAAGACGGAATCATTGATATGATCTGAAGCCCAGGAGGAAGCTCACCTGCTGCTAGATATAAACCTGCTGATGAAGCGTTGTCTATAGTAAGCTCCTGACGATAGTATTCTGAAACTACAGCTGGATTTAGTACAGCTGGAAAAATACTCGCTTGGGGACTATCAGTGATAGTAAAATTATTATCGCTAGTATCACAGTTTGATGTCCCAGTTTCGCAGATTTTTATTTTGTATTGACCATTAGGAACAATACCTGTCGGATTTGATACCTCGCCATGCGCCACATAGCCTATGATATACCTACCCACAGGCCAGCTATAATAATTCTGATTGATACTTACACTGTTAGCAATCGTGTACGGTCCTTGATATGGATACCGCATTGACTGTTGAGCTTCCATTGGACACACTGTACCTGTACACACCCTATCTGGATAATAAGGCACCAAAGAAATATCTGCGTAAGTTGCTCTAAAATACTGCGGAGCATTCCACCTGATAGTCTGCGTAGTTCCCAACTGCCATGACTCGCCACCGTTTGGTGAGATGACACGGAGAGAAGAGCCACTGTTACCACACCTATAAAGCTGATTGAGTTTTGCACGAGTACTAACACCCACAAAGCCTGTACCTCGTGTTAATCCTGATGGAGTCAGTACTTCACCACTATATTTTTCCTGAAACCATTTGACAGCAGTTTCAGTAAATCTATCGAATGAACCAGAAATATTGAGCGTAATACCCTCTTTCGTAAGAGCCGTCTGAAGTGCGGTAACCTCATCGCCACTAGAGTATATTTTTAGATTTGTATTAAAATCATGACAAAACTGTCCCGAACCGCCCTGCAACTGTGCGAGTTGCTCCTGTAGGCGTTTAATCTGAGCCAAAAGAGATGCTATCTGTGCCTGCAATACTACATCCTCTGGTGGAGGATTGATTTGAGCGGTAGATACCAGAGGAAACAGCATTATTGATAACACAAAGACGCCGACGATAGATGTTATTATTTTTTTCATACATAGATATAGTAGCACATTATAAACAGAATTACAAAAAACCAGAGGTATATACGCCATGGCGTATATACCTCTGGCACCATGTTTTTTTACCCAAAAGTATCATCGGCTAAACACGGGGTTTAGCCGATGAGAATGGCTCTGTTGAGCCGTTATGTTTTTTACAGAAAAAAATCCGATTCCCCCGAAATTGCTACTGCAATTTCGGGGGAATCGTCATACGACTACTGCTCGCTCAATCAGAATTGAGCGGATGTAGTAGTGTCGGCTCCGCCGACTTCATCCTCATTCTTGCGGATTCATCCCCGCGGCAAGCCGTCGGGGATGAATCCACAATTGCAATAAAAAATCCGCTGCACAACCCTGTGCGACGGATCACTGTGATGTCTCCAGGTACCCTACCCGATAATAGGAACATGTACCTGTAGCCACTGTATCAACGAAGGTGATCGTACCTGTCGGGTTTGACAGGTTGGTCCCAGTATTCCAGACCTTTAAATCGCTGGAACGCTGAACAAACACATCTTTACCCGCTTTTCCCGTAATGACAAACCTCATACCCTGCGAGGTCATCACTGGCGACGAGAGGACTAGAGGGACTTCCCTTTGTCCAGTCTTGAGATCATACCTTGTTTGGGTAGTCTGCGTGCCAGACTTTGACCAGATAGTGATAACCCCTTCGTAGTCGCTAGTCAGCATCCATGTGGGAAAGGCGCAGACACCGCGCTGGGTGCTGATACCACCAGGCTCACTGTCCCATGTGTAGTCAACCCTTCCCCGCCAATACACCTCTACTCTGGCTTGAGTGATACCTGGAATAGTAATTATGGTCCAATCATACTCCACGAGCGGAGCATTGGTCGCCTGAGCTGGGAGCGAATAGCTCCCGTCAGGATTTACTATCCAAGAATACTCACCTGAGTTCATTCCTGCGTAAGCTCCATCGCCACCTGAGCAATTGAAGCCCGCAATGATGGCATACACATTGGTCGAGTTTTTAGGAGCCAACTCCGCGAACTTTCTGATTTCCTCTCTCACATACACCATATTCACCACACCGTTTGTGGCGATATAGTTGGTCTGGTAGTACCCGATTATCCACATTTGACCGTTTGTGGTCGGGGTAGGCGAGTAAAGGAGATTGATGACTAGTTTTTGGATACTAGCTATCCTGTAGGCTCTCACCGTGTCGTCTCCGACAGGCAGAGAGCTGGGTAGCTCTGCGGCATGGATTGTCCATGCACAGAGTAATGCCAAAGTGGCAACTATTTTGTACATAAATTTCCTCCGACTTCCGACTAAAGTTTCAACGAGAAACCTCAAACACCTTCATTGATGTCAAGGTTCGCCTACCCCTCAGTATACTACTTTATGATATAAAAGTCAAGTGGAATTATCCACAGCCAAGATAATAGCAAAATAACCCTAGAAATAGGGTTATTTTGCTAAAAAAAGGTTATATGGAATTATCTAGAATTCTATAAACGAGCCCGCGGGATCCACGACTACATTTACTGTTTTTTCCGAGGCTCTGTAGCCAGCTTTTTGACAAGAAATTTTAAAGGTATAGGTACCTGTATTTTCTAGTTTGAAGCCTTCTATTTCACCCTCAGAGCCATCGAGGTTAATTGTTTTTGTAATTGATGCTGGTATAGTTAAAGGATTTTTCCAGTAATTCATTATACCTGTATCATTACCCGCTTTAAAAGAACCCAAGGTACTTCGCGTACATATACCAGCATTTGATACATCAGACTGTGTCCATGATAATTTAAACGGCTGATTCTTTTTGATTTTTATTTCCGTAGTATTTCCAACATCATAAAGAAGATTTTGACTTATCTTTTTATGAGCCATAAGAGTTACGATTGAAGCGGGGGTTGATATGCGTACACAACTTCCAGCAACTAGATTGTAACCAGTATTACAACTGTAATAACAACCTGGATTAACTGGGCAACTAGGCTCAAGTGTACTTGTCCTGTTACCTGGTCCTAATTGAGAATACGGACATTGAATCGTATTACTAATACTCAAAGTACTGCATGACGATATAGATGGATCATAAACATTTACAGTCACCTCTTTTGTAACAGACCCGGTAGTACCTGCACCCGTACATGTAAGAGTATATCTTTTGTCTCCTGTAGAACCTGCAGTTTTGGTCACCGTATTATACGCTTGTTCAGTATCCGTTCCATTTGCTCTTGTATCTGCTGTCCAAACACCCTCAGTACCACCCGCAACACATGAGACCGAATTTTTAGATTTCCAAGATAGGATGTATGTATCACTGAGTAGTACGCTTAAACGACTAGTTTCTAGGGTAGCTTCTGGTGGTAGTACCCGATTGACTGTCACGACAGCTGTAGAGGAAACGGTGGGTGTGACTGGTGGAGGAATAGTGCCGTTTTGAGGGATGAGCACGATGCGACCTGCCGTTTCAGTATTACCAGCAGTGCCACGATTTGCATCAGCTGAATTGGCCGGGGTAATGCCAGTTGCATTTGTTTTAACGCCTCCCAATAGAGAGAAGTTTAAACCACCCCAGAAACTTTTTGTTTTCACTACCGCAGGTAATACATGACAAGGAGTTCCAAAACCTAGACAGACTGGGGCAAGAACTGAATTAGACCCTCCACCACTACCCTTGATTATATCTGGGAGGCTTGGATACGGTTGACTGAGTGCTGCATAATAATCGTAACCACCCGGAGATCCCACCACTGAGACCGGTGATGTTGTATCCCATTCATTCGGAACACAACCTGCACCAGAAGTCACTCCCGCACCACCTCCACCAGCCATTTGAATAATAGAAGTGCTACGCGACAGATAACTAGGCTGTCCACCACTACCAACTATTGATACACGACAAGAGCCATAATCAGCACCGTGGTCAATACTTCTACTTACTCCTCCTGCACCGACAAAAACGGACAGATTTTCACCTGGTGTAACAGTAATTATTGATTCAGTATAACCTCCACCTGCGCCTAGATTAGCCACTGCCCCACCAGCCCCCCACGCTTTCACTTTCACACTAGTCACTCCCGCAGGCACCGTCCATGTGTACTGGCCATTCGCAGATGTTTGACCATTGGAAGCTGTCGCATAATCAAAAATAATCGGTGTGGCTGGAGTAGGTGCTGCCACAACACCGTTACTAGCACCCTCACAGGTAATAGTGTAGGTTTGATCGCCCGGTGTATTCAAAGCACCTGTGTTTATGGGTGTATTTACAACATAGTTTGAAGTAGGATTTGGACTTTTTATTCCACTAGTCCAATTTGTAACGGGATTTGGGCCAGAGGCGCTGGCGGTGCATAGAGTGGTATTTTTTGATGACCAAATAAGATCAACTGACTCTCCAGCCATTATCGAGCTATTGGGTGGGTCCAAAGTAACATGCGGAGCGGTAACACTTACTCTGGCAGTTTCAGCTCTCGAACCGCCTGGACCAGTACAAGTAAGTGTATAGCTGTATGCATCCGTACCTTCAGTATTTAAAGTAGCAGTATTTTCTGTGTGTGTACCTGGAGCTACGGACTTATCATTACCTGACCAATCTCCTGAAGCGGTACACTGTGTTGCATTGGTTGAACTCCATGAAAGCACAGATGAGCCACCAATAGGGACGGATGTTGGGGTGGCTGTCAGAGTGACGATGGGCGGAGGGGGTGGGGGTGCGACGACGGTGAAGGGGATGCTTATTTGAGTACAAAATCCAGTCAAATTATTGCAAGCACTAAAAACAGCATTATGAATTCCGGGCAACAAATTACCGTTATATATTGCTGAACCACTACCAGAAGTCCCACTACCACTAAAAATAGAAACATCACTAGAATTATCTATATGATATTTTGCGTATATTCCCACCTCTTGATTAGAGCACACTTTTGATGAAGCGCTTCCGCTCATTACGATTGGTTCACCGACATTGTAGGTAGCTTTATCTAAATTAAATACGAAAGTGGAAACACACCAAATTCGCGGTACTCTTTTTATTCTTCCTGGTCCTGCTGAAACGATCTCTGTTCCATATTCAAAACAAAGATCTACCGTATCCGCTTTTACCTCCCCCACCCCCACCGAGAAAACTCCAATCAAAAGGAAAAAAGAAAAAAGTGAAATTTTTAAAAAATTATTTATTTTCATAAAAACGCTTTTTTAGTAAAACGATTAATACAATAAACAAACCAGCGACCAAAAATATTACTGTATATTTATTTATTATATTAACTGGAGTAGGAGCCAGTGGAAGCGGTAGTGGATTCTCGAAGCTTTTGGAATCAAGAGTTTGTAAATCAGAATTATCATCAACAGCCGCACCTAAAGTAACTTTTGCTATTGGCCCATTACAATCTTCAAGCATAGTGATAGCAATATTATTACCTCGTGGATCTAACCTAGTTTCTTTATTTGAATATGATCCACATATAATTCCTACTGTATCAGTGACAGTGACATCGAGTTTTTGTTTCTCTGATTTTGTTCCTGACCCCGCACGAGAGCGTTCAAAACTATCAGCGGATTCTGATGTAAATATCTGGAGTTGGGCTATATCCCCTTTCTTGTATGAAAGCTTGTCGAAGACAGTGTTTTGAACAGTGCCACTTAGACCGCGGAGGACATAGTGAAAGTTTACCTTATTAGATTCTGATACTGTGGCCTTGGCTGAACTATTAGGGACTAATGAAAATAGGACATCGTATGCTTGTGGCTTGAAGGCTTTAGGGAGGCTGACTGATATGGTGGATGTTCCTGCACTAATGGCAATCGAAGTTGTCGCTCCACCTGTTTGAGGAACAATATCACCGTACAATGTTCTAAAATGGGTTTCGAAGGTGGGGGTAAAAAATGGGAAGATTTTCGGTGTTGTTTTTGAAATAGGCATAGTACTGAATACCTTGCATGTAGCGGTCAATGATTCTGTATTCGCAATGTCGACTCCCTGTCTCAGGGTGTATTTCTTGACAGACTTCTCTCCATCGACTGTGAGGTAGCAGGTGTCTCCGAGAATATCGACTTTTGGAGTATTGGATGATGTGATGGTGATATTTCCGAGATTGGCTAGGGCTAGAGGGAGACCTCGGTCGTTGTTGCTTCGGAGCCAGAGTTGGTATGTGCCACTAGATACGGATGCTGGCGCTGTATATGTGATGGTCTTTGTGATTGTTTGGTTTTCGCCTAATGCCAACACTTCGCTATATACATGTTCATCAGCAACATCACCTGTTTTAGGCTTCACTAGTGTGACTGAGTACTTGATACCAGACTGCACACCGACTCGGTTGGAAATATCGAAGGAAATAGCGAATGTATTTCCACTTTGAGAAATAATTTTGGCGTCGTAGATATTGACAGTGGCTACAGTAACAGCAGTTATCTTACTTTCTGGGGTAGTAGATGCTGGTGATGTCTGGGCAAAAGTTAAAAACGGAGATAGTACAATAATGCTAAATAAAAATAAAAATAGTCCTAAGGCTGTATTTTTTATCATAATAAATATGTATTCTTAAATTAGTGTAGTAAATTGTAGCATTTTTTTATAAAAGTCCTGTTGTTTTAACTGTGTATAACTTTCCTAATCCCCCGATTTTTGAGTACAAAAATCGGGGGATTATGAAATTAAAAAATAAAAACCGCCAACTTGAAGTTGTGCGGGTGATGTAAAGTGACAAGTAGTGAACTCGCTACTCAACATGTGGCAAAGAAACTGGAGTCATCGAAATATCTATACTCCTCGGGATTAGATCGAGGCTCGAGCCCTTTGGTCCAGCCGGCACATCGAGTATCATCGCCATAGGCAGACGCGGGAAGAGGAATACAAACCCTTCCATCGACAGCCTCGATACGACCGTGGTCAGGACAGGCTCATAGCCGTCACAGATGATTTTGATGACCAAGCCTTCCCTACCAATCATTCTCGGCAGGACAATGTCTAGCGGGGAGACACCAACGGTCACCCCGTTGGTCTGCACCGTTGCCCCTGTTGGGGTAGTCCTGATGGGGAGGATAGTACTCGAGCCACGCTGTGGGCTAGTGCTCTTGCACCCGACAACACTAATGCCCATGATACAAACCATCAAAAACAAGCTTTTTCTCATATAATCTAAAAGTGCGCATAGAAGGACGCTCCTATGCTTAACAGCTTATTATACACCCATTTGTATATAAAGTCAAGTACTACCACACACCATGCGTGGGCTTTTACTATCAGTGTTTGGCACCTTGATTTACAGTTTTACTGGGGATTAAAATCTAGACGACCACCAGGTAGTACAGCCCCTTGCCTATTCATTGAGCTTTGCAACTGATTTATATTTTTCTGCTGTTGATTATACGCCCTAACATCGATATTTCTCTTTGTATTTATTTTTTTATCTAGTTGTTTTTCTTGTTCTGCAAAAAGATTTTCCTGAGTGGCTTCTGCGGTGGCTACCTGTTCTACTGCCCTATCTATTTCCTTTTGTTGTTTTTCTGATAGCTGAAACTCTGGCTGGTGTAGCGGTGCTGGTCTTTGCTTATAAAAAAAGAAGTAGTAAATAACAATACCAACAATACTTATTAAAAGTATTGTAATAAGTATCTCAATAATTTGTTTTTGTGATGGTTTTTTCATTTGATTATTTAAAATTCTATAAATGAGCCTGATGGACTGACATTTACTTCGACTGAGGAATCTGACGCTACGCCACCATTATTACAAGAAATTGAAAATACATACTTACCAGTGCGACTTAAAATTAAGCCATCTATATCTCCAGACACACCTATGTCTTCAGGTAATAATGGTGATGTCCATTTTCCCAACTCTTCTGGAATTGCTAGAGACGGACTCGTAACATTATGTGTACAAGTGTCTGTGTATAACGGATTAGTCTGTGTCCATGATAGTTTAAATGATTGATTTTTTCTGATAGTAATCTTATCGTCGTGTCCAGGAGATTCATATGTAGTACCTCCAGTGTTTTTATGAGCAAATAGATTTACATCTGAAATCACTGTCGTATTATTCAGACAAGTACCTCCGACATTAATCTGTGTGAGGTTACAACAAATGCGACTTCCTCCACCTAAAGTATCTAACCTATACACCTGACCTGCTATTGGACAGGTACTAGATGGATCAACAATACAAGTATTAGTACCTCTAATAAAACCACTCGCACACTTGTATTCACATTTTTGTGCATCAGTACTAGGCGACACGGTACATAGTGCAACAAATGCACTATGGGCATTACTGCTTACTGTATTTCTCACACTAGTATTTGAACAATTTTGGGTATTATTATCGGTTGCAGGTATTTCAGTACAAGAATATCGAGTGTTAGAATCACACTGCTTTGTATCTGTATTATAAGTATACACACTAGCACATGACCACTTACAAGATGTATTACCCGCTATTGCAGTTGCATCATAACCCCAAAGAATCGTGCCTGAAGGTGTTCCAACAGGTGCAGGGAATGATGAGACCCCCACATTACCTACACCACCTGTTGGATTTGTTGCTGTAGGTTGAGACGGCAGAGTACCTCCTGAACATGAAATGGTCGCACCGTACTCACAAGTTCCCACACTACCTCTATTTGTTGCATTTATATTAATACAGGTACAGCCTGTTGCTGGAGTGCCGTTTGACACATAGTCTGGAGCATTACATATCCACCCTGTGTTGTACTGGCGAGTATTACATGAAGGTGCCTGACCATCTACATAGCATGTCGCCATAGCGCCAGAGAAACTAGCATTTAGTGGTGGGATGATACCTGTATTTACAGATGAGCAAAGTGGTATACCTGCAGGACATGACACTGGTCTTGGTGGTGGTCTAGAGATTACTGGTGTAGAAAAATTAAATGATAGAGCTGGACCACCGACCACCTCAACAGTGGTGATAGTGATAGTATTGGTACTAGCATCATACCCCCTCAGATCATAGGATCGGTTTTCTCCTGGACCACCTGACAGGGTTACGCTTTCATTTCTGACAAATACCATTCCAGCTTCAATAGATGATGCTGCCGCAAAGCTATCTACTCCACCTTCTGGTACAGGAAGTATACTACCAGCAGAGAAAGCACTCTGGGCTGATGCGGCCTCAAATGAAATCTGACCACCGGACTCAGCTCCAATGGTTATACTATCGATAGCAGCTCCAAAGTCATTTACAAACTGACCCATATCATTAACCAGTGAATATCCTATTTGTCCTGGTGTTACCACCAATGGCTCTCCCGATATTATTTCAGAAAGTCCGTTTATAAGAGAAATACCAGTAGACGCAACAGACACAGGAGTAGGTGCTAAACTCAGACCGGCTTTTATGGCAAGCTTTGTTAGAAAATCACCAACACTCGTAGAATTGATGAGATCTTTAATACCCGTAACTTTTAGGAGAAAATTACCAATTCTTCCAATGACTGATGTCGTCGGCTGAGCGGCTCTTTCTGCTGCGGCAATAGTTTCTATCTGAGCCGTAGTCAAAGTAAGATTATTTGTATCCACCCACGCATCAGGTGCCACAGACTCTGGATTTACTGAAACCGAAGGTGTCAAAGAGGCTGATACAGCAGATGATAGACTGAGCATACTCCAGTCGTATGGTGTGATAGCTGTCACATTTTCTATATCAGCATAAAATAGATACTTATCATTAAAAAAGTCAGAGAGTGGTTGTGGTTCGCCAATGCTTTTATCCTGAGGGTCTATTAGTCGCACGGTCGCTGGAGTAGCAGATGTTTTTGGAATCAAATAACCCACATAGAGATGTGACTGTCTACCCTCAATTCCTTTATAATTTTTCTCAGCAATAATAATCACATTTTTCTTTGCTTTGGCGACAGCATTTACTGGTAGCTCACCTCGTGCAAGATAGTGCCGTAAAAGAACATTCTCCAATAGACTTGCCTCAGCAAAAGCGAGATCCTCACAATCACCAGAGATATTTGCCCCTAGTCTGACGGTACCATCTGAATTAATAACATTTGGCAGGGTTTGTCCTACTCCACGCCACACATCAGCACCACCAGTCTCCGGTGCATATTGAGCAAGTCCCGCAAAAAAGCTATGCACACTACCCACCACAAAACTCGTATTTTTATTCTTAAAATCTGGAATAGTCTTGACCGTAGATGATGCAAGGGTAATAACAAGCGGGTTGTATGGCTCTATATATGTTGAGATATTTGAAACTCTGGTAACCGCAGTATCTACAGAGATAGGAGTATTTGCAATATTAGCTGTATCGTAAAATTGATCTCCGACTCGATTATAGAAATCTACTTTCGCTCCGTTTGTCGGAAAGAAATGTGCAACTTTTACATACCAGCCACCGTTACCACTACCTATCGGCCCAGCAAATGTTTCTCCACTGCTAGACAATGAATTTAGTCCCATAGGAGCTCTGCGTGTAGGGTCTGCACCTGCACCCAAAAAGAGGAAGCTAGCGTCTAGATAATAATAGCTAGAGTCTATTTTCACACCTATAGATGCGTGACCAACACCCTGACTATTGGCAAATGCTTGGCTACGAGAATCAACATTTCCTATCATCATACCAAAGGTTGTAGAAGTTATTCCTCTTCGAGTAAACTCATTTCTCAAAAGGCTTATCATAAAAATAGCAAAGTCTTCACAGTCACCACCACCTCGTGTCAAAGTCTGCTCTATCGTCTGGGCAGTCTGAGACAGGTCATACAAATAACCGAAATAATTTTTTGCATAGAAATACTCATACATTTTGTTTATTAGAGCTGTCTCACCCAAAGCAGATAGATTGACTCCCAATACCTCCATGTCCTCCTCAAATCTATCGAGTGTGAGATTTACAATAGGACTTTCTTTTGTCAGATTATTGAGGGTAACATACCTTCCACTGCCACCAGATATATTATAGAGTAAGAAATCCCCATTTAGATATAGAGCCCCTGTATTAGAAAGTATCGAGTCCCATTTTTCTTTTTTCTTTACAGCATTAGCTAGAGTGTCATAAGTACTTGCATTTATAGTCCGATCCACTAAATCTGGGTTCATAATATCCATATCAACATATGCAGTATCCGCATTTATTTTACCGTCTGTAGCACCAGGTTTTGTATATATGCCCCAAAACTTATTATTACTTTCATCCAAACCATACCAGCTCGTAACAGTCGTACCCAGGGCAATATCAGTATCCAAATGTTTACCTTGTCCACTATACTTTCGGTACTCAATATCATATATAGCAAATCTTATTTTATCTGAATAAGCTGAATATATCGCAAATCTTTTTTGCTCGCTTAAAGGATCACTCACAGAAACTGCGTTCAAGGCGATTTTGTATCTTGGTAGAATAGCTTTTAATACTGCAAGTATTGCGACTTTTTCGTTGCTACCCTGAGCCTGTAAACGCAAGGTGCTATCCGTAAAATCTGCAATGATTCTGGCACCGAGTTTTTGTCTTGCGAGAGGATCACTACTGCCTTGACTAATAAACTCGAAATTTGGCTTAAGTGTTTTTGTCTGATCTAAAATAAAATCATTTGCCTTATTTACATAATATCCAGTAGCAGTATAATTTGAACCAGAATCAGTATAATCTGTCTTGTACCAAATATCACCATTTTGATAATACTGTTCTTCAGAAATAACTCTGCCATTTGACTCGTTTAGTCTAACCAAAGAAACAGGTAGACCGTCTTTAGTGCTTTTTGTATAACGATAAGAGAAACCTTTACTCTCATGAAAATCATCCACATACACTTCAATCAGCTCACCCTCATCATTATAGTCCTTGCGAATTATTTTTTCTAAAGATAGGTTATTCCTATAGGTAGCCGACTCTTCCTGTTTTATAAGTCCATTTTTTACATTATATGCAGTTTGTTTAGTAATTTTGGTACCATCATCATCTGTCCTTTTCCATGATGTAAGGTCTCCTGTGTTTATATCGTACGAAAAAGACGAGGTGGCATAATTTGTCCCTACCCACTCCTCATCTGTTTTTGTTTTACCTAGTGTATTACCATCTGTTCCGATGAAAGTGGTGAATCTTTGTTTATTGAGATTTGGGTCTGAAGCATTATAATCAAATGTTCGTTGGTCAATGACTGTACCGAGTGTTGGACCTGCCGTAACATATCGGGTCACCTCTCTACGCAGAGCGGTCGGAGATTGAGTGTTTTTATTAAAAAAGGTGTTTGTGATACTTGCAACATGTGTCCCGACATAAGTAGTGGCTGTGTGAACATAATTGGCGATATCGGTACCTTCTGGTGTATATGCTCTGTAACTATCTACTCGGGTTATGGTACCTGTTCCATCTCGAGTATACAAGACTTTTTCATACTTACTAGCGTTGTAGTATTCTAGCTTGCTCAGCAGTTTTCCTAAGCCATTGTATGTATAATTCCTAGAAACTATATAAGTACCGTTTTTATACTCGTGTTCATAAAGAAGTTTACCGTCTGTTGTATATCGCTTGTAGTATTCGGTACCATTTCGATTTTGGATTTCTTTGTAACGAGTACCCCCTGAAGGTTTTGGGTAGTAGGCAATAATATCTGTGATGTCGCTACTTTCACCACTGATCCCATAATATATTTCTCTTGCTATTTGACCATTTGTGTCGTATTCAAATCTTTTGGTTACCTTACTACCCGTCGTAGTAGAAGTGCCTGCCCAGTATAAAGTACAGATGAGTTTGTGATTTGTGTCAAAATAGCTGGTAAACTTTGGATTACCATCTATTTTTTGAACATATTCCTCTCTGACAGAATCTCGACCACTTCCGACAACAGTAGGACAGCTAGTATAGACTCCATCAGCTGGGTATGTATTGTTATCCAGTGAGGTGGTGTTTGAGACAAAATCCTCGGCACCTAGCTGTACTTCTTTATTTTTATCACTATCTGAAATAGTAACACCTGAATAGTCTTGGGAAGTAGGTAAGGTAAATGTACCGTTGTCTGGTATATCTCGCCAACGAGCTGTACCCTCGGTAATACGGAAATTATCGATATAGCCATAAAATGGTGGTGTATTGTTGTGCCACTCCCCGAAAACTATTTCGCTATATTTTATTCCTGATGTTGGATAGGCAAAATATGGAATCCATTTACCCATCTGGCCATTTATCGCCACATTTATCCATGGCTGGTTACTGACTAGTTTCTTTTGAACTGCTATATGATTCCATTGTCCGACAATAGGACCCGCGGTATCTTTGTGTGGTACTCCATTTGCCTTTTGTCTAAATTGTGATGCACCGTTACCATTCCAGGGACCATTAAAAGGGTGATGAAATTTTGGAGAAGAGTTTGATCTATAAAGATTAGTTGTATTTGTTGGTGTATTCTCCTCACGCTGTGTAAAAAATGGCTGAGAATTTGTATAAGCATAGTCTCCTATCAAACCTTTTGAATCTGGGGATGCACCTCCACCACTCCAGGGAAACTCCATCATCATCGCAAGATTACTATGATTAGAGTTTGCTATTACAAAAAAAGTGTATTGTCCATTTATTGCATACGGCTCAACAGGCTTCACCCAAAAATCTATCGTATATTCGCCATCGAGTGATATTTCTTTGCTTGAAACAAGACCATATATGAGAGAATGTTTATTTCCACCAGCTGGGTCATAGAAAAGACTTCCCGTACCAAATTTGTGCTCTGACGAGCTTATAGTCGGTAATGGCGAACCTGTATAGTAAGTAAGATCTCCATTGTTACTAGCCTTTACTCGACCACCCACACCATCTAGTAAACCTCTATCGAAATTAAAGAGGAAATCTTCAGCATGGACAGAAGAGGTGGGTATTAGAAATAAATTAAGAAGAAAAAATAAAGAGAGTAATGACTTTTTTACAGAATGCATATCATTAGTATACATTAAATTCGTATAGTACTTCCACAGTAGTCCTGTGGATAACTCCCAGATTTTTGTACTCAAAAATCTGGGAGTTTAAAAATTACAATCATCAATAATCACCCCCACCCCACTACTCCGAAACCTGATTATTGAGCTGTCCTACATTTTTCTTCATGCTTTCGTAAACCGTGGCCACACTATCTTTTACCAAAGTAAAAGGACTATCTGCACTTTTACTTATCTCCCCACCTTCATTATCAGAGTTTAAGGCAGAAAAAGAATGTATTGTGGTGGAAAGCCAAACAATAAACATAAGTCCGGTCAGCAAAATAGACACGGTCAGTGCAATCTTCCTCTTTTGATATTCTGTTTTTTGGCGAAGTTTATGAAGCATTAAAATAAAAGCAATTTTAAACTACTGAGCTTAATACTACCACATCTCCTTCCTTTCCTTCTAGGTCTTTTTTCTTTAGTGTTAGCTTTTCCATAGGTGTTGGGTTCTCACCCGCTTCCTTGAGAAATATCTTGAGCGAATCCTTTTCTCCCACACCCTCGTAATGCATCGGAATGATAAGCTTTGGCTCTAATGACACAGCGAGCTTGTAGGCATCGGCTGGAGAAAGCACCCCAGCCCCACCTATAGGCACAAAAAGCACATCAATCTCATCGAGTGCCTCTTTTGTCTCACTTTTCAAATCCTTTGATGAAATGGCACCCAAAAAACATAGATTCATACTCTCCAACGCCACAGAATAAATCGTGTTTACCTTTTTACCACCACCGTATTCAGTCGAAGAAAGAAAACCCTTGATAAAAACTCCTTTGGTCTCGTATTCACCTGGACCAGATATCACAAATGGCTCTTTTTCTCCATGAGCTACCTGATCAGCACCGTTAAAATCTGGGTGATTGGCGGTTACAAGCGAAATATCCGCACCAAAACGACTTGGCTTTAATTTTGAATCCTTTGAGACAGGATTGAGTGCTAGAGTAATATCACCAAACTGAACTTTAAAAAACTCACCTCCGTGATGTGTTATAATCATATATCGTAGTATAGCTTAGGAACAGATAGTAGACAATAGAGACTTGGGTACCCCAAATTATAAAACACCTTTCTTAGCATATCTTTTAAATAGCACGAGTATTTCTTTGGTAAGAAATCTCTCAAGTCTCAGCTACCCGCCTCCGAAGTCTATTTAAAAGATACGCTTGCGACGGTATTTTGTAATTTTGGGTAGGTAGCTTTAATATTCGAGTATCATAAATCTTAAAATCATTTCACCAAAAAAATGCAAGAACACGCATGGGAAAAAGAATATCGTAAACCAAAACTCGTCACTGGTGGTGATGAGCCACAAACATGCGTACGAGATTTTGTGAGATTTCTGAGAAAAGTGGCAAAGGTAAACCTCGACAATCTTCGTGTACTCGACCTTGGCTCAGGTGGGGGCAAAAACAGCATCTATTTAGCAGAACATGGTGCAATAGTGACTGGAATGGAGATTGCTGATACAGCGATAGCAAAAGCCCGAGCTCGCGTACGCGAGCTCGGGCTCCCCACAGCCTCCTCCCCCACTTTCCTCAAACACTCCATCGGCACACTCTACCCTTTTACTGATCAGTCATTTGACCTACTTCTCGATATTACCTCCTCCAACTCCCTTGACAAAAGCGAGCGAGGTGTATATCTAAAAGAATGTCATCGAGTACTTGCCACTCACGGACACTTTTTTGTCCGCGCCCTCTGCAAGGACGGTGATGAAAATGCCAAAAATCTACTCAAACAAAGTCCGGGACCAGAGCCTGAGACCTACTACATGCCCGAGCTAGACCTCTTTGAACGAGTGTTTAGCCGAGAGGATTTTATTGCCACCTATTCGCCATTTTTTACTATCCTATCACTCGAAAAAAGTACTCAGTACACTCGTTTTAATAATCAGAGCTACAAACGCAATTTTTGGCTGGCATACCTAAAAAAGTAAGTCTAGACCCTTCAAAGGCTCAACCATGCTGGTTGAGCCTTTGAAGGGTTTTTGGTCTAAAATACACCTTTAGTATATTCTGTACGGAGCCTCAAACAAGCCATTTGAACGGCTCAACAGGCTTCAAAAGCCTTATAACGAATCTAGCAAGATTCGTTATCTTCGTCGCCTCCGCTCCTTGAGCCGTTCAAATATAAACTTAGAGACTACAACTAGCATATCATCAGTATTGATTTACACCGAAATTTGTGTATAATCCTCTCCAGAGAATAGAAAGGATAAAATGAATCACCCCCAATCAGGAGACTGACCCTATGACAACTGGATCCAAACGGCAAAGTCGCCGACACAATCACACCAAGACCGCAGTTTCAAAGCGTCGTTCCGCTCGCAAAGCCATTCGACGCTCGATGGAGAAACTCCTCAAGGTTCCATGCTATTGGAAGAATTGTAAACTCTATGCTGTCGGCAGAAATGGCAACTTTGCACCAGCGACAGATAGTCCTATGAATTCTCGCTTGGAGTTGGCAGAAATCCGACGAGAAGTAAAGGTGGAGGTGCCTTGGTACCTCAGATAATAATATCACTCGGCAATATTGCATAGATGGACACCCTTCCGTACTATGCAATTTTTTATTTATGTTTAAAATAGCAAAACTCCCCAGAAAACCAATCTTTTTTATATAAAAACGAAAAATAGACATTTCCCCACTTTTCATATATACTCCCAGCACCTATTAATAATAGGTAGATGTAACCCCGCACATTTGATTATTAGAAATAAAATATGTAGGTCGGCGCCCTTCTTTGTTGCTTCGCTCGTTTGTTCCCGCAATGTATACTTATACATTTTGGTCGCAAGCCTCGCTCGCGCCTCGAAGGGCATCCAACCGACACATTTTATATAAAAAGCGGAGCATCTACCATAAAAATATGTTAAAAAAATTAAAAGAGAAGTTTGCGGATATTACAGGGGCAAAAGCAGAAGAATTAGAAACTGTCGTTGCGCCAAAAAAAGCATCGGCAAATAAAGCTTTGTCTGACGACAATACAGAAGCCGAAAAAGAGCTTCGTCTAAAAAAGGACACTGTTATGTCAAAAATCGTGAGTGATAGTGTTACCCCACCAGGTGTGGGTGATATTGTCGAGGGTCCCGTCATCGCTATTGAAAAGTCTGGTGTGTATATTGACCTAGCACCTTATGGTACTGGTATTATTTATGGCCGTGAATACATCAGCGCTCGAGATGTAGTCAAAAAGATGAATATTGGCGACAAAGTGAGTGCCAAAGTCGTAGATACTGACAACAAAGAAGGTTACATTGAGCTGTCTCTAAAGGAGGCTCGCCAAGCACTTATCTGGAGTGAGGCAGAGGAGCTAATCAAAAACAAAACCGCCCTCGAACTTCCTGTACAGGAGGCAAACAAAGGAGGCCTCATTATCTCATGGCAAGGCATCGTCGGATTCCTACCAGCTTCCCAGCTCAAGACAGAACACTATCCTCGGGTAGCTGATGGAGACAAGGACAAAATCCTCGAGGAACTAAAGAAAATGGTGGGTCAAAAAATCTCAGTATGTATGATTTCTGCACTTCCAAAAGAAGGCAAGCTCATCTTCTCTGAAAAAAGTCCTGAACACAAAGAAAAGGAAAAGATTGTTGGTAAATACAAAATAGGTGATGAAGTGTCTGGTACAGTCACCGGTATGGTGGACTTCGGAGTATTTGTAAAACTCGAGGAAGGTCTCGAAGGTCTTGTGCATATTTCAGAGATCAACTGGTCATTAGTAGAAGATCCTCGACTACTCTTTAAGGTAGGTGAAAAAGTGCAGGTGAAAATTATTGAGATCAAAGAAAACAAAATCTCACTTTCACTCAAAGCACTTCAGGAAAACCCATGGGTAGAGGCGGCGACAAAGTATAAAAAGGACAGTGTGGTAGACGGTGTCATTATCAAATTCAACAAACACGGTGCTCTCGCCAGTGTTGAGGAGGGTATTGCGGGTCTGGTACATATTTCTGAGTTTGGCAATGAAATGAAAATGAAAGCTCAGCTCGAGCTTGGCAAAACCTACAGCTTCAAGATTACCCTCTTTGATCCAAAGGAGCAGAAAATGGCATTGTCTTTTGTGGGAGGGAAGAAGTAGAGCTAAACCAAATTTACTAATTTGGTCGCCCTAAGGCGATGGGTACTCCCGGGCTAGCCCGAACATTTTGAGTACAAAATGTTTTAGAGAGATATTAGTAGTCAGACAGTAGATATTAGAAATTAAAAAAAAGCTGGGACAAATTAAATAGAAGTACAACCACTAAAAAAATCGCCCCTAAAGGCGATTTTTTAGTGGTTGAAAAAAACTTATGTTATAATAACCAACATGGAACAATTGGATAATTTAAAAGAATTTACAAAAGGAAAAATAGAGGTAAAAATTGATAAGCTCGAAGGCTTCCTCAAACAGTATGAATTAGAGAAAATACATATAGATCTAACTGAAAAAGTTTCACTACTTGTCATCGGTGCTTTTGGTTTGATTGCAGCTGTGGCATGGGATCAAGTTCTAAAGACAGTTGTGAATAAACTTTTTGCAAATACAGAATCGGATATGCAAAAATTGATTTACGCCATTGCCGTGACAATCCTGACAGCGGTCGTTTCAATCATCGCAAACAAAATATTTCAAAATAGAAAGAAGAAATCTACCAGAAAAAATATTACCCAGACACTACGAGATCTTGTTTCCTAGATTAGAGCTTGATTTTACCAAATTATACCATCCCTAACTAACCAATCCGACTTGTTCTTTTATCCAACCATAGCAGGTTAATTTCTTAACCATTTCATTTGACCAAGAGTTGATAACGGTAGTTAGTCTTGTTTCTAATTCTTCTAGAGTTGTAAATATTTGATTTGCAGTGGCTCTTCGCATTTCCTCAAAGTATCTTTCAACAGGATTTAATTCTGGCGAATACGGTGGCAAGTAAATTATGGAAAGACCTTCTAAAATATGTAGGACTTTTGGTTTGTGACATGGTGCGTTATCCATAACCACATAAACCTGTTTGTCTGGGTGTAACTTCTTGAGTTCTGTTAAAAATATTAATTCTGTATTTGTGGACATCTCATCAAACGAAAGTAACGAAAAATTTTCACCAGTTGTTGGTTGTATGGCTGTGAACAAATAGCTGTTTTCATAACCTTGTTTTTGAGGAAGTATTGATCTTGTACCTATCCTGCTCCAACTTCTTCTAAAGTTAGACATGAGTCCGTAACGCATTTCATCAGTAAAATATATCAATGAGTTTTTGATAATATTCGATAACCCTTTTTTTTAAAATTCTCCTGCTTTTTTATGTTCCCTAAATACGGGTGTGGTCTAGAAGATTTGTAGGAAAAATTATTCATTTTATTCATTCGATACCACACAGTCTGTTCTGGAATTGATTTTTTGTAATGCTTCTGTATCCATTCTTGCATTATGGGTATTGACCAATACTGATCCTGTTTATCAATATCTTTAATTAATTCTTCAAATATTCTACTGTCCCAAACAGGATTCCCTCCCGGTCTACCTCCTTTATTAGTTTTTAAACTATCAATTCCATTTTTATTGTATCTTTTGACTACATCAGTAACGGTATCTATATTTACTGATAATCTCTCACTAATATCTTTTCGACTAAAACTCTGCTTAATTAATAATAGTATTTTAATACGAGTTTTCATCAGCTCATCATTGTTTTTTACAAGCAAAGCCTTGAGTTCAAGGTAACTATGCTTGTCTTCTAATGGTATTAACATGCCTATAGTATAGCATAGTTCGGATTAGTTAGCTGGGGGTGGTATTATCTCATAATCTCGCGCAACGCAGGCTCCTCTACTACTGCATGTGCCGAACCATAAACTATAAATATTTTCTTGTGCTCTTTTAGATTTTCCGCAACTCGTCCTACTATATACCTGTCTCGAAACATACTTGAAACAGCAGCTACTTCGTTTATTTTTGTATAGGAATCCAGACTATCTGGCCACGGAATAGGGTCAACATACTGAATGGGTACCTTGGGATCTATAAAGTCGAGCTCATGTTTCCAAAATGTTCTACCTACCCTCTGAACATGCTCAACAGAATATTCAAAACCTTCCCACTTTGTTGCTGACTGAAGTTCGTAGAACAAAGTCTCAAGATATTGAGAGATAGATTTCTGGGCCTTCGTAGAATCCTGCTGTGGTTTTTCTCGGGTGTATTGGTTTAGCTGTCGAAACACATAAAAAGCAAACACCGCATCTCTTTCGAAACCCTTCTCTTCAAGATAGGCAATTTCATCTTTCAAATCTGGTTCGGGTGATTCAAAATCAACACCAGCATCAACAGCAAGTTTCAATGTATAGTGTGATTCCCCACCGCAACAAATGAGGCTTGTGACGTCTGCTTCTTTTTTACCCTTTTCTATCACACTAGCCTTGTTCAAATTAATGCCTTCACACCCCTCAACAAGAACAATGTCTGGACGCACTGCAACAAATGCTTTTTTAATCTCGGTAAACATCGGGTCTGCAGGATCATTACTATGCCGACTACCAAAATAGTATATTTCCTGTCTTGATTTGTTTTTGAGATGATATGTGTATAGTCCACAAAGATCGCTCTGTGACTTTTTTTGTTCGCCTTCCACAAAAGAACTTTTTAGATACTGGGTAGGGGTTAGGATCATATCTTTCACCCTCTCTATTTTGGATAATTCTGATTCAGTAATTAAATTCTGTGGCATTAATTTTTAAAGTCCATTAAACTCACTCATCGCTTTTTCTCGGCCGTGCTCTATAAGTACCGCGAGTCCTTCACTCACTTTTTTCGCAGTCTTTTTTATCAACTCAAGCTCAGCCTTTTTAAAGGGTGCCACGATAAAGTCCCCGACCACTTCCCCTCCAGTCGGCTTTTTTAATTTCCCTCCTGCAGTCTCAGGAGAAATACCCATGCGCACTCGTACAAAGGCCTCCGTCCCTAACGTTTTAATAATAGACTCGACTCCCTTGTGTCCACCCGAGCTTTTGTTGAAAGAAATTTTAAATTTACCGAGCGGTATATCGAGGTCATCGTGAATCACTACCAGATTCCCTGCCACACCTTTTTTATATATCTTAGACTTTGCCACTTTCACGAGCTTGCCTAAAGCACTGCCCGACTTATTCATAAAAGTTTCCGGCGAAATAAGCATCACTTTTTCCTTTTTTACTGCACCGTCAGCCACCAAAGCATTTCTTTTTTTATCAAACACAAACTCTTCAGCATCGATAGCTCTGGCAAACTCTTCCAGCACAATTCTTCCCGCATTATGTCGCGTGTCTTTATATTCCTCCCCTGGATTTCCGAGTCCAACAATAATATATGTCATATAAAACATTTTACATTGCTTTCATCTATTGTGTCAAACCACTAAGACAAGATACAATGTAAGCAGAAATATAAATCAAATGGAAAATATCACAAAAAATAATTCTCTGTCAGAAAATCCCACACCACCTTCCACCACTCCTGTTTTACAAAAAAGAAATGAGTTCAAAGAGCTACTCAAATTTGCGTTAATAGCACTGCCACTTGTGTTATTTGTGCGTGCCTATGTGATCGGGCCATTTATCGTAAGTGGACCATCTATGGACACAACATTTAGCTCTGGTCAGTATCTAATCGTGGATGAGATTTCACACCGTTTTCAGTCACCTGAGCGTGGCGATATAATTATTTTCAAATATCCACTTGACACTACTCGTTTTTTTATCAAACGCATCATAGGTCTGCCTGGAGAAACAGTAGAGATTAAAAATGGCATCGTAACTATTATCAATACCCAGTATCCCGCAGGACAAATTTTAATTGAGCCGTACATCGATGAAGTAAACAAGAAAATCGACAGCTCCCATATTGTTCTTAATAATGAACAGTACTTTGTAATGGGTGACAACAGAGCAAGTAGCTCGGACTCGAGGATTTGGGGACCAATCACCGAAAATCTTATCATAGGAAGACCTGTTCTCAGACTTTTGCCTATTCAAAAAATAAGCGTATTCCCAGGTCGTCAGGAAGAATATAATTAGCTATCAAATAACATTTTACCCCATGACCGCCTTTACCAGATACAACCCAAACAACAAGAGAAACCCGGAAAAAGCTTCGGAACCTAAACCAGCAAAAACGGCAAAACATTTGCCATATAAAAATCTGGACATAGGTGCTTATGTCGCACTTCATTACGGATTTACCCCCACAGAAACTCCTGAAATAAAAAAAGTAGACCTCGATCATTCCAAAACATTACTCGATGGTGATTTTGTAGAAAACGAAGGCGAAAACCATGCCATTTTACCACTCCATGTTGAGGAAAAAGTAGCTGTTCTAAGGACATATATTGAACGCAATATGCACACCCTTCCACAGCCAGTAATGATGTACTTCAAAAGCTCTTTCAAAGGTTCACTGGTCAAGAAAAATCATTCCTACCCTAGATACGGCGACCTAGAGATTATTGGTAATCCAAAAAGTATTGCCGAGGCTACCCTCATAAAAACCGCACTAGTCATTTTAGAAGATTATGGATACAAGGATCTATGCGTAGAAATAAATAGCATCGGTGATCGTGAGTCGATTACTAAATTTACCAAAGAACTCACTGCATATTATAGAAAAAACATAGAACATCTTTCTACCCACGGTAGACAGCTTTTAAAAAAAGATGTTTTCGAGCTACTTACTCATTCTGATAAAAAAAGTGATTCTCTAAAAGAAGATGCTCCAAAATCAATAACCTTCCTTTCGGAACCCAGCCGTATTCACTTCAAAGAGGTACTTGAGTTTTTAGAAAAGTTGGACATTCCTTATAAAATCAACCATCATCTAATAGGAAACAAAAAATACTGTTCTGAGACTATCTTTGAAATCATACACCCAGCAAATGGAAAGAAAAAAACTGAATGTGAGATCCTAGCACTCGGTATTCGTTATGATGGTCTTGCGAGAAAGATTGGTCTCAAGAAAGAAGTTTCTGGAGTAGGTATTTCATTACTTTTCAAAAGACCAGCAAAAGAAATGGTTGTGGCAAAAGTCAAAACTCCGATCTTATACTTTGTACAACTTGGTTTTGAAGCCAAGCTATACAGTCTACAGATAATAAATATACTGAGAAGAGAAAACATTATGGTGCATCAAGCACTTTCCAAAGACAAGCTGACCGCACAGCTCTCTGTAGCAGAAAGATTAAAAATCCCTCACATGATACTAATCGGCAAAAAAGAAGCTATGGAAGAGTCTGCTATTGTTCGAGATATGAATACAAGATCCCAAGAAACCGTACCCATCTCGGAGCTAGTGCGGTATGTGAGAAGATTAGGAGCATAAAAAGTTTTGACTAAGTTACAATAAAGTTTAGCCTCGTCCTATCCCTGTAGCAAGCTATTCCCTCGGATTACCTCGGCGGGGTATTAGGCGAGACGACAGGGTAAACTTTGTTGCAGGAGTGTCGGCTCCGCCGACTTCATCTTCATTCTTGCGGATTCATCCCCGCGGCAAGCCGTCGGGGTATTCTCCACAATTGCAATAAAGTAGAACTAGGCAAATTACAAAATGTGATATATGAGTAGGGGTTCCCCGAAATTTTCTACTGAAAATTTCGGGACTAAACACTTCAAAGGCTCAACAGTGTACACCGTTGAGCCTTTGAAACTTTTTTACCACAAAATCACCTTTGGCTGATTCTTTGCTGAGCCTATGTAGAGCCATTTGAACGGCTCAACAGCCCTGTTGAGCCGTTCAACAAAGGATCATGAAATGCTGTCGCAGGTGTATCTTTAAAAGGACTCCGCACCAAACGCCGTTTGCACTTTCCATTACTCCATGATAGGATAAACTCCACTATGATAAATGTAGAAGTAACAAAGAATAGCAACGAAAACCCAGTCAGCCTTATTCGAAGATTTACCAAGCGAGTCCAAGGGTCAGGTATCTTGCCGAGGGTTCGTTCCCTAAGGTACAATCAGCGTGTACTTTCTCATTACAAAACAAAAATGAAGACACTTGAGAGTATTGAGTACAAGAAAAACATTCAGGAGCTAATCAAGCTTGGCAAAATGCCCGAAAAGCCAGTGAGGGGTGGACCAAAGAAATAAAAGCTAGATGACCGTAAAGCCAAAAGGTGCTGAAAACTGTAGTATACAAAATCTCACCAAAAGCACGCTTCCACGCGTGTCTTTTGTTGCCATGAAGGAAGCCGTGCTAGGATCTGAATACGAGCTGAGTGTTCTTTTTGTAGATATTGAGTACATCACTGCTTTAAACCTACAGTATCGTAAGATAAACAAACCAACCGATATTTTGAGCTTTCCTATTTCAAATACAGAAGGTGAGATTTTTATAAATCTTGAAGAAACTAAAAAAGAAGCAGTGAATTTTGACCGTACATATGAAAACTTTCTAGCATTTTTATTTATCCACGGTTTGACACATTTGAAGGGATTCGATCATAGTAGTATAATGGATAGTGAAGAAGAGAAGATCCGCAAACAATTTAGCATCTAGTAATACAGTAGGTTCGCCCGAAACTAGATTTATAAAGTGTAAACGCGTGGTATCTCCAATCACCACCATGAGTCGCACTATCGTTACGGGCATTGATATTGGTACTTACCAGGTAAAAGTCCTGGTCGCGGAGCGTGGAGGGGATAATCAGGGAAACACTCCTAGAATCATAGCCGCTGCTGCCTCTGAAACTCACGGGGTGAGACACGGCTATATTACCCAACCTGCTGAGGTGGTCGAGAGTATTAAACTCGCCGTAGCCGAAGCCGAAAAAATAGCAAAAATAAAAATCCGAAAGGCTTTTGTATCTGTCGGTGGGATTGGACTATCTAGTATAGTCTCACATGGCTCAGCTATTATTTCTAGAGCTGATTCGGAAATCACTGATCTGGATATCCAAAAAGCAATAGAAGCTAGTGAGGATGAAATACCCCAATCCGCCTCGATCAACAAAAAAATCATCCATACCATTCCACTCCAATACAAAGTCGATGGTAAAATCGTACTTGGCAATCCAGAAGGCACCAAAGGCACTAAGCTCGAAGTCCGAACACTTTTTGTCAGCTGTCTTGAGCATCACCTAAACGACCTAATCGAAGCAATTGAAAAATCTGGGGTCGAGGTACAGGATATTGTGGCTTCTCCTATTGCTGCCAGTCTTGTAACTCTTACGAAACAACAAAAAGTCGCTGGCTGTATGCTTGCAAATATCGGGGCCGAAACGGTTTCGATAGCAGTATTTGAAAATAATATACCGATTTCTCTCGAGGTTTTTCCTATCGGTAGTACTGATATTACCAATGACATCGCTCTGGGACTCAAAGTACCACTCGAAGAAGCTGAGCAGATTAAAATCGGTGCGATCACCAGTGCTACTTACCCGCGAAAAAAGCTTGAAGAGATTGTAGGAGCCAGACTATCAGATATTTTTGAATTGATCGAAGTCCATCTTAAAAAAATAAATCGAAATGGACTTTTGCCTGCTGGTATTGTGATTACTGGCGGTGGCTCAGGGATCGGCAACATTGAGGATCTAGCAAAAGTTACTCTCAGACTTCCCTCCCGTATTGCAAGTATTAATTTTAAAGAGAGTAACAAAGAGATCAAAGATGCTTCGTCCGCAGTGGCTTATGGTCTCTGTATTCTCGGTCTAAATAGCGATAGCTCTACTGGATTTAAGCCAGATGGTAAAAGTTTTTTAAAAAAATTAATAAAAACAATCCTCAAACTATCGAGACCTTTTTTACCATAAAATACCACTCTTAACAAATAGCGTGTTCTAACTTATTTAATTTCCCTTTTTTCTCGCTATTTGGTATTATTGACCACATATCATCATAGAAATTAATCGTAACCATATGCCCCACATTACACCAGAAATCGAAGCATTCGCCCGCATCAAGGTACTCGGAGTTGGAGGCTCTGGCAAAAATGCCGTAAACCATATGATCAACTCAAAAGTAAAAGGGGTTGATTTTATCGCAGTAAATACCGACTCGCAGGACCTGCACCACTCTCTTGCCAAAAAGAAAATCCACATTGGTAAAAATCTTACCCGTGGACTAGGTACAGGTATGAACCCCGACCTCGGCAAGCGAGCTGTGGAGGAAACAAAAGAAGAAGTACAAGAAGCCATAAAAGGTGCGGATATGGTATTTATTGCTTGTGGACTAGGTGGAGGTACTGGCTCTGGTGCTAGCCCTTCTGTGGCTCGCACCGCAAAGGAGCTGGGTGCGCTTACAGTAGCTGTGGTTACCAAACCCTTCTTTTTTGAGGGGCTTCAGAGGATGAAGGTTGCCGAGCAAGCACTCGAGGAACTTAGAAAAGAAGTAGATGCTATTATTGTTATCCCCAACGACCGACTTTTGAGTACTATCGACAAAAACACGACCGCTAAAAACGCCTTCGCTATGTGTGATGAAATCCTAAAGTCGGCAGTCGAAGGTATCTCAGATTTGATTACTACTCCTGGTATTATAAACATCGACTTTGCCGATATTCGTGCAGTGATGGAAAATGCTGGCTCTGCACTCATGGGTATCGGCTGTGCCACTGGTGAAAAACGAGCTGAGGAGGCAGCACGACTAGCTATCAACTCCCCCTTACTCGATCTTTCTATTACCGGTGCAAAAGGTGTACTTTTCTCTATCGCTGGTGGCGATGATTTAACAATGTTTGAAATCCAAGATGCAGCCAAGATCATCACAGAATCTATTGATCCACAAGCAAAAGTTATTTTTGGAACTGTCCGTGATGAAAAATTAAAGAAAAATGAGGTCAAGGTTACTGTAATAGCATCTGGATTTCCTGAAGCACCTCTAAAAAAGACACTTTTCCAGACACCGATAAGTACCAACACTAATACTGAAGACAAAAAAGGTAGAATCTACAACTCACTTCCACAAATGCCAGTGCAACAAGCACCTATTATAAAAGAGGTTAGAACCGAAGAGAAAAAGGAAGTCCCAGAAGTAGACGACGACTGGGGTGCAGTACCAGCATTCTTAAGAAGGAATAAGAAATAGCAATGCTTTACGACCTTATAATCATTGGTGGTGGTCCTGCTGGTGTAGCTGGAGGTGTTTACGCTGCTCGAAAGCGTCTCAAAACACTTTTCATTACTAAAGATTTCCAAGGTCAAAGTGCCGTCTCGGAAGGTATTGAAAACTGGATTGGAAATATCAAGATTTCGGGTGCAGATCTTGCCAAAAATCTCGAAAATCACCTAAAGGCTTACGCTGGAGAAATACTCACCATAAAAGAGGGTGAGCTGTGTGAGTCAGTATCTAAAAATACTGATGGCTTTAGTGTAAAAACAAACGCGGGTGAATACCTGACCAAAACTATTCTGATATGCACTGGTAGCTATCGCCAAAAGCTCAGTATCCCTGGTGCAGACACTTTTGAACACAAGGGTCTTACCTACTGTGCCACCTGCGATGGACCACTTTTTGCCGACCAAGATGTGGTAGTGCTTGGAGGTGGAAATGCAGCTTTTGAAAGTGCCTCCCAGCTTTTGGCATATTGCAAAAGTGTTACACTTTTAAACCGAAGTAGTATCTTTAGGGCTGATCCAATAACAGTAGAAAGGGTTCTTAAAAATCCAAAAATGCGTGCTATCACTGAAGCAGTACCAGCCGAAGTAAAGGGCGATAAATTTGTTTCAGCCTTTGTATATACAGATAAGAAAACTGGTAAAAATGTCGAGATACCGACCACAGGTATTTTTGTAGAAATTGGACTCCTTCCTAATACCCTTTTTGTAAAAGATGCTACCACGCTCGACAAATGGAACCACATAATGGTAGATCCACGCACCCAAAAGGCAACCACTGCTGGCATCTGGGCTGCTGGAGACTGCACTGACGGACTATACCACCAAAACAACATCGCTGCGGGAGATGCCGTAAAGGCCATTGAGGATATTTATAACTTTTTGCATACGAAGTAGTATATATTCAAAGGCTAAACGCTAGTGTTTAGCCTTTGAATATGGCTCTATACAGCCATTTGATAAAATCACCGCTTGCTATGATATTTTTAGTACATATGCTAATATAAATGTCAGTTGAACATTTGATTTTGCCGTCGGTAGAGATAAACCAGTGTTTTGTGATACCTTCGCCTGCTAGTAGGTCTAATTATCATTTCTCCGCGGGATCAGCTCGTGCGATATGATAACGGCGTGGTGATCAGACCGTCATCGGATACTGGGTGTGTTTGGTTTGTGCTTGGATTAGATACCCAACCATAATAGCAAACCGACACATTTTCTCTGCTGACGGTTTTGCTTTTTATTTTGCTTCGCATGGTATATCATATTCACATGAATCAATCTATAAAACTAGGCATTTATCAGCACGTTAAAAGTGGTAACCAGTACCGAGTTCATTTTATTGCAAAGCACTCAGAGACGCTGGAGGACATGGTGGTGTATGAGGCACTTTATGAAAATGACAAGTCAAAATTCTGGGTTCGACCAGCGAATATGTTTACCGAAGAAGTACTGATTGATGGAGTGAAAAAGCCGAGGTTTATATTTGTGAGAGAAAAATAATCTAGAGTCAAAAACCTAAGCCCTCGGAAACACCACTATCACTGTAGTCCCCTTACCTTCCCCACCACTTTCCACCTTGACAGTACCTCCGGTTTGCTCCACAAGTGATTTTACAATACATAGTCCGAGTCCAGACCCATCAGGGTGTGAAGATATGGCGTTTGTGGCTCGATAAAACTTTGAAAAAATAAACCTGGTGGACTCCGCAGGTATTCCGATCCCATTATCAGCCACCTTCATTGTAACCGTCTTCTCATCGTCTGAGTAGAAACTAATAGATATAGTACCGCCCACCGGGGTATACTTTAACGAATTATCTACAAGATTTGAAATAACATGATACAGCTTTTCCTGAGATATTTGAAGGGGGATATTTGTATCTATATGAATATTTTTTTCAATTTTAATATGTTTTTCTGTGGCATATAGTGATAATGCTACTAATGCCTGATCAAGAACTTCTGAAAAAAGTGATTTCTCCACAACACCAGTAGCACTGTATAGATTTTTATTTACACTGTCCGCCATTCTATTTACCACTTTAATTAGCCGATTGGCACTTTCCTTTGCTGATTTAAAATAGTCATTTTGGGCTTGATTGATGACCCCAAAACCACCCTCGAGCATAGTTTCGGCTCCCCATCTTAAAGCAGTCAATGGGGTGCGTAGCTCATGTTGCGTTATCATAATAAATCTATCCTTTTCATCACTGATTTTTTGAAGCTCTACTCTGGCCTTTCGCTCTATTTCATAAGCACTTACGAGCTCTCTAGTCTGTTCTTTTACCTTATCTTGAAGATTGTCATTGAAATTATTTAATTGTGAATTAAGCCATTTGATTTCTTTAGACTTTTTTAAATCATCGTTTACTGTTCTCACAAAGAAATATGATGAAAAGGAAACTAGAATAAGCAAAATCATTACCAGAATCCGTGTTATGAAATTTAGATCTGCAAATAATAGCGAGAATACTGTAAACCACATTATTGCCACAAGTAAAATAGGTCGTATAGTCTGCCCCACAAAAAGTTTAAACTTTGTTGAAATAAATAGAATTATAAGAATAAACAATGGCAACCCTAGTAAACCATACTGAGCAAAACGCCACTGCAAATCTGTATATGAACCGATAAAGTTTCCTAGACCAAAAATCGTCATAAAACATAGAAGTGCAATCGCTACTGAAATAACCTTAGGACGAAATGCACCGTCATCTTTTCGATATGCATAGATCGCAGTCGCGACTATTCCCAAGGCAAAAATAATATCGAGTAGATAAACATATTTGATCAGCCATCCTTCGATTGCATCTCGCCCACAATCAGACAGATCAAAAGCTTGTAGATTATATGTCGTACCCAAAAGAATAAGTATCGGTACAAAAGCCAAAAATGTTGCTTCGAGTGCTTTAAATGATACAGGCTTTTTGAGAGCGTATGTATAGAAAAAGAAAAAAAGCCCGGCGTAGATCAAAGGCTCAAAAAGCGATAATAGTGACCAGAAAAACATCACATACTCTGGTCGGTCTGTCGCAAAAAGCACCATGTCAGAAAGATTCCAAAAACAAAATGCAACTATTGCTGTGGCAAATATTTTTGCTGATGTGCTTCCCTTGCTTTTTATGTAAAACCAAACCGCATATGCAACAGCAGACACAAATGAAGTAAAATGGGCATAATACACCAGTGCATCAGGTACATTACCTGAAAAGAATATCGCCCTTACTGGCTCCCACTGACAATATTGAGAGAAATCAATCATGGGTATATGATGTTAAAGTTTTTCAGAACAACTAAATTATAGTATGTATAGAAAATAGAAAAACAGACACAAATAAAGAAAAACCAAACAAGTCTTTTTTGAGATAAGTTCATAATTTCAATTAACATTATACAGTCTACTGAAATAGTAAACAAACCAACATATACACAGATGATACTAGCTATAATCAAAGAATCATTTTATAATTAAAACTATGACACTTCCAGTTATGCAAAGAAGAGAATATCTTGGATTTATATTTGCTCATTTTGCATTATTTATTGTTTTTGTTTGGTTTGGCTCATTAAAGTTTTTTGACCTTAGCCCAGCCAACCCTCTGGTGGAAAACTTATTACGCCAGACATTGCCTTTTATCTCCTTTCAGACATTTATAATGCTTCTGGGTGCATGGGAGGTACTTATCGGTATCTTATTTATTATTCCAAAAATGGAAAGAGTAGCGATGATACTGCTTATCCCCCACATGATCACGACTATCATGCCACTTTTTCTTCTTCCCGAGATCTCTTGGCAAGGCTTTATGGTACCCACTCTCGAAGGGCAGTATATTATTAAAAATGTAGTGATTATCGCTCTGGCAGTCAGTATGTTTGCAGATTTAAAAAAACAAAGGGGGAAGTAAAGTGGTGTTTTAAGAGTTTTTATTATCAACAGTATTATATTGGTAGAATATAAGGAATAAAAGCTAGTGCTGATTCTGTTATATATTCAAACAGTACATCGAAAGATTCAATCCCTAAAAAAACAGGTATCGCTTGATGCCGAGGTAAATAGGATTTTTCCAGGCGGAATAGTTGTCAGATAAAGAGAGGGTAGACGATAGTAGTGTATACTAGCATTCATGATATCAATCGTAATACGAACACTCAACGAAAAGGATAGCCTGCAAAAGCTTTTGTTTATGCTTAAAAAGCAAAAATGTAGTGTGCCTTTCGAAATTATTGTGGTAGATAATGAGTCCACCGATGGGACAAAGGAGCTCGCAGAAAGCTTTGATGCAAAAGTCATCACTCTGCCTAAAAACGCCTTTTCCTATCCAAAATCAATGAACCTTGGTATAGAAAACTCATCCTACGAGTATGTGGTTTTGACCGTGGGACATTCCCTACCCACTTCGGATAAGTGGCTTCAAACTGTGGTTAAGAATTTCGAAAACCCAAAAATGGCAGGATTTTATGGGCCATGTCGCCCTAGAAAAAATGCTCACCTACTTGAGTTTTTCTTTACAATTACTGGTATTTAAAACTACTGCTTCGTGGTAAAAGGATGGTTGTGGATGAAATGGGGGTACTCGGGGCAACCAACTGTGCCATCAGAAAATCTCTTTGGGAAAAACATCATTTTGACGAAAAGTACGGACTAGGCGGTGAAGATGGTGAATGGGCAAAATGGGCCAGAGACGCAGGTTACATAATAATGATTGACCCATCATTTGCAGTCAGACACTCGCATCCTATGAAAAATCTATCGGATATGAGGAAACAGCTTTCTTACTGGGGTAAACTTGGTAAACCAAGTATCTTTGAAAAAAAGGAACTGAATTTCAGAAGAGATTTAGATTTAAAGTAAGTACCCCGAATTACAAAATACCGTCGCAGGTGTATCTTTTTGAAAGACTTCGGAAGCGGGTAGCTGAGACTTGAGAGATTTCTTACCAAAGAAATACTCGTGCTTTCAAAATGATATGCCTAGAAAGGTATTTCGTAATTCGGGGTAATTACACAAAAAATTATAGCCAAAAAAGAAACCCTAATCCTATCAGAAAACCTATATACTCAATAAAAGCATACCAACTAAATTTAAGGTAAATATTTTTTACCCAGTCCTTATCACCATATAGTAAGGATTTTTGTTCTACTTGCTCCTCCGTCCATGAGTAATAAAGTTGTGATGGGAAAACACGTCTCAAACCCTCTCCTTTTTCTCTAATTTTATAGCAAAACATAAAGCTATTTTTTGAGAATGGATACAGCCACTTTACTCCCCAACCGATACCAACACTATCGTGTAAAAAATGTAGAGCTGAAACAACAGCAAACAAAATTGCTATTTTTACATCAACAAATAGAAATAAAATAAAACCACCGCCAATATACAGTATCGGGTAATGCAAATAGTCACGGTGTTTGTGGTTATATTCGTTCAGTCTTTTCTTTTTTAATAGATGAAAAATAAAATCAATATCTGGTAATAATGAGAAAACCACACCAAGAATAATAAAAACTGTGGGTGCATAAAAGCCCATAGTTTTAATCAAAATCTTTGAAACCATTAAACCTATTCCAATATCTAGAAACATTTAGTATATATTTGTACCATTTACTAATCTTAAGATCGACCGCAATTCTTGTGTCTAGTGTGTGGGCGGTATAGGAATTGCACCTATTACCTCATCGACGTCAACGATGCGCTCTAGCTAAATGAGCTAACCGCCCATGATCCACAGAATAGCAGGTTTTTGCTCAGGCGGAAAGGGAGGGATTCGAACCCTCGTGCCGGTTTGACCCGGCCATCCGATTTCGAATCGGCGCCGTTATAACCTCTTCGGTACCTTTCCTTTTTTATAATTATCTACAAATCCTTTAAACTTTCCAAGATGCTTTGGGTTGTTACTTTTAATAACTTTAAAAAAGAGATGCACCTCACTGACTCGTCTCAAAAGTACATTTCTATTATTCGATATTGTTGGATGAAATCCCAAAACAACTAATGTTGAATAGAAAAAGTTAAGTATCGGTAATGAGTAGTTCGTAAACGCGACACCCGGATTATAATATAACGACTTTTTTATTAAATGTCTATCGATGAAAAAAGAACCGTCTGTGTCAAACAACCCTCGAAGACAGGCCTTTGAATAACTCTTACTACTCTGTACCCATAAAGGGACTTCGCTTTGCGACCTTACTTTATGATGATCGATTAGGCCAATCCCCTTAATATAGTCAACGAGGGCTGTTCGAGAAAAAACCATAGTATACATTTCTACTCCTTTTTTCTTTTTTATAGACGGCCGATAATTAAATAGTTTGAAACTTAAATCCGAGATATATTTGGTATATTCAAACTCATCACCTCCTATCGATATAGAAATTTGTCTTTCGTCAACATGACCATCCCCCAATAAAATCCCGACAAATTCTGCCAACTTAGATGAATATGCTGGTATAGCAATCTTTTTTTGCACAAATGGTGAAGCGGGATTCTTTGCTTGAACCTTTATCGATTGTAATCCACCCCGCAATCTTCCTGCGATTGTTCCTGGATTTCCATAGAGAGCAACGCGCGCCAAACCACCTTTTTTGCCTGCAATTCTTTTTTGATCCAAAAAATCAACCAGCTTATATGGAGGCAAAGCTATTTTGAGCTGGTCACTTAGTAGCTCAAGAACATTCAGTGATATATAAGACTTACCATTATACCAATGACGAAGTGTCCTTGAGGATACAGGCGCTTTTTTAGAAAGATTTTCCCACGAACCGACAGACGATTTTGCTTGTATTAAAAAATTACTGATTTCATGACCTGATTCTATATATACTGACATCATTTGATATTTAAATATAATGTAAGTATACAATATAATACTAAACCGCTCAAGCATACTTCACTTCCACATAAATGATAAGAATGCTATAGTATTCCTGCCTTATAGAAAGGCCCCATCGTCTATCGGTTAGGACAGCAGGTTTTCAATCTGTTAAGCGGAGTTCGACTCTCCGTGGGGTCACAAAAATAACAAACCTAACGTGGAGCGTTTGGTGAGTATATTTTTGTAGGCTCTACGGAAAGTCGAAAGACGGAGCGGAATGAGACTTAGTAAAGTTGAACCGCGAGTCGTGGTAACGAAAATTTATGAGCGACGGCGAGCAAATTATCCATGACCGAAAACGTACTCGTGTCTCTCCGTGGGGTCACAAAATCAAATAATATATGGATTTTCGATTTCTTTAAACATGATTATACTTTCTATCGAAACATCATGCGACGAGACGGCGGTGAGTCTGCTTCAATTTGAAGTGCAAGGTAGCGACATCACCGTGACCATTCTCGGTAATACACTCTTTTCCCAAGTTGATATTCATAGAGAATATGGCGGTGTTTTTCCGATGCTCGCAAAGAGGGAACATGGTAAAAACCTCGTACCACTCACTATACAATGCTTAAAAGAAGCTGATTTATACCAAAAAAAGCTTAGTCAAAATATTACCGATCTTGACCCAAACTCTCTAAACGAAATAAATAAAATTCTGGAAAGGGAAAATAATCTGTCTGAGCTTTTTTGTAAAGAAATTACCACACTTGAAAAGCCTACTATTGACGCTATAGCAGTTACCCATGGACCAGGTCTCGAGCCAGCTTTGTGGGTTGGTGTTAGTTTTGCAAAAGCACTTTCAAAACTCTGGGGTGTTCCACTTATTCCCACCAATCACATGGAGGGGCATATAGCTGTCGCACTGCTCGAAGAAAAAACTGATGAAAAGACAACTTCATTTTCTATAAAAAAAGTTGCCTATCCAGCCCTTGCTCTACTCATTTCAGGTGGTCATACTGAGCTAGTACTTATAACAGAAGAAGGAAAATATCAAATAGTAGGACAAACTCGTGACGATGCTCTTGGGGAGGCTTTCGACAAGGTCGCCCGCATTCTCGGACTTCCCTATCCTGGTGGACCTGAGATTTCTAAATTAGCCGATGCAGATAGGATACACAGACCGAATGGAGAAAATTCTCAATACAAGCTCCCCCGCCCTATGATTTATTCAAAAGATTTCGACTTTTCCTTTTCTGGAATAAAAACGGCAGTTTTGTATATGGTACAAAAAATATCTTTATTGACACCCGACATACAAATGCAAATCGCTCGGCAATTTGAAGACGCGGTCACAGAAGTAATCATCTCAAAAACAAAAAAGTGTCTTGAACGCACTGGGGCTAAAACACTGATCCTAGGTGGAGGTGTTGTTGCAAATACGCGTATTAGAAAATCTTTTGAGGAGCTAGTGCAAGTATTACCTGACATACAATTACAAATCCCTCGCATTTCTCACACTACCGACAATGCAATAATGATAGGAGTGGCAGGTTATCATCGCTATATTTCTGGTATTCGAGGAGATTCTAGCACCCTGAGGGCTGAAGGATGTCTAAAACTATCAAATACCACCGCTTCGCAAAAACTTGCATAAAAATATAGGTATGCTATACTTAATGTAGTTAAGATGTTTGAGGTACTGGGGTTTGTAGTAATACACACCCTTCATTGGTCAAATTGGTCACACGCCCCAAGGTAGGAGCTATTGAGTGAGTGTTTGTCTGCAAACCTCACAAAACAAACGCTCCGAAGGGACACATGAAAAATGATGTGCTAACGCTAGTGGTTTAATATGTTCTCAACCTACATGGTTATAGACTAATTCTACCCAAAACCGAAAGGTAATAGCTGGCATAGGCTAATGAAAAAAGTTGAGGGATCGACCAATCCCAACAGCACAGTGAACTCAAACATCTCGACTCGGACCCATCTTGCGAAAGCGAGGTGGGTCTAATTTTTTATTTATATTCCACCGACACCATATCTCTACTACAGCGCCTTTCAAAAGAACTATTTTTTTGCTACTATACCCTTACATACTCTATATGCATGATAAATTCCTAAAACCTTATAATCCAACGGATACAGAAGATAAGATCTACAAACTCTGGGAGGAAAGCGGTTTTTTTAATCTAGACAACTTACCGGGCAAACGCTCCGAAACTTTTACCGTCGTACTTCCCCCACCAAATGTTACTGGCATACTACATCTCGGACATGCCTATGAGGACTCGTTACAGGATGCGGTCATACGATTTCAACGAATGCGTGGCAAGCGTGTACTTTGGATCCCTGGTACTGACTCTGCAGCTATTGCAACCCAAGCACGAGTTGAAAAAAACATTCAAAAAGACGAGGGTAAAAGTCGTCACGACCTCGGTCGTGACGAGCTGGTCAAACGCGTTCGTACATTTGCAAAGGAAAGTGAAAACACTATTTTAGGCCAAGTTCGAAAAATGGGAGCGTCACTCGACTGGTCACGCTATGCCTATACACTGGATGAAACTCGTACACTAGCCGTTACTACTGCGTTTGTAAATATGTATAATTCTGGTCTTATTTACCAAGGCGACAGAATAGTAAACTGGGATCCAAAAGGTCAAACCACAATATCTGATGATGAAATTGCATACAAAGAAGAAAAAACCAAATTCTATTACCTAAAGTATGGACCTTTTACTATTGGTACCGCTCGACCAGAAACAAAGTTTGGCGACAAGCACGTTGTAATGCACCCAGACGATGAGCGTTACTCAGAATACAAGCATGGTCAAAAAATCGAGCTTGAATGGATCAATGGTCCACTTACTGCGACAGTTATAAAAGATTCTGCGATAGACATGGGATTTGGGACTGGTGTTATGACAATCACACCATGGCACAGTGCTGTTGATTTTGACATTGCCGAACGCCACAAGCTCGATAAGGTACAAATTATCGACAAATATGGAAAGCTTTTGGAAATTGCTGGTGAATTTTATGGTATAAAGATTACCGAAGCTCGACAAAAGATTGTTGAGAAGCTTCGTGCCAAAGGTTTGATTGTAAAAGAAGAGGAATACACCCACAACATTGCAACCGCAGAGAGGACAGGTGCGACCATCGAGCCACAGATAATGAAGCAGTGGTGGATAGCAGTAAATAAACCCTTTATTATTCCCTACTCAGAAATACCAGGTATTGAAAGTGGTACTGAAACTACATTAAAAGAAATTATGAGAAAAGCGGTATCAAGCGAACAGGTAAATATGCCACAGGAAGGTTTCCGTAATGCCTATTTTCACTGGATAGAAAATCTACACGACTGGTGTATTTCCCGACAGATTTGGTTTGGGCATCGAATCCCAGTATGGTATAAACGAAAGTCGAAAGTCGAAAGTGAAAAGTTAAAAGTTGGAAACGAAGAAAAAACAAAGATGTATGTCGGAATAGAGGCTCCGAAAGGAGAAGGCTGGGTACAGGAGGAAGATGTGCTTGATACATGGTTTTCATCAGGATTATGGACATTTTCGACCATGGGCTGGCCTGATATAACAAAAGATTTAAAAACATTTCACCCGACATCATTTATGTCCCCAGCGTACGAGATTTTAAACCTATGGGTCTCACGCATGATCATGATGAGTGGTTTTCATCTTGGACAAGTCCCTTTTCGTACAGTTATGATACATGGATTAGTCCGTGCAAAAGATGGTCAAAAGTTTAGCAAATCTCTAAACAACGGTATCGACCCTATCGATATTATAAACAAATACGGTGCTGATGCTCTACGCATGGGACTTTTGACTGGTACAGCTATCGGTAGCGACATTAGCTTTGATGAAAACAAAATCAAAGGCTACAAAAACTTTGCCAACAAACTTTGGAATATTACTCGTTTTATTCTTTCAAGTACCGAGACCTACAAATACGATCCAGGTTTTTCCAAATGGACAGAAGCCGACAAAAAACTTGTTGCTGAGCGAGACGCACTTATTACAGAAATTACCCGAGAAATGGAGGAATACAAACTATATCTTGTTGCTGAAAAGCTTTACCATTACACATGGCACACATTTGCGGATAAAATCGTAGAGGAAAGTAAGACTATTCTAGGTACCCCTCCCGTTAACGAAGGTAAGGGTACAGACTCAGAAAAATCATCTCGAGCTCAATTACTTATCCATACCCTTCATATCATTCTAAAAACCCTTCACCCATTTATCCCATTTGTTACCGAGGAAATCTGGCTCACCTTACCTCATAATACAGAGCAAAATCTACTAATGGTGGAGAATTGGCCAGCATAGGATTATCATCACCACTTTTAACACATAGATTATAAAAAATCTCTAAGGTATACTACTAGACATGGATAGTACTACTGAGATTTTCTACGCACTACTCGCTGGTATTTTACCAGCTATACTTTGGCTTTGGTTTTGGTTAAAAGAAGACAACCTTCATCCTGAGCCACGACTCTTGCTAGCATTTTCATTTTTAGGTGGAATGCTTTCAGTAGCACTTGTTTTACCACTACAAAAATTAGTATTAGACCTGCTCGATGGGTCAACCCTAGCTTATGCTACCACACTCAAATATATTATTTGGGCTGGTATTGAGGAAATTATGAAGCTTGTAGTCGTCTACTTCATTGCCCTGCGCAGTCGTTTCCTAGATGAGCCTATCGATGCCATGATTTATCTGATCACTGTGGCACTCGGTTTTGCAGCACTAGAGAACACCTTTTTTATACTCAAGCCACTTGAGCTTGGTAATACACTCCAGGCCCTTATAAGTGGTAATCTCCGTTTTATTGGTGCCACCCTGCTTCATGTTGTTGCCTCAGCAACAATCGGTTTTAGTATTTCACTAACCTTCTTCAAGGGAAAGCTTCTAAAGAGGACAAGCTTACTCTTTGGAGTTATCCTCGCCACAGCATTGCATGCTGCGTTTAATTTATTTATAATACAGTCAAGTGGTATTGATACTTTCAAGATTTTTGCTTTGGTATGGGTAGGTGTAATAATCCTTATGCTCTTTTTTGAAAAGGCACGGTCAATAGATTCACAGAAAAAAGTCAGCTCGACGAGTTAATTATTTATTTAAAATTATGTCAAAAACAAAAAAATCATTTTTTGAAAGATTAACAGGAACAATCAAGCTTGATGAAAATTCTGAAAATGAGGAGGTGGCATTAACTGAAACCAAAAAAGAAGACTGGCTAGATGAAGAGGACAAGGACGGCGAGCTGACTGTTGATATACATCAGACAGCCGATAAAATAATCCTAAAAACCATGGTTGCTGGTGTGCGTCCCGAAGATTTAGATATTTCTATCACTCGAGATATGGTAACTATCCGTGGTAAAAGGGAGGAAGAGCGAAATATCCGCGAGGAAGACTTCTTTTATCGTGAGCTGTATTGGGGTTCATTTTCGCGCACCGTTACTCTTCCACAGGAAGTAGAAGTAGACACAGCTGAGGCCATAGAAAAACATGGTTTACTTATTTTAAAATTGACCAAAGTAGACAAAGGTAGACAGACAAAGGTAAGGGTAAAATCGACTACTTAAAAGATGTTAGGGACAAATCACCTCACCGCATGCGGTGAGGTGATTTGTTTTGTTTCGGTGCCAAGACCCAGATTCGAACTGGGGACATCTCCCTCTTCAGGGGAGCGCTCTACCAACTGAGCTATCTTGGCAAAATCAAATTTATTCGACTAAACATTACATTACCCTATTTTAGGTGTAAATTTTGTTGTCCTAAGAGGACAACAAAAAATCAAGAGATTAATTACCAAAAATCTTGTTTGTTACCGAGTGGGCACCTTCCAACTCAGCTTTGAATCCAGTATAAGTGTCCCCGAGCTGGTCTGAGTAAGGCTTTATAGCAAAATATGCACCTCCAGCCGCCAGTATGATAAACACCCAGTAAATAATCTTAAAGACAACTGACCAGCGGTTTGCACGCTGAAGTTTCTCTAGAATCTCTTGATTATCCTTTGATATTTTAAGTACTTTTTGTAAGACCGCTTTATCCTCTGGATTCATAGAGTGATTATAGCATAAAAATAAAAAAAACAAAGGCAGTGTGAGTATTTTTGCTTCAAAGGCTCAACGGTGTACCGTTGAGCCTTTGAAGCAAAACAAGCCTCTAATCAAGGCTATTTACCTCTTTTTACACAAAATATCCATTTTTAAAAAACTCTTTTTACTCCTCCGTGTTTGCTTGATTTGGTTTCTCTGCTATTGAATTTTCAACAAAACCCGCGCCATGGTTCTTTGTCTTAATAGAAATAGCCTGAGACTCTTTTCTCATTTTCCAATACAAAATCAAAATTATTAAACCATTCAGTGCAACCATATTGAGCTTCCAATCATTCGGAAAACCTAAAAAAGGAAGTATTAGTGTCCACAGACCGATCACGCCCAGTATTTGTTGTCTTGTCATGCAAATATATTAAAGCTTATATACAGCATAGTATACATTACTTTTTTTAAAAGACACTATTTACAAAAAAAGAATTAAAAAAGCTCCCAATTAAGAGAGCTTTGCTTATCATTAAAAAATCAATCAAGAAGCCTGTGTTCAATGATTACCCTTGCAAGAACACCGTCATAAAGTTCTCGCTTTTTAAGCTGACTTTTTAAATCTGTTTCGGACAAAAAGTACCAGCTATCTACAGCCATCCTGACATCATCAGATGTATTCAGCTCGAGCAAACCCGTAATGCTACAGATGAGGTAATTATCTTTTTTTACCCTTTCATCCTCGGTTGCTGTTGGTAAAAGTTTTACAAAGGGTAAAGCGTCAGCGTACATATGCCTACAAAGTAGGCAATCTATAGTTTCAAATGGGTTCATATAGTCACTCCAACTGATATTATACACTCAAACTGCCTCGACCGCGACCACAAACTCGCCCCGCACCTTGTCTGGATTATTTTCAAAGTATGAAAACATTTCCCCAGCTGTTCCAGAAATAATTTGTTCAAACAGCTTAGTCAATTCTCTACCCACAAGTACTCTTCGTGGACTATCCGAAAGTACACTCGCAAGCGAGGCTAGGGTCTTCATGATCCTATGAGGTGATTCATAAAAAACCATCGTGCGTGGTGCGGTAGCTATTTCCTTGAACAATGTCTCCCTACCCTTCTTGTGTGGAAGAAAACCTAGAAAAACAAATGAGCTAGTATCAAGTCCTCCTGCAGAAAGAAGTGTTACAAAAGCAGATGGTCCGGGAATAGGCACAATCATTACCTCGTCCTCATTGCATTCTTTTCGTACCAAGGAAAGTAACGCGGATCCGGGATCAGAAATACATGGCGTGCCAGCATCAGAAACTAAAGCTAGGTTTTTGCCGTCCTTGAGCATACTGATTATATCCTCTGTACGAGACAGAGCACTCTGGGCGTGATAGCTCATGGTCGGCACATGAATATCATAAGTGTTGAGCAAAACTTTTGTTGTCCGTGTATCTTCACACAAGATACAATCAACTGTTTTTAATATTTCGACAGCTCGAAAAGTAATGTCTTTGAGATTACCTATGGGGGTTGCGACGATATACAAAGTAGCCATGGCGAATATATTTTAAAAAGTTTTATGATCTGGAGCGAGTAATGATTCCCCTATTTTATACACATCTCCAGCACCCATAGTGATTATGACATCGTCTTTTTTAGCCTCATTTGTGAGAAAAAAAAGTGCTTCACTAAAATCAGTGACCGCCATAGCCTTACCTCCATTTTTGTTTATTTCGGACACCACCATATCCGAAGTAATACTTGGATCAAACACTTCTCGGGCGGGATATATTGGAGAGATAATTACCAAATCTGCGTCCTTGAAACTTGTTCCGAAATGAGCCAAGTGGTCTTTGGTGCGACTATACAAATGAGGCTGAAAAACCACAATAATTCGCTTTTTCTTAAACAACTCTCTCGCACCAGCTAGTGTCGCCTCTACCTCGGTCGGATGATGACCGTAATCGTCGTAGACGACCGCGTTTGCATTAGTAGTACCTTTGTACTCAAACCGTCTCCATGTGCCAGAAAATGCCTCTAATGAGGCTTTGGTAACTCGTTCTGATATGCCAGTCAGGTCTGCCACCGCCCATACCGCAGAAGCATTCTTTCTATTATGCATACCCGGCACCTTGAGCGAAAGGCTCGGGTACAAAAAGCCAGTATAATCGATAATTTTACAAGATGCTTTTTTGAGGACGGGAGCGACTGTGGGATCGTTTGGATTACAGATTACTGCACCGTGCGGAGGGATTTTTGAAATCAATTCTGCAAACGCACTTTGAATATCCGCCATGTCTTTGTAGTAGTCCAGATGGTCATTGTCTATGTTTGTAATTACCAAAATTGTCGGGGTGAGGTTTAAAAAAGAACGACGGTATTCGCAAGCTTCGACGATAAAGTATTTACTCTTACCAGCAATAAAATTACTCTTTTGATCTTTCAAAAATGAGCCGACGACTACTGTCGGATCTAGCCCAGCATCGAGAAATACTTTCGCAGTCATGGCTGTGGTGGTCGTCTTGCCGTGAGTACCTGAGATGGCGATAGTGAAGCTGTCCGCGGAAATAATACCAAGTATTTCGGGATAGGTTTTTCTTGGGATACCTCGGGCGTCGATGGCTTCAATGAGCTTTGGGTCAAAACTTGCAATGGCGATAGTATAGATGACTAGCTCAGTATCTTTTGGTATCAAATCTATAGACTGACCGTGGTCGATATGTATGCCAAGCCGTGTGAGCTCGCTAGTAACTTCCGAAAGACTCATGTCGGAGCCTCGGACTTCTTTTCCAGACAGTGCCATCATACGAGTAATGGCAGAAACACCAATACCGCCAATACCGATGAAATAGACTTTTTTGATTTTGGTTAGATTGAGTTGGGGCATAAAGATAAGTTCGATTCTGGCTGGGTAGCAACAAAAAGATATCCTTTGGATATTTTTGTTGTGCCCCCACCAGGAATCGAACCTGGATTTCCTCCTTAGGACGGAATTGTTCTATCCATTGAACTACAGGGGCTATTAGCATTGTTCTCCCTTTTCTAAAGGGAGCAGGCTTCAAGCCGAGGGATTTGGATTTCAAATCCCTCCACGCCAGAGTACTGGCGGTGCTCCCTTTACAAAGGGAGAATAGATACAGAATGCACAAGCTCTGCTACAAGACTATAACATTTTTTGCTAAATATAAAAGCCCCGCGGGCGTACTCGCCCGCGGGGCTTTTATCCCCCCTTTACATCCCCAAAGCCTTCGAGAGCGCCGACTGATCAAAACCCACCATGATCTCCCCGCCGATATCGATTACTGGCACACCCATTTGCCCACTCTTCTCAATCATCTCTTTCCGCTTTTCTAAATCAGTCGCCACATTCAATTCTGTGTAAATAATTTTATTTGCCTTAAAAAAATCCTTGGCCATATTACAGTAGTGGCATGTTGGGGTCGAGTATATCGTAACTTTTTTCATACTTGTTTTAATTTATTTAATTACTTTGTAGGGATTATATTATAGCACAGAGAGTTTTGCATAAAAAACGATCTGATTACTTAAGTCTTGTTTTTTCACAATAACACACATTAATTTTATACGAAATAGATACTATTTCTCTAATCATTATTATGAAAATATCTACTTCCTTAGAAAAATCTGAAGGACTATATCTTTCAGTCCTAATAGACTCTGATCTTAACTTATTCCAATGTTCGATAGATGATTCTACCAATGATTTATTCAACCCATACAAAAATGTGAAGTGATCATTGAGGTCAGTGACTTTTTTATTTACTTCTTTCTCAGAAAAACCCATTTTAGAAAAATGTCCTTCATCACTTATATCTACATGAGAAATTATCCTATTTCTATTGCTTTTTATTTTTTCAATTACATCCTTATATTTATCCCTAAATATCCTTATATCTTTTTTAAATTTATCTGGTGATGACTTTTCCAACCCCCTTAATCCAGACCTATCATTATTATTTACTGAAAGTAGCTTTCCCATATCGAGTACAATAGAGTGCATATAAACAAAATCTATATTATAAAAAGCCCTCTTTATACTGGGATTATTTTCAATATTATTTTTATAATCATCTATCTTCTTAGATATAGTAGAAGAAAGATCTAGGATAACACGAAAGACATCGGGGAAACTTTCTTGTGGTGTCATTCGTCTTACAATTATTCAGCCTCCATCCTTATACGTCTCGCATACAGTGTCTCACCCTCAAACATCCATATACCGGGACCAGAAACAGCCTTCCAGTGCAAACCTTTTGACTCCAATACTTGCATAGCAGCATAGGACAACGAGACGATTTTCCCATTAAATTCAACCTTTCTTGAATCGACGACTGTACAAGTAATTATCTCGTCCATATAAAACTGAAGTGTTGAACCTGGATTTATATTAACCAATGAAAAATTGAAAACGGGGCGTCTACTTGTGATTTCAGCGATTGCAACCTTTTCTTGTTCCGTTTTTTCTGAATCAATTTGAATATCTTCTCCCTCTGCCATACTCAATGCTGCCGCAGCTTGTTCTGGGGGGATCATAAAAAATTCTCTTCCTGCTCCACTGTCAACTCTATCCTTTGCAAAGGCAGCGTGCATTCTATTCTCAATAGCCCTCGCATCTTTAACTCTTTTTGCGAAAAAACATTCAAAAGGAACGGGAACAGATGTATTACTTAATTGCTTCAGACGAGCTTTCAAATCAGTAGTGATACCAATTTTGGTATACCCTGGCATAGCTTCGTTTATAAGAATATAGACAATTTCATTCATCTCAATATCATAGCAAATTTACACCAAATAGCCACTTTTTAGCATACTCTAAAAACCTCTCAACCAAGCCATTTGAACGGCTCAACAGCCCTGTTGAGCCGTTCAACCACTAAGCCGTTGGAATTCTTTGCCAAACAAAAACCACCGATTAGATGGTCTTTGTAGTCCTCCGATTATACCGCTCAATAACCGCTCTTTGATCCTTATTCGCTTCGCGTACAACCTCGGTTAGAAGCTTCTTTTTCTGGGCAGAAGAAGCATTATGAAAAAACGCCGAAAAGTCAGTCGTTGGCTCCTTTATCTCTTTAATCCCTAAGTAGGACTTGATTTTATTAATCATATAAGCAATGTCTCCAATTCATACCTAGTATACACCTTCTTCAAATAACTATCAACAAGGAGTATATTAAGCTCCAGCTGTTCAATATCACTCGTTAAATCTTTTATAAGTAGGTTGAGCTCGATTTGATCTCCGAAATAACTTTTGACAAGGTTAACATTTTCGCGAGATTTGATAAAAGCATCAATGAAAACTTTTTTAGAAACCTTTCTATACTCAATTTCTTCACGTTTTTTTGTAAAATCCCATGCTTGCGAAGGATCCTGATACACAAAATAGATTTCGACTTTTCTCTGACGATCTAATGACCCCTGTATATTTTTCTGTTCATCTGCATATGCAAATGTACCGTCCAAAATGACATTCAAATTATTTTCTCGCGAATAATCATAGAGAATATGAACCCCTTTAGTAGCTGCTCTTTGAAATATGTGTGCATTTGATCCGACATAACCAGGGCATATTCCGCGAATTTCATCCGCATCAATTCTTACTGGTTTCTGTATAAAACGAGAAATGAGGCGTTTGGACACCTCAGTCTTACCCGCTCCAGGAGATCCTGCCATAAAAAGTGTAATTGGTTGATTATCAGCGACATGCTCCGCTTTTCCAGCAAACTCTTCTATAATTTTACGATGATTTGCCTTAACCCAACGGAATGCCTCATCAGACAATTTCTTTTCATATTCATTCATTTTGCTAGTATATCACCTTATCCTCCAACGAGGTTAAAATATGTTAGTTGGCATTTTGTCACAAACTACAGAAATAGCAAATTTCTATCCAAATCATCTGAATCCGTACCCACCTTCTTTTGCTTCAGGGCATTGTGTGTGGATGCGAGATAGACAACATGCCGACCAAACTTATTTTCAAGAGAGTCGATCTGCGCGTGTATGCGTTCGAATTTGTGTGCCTCATCAGTACCGCCAAACAAATCGTTTTGCGAGACTAAACCCGAAATAAGATCTTGCAACACAACGCCAGTAGTACGATAGAGTGTCCCCCGAACATGCATTTTATCAAACTGTTTTTTAGCAAGAGAAATCAAAATCTCCGGAGCGTTGGTCGGCGACGGAACATGAATCGAAACAGTGGTAAATTTAAAATCTTTGTCCTTGAGAAAAATAGATATCTTTTTCGGCACTAGGTGGAAATGCCGAGCTTTGGTGCACGCATCCTCCACATGTTTAGAAATCTGCGACAGAAGAAACTTTTTATCGTTGGTAGCGGGGTGAAATGACCTTGTTTTCTGCATTGAGGAATAGACGGTCTTTTTTATTGGATCGATATTCATCAGGGATACACCAGAAAGTTCCTGCCAGATTATCTCATACGGTTTTGAAAGGTTGTGTTTTACCCAAGCTATATCTTTACTTACAAAATCATGCGCGGTATCTATACATCTTCTTTTCAAAAACTCTGAAGTCTGCGGGCCAATACCCCAGATTTTCTCTATAGGTGTTTTGGCGAGAAAATCTGGGGCGGTTTTAATATCTATTGAGGTCAGGCCATTTGGCTTTACCCACTTTGATGCTACCTTGGCGAGTACTTTTGTAGGTGCAACGCCAATAGAGACACTTAGCTGTAGTTCTTTATTTATTTCATTTTTAATCCTCTCGGCTATCTGCAGATAGGTCATTTTTAATGGTCGGTCGAGTCCAGTGAGATCCGCAAAGCATTCGTCAATACTATATTCCTCCACATCATCAACATATCGACGCACAATATCAAACATCATAGCCGAGTAGCGAATATATGAGGCATAATCACCGGGTAGAATAATTACTTTTGGGAAATCTTTTTTAATTTTAAATATTGGCATACCACGCACCACGCCGAGTGCTTTTGCCTCATACGAAAGTGCCGAGACTATCCCCCTCTCCTCACCAGTTACTACTGGCAACCCCTTGAGTTTTGGATTTTTAGCAACTTCAACACCGACAAAAAAAGCGTCGCCATCCATATGGAGAATTACTTTTGGTTTTGGTACTTTTTTAATTTCAGACTGCGGGGGCATAGGTACAGTAAGTATAGCAAAAAAGCGCCTCTCGACGCTCATTTTGTGCGAGTGGCGGGAATCGGACCCGCGTCATATGCTTGGGAAGCACACGTATTACCACTATACTACACTCGCCATAGCTCAAAGCTTCGGCGTAGCAAAGCCCGCTTTAGGCCATCATATACATTTTACCGAAACACATCAGCAATTGTAGACCAAAAACCTTTTTCTGGCGAGGAAGAAGTGGCCATGACCTGTTCATCATCGATAAGTATCGACATTGATTCACCATCTTTGACAACCTTAAACTTTTGTCTAATCTCCTCTTCCACCCCCTTATCCGTACCAAGACGATCAATACCAGATTTTATATAATCTTCGCGTTGTTTCAATTCTGATATTTCCAGCTGTAATCTATTTAGGTTCATCCTGCTGGTCTGCTGTTTTTTATAAACACTCCATGTGGCTTTAATAGCAAAAACAATAACAATCATAAGTATTACGATCATCGCTCGAGAATAAAGTATTCTTTTAAATCTTTTTTTTACTTGAAATTCTAGCATTTTATGATATTATACTACATATTCAAAAAGATAACATAAAAGATATAAAACCCATGCTATTTCATCACAAAACAAAAAAGGTACTAAATGTAGTTTCGGTCATTATTTCGGTATTGATTATCATAAGCATGATCTTGCTTTATTCACCGTTTTTATATAGGTAGTTACAGTTTAAAGCCAATTTTTTAAATATGTCTCTATATAGCCACATTCAAAGGCTAAACACCCTGTTTAGCCTTTGAATGTGGCTTAAAATAGTCATCACTCCTTCATACCAACCATCACAAAACATAGCAAATTATTAAATTTCGTCGCAAGCGTATCTTTTAAATAGACTTCGGAAGCGGGTAGCTGAGACTTGAGAGATTTCTTACCAAAGAAATACTCGTGCTATTTAAAAGATATGCTAAGAAAGAAATTTAATAATTTGCTATACCCTACTCACTCTTCACCATTTTCAAAAAGACATCATGAGGAATATTTACCTTGCCCGTCTCTTGCATTCTCTTTTTACCCTTTTTTTGCTTTTCTCTTAGTTTCATTTTTCGAGTAATATCTCCTCCGTACATATGCTGGGTCACATCTTTGCGAAGTGCTGTAAGTGTTTCAGATGACAGAATCCTCCCAAGTGCCACGCCCTGTATTTTAGTGGTAAACATTTGCCGAGGAAGTACCTTAGCAAGCTTACCCACTGCCTGTTCAGCCTCCTCCTGCACTCGCCTTTTAGATACTACTCTAGAAAAAGCGGGTACAGCTTCCTCAGCTACTAAAATATCGAGCCTTACCACATCCGCTACACGCATTTCTCCTAGCTCATAGGATATTGACGCATAACCAGAAGTAATACTTTTTACTTCATCAAAAAAGTTTCGCATCAGCTCGCGTAGTGGCATTTTAATAGTCAAAGCATTTCTATTATCGCCAAAGTTTTCGGAGTCGCCGATTTCTGCCTCGTGGTCATAGAGTGCCTGCATCATCGCCCCGAGATATTGTGCTGGTACAATAATCCTAATATCTACCCAAGGTTCAAAAATAGTCTTAATCTGATGATCATCTGGAAATCTTGACGGAGAATAGACAATGTCTCTTTTACCATTTATGTAATCGATTTCATAAGTAATACTAGGTGTGGTTACAATAAGCTCTAGATTAAACTCCCGACGAAGTCTCTCAGTAATAATCTCGAGATGAAGCATACCGAGAAAACCACACCGAAAACCACGACCCAGTGATCCAGACGATTCTTCCTCATGTGTAAAAGATGAATCCGAAAGACAAAGGCGACTGAGCGCCTGTTTGAGTAATGTAAAATCATCCTGACTTTCTGGATAGACGGATGCCCAAACCACTGGCTTTGGCTTCATATATCCAGAAAGTGGAGGTAGGGTATCTCGTTCGTATGCTACAGTATCTCCCACCGAGGCAATACCTGGCTGTTTGATACCTGTTACAATATAGCCGATCTCACCAGCCCCAATAGACTCCATCGGCACTTCTTGTGGAGAAAATATTCCCACTTCTATTGCGTTAAAAGTCTCATTTGCGATTTTGAAAACCAATGCCGTATTACGAGTAACCTGACCTGACAATACCCGAATATACACAATCACACCACGATGATTTGAATACTGAAAATCAAAAACAAGTGACTGGAAAGCCTTTTCGGTACCGACAGGAATATGTGGTGGTGGTACTCTTTTGATAATTTCTTTTAAAAGTAGATCGACATTTTCTCCAGTTTTACCTGATACCTCCAATATATCCTCAAACGAGACACCGAGCAGTTTTGAGACCTCACCTTTTACATCAGCCACCCGAGCAAGTGGCGAGTCAATCTTGCTTATCACGGGGATAATAGTCAGCCCTGATTCCCGAGCCATTGTTAGCGTAGTCATGGTCTGTGCTTGGACACCTTGCGTGGCATCAACTAGCAAAATCGAGCCTTCCACTGCCTTTAAAGCCCTGGATACTTCGTATGAGAAATCGATATGTCCTGGAGTATCGATAAGGTTTAATATATATTCTTGTCCATCGAGCAGGTACTTCATCCTCACTGGTTGCATTTTTATTGTAATACCTCGCTCGCGTTCCAGCTCCATACTATCGAGGACTTGTTCCTGCATTTTACGCTTTTCTATAGTGTTTGTAATCTCAAGCATACGATCGGCAAGGGTGGACTTACCATGATCTATATGAGCAATAATACTAAAGTTTCGTATATGCTTTAAATCCATAAGTTAGTCCATACTAACAGAAATGACTTCAATCTCCAAGCTTTTTAGGGACTTTTAACTTCAAAGGCTCAACGGTGTGCCGTTGAGCCTTTGAAGCTTTCTACCTCAAAAACAGTGTTTTTTGTAATTCTTGACCGATTCTATATTGTGCCTATATAGAGCCATTTGAACGGCTCAACAGGCGTGTTGAGCCGTTGGTTTTCGCAGGAACCATCATTGCAAAAACATTTCTAAATCAAAAATGACTAACTTCTAACTTATGGTGTGTACCTCCTCTGGCAATACCTTTGCTTTCCAGATTTTCTGATGGAGTGTTTTCCATATCTCGGCTAATTCCCTGCTACCGAGTAACCAAAGTACGATTATCCCGACCGAGATGCCGACTATTCCTGCACAGAAGCCTTGTAAAAATATACCCCAAATAGTTCTGATGTTGAAAATATTATCAAATACTGTGAGTCCTAAATACGAAACATAACCCATTATAATCGATGAGCATATTACCTGAAATAGTGTTGAAAGTACTGGGGCAGAAAAGCTTTTATAATCTCTATGAAATGAAACCCAGTGTAAAATAGTATTAACTAAAACACCAATAGTGTAAGCGAGTGGTAGCATAAGCACAACAGTACCAGAGACATCTGAAACTTTAAACAAAGACTCTATGAAATATTGAAAAAACGGTGTACTTTTGAAAAAATGTATCAGACCGTAGGAAACAAAGACAATCAAGGTTGATGAAAATAGATTTATACCGAGTGGCTTCCATGTTTTGCCTCCAGAATAATACGCTCGCACAAAAAGCAGGACGAGTCCCTGTCCCACAACTGAAACAGTAAAAATCGCAAGTGAAGCTGCGGTCAGTCTAGTATCAGCCCAGCTAAACTGCCCAGACCCTAGTATAGTACGGACTATTTGTGCCCGAAGAACAATAAAAAGTACTGTGATCGGTACCGACCAAAATATAATATGTTGTGCAGAAACAATCATTCTTTCAACAAATTCATCGTATTTTTTTGAGGAAAACAAACGAGTAAGTAGCGGAAATACTGCGGAAGAGTAGCTCACACCCACAATAGCCAACGGTACAGACTGGAGATTGAACGAAAAATTAAAAATAGAAATAGAACCCACACCCATGAGAGATGCGAATGCTATTAGAAAAAAAGTAGCAATCTGGTTTGAGGAAAGTGTGAGTGTTCTGGGTAGAGAAACTAGCACAACATCTTTGATTGGTTTTAAATCTAACTTAAAACTAAAGACGGGAAGCAGATTCCTTTCATAAACAAAAGGTATTTGTATAAGCAAGTGTAGCACCGCTCCAAAAAGCACCCCATAGACTAGTCCATAAATACCGAAATATGGGTAAAGAAAAATGGTTCCACAGACTATACCAAAATTATAAAGTAGAGGACTTATGGCATAAATAAAGAAACGATTATACATTTGAGTAATACTTGCTAGAAAATTTGAAATGCCCAACAGGATTGGTGACAGTAAAAGTATTCTAGTCAAAGTAATAAGCTCGGGTAACTGCACACTATCTTTAAATCCTGGTAGAACAATAGGAATAATGTATGGTACAAGAAAAAAAGTCAGTATGCTCACACACACAATACCAATACAAAAAACAGAAAATAAATTACTGATAAAAGCTTTTCCTTCCTCAAAATCCTTCTCCACTCGCTCAATAAAAAATGGAACAAGAACTGAAATTGACACCATTGATGCAACAGTCACAAAAATCATGTCTGGAATTCTAAATGACGCGTAATACAAATCTAGCGTTGGACCAGCACCAAAGTAGTATGCAAACAGTCGATCTCGTACAAGTGAGAGAAGCTGGGCAAGTATTGCAAACATACCCAAGAGATACGCGGCCTCATGGAGTCCGCGTATCTCTTTACTTAAAATATTTAGAATCTTTTTGACCATTATTTTTCACAGTAACTACTTTTTCTTTGTCGTTTCAGTCTTCACGACTGGCTTACTTAGTGGTGCGCGCCCAGCTTTTATATTCGTAATGATTGGATCCACCTCACCCTTACTGTTTGGGTCAATCTTTTTAATAATTTCAAACTGGGTTATGGCGTAATCATCTTTATCTAAATTTGAATAAGTAAGACCAAGGAAATATCTAGCATTTGAATAGTATTGATTTAAAATCACTGCTCTTTCGAAAGAAGGCATTGCTGAGACATAATCCTTGTTTGCGTATTGAAGCTTACCAAGCTCAAAGAATACATTTGGATCAGATGGATAAAGTGATGCCACAGATATCATCGTAGCTATCGCTGACTTTATATCGCCATTCGTTGCTTCTATTTGTGATCGCAAAAAGAGTGCTTCGCCGTAATTAGCTTTGATTTCAAGTGCTTTTGCAATATACTTTTTTGCTTCATCCAACTTCTTGTTTGTAATCTCTAGTCTTGCAAGCGTAAGAAATAAAGCAGGATTTCCTGGGTTGAGCTTTACTGCCTCCAGGTAAACACTCGTTGCGGCCTGATAAGCTGCTGTGTCCCCTAGCGGTACAAAAAACTCATATATACGAGCCAGAGATGCATCGTTTTGATAGTTTAGAGGATCTACCAACTTTGCCTCTTTTGCATTATTAAATGCATCAATAGAAAATTGACTTAATAACTGAGTGTTCAACTCCTTATTGGTACTTGTTGTTGCAAAAAGTCTATCGATTTTAAATAGGTTAAGCTCTGCAAGTGATCGGTAATATAAATCGAGCCTTGAATGATCCACTGCCTTGAGCATATTCATTTCAGCGGAAATAATATCGCTATTTACATTTAAATCGACAAGGCTTTTTTGAAAATAATATCCAGAAATAAATCTTTGACTATATTTATACAATCCAACAAGAGTGATAATTATAATTAAAACCAGAACGAGGACTGAAACAAACCCGACTTTTGGATTCTTGAGAAATCCAATAGAGGAGGTTTTAATTGTTTTTTCCTGAACTAGAGTGGCAATAAATAACCCCGAAAACATAAACGCAAATGCAAACAATACGATGTTTGGAACATAGAAAATACTGATTAGCCAGAGATAACCTGAAATCAAAAAAGAGGATACTGTAAGATATCTATTGGTACTCGCTCCTAGTAAAAGATATTTAAATCCGAGATAGAAAAATGATACCAGAAAAAGAAGCCACGCGACTGTACCAATTAAGCCAGAAGTAACAACGAAGCTAGGCAAAAGACCTGTTGCGTAATTGAAATCCACACCCCAGAAATCAGAATTATTTATACTTAAAGGCTTAGAAACAAGGTAACGATTTATAAATCTATTTGGGCCAATACCGAAAACTGGATCCGCTTTTAGTGAGCTTTGTGTTACATCTATTGTCGCACTCCATGGCAAAGATACTTCTACCTGATTTACCTGAAACTTTTGAAAAAGTTTCGAATGAACTGGTGCACCAGCAATAAACCCATCAATAATAAAAACTAAAACAATAACAAATGTGATGATCGGACTAATAGGAAATCGGGTTTTTATATCTGATGTATTTTTAGGCAAGGATTCTACATCACTATCGGCTACCTTTACCAACACTTGTTTATTGAACACATAAAGATATACGAATAAAAATAGTGAAACCAGACCAATTACATAAAGAGATAAACCAAAATTAACAACGAGAAACAAAGCGAGTGATATAGTGTATGCAATCCAGATCAAAATCTTACTAGTTTTTTTCATAGCAAGTGTTTCCAAAGTAAGCATCAATAAAATCAATGATATTCCAAAGAAAATGCCTAGCTCGTTCCACTTACCTATTAGATTTAATGCTTTGTCAGTAAATATACCGAAAGAAAGATAGTTTGTACCGGGAATAAATCTTATAATTTCGAAAATAGAAACTACAGCGATAGCTGAGAACAAAGCTACAAAGATACTTTTTATTCTGGATTTAGAACGAACAATCATTATAACCAAAAACATCGATAATGATAAAATAATCATTGCTCCGACAGTTCCAAGCTCTCCACCTTGCCCAAGAAAAGCCGTTGGCAAACTCACTTTTTGATCTATCGTCAAAGCTGAGACAAAAAATGAAATCGGTATTAATACTGCAAAAAGTAACACAAAAGTTCTTGGAAAAGAAATGACCCCCTCTTTAATTCTCGCGACTAGCCATAACAAAAAAGTTACCAATACTCCCACGACTAGCATAATCATCTTCATAAGTTGAAAAGGGACAGAAAGTGATGGTATAAAAAAAACTGGCAATAAAAAGACCAGTGCAACAAGAATAGCAAAAGCTACTTTATCGAGTCTTGAAACTAAGGACGACACCCTCTCTTTGGACTTTATATTTTCCATAATTAAAAATCAATTACCATTAAATAATACATACTTTCATTATACACTACTTTCAAAAAGTCAATCCGCAGTCCAATGTGTAAAACTCATACCCAAAACTTAAAACGGCTTTCTTTCTAGAAGTCTTTTTACCGCCTCAATAATATCCGTCTCTCCCATTCCATAGTGAGAAAGTAGCTCCTCTGGTGTGCCAGACTGACCAAACTGATCCTGCACCCCGATAAACTCGATAGGCACAGGTACAGTCTGTGCCAGATGCTCTGCCACAGCACTTCCCATGCCTCCAGCAACCTGATGTTCCTCAACTGTTACTATTCCCCCTGTCTCTTTAGCGAGTGTTTCTATAGCCTCTGTGTCTAGTGGTTTTATAGTTGCCAAATTGAGAACTTTTACTAAAATACCCTCCGCATCAAGCTTTCTCGCAGCTTGCAAGGCTTTATAGACTAATGCCCCAGTAGCCACTATCCCCACCCTTCCCTTTTTTATAGATACAGCATCGTAGTCTATTGAAACAAAAAATACCTGAGCTTTGCCTATTTCAAATGGAGTTTCTAGGGTAGTTATAATGGGTGTGTTTTGCTTGGCAAGACGAATATAGACTGGGTTATGAATTTTAACAGAAAGCTCAGTAGCCTTTTTTGCCTCAATAGCGTCGCAGGGTGATATCACGACCATACGAGGTATGACTCGCATGAGGGCTATATCCTCGACAGCTTGATGAGTACCACCGTCGGGACCCACAGATATCCCTGCATGTGAGCCAGCTATTTTTACAGGCATGTCATTGTAACAAATAGTGGTGCGAATCTGCTCCCAATTTCGTCCGGGAGAAAACATAGCATAAGAGGTAATGAAAGGGATTTTACCCATCGCCGCCATACCACTCGCCACCGAAGCGAGATTTTGCTCCGCCACACCCATTTCAATAAATCTATCTGGGAACTTTTTCTTAAACAAGTGCATCTGGGTCGATTCGGTAAGGTCTGCACAAAGTCCCACTACTCGCTCATCCGACTCGGCCGCAGCGAGCAGACCCTCGCCAAAACCCTTTCGAATCGGAGCTTGTTCGACATCTTTGTCCCAGAGTTTCGGATTAAGTTTTTGTGATGGGTTGAGCATAAAAAATTAGTTTTTTCTGTTTTTATATAAGCCATATAACCATCCAACAAGTGCTCCTACCATGAAATAAAACAAAATTACAATTAAAAGTTCCATTATAAAACCGGCGAACTTGTGATTTTTTAAAAATGAATCTATAAATAAGGTATCATTATTGCTAATATTAAAAATTCCTGTAAATAAATACATAGTTGCCAATAATGGTATGGCTATTACAAGTATAATAGTCAATGCATAATTATCAGTAGTTGGAATATAGTAATTTTGATATAAAACTGCAAGCGAATAAATAATCCCAATTGTGACCGATAGGCTAACTCCCCCTCTCAACCAATATCTTTTTTTGTTTATAATTTCCATATTATTTACTTATTTATGCCTAATAAATCCGTGAAATCATTCTCTGATAAAAACCCCCATCTTTATTTTGCCCCCTCACCATAACCCGAAAAGGTGCTTTTGGAATTGCAACTTGACCCATCAAATCAATCACTTCGGTATTCTGATAATTATTTTCTAAGTTTACTTTCACCAAATCCCCTGCGTCAACTGACACCAATACGAATTCAGGTCGATCTTTTGAATTATTACCATACAAAGTAATACCTAGCTGTTCCTTACTGCCTTTCTTTGGCTCTCTATCTGTAGAAAAATAGCCCGTCCCGCTTTCACGACTTGGTCTCAGTTCCATAACACTAAAGCCTAAAACAGAAATGTCTGACTGTGCCGACACTCGAATAGAAATAGTTGATTTTTCTGGAACTTCAATTTTCCAATTCCCTAGCTGTGGCCTACTGATTTTCGCAATAATACCACCACTGTAATTAAAAAATTGTATATCTGGATTATTATTCTCTAAGGAAACATCTCTACCACTTGGTTGAAGGATATGTGCCTCTAATTTTTGCCCACCACCTTCATGATCTGCCAATAAAATACTTTGAGCATCCCCGCTATTTGAATTCGCTACAATACCAATAAGCTCTGAAGGTATTTTTAGATATTCTTCTGGAGTCCACGCCATTATTTCTCCACCCGTATGCTTTGCGAGAAGCTCATAAGATGGATCGGTTTTATAACCGGCTACTTTTTCACTAGTCTTGCCACTAGCTTGAATGGATATAAAAAGATCTTTCACACTAGAATCAACAGGAAATAAATATGTTTTTACTGATGTTTCATTTGGGGATAATGCAAAGTGGGGTGTAGAATACTTTAAAGTTAAGAAAACTACAATAATCAAGACGATAAGGATAAAAAAATATTTCTTATGATTTATCAACCAATTGTTTTTTTTATTTGTATCTTCCATTTTAATTTATTGTTCGGTGTCTACCGTCTAATATCTGATTACTGATGTTTTCTACTTTACTCATGCTCTCCCTTAATCTTCCCTCTCCATGTTCTCAGTTCCCTCAAAGCCAGATCTGCCTCCTCTTTATTTGGTGGTTTACCATGCCATTCAAAGCGTCTTTCAAACTCTGGTACACCCTTACTTGCAATCGTGTTTGCAATAATCACTGACGGCCTATCAAACACCGCATGTGCTTGCCCGACAGCATCATCTATCATGTCAAAATTATGACCGTCTATCTCCTGAACATGCCAGCCAAAAGCTCGCCACTTATCATCTAGAGGATTTAACGGCATTATATCTTCAGTAAAACCATCGATTTGGATATTATTGCGGTCAATAATCACAGTTAGATTCTGAATCTTTTCTTTACCCGCAAGCATTGCCGCTTCCCAGATCTGTCCACAATCGAGCTCGCCGTCTCCTGTGAGACAATAAAACTGTTTGCCCGAAGTGCGTCCATTATCTATACGGTCTGCCAATGCCATACCCACTATTTGAGATAGACCTGAGCCGAGAGGACCAGAGCTAGTCTCAAGTGACGGAAGCCACTCTCGATGGGGGTGCCCCTGTAGTCTAGAGCCAAATTTACGCAAAGTCTTTAATTCTGCCACTGGAAAATATCCCGCATGTGCCATCGTGGAATACAAAACTGGGCAAATATGACCGTTTGATAGTACAAGCCTATCACGATCTTTCCATGTAGGATTTTTAGGATTATGTTTTAAGGCGTGAAAGTATAAATAAGTAAAAATATCAGCCATATCAAGTGGTCCAGCTGTGTGTCCTGAGCCAGCCTCTAGCAACATTTGAATGATCGACTGACGAATGTCATTCGCCTTCAGCTCTAGCTCTTTTACTTTTGAATATTCTAAAGACATTTTAAATGCTTAGTTTTTTCTCGACACGAATAACTCGGGTATTCAATACATGCACTTCATCTCGACTAGCCTTACCCTCAGCGAGATTATCAATGCGATTTTCAAGACCAGAAAACTTTTGCAAAATGCCGTCCTCCAGAGTGTCTATTCTATTTTCAAGAGAATCTATTCTTCCACCGAGCCTCTCCTCCAAATTTGAAAAACCATTTGCCATCATACCAGCAAGTTTATCGAGCGTCATCACACCCTTACTTTTTAAACCTTGAGACTTTTTTTGCATGTCTATATTATACTGCCCGTTCTTGAAAATCACTAATGGCTTTGTGGATATCGATTTCACCAAAAATAGCTGAGCCGACGACGAGACGAGACACTCCTGCGTCAATGAGCTGATCTATATTTTCAAGATTTACACCGCCATCTACACTTATCTCCATCTCGGGTAGTGTTGTGCGGATTTCATGTATTTTATCAAAAACTCTATCATCAAATACTTCGCCCTGAAAACCAATCCTACCTATTCCCATACACTGGATTACCGAAATATCTGCTACATACGGCAAAATCTTTTCAAGTGGTGTATTAAATCCGACAGCCACCCCTACTTCTACCAAATCTTTACACATCGCTATGACTTCACCAAGCTTTTCTGTCGAATCTGCATGGATAATAATCCTTTTAGCACCTGCTGTTACCCATTGCAACACAAGCACTTCTGGATCACGAGCCATGAGGTCAACTTCAAAATCAAGTTCTTCCCAAAACGGCATGCCTCTTTCCTCACGCATCATAGCATCAAAAGAGTTATCGGGCTTTCGATATGGCCAAGTAGCCTTTGGGGTGTATTTTCCATCACAAATATCTACCTGTACCATAGGTACAAGTCCATTTACTTGAGTCATTTTTTCCTCAAGTTCTTTGAAACTGTTTGGAAGGATTGCGGGAATGATTGAGATGGACATGGTTGATAGTTATTAGTTATTATTCTCCCTTTTTAAAGGGAGCACCTGAAAGGGAGGGATTTTTACTCTCGATAAATTCCTTGATTTCCCTTACTACACTTTCTAGATTACACTTAACATCTGAATCACTGAACCTAATAAATCGTACACCCTTAGATTCTAACACATTTTGCCTTCTGGTGTCGGCATCAACCTTAACATCGTGACTCACACCATCTATCTCTATAGCAAGACTGAGTTCATTACAATAAAAATCAACGATGTATTTATCTATAGGTTTCTGTCTTAAAAATTGAACACCCAGTTTTTTCGATTTTATCTCATTCCAGAGCAAAACCTCCGAAAGATTACCTGACTTCCTGAGGTTTTGAGCAAGAGGTTTTAAATTTTGACCGTAGACTAATTTCATACAAATCCCTCCCCCTACGGGTACTCCCTTTGCAAAGGGAGAATTTTAACTCAATTTATTTGTTCAATTTTTTGAATTCTTCGCAAGTGGCGCTCATCGCTAGTAAAAGGCGTGTCCAACCAAAGTTTTACAGCTTCCCTGGCTTCATCCACATTCAAAAATCGTGCACCGAGAGAGAGAATGTTGGCATCGTTATGCTCTCGAGAAAGTTTTATAGTTTCTAAATTGCCACCATAATACACCACTGCTCGTACACCGTGAAAACGGTTTGAGACTATAGCTTCACCCTGCCCTGAGCCACCCAGTACAATCGCTTTTGAATTTACCGGATCAGCCGAAACCGCTTGCCCTGCTAGTTTAATAAAATTTGGATAATCATCCTCCTTGTCAAAACTTTTTGCTCCGAAATCTTCCACTTCAAAACCAAGACTCTTCACATACTCGACGAGTACATTTTTGAGTTCAAACCCTGCGTGATCGGTGGCAAAGTAGATTTTCATATTAGTTTATTAGAGACTATCTTCGCAAGAACTCTTCGCAAGAACCGTTCTTGCGAAGCCCTCATTTTTCATTTTTATTTAATGGTGGCTGACCCCATTATTCTTGACCCCATTATTCTCATAATTATTATTATTGCCATTATCCCATTATCATTTCTTGCGAATTATAAAGCAAACAATATTGTCTTAGCCCCACATAGTACTCATTATATAGAAAATGATTGCACAAAAAACCACAATAATAGAGATGATTGCGATGCCAGTATATTTAAGTACTGAATGTGACCCTTGAACAGGAGAAGTTCCCTGTCCCTCGGCAATAGCACGTTTACGACTAATTGCTGAATCAATAAGACTTATGACAAAAAATATAAGTCCAAAAAACAGGAGACCTCCACAAATCACCCCTGTAGCATAACCCAAGTCTGAACCGGGTAAATACCCTAAAAAGAAAATGATAGCTCCTACTGCAAGCATTATAACACTAAGTGGCAAAAGAAATTTATAAAGTGATATATTTTTCATTTTTGAATTATTTAATTAACCTCCCCGCTTTAATCACATGCTCGACGAGGGTATGCGTATACCCCATCTCATTATCATACCACGCCATGACTTTTACTAGATTACCCCCTACGACACGAGTAAAAGCTAGGTCGGCTATAGAGGCGTGAGGGTTGCCGATGATGTCAGATGAGACGAGAGGCTCCTCAGTAACCGTAAAAATACCTTTCCAACGCGCGTCTCCTGATGCCTTTTTCAAAATCGCATTAACTTCCTCAGTAGTAGTATTTTTCTTTGACACAAATGTCACATCTACAATAGACCCCGTCACCACTGGCACACGCATTGCCACACCATCAAAAAGTCCCTTGAGATGTGTCATGATTTTGGTCACGGCAATCGCTGCGCCCGTAGAAGACGGCACGATATTTTGTGCCGCCGCTCTCCCATCCCTGAAATCTTTTTTGTTTGGACCGTCGACTAGAGACTGGCTAGCGGTGTATCCATGCACAGTGTTGAGCAAAGCTTTTTCAATACCCAGTGCCTCATCGAGAATGGCGAGGAGGGGCGAGCCAGCATTTGTCGTACATGATGCATTTGAAGTGATCTGGCAGGTCGCGAGCTTCTCTTCATTCATTGCCATGAGGACGGTCTCACCTGCTACAGCCGGCGCACCAGCAACACCAACCTCATCCTTTGCAGGAGCCGAAATCACCACCCTCTTTGCCCCAGCCGTAATATGGACATGTGCTTTTTCAAAACTAGTAAAAAGCCCCGTCGACTCTACCACCACATCCACCCCTAGCTTGCCCCACGGAAGCTTGGTCGCATCGCGTTCACTCACAAACACAATCTCCTTACCACCCACAATCAGTGCAGTATTATCTGCCTTCACAGATACCTCAAAATCACTCACACCATACACTGTGTCATACTTGAGCAAATAAGCAAAACTTTTAATATCACCTAAATCATTGATCGCCACTACCTCAAGTTCATCGGCTCGCTCTCGTGCCACCTTCAAAAACGCCCGCCCAATCCGACCAAAACCATTTATCCCAACTTTTATTTTTTTCATTTTATCTTTTAAATCTATGAGTAAGTAATATTCAGTATACCAGAAAAATAAAAAGTACCCTATCGCGACCATAGCCATACATCGATTATACGCACATGCGTATAATCGATGTATGGTCTTAGGAAAACATGGTCAAAGGCTCAACGGTACACCGTTGAGCCTTTGAGCTAAATCACGGCTCTACCTGAGGCTATTTTGCTCAAAATGCTCAATCCATCTAAAATTGTAGTAGCGATTTTAGAGGGATTATTTTTTCGATTTTTTTGATCTACTGTCTTAAGTCTGCTGTCTTGACTTGCATTTCCCCACCAAAAACTACTTCACCTGTGTCAATCCAGCCAAAAAAGACTTCTTTAGAACATCAGGGTTTGCTCCGCCACGAGTAGCCTTCATCCCCTGTCCGATCAGAAACTGTAATGCCGACTCCTTTCCACTTCGATAATCCGCCACTACATTTGGGTTAGCCTCGATTATTACCGAAACCACTTTCATCAGCTCACCCTCATCACTTTTTTGTATTAGACCTCGAGCTGTTGCAACCTCCTCTGGCTCACCGCCATCAGTAAAAAGTGCGAGCATGGTGTCTTTTGCCCCTCGAGACGAAAGTTTATTGTCCCCCACCATTTGTATAAGTTTTGAGAAACTTTCTGGAGAGATTTTTGAAATAGTCGCTCCAGTAGTGTCGTTTTTAAGCAAGCCGAGATAATCTGAAAGAATATAGTTGGCAGATAGTTTTACCAATTTAGTGTTTGGCTGAAACCGCTTGATCACCTGCTCGAAATAGTCCGCCAGCTCTTTTGACTGCACAAAAATCTCGGCGTCTAGAGGCTTGAGAGCAAAATCTTTCTGAAGTCTTTCGCGCTTTTGCCACGGAAGCTCACCCAGCTCTTTTTCAAGCACTTCTTTTTTAAATTCTACAATCTCACTGAGCTTGAGTTTTGGCAAATCTGGCTCTGGAAAATATCGGTAGTCATGCGAATCCTCTTTGATTCTCTGAGAGTATGTTTTTTGCCCAGCCTCATCCCAGCCACGAGTTTCCTGTATCACTTTTTCACCACTTTCGAGCAAGGCAATCTGTCTTTTTATCTCACAGGCAATCGCTTTTTCTACCACCTTGAAGGAGTTGAGGTTTTTGACTTCTGTTTTGGTACCTAACTTTTGACTTTCTCCTTTCGACTCGGGACTCACCGATATATTTGCCTCGACACGCATCTCCCCTTTTTCCATATTAGCATCTCCAACCCCGAGATAGCGTAAAAGTAGCTGTAGCTCACGAGCAAAACGCACCGCCTCCTCAGCACTATGTATCACAGGCTCTGTAACTAGCTCCATAAGTGGCACACCCGCACGGTTGAAATCCACTAGACTATAGTCTCCAGTGTCGTGGGTAGAACGAGCAGTATCCTCCTCGAGATGCACACGGGTAATTTTCACCCCAGCTAGCACACCACCTGAAACGAGCGGGTACTTGTACTGACTGATCTGATAGCCTTTTGGAATGTCCGGATAAAAATAATTTTTGCGGTCAAACTCTGTAAAATCGGCAATGGTCGCCCCGATAGAATAGCCGACTTTGAGTACATGCTTTACAGCCTCCCTATTTAGCACAGGAAGTGTCCCAGGATGACCCATACAAACTGGGCAGATATTTACATTTGGTCGCACTTCATCAGCAGAGTTTACGCACGCACAAAAAACCTTGGTCTTGGTTTTCAATTCCGCATGTATTTCTAGTCCGATTGTGGCTTTATATGTATCCATACTTTTTTTCATTTTAGCATATACTGACTGAAATGAGAAAATCTGTTGAGAATATGTGTTTTAAAACCCCAAATTACAGAATACCGTCGCAGGCGTATCTTTTAAAAGGACTTCGGAAGCGGGTAGCTGAGACTTGAGAGATTTCTTACCAAAGAAATACTCGTGCCTTTTAAAAGATATGCCAAGAAAGGTATTTCGTAATTTGGGGTTTTAAAGGACTTTCACATCGGCAGACCGAGAAAGAATTTTCTAATTCCAAAGACCTACATCACCCGTAACATTTTCACCAAACCATCATTTAGCTTTTTTATCGAAGCATCATCGTATACTGTAACAGTAAAAATATCTTTATTGTATTTTTTGATTTTTCCTATGGCAGTCGCTATAGCCTTTTCTGTCACCAAATCTGTCTTGGTCAGGATTACCACTTCCTTTTTCTCTGCGAGTGCTGGGTCGTAGTCCATCAATTCTTTTCTAATGATTTTGTATGTCTCCACCAGAGCTGTGTTCTCGAGCGAGAGACAATGCAAAATCATTTTAGTGCGTTTGATATGTCGGAGAAAAGCATGTCCGAGACCTTTCCCCTCTGACGCACCTTCAATGAGTCCTGGGATGTCCGCAAGCACAAATCCACCAGAAAGTGCGCCTAGATGTGGCTCAAGTGTCGTAAACTGATAGCTACCCACTTTTGATGATGCATTTGTGAGCTCATTCAAAAGACTGGACTTGCCAGCATTTGGTATACCGATCAGTCCAGCGTCTACCACTAGCTCTAGCTCGATAGCAAAATCACCTTCTTCACCGGGCTTACCTTTTGTGGACTCCTCAGGACGAATATTCACCGAGCTTTTAAACTGCTCATTGCCCATTCCCCCTCGACCACCTTTTAAAATATACACCGTCTCATCTTCGGTAAGTAAGCTAAACTTTTTACCAGTTAGGACATTTGTTACAATAGCACCGATCGGCAAGTCAATTATCAAATCTTTACCATCACTACCATGCATACTATTTCGCATACCATCTACACCATGCTCACCCACAAACTCTTTTACATGTCTATACCGCCCGAGAATACCCACATCTCGTACTGCTCGCATATACACATCAGCACCTTTGCCACCATCGCCACCGGATGGACCAGAAAATTCCTTGCCCTTTTCGTGACGCCAACGGACTACACCGTGTCCACCGTTGCCAGCCTTGATATGAAATTGTGCCTCATCGATAAAAGACATAGTGAGAGCATTATAGCAGATTTTAGGCTAAAAAACTAGCGAAAAATGGGTAGTCCTGGAGAAAGGAATGACCCCCGCGGAGAGTATGTCGAGGGGGATTTTACCCTACCAAACCCCATCCCGCACCCACTAAACGGCTAAACTCATGAGTTTAGCCGTTTAGCGTGGCTATACAGAGCTAGATGTTCAAAAAGGAAGTATGAATGATTTTTAGCCACGGTTTGGCAAAATTAGGCTCAAAATCGGCTATTGGGTCAAAAATTCAAAGGCTAAACGCTAGCGTTTAGCCTTTGAATTTTTGTGATTATATAACCTAGCTTTAGGGTAAGGTCTTGAACAACCGACAAATCTTACTAACTATAGATCAAGCCATTTTTTTACATTCAGATGTGAAAGACTTTATATTCGTAGTCCGATAAAAATAAACTTTCCAACTCATTTCTATCTTTTAATCCTTCAAATTTATCCTTCTTTTCATTAGAAAAATGACAAATCATCTTTACTGGTACAAATCCCAATCCTTCGAAAATGCCACCCGCTTTCACTGAATAGAATAAGCTCGACAAAACATATGATCCAGCAGACTCACCTGCAATAACTTTGCCCTCAAACATGCTTTTTAAATTTGGAAAATCTTTAAGTGTATTTAATATTTTTAAAGTTGTTCCTCCATGAAGATATACAATATCTGCTCTTTTTACCTGATCTACAAAAAAATGTTCAGTAGCTACTTCGAAATTAAGGGTTTTATTCTCATTATTTTTATTAAACATAAAAATATCCTCCTCACGATTGACCTCAACCCTTTCTGACTCTTTTGCAAAATAAACAAGCAGAATATTTACCACTTTCTTTGTTGTAGAAAGTATTTCCTTAAAAAACTGATCGTTCTGTTCATTCTTATGAGATGCATATCCACCATGTAAAATTATTTTTGTTTTCATTTTTTCTATTTACAGATCTATGGCTTTCTGTGCAAGCATAACCGCCCCCTCTTTTGATCCAGCGACTATCATAAAACGAGCATTGTGACAAAAGATGGCATCGGGAACACCCGTTATCTGTGCTAGCTCAGCATCGCGCTTCCCTGCCCAGCTGGCTGGTAAGTCTTTGCGGTTTTTGTAATCCATTCCCACATCGCGTACCGCCCGCACACCCCAGATACCACTATCTCGTGGGTAAACATAAAATAGTGTTTCGGGTATTGCGGTAAGTACATCCTGAACAGGATAATGTTTCGAGAGGATTACAATCCTTTTATCTTCGGCTTGTGCGTACTCGGCTAGCACCTTTTCCCTAGCTTCTTCCTCGTGTTGTAGGAAAACAATTTCTCTTGCAATGATCTTTTTAAAAAGCTCTACGGTTTGGAAAAACTTCTCATCTCGACACGCATCAGACTCTTTCCATGTGGGGTTTGAAGCGAATACAAAGGCGTCAAATTTAAACGGGTACACACCAGAAAATTTGGTCTCGGAAATAGAGACTCCGTTATCATTGGCATCGATCGGCTGGACAAACACTTCATCAAAACGCTTGGCCACCGTCTCACTTTTACAAATCTCTTTTCCAAAACGCTTCCAGATGAGGCCGAATGCCGCGTAGGGTATGTTATTGTCTCGTTTGCCCGCACCACCAATCTGGTGATGATCAAAAAATCGTACACCGTCGTATTTACCGCCGACATCAAGTACGATGTCTCCCTGCTCGATTATTTTTGGATCACGGCTACGAATAACTTTTATTTTGTTACCATAGAGCATGGAGAGTGATGCGATCGCGCACACATCATCAGCGTGAAAATGACTATCGTGCGTGACAACTTTTATTTTTTTATAAAATGACCACATAATTTTATTAATTTAATGGTCATCTAATCATACCACTTTACTTCATGTCAGGTAGAAGTGCCTCTACAACATCTATATCCTTTTGGATTTGTTCGGCAATCTTGAGAGCACCATCGGCATAAAAAGTATGTGGGGAATTGGCTGAACCTGAAAAATATATCGTTGCGGCCTTCCGTTCTCCAGAACTGTTTTTTGACTTTGCTCCGGCATCTGCCAAAAACAAACCGGCTGCCAAAAAAGCATCCTCAATATTCCAGGGATCCGCTGGTTTTTTAGTAACACTCTCTACCCGCTTTTTATACATCATCCATGTTGAGGGGATAAAATCCGCTGGTCCCATTGCCCCACCCCAACCAAAGCTCATGGGGCAGGTGATCAGCGTGTTTAGAGGATCTTTCCCAAGTTCTTTCATAATTTTTATAAAAGGAGGTAAATCTCGTGTCGGGTGCATGGTTTTTGGTTTGAACATATTATCTGTAACTCTAACCCCATCACCGGTCTTGAGATTTGTAAGATAACACATATCAAATTTCTCTAATGCCAATTCCTCTTGAAAAATCGCAAGAAGGAAAGCGGGACGAATTTTAGTCAGATTTGACACATAATTTGCCTTATCCAAAGCCTCGGCAAAAGTAATCTGACGCGGTGATTGTAATAATTCGAAATTTTTCTCTCTAATCTCACTTGCAATCTCAGCACTCGTCTTTTTTAGATTAGTGACCGACACATCTTCCTGACTAGGATTGACCGTCTTTAGATTACTACTTGTACTAATTACCAAAGCTGTATCTTTGATCGGACTCACATCTTGACTTGATTTATAATAAAAAGCACCAACCAATACCAAAAGCCCAAAAACACCGACCAAAAAAAGTGTTGTGAATTTATTTTTCATATTTTGTATCGTCTCAGTATAACATGGTTTCAGAATCTATTCTAAAAACTTCAAACGGCAGGTCCAACTATTGGATTTAGTTTTGAAGGTGAAACGCACAAAATTATTCGAAGCGATCTACACCGTGTTTGATCTCCGGGTTCTTAAGAATCTTCCCCCTCTCTTGCATTGATTTCAAAACATTATCATACTGTACAAAATAAACATCTTCTGCAGTCGTTAATTCTTTTGCAATATTATCTATTTTTATTTCTGACAAAATAGTAACGGTATCATAACTCACAAATTCGCCCTTGAGTTTTTCAGGACTTGGTTCAAAGTGTTCTTTTTCAACCTCGTAGAGATAACCAACATTTTCTAGGAGCTTCAATTTTCCAATCTGCAATTCATCAATGTAAATTTTTATTTTATCTGTTTTTGAATTAACGGCATATGAAACTGCCAACTCATTTCCAGTCGCATGTATCATAGCTAACGCATAATTTCTATTATCCGTCGCAAATACAACTTTTCTGCCTTTACATACCACATGAGCTTGTGGCTCTAAAACCTTAATGTTTGGAACTTTTGAACCGTGATATAAAACTTTATTCTTCATATATTTATGACTAGATCCTCAATGGTCATCAGGTGTTTGCATGGCAGAGCGATTTTACCAATACCCCTCCTTACCACCACACTGCATCCGACCACCTCGGCTTTTGTTGATTTTAAAGTTTTAATTATTTGTTTGAGACTGTTTCCCGTGGTGAACACATCGTCCACTACCCAAACTTTCTCATCTGCTTTTGGTACATAACCATCAATCCACACATTTCTACCATGACTTTTTGGTTTCTCTCTTATCAAAGCGAGTTTTAGCTTAAATTTTACTGCCATCGCCCCCGCCAAAGGTAAGCCTCCGTAGCCTCCCGAAGCAATGCAGTCTATTTTCCCATCGATTTTTTCCATCATTAATTTACACATTAAAACAAGTGCCTCAGGGTATCCATAAGCTTTTTTAATATCTATATAGATAGCAGAATCACCAGCATACTTTAGTGTTACCGACTCTTTTCTGACAATGTCGATTGTTTTCAGTATCTTGATGAGTTTTTTTATGTCTTTGTGTTGCATAAATACTTTTAGACATTTTTAGCTTGATTTAAAATCTGGAAATCTAGCATTTTAACCACCAAAGTGTTTTCATTTACTTACTTCCCATGACACTTTTTAAACTTCTTTCCAGACCCGCAGTGACAGAGGTCGTTTCTACCTATTTTCTCTCCGTCGGAATTTTTGGGTGCCTCAGGGACCAGAGAACCTCCAGAATGAGCTTTGTTTGCATCTCCATCACCACTACCGATCACCTGTGCCTGCTCATGCACTTCTTGGAGTTTTACCTCCTCATGGGAAAGTGCGACACCGCCGACATTTGGTAAAAGTTTGCAAATCTGTTCATCGATCGCCGTCTGCATTTCTTTAAACAGTCGCAAACCTTCTTTTTTGTATTCCACCAGAGGATCACGCTGACCATAAGCACGGAGATTTACACTCGAGCGGACATAATCCATAAGCTCGAGATGCTCCACCCAAAACATATCTATGGTCTGGAGCAAAAGCTGTCGTATGGTATTAAAATAAATTTCCTCACCTATAGACGCGACTTTTTCGACAATCACCTTGAGTAACCCAGCATCATCACCCACCACCTCAGCAAGCTTTTCTTTAACATCGGCTACGGTACCGACGAGAATCTTTCGTCTTCTTTCGTACACCGTCTTTCGCTGAAGATTTAGAACATCGTCATACTCAAGCACATGTTTTCGAGAGTCAAAATTAAAACCTTCGATCTTAGTCTGAGCTGTTTCGAGCGAGCGAGTAATCATTCTGTTTTCTACCGCCTCGTCCTCGGCCACACCGAGCTTACCCATCACGGTTTTAATAGTATCGGACGCAAATATTCGCATCAGTGAGTCCTCGAGAGATACGAAAAACTGTGTCGCACCAGGATCACCTTGTCTACCAGATCGTCCGCGGAGCTGATTATCAATACGCCGTGCCTCATGTCGCTCTGTACCCAGCACAAAAAGTCCACCGAGTGAGAGTACTTCCGCCTGTGCTTCGGGTGTGGTCGGATTGCCTCCGAGCTTGATATCCACCCCTCGTCCTGCCATGTTGGTAGCAATAGTTACCGCACCTTTTTTACCAGCTTGCGCGATAATTTCTCCCTCTCGCTCGTGATTTTTAGCATTCAAAAGCTCGTGTGGCACACCTTCGCGTTTTAGATACTCCGAAAGTACTTCGTTTTTCTCGATAGACACAGTACCTACAAGTACTGGCTGACCTGCTTTGTTGAGTTCTTTTATTTTCCTCGCTACCGCTTTAAATTTGCCCGACTCGGTCTGGAAAATGAGGTCATTGTGATCGAGACGCTGAATCTGCTTGTTGGTCGGAATCACGACAGTATCTAGTCCGTAAACCTTGTAAAACTCCTCGCTCGAGGTGAGTGCGGTACCAGTCATACCCGCGAGCTTTTTGTAAAGACGGAAATAATTTTGAAATGTAATAGACGCAAAAGTCCGTGACTCTTTTTGAATCTTCACTCCCTCCTTTGCCTCGATCGCCTGATGCAAGCCCTCTGACCATCTTCTACCCGGTTGCATTCGGCCGGTAAACTCATCGACAATCATTATCTCCCCGTCTCTTACTACATACTCTTTATCGAGATGAAAAAGTGCCTTGGCTCGGACAGCCGTCTCGAGATGATGCACATATTTAATCCCCTTTTCGGTATAGATATTTTCGACACCGAGAATCTTTTCAGCAGAAGTGATACCCGCATCGGTGAGCGTAATAGCTTTTAACTTTTCATCAATAGTATAGTCTTGCTCCTGCTTGAGCTTGTTCGCAATCTGGGCAAAAGTAACATACAGATCTCCAGACTCCGCGGTCGGTGCAGAAATAATCAGCGGGGTACGAGCCTCATCAATGAGGATTGAGTCGATTTCGTCCACAATAGCAAAGTTATATTCTCTCTGGCGAAGATTGCCTACTTGGTACTCAATATTGTCTCGTAAAAAGTCAAAACCGTATTCATTGTTTGTACCATAGGTAATATCCGCCAAATAGGCATCTCGACGAGAAACTGGGCGGAGGAACTCGTGGATAACTTTAAATGCTCCGACTTCATCTCGCTCACTATCGAGTTCTTTGTGATTTGGATCGTAGAGAAAAGAGGCTTCATGATTTATCACACCTACCGAAAGTCCGAGAAAAGAATATACCTGCCCCATCCACACCGCATCACGGCGTGATAGATAGTCATTGACTGTAACCACCTGCACACCCTTGCCCGTGAGTGCATTGAGATAAGCAGGAAGGGTGGCGACGAGAGTTTTACCTTCTCCTGTTCTCATCTCAGCAATCTTGCCATGATGAAGCACCATTCCACCTAAAAGCTGAACATCAAAATGACGCTGTCCTAGAGTACGAAAAGATGCTTCACGAACCACAGCAAATGCCTCTGGGAGAATATCCTCGAGTGTTTTCCCACTAGCCAGCTCGGCTTTAAAGTAAGTGGTTTTTGCCTTTAGGGCGTCATCAGAAAGTGCCTTGATACTCGGCTCAAAAGCGTTGATTTTTGACACGAATGGAGAATACACCTTTAGGGCTTTTGTATGTGAATCGCCAAATATTTTTGTGAAAAATGACATAGTGGGGTTATTATAGCATATAATCTGGTTAGGCTGGCTTGACATAGTACATATTTCTGGTAGTATTAGATTAAATGAGTCCTACACCTCCGTAGGACGCTCTTCGACAAAACTCAGCACGGATTACTTATGACACTACGCGAATTCAAACAAGCTTACAAAGAGCTTTTTACGAGTAATTGGCACATCATCCCGAACCGTACCTCTATACGTCTTGGTCGGAGAGTAAACGGATGCACCTGCCATTGCCCAATCACTGCTGTCGCCAACGCAAATGTTGGATTCAGGGTACGGAGAACTGTTTCTACGAATACTACTTACCGAGCCAGCAAACAGATCGGTCTGACCAAACAGAACGCCCTCCTCATCATGCAGTGTGCCGACACTAATGCACAGTGGCTCAAGCAAATCATCGGCAAGCGGGCAGTCAAACTTCGCCATTTCCTCCTCAATCCGACAGCCTGACTCCTCACACTCGTGGGGATTTTTATTTTAATTGTGGAGAATACCCCGACGGCTTGCCGTGGGGATAGAACGAGACTAAACTTTGTTTTAAAAATTAATCAGTTGTCCGATACCTAAAAAGCTTCTTAATTTAGTCCAGACGAGGTCGATGGCTCACTGCTTTGTATTATAAAGCAGTGAGCCATCGACCAAACACCACTGGGCCATCGACTACAGACCAGTGAGCCATCGTTTCATAAAATGGCTCTGCTTCGGGCTATTTCCCTATTTTCTCATAATACACATACCCACCTACTACCCCGACCTGCCGTATTAGTCCTTCTTTTTCGAGTTCATCTAGATACCTTGTGGCAGTCGCGTCAGAAACACCAGTCAGCCTCTGTACATCGTCATTTTTCACTCGCATACCTGGCAATAAAAACAGCTCCATCACTTGATGCTTATGCTCCGATTTTGCCCACACCCGTTCCCTATTTGGTCGCCAGACATTAGACCTGTTTCGATACAGCCAAATCAGTACCCCTAGCAACACCAGTACTAAAATTAATTTTGTTGAGTTCATAGTATAGACATTATACCAGATTTTTTAGTACTAGACGATGCGTGCGTGGTACATCTAAATAGTTTTATGCCTATTTCTATTTTACTTAACTTTTCTCATTATGAATAGATACTTGAATCCTCTGAGATAAAAGTTATACTGTCTTGCTCGTTCGTGCCAAATTCCCGTATTTGATGTTTGATTATGACGAGTGAGGCAAATCATATCGACTGTTTCAAAATATTTTTCTAATCTCTGCCACATTAAAAAACCAACAGGCGTAAATTTCTTCTTTACCCATTGATCAGCGATTACCCAACCAATCGCTTTGCCGGGCTTCAAAATCCTTGCGATTTCACTAGCGGTTTTTTCTAGCTCATCATAAAATTCCGTTTTCTCGCAAGATATTTTTCCTATACACTCCTTATTATCGGAATAGTTTATATTGTCCGAATACGGCGAATCAATGAAAATAAAATCAACGGAATTGTCAGCAAGCGGAATTTTACGAGAATCATTTTTGATTATTTCTGGTCTTGTTACATTAAGATCATACCCAATAACCTTACGCTTCAATTCATTGGCAACATCGATAGTCGTTCCACTTCCGCACATCGGATCCACGACCAAGTCGCCCTCTTTGGTGTATCGTTGTAGCAAATTCCAAATTACTGCCGCAGGGGTAACGCCATTATATTTATTGTTTCCGTGTGGGGTATCTCCATAATTCTGTCTTGGAAAATCCCAAAGTGTTGTTGATTCAATTTCCATAATTTAAGTAAAAAGATTAATACTGCCATCGTCATTTTGTTTTATTCCTGCACAGCCTTGTCCTTGAATGAAAGCACCATTACCAACTTCTATTTTTGTATTTTTCGTTGTACTGGAACTATTATTTCCAAAAGTAAATTTTGTGTTTTTTGTGGAAGACATAGAAATTGAATCATTAGCGTAAATACTCGTTCCATTAATTCTTATATCTCCATTCTGAGCCAAAAAAGTAATAATTTTATCGGCTATTATGTTGGCGTTTTGAACATCAAGAAAAGAAGCTAGCTTATTTTGTAATTGTAATCTATCAGGTTTATAATTTTTAGTGAAAAAATCCTTCAAAAAATCATACATCGTGTTTGAAGCAATTCCTAACCCAAGTTGTAAAAGTAATTGTTCCATAGTTTTATTTCAAAAGTTTTTTAAGATCATCAATAAATTTATCAAATGTTTTGACTTTCTCACTTTCTCTAACGGATTGCTCTGTCATAACATATGCTCCATCAAGATCTGTTTCCACAATCGCTCTACTCTTTCCAAGATTTCTTCCGAGAGAAAAATTACCGTCTTCATCTGGGCTTACAAAAAACACCTTAATATGTTTTGTTAAATCGTAGTTCTTAATTTTTATATTCCAATAACCTGATTGGGCTATTCTTTCTCGCAAAGTCGACTTGCTTGATAAAACAGCAACGACCTTGAAGGTTTTTGGATTATATATTACTAGATCAACATCTGGTATATGAAAACCAAATTCACCAAAATCAATAGAAAGATTTCTCTTAACAGTCTGCAATTCTATCGATAAATTCTCTGGCTTAGTTTTTTCAAACTTTTTTCCTGATACAATATTTAACCCCAAACTATTTACTTCTTCTTTTAAGACATGATCAATTAATGTCTCTAAAGCACTACCTTTGAAACCCTTCCATGATTGCTCATGATCACCTTTTGGGGTTGGATTTTTCAAAAAATCTTTGTTGTGAAGTCCTTTTGCCTCAATTAAAATTGCAGAAATATGTTTGAAGGCATTATTTCCATGTAATTTCTTATACCTCTCATATAAATTAACAATATCTTGTTTGGTCATATTTTTATTTTTGCATTACTAATATATATTCTGTTGGATATGCGGAAACTTTATTTTTATCCGTTATCGCTGCAAACTTGCCTGTTTTTTTATCTCTCACTGAGGGTAAATTTTTTGAAGGTATTTCCCTTTTGATAACATCCGTGACTTTCAGTCCTAAATTTTGTAATTGTTCAACAAAAACCTCGGCGTTTAGTATTTTAACACCTTTCAGGCTCGTGTTCCCGACAACAATACACGTTTTTCCTCCTTTCTTGAGTATCCTTTCCATCTCAACAAAAACCTGATTCATTTCGCTGAAGTATGTTGAGACTTCTTCGGCAGTCTTTTTGTCTATTTCCAGCAATTCTTTTCGGATACTTTCTGCGATTGAACTATTGAGTATCAAATCTTTCTTACTGTGATATGAAGTGCCAATAAAACGCTTTCTGAAATCACTCAAATCCTTTGTATATTCTAGCCATAATGCAGTAAGTTGGTGTAAATCGGCATATTCGTATGAGGTAACATATGGCGGAGAGGTAACGATCAAGCTAATACTATTGTCTTTTGCTGGAATTGTCCTTGCGTCCGTACAAACTACCTTGCTTGGAATTTTCAAATAACCTTTCTCTGATAATAATTCAAATAGTCGTGTGTTGCCACGCAACATCATTTTTATTTGCTTAAAAAAAGTTTTAATTGGATCTGACGGTTTCTTTTCAAAATCTCTCGTCGGCTTATTGCTTTTTTGTAACCATATTGAACAATTTTTGAGAATATTTGAAAATCCACAAAAGAAAAAGTCTTGAACATCCTGATCTTTAATTTTTGAAATTTCGGTAAAGATAAAGGCGAGCTTCCTTTTATTTTCGGGTTTGAACCAATAATCTATCCGTTCATGTTCATGTGCTTTGACTTTTGTATCTTCGTTATAAGTTTCTAATCTCTTCTGAAGTGTTGCAAATTCTTTCTCAATTTTATCGGGGTTAATTGGGGTGATTTTTGCTTTTGTTATCAAAACTGCAACAGGGTTAATATCAACAGCAATTGATGGTCGCCCCATAACTTTTGATTCAACGAGTGTCGTTCCACACCCACCAAATGGATCAACGATAAAATCTCCTTCTCGGGTGTATTTTTCTGCCAAACGAGAGACTATTTGAGGAATAAACTTTGCTGGGTAGCGATGATAACCATGCGTAATATACGCCGTGTCCTTTCTTGTCTTATCAGAAAAAGACCATGAGTGATCAATCTTTGTTTTATTTAATAGTGTAATTATATCTTTACTCATAGTGTTTTTTTAAATCATTCACATATATCCATTCTATCATTTTTGCTTGTAGAAATATATAGTCTTGTACATCGCTTACCTATATACCTACCAATACTAATTGAACCCTTTATTATAGCTATATTTTAGGTCGATGGCTCACTGCTTTGTATTAAAAAGCAGTGAGCCATCGACTACAGACCAGTGAGCCGTTGAAGATATTTTGGGCTATTTTAACAACTTTTCCGGAAAAATATACTCCACCTCTGGCTCGATAGTAATACCTGTCATTTCATACACTTTTTCCTGCATAGATTTTGCTAGATTAGCAATATCTACTGCGGTACCCTGACCGTAATTGATTAAAACCAGTGCCTGATTTTTATAAACACCTACTTCCCCGACTCGCATACCTTTGAAGCCACAGATATTGTCCAGAATCCAAGCGAGAGGGATTTTGGTAGTCAAAAGTCGGGAGTCGGAAGTCAATACTGGGAAGCCTGGTAGATTTGGCCACTTTATTTTTAGATTTTCATACTGCTGTTTTGAGATGGTAACATTTTTAAAAAATGATCCAGCGGTGCCTAGGCTTTTTAATTCAGGTAACTTTGCATGACGGATAGCGAGCACAGCATCACGCACATTCTGCCTTGAAATTGTAGTGTAGTTCTTGGGTACAAAATAAGTAACGAGGTCTTTATACTCTATTGAAATAGGCTTGAGAGAATCGAGTAAAAACTGCACATAAGTGATGACCCATTTTTTACCTGCGTAAGTTTTAAAGAAACTATGACGATAACTAAACTGACATTCGTCATGTGAGAAAATTTTCTCCTCGCCAGTGATATGATCGATGGCTGTAACCGAAACAATAGTATCTTTGACTTCTGCTCCATAAGCACCGATATTTTGCACTGGGGAGGCACCGACTGTGCCAGGGATACCAGAGAGGTTTTCGAGTCCACCTAGGTCGTGAGCAATGGTATCCGAGACAAAAAAGTCCCAGACTTCTCCTGCACCGACTGTCGTTAGGGTTTTACCGTCTGGCTGTTTTTCATACTGTATACCCTTGATTTCGTTTTTGATGACTAGACCATCAAAACCGTCATCTGATATCAAAATGTTTGAACCGCCACCGAGGATAAAAATCGGCACGCGTTTTTGTTCGGCAAAAACGCGTGCCGATTTTAGATCTTCTGTGTTTTTTATTACACAAAAATATCGGGCGTTTCCCCCGATTTTAAAAGTCGTATAATCTCGAAGCACAATGTTTTCTTGTATTACTAAATCTTTCATAGATATTACGCCAAATTCTGGTCGACGGGTGTGAGCTCCAAATAAATGACTATTGTGAGTACAGTCGTCGACCACAACTTGGAACAATATATTACAATCAGTATACCATAATAAATCTTTCTACAGCAAACTAATATACCCCAGTTAAATAAAAATTTAAGTTCTCCCCACCAACCGAATGGAATTTGTATTTAAAATTGCAAAATTCGTCGAAGGTATGTCTTTTTAAGAGGGTTCGGAAGTCGACGAGCGGAGGCGAGGAAGATACTGAAACTAGCAAGTTTCATGTGCATGGGCAGCCCTGCCTTCGCCAAAGGCTACGGCATGGCACGCGAGATTTGAGAGATTTCTTACCATAGAAATACTCGTGCATGAAAAAGGTCGTGCCGAGAAAGAGATTTGGGATTCGAGACACTGGAGACAGAAGACTTCCCCTAAAACATTTTTAGTAAAAAATGTTCGGGCGACCAAATTAGTAAATTTGGTTTAGCCATAAACGCAAACCCCCGCCGAGGCGGGGACTTACGCAGTCATTCGTTTGGCACTAACACCTTTGTTAGTACTCACATGGTAAAGTATAGCAAATCTATAGCAAAAGTCAATAGCATGTAATTCCCCCGATTTTTGAGTACAAAAATCGGGGGAATTACACTACCTGTCCTAAAATTTATTGTATCGACTTACCTGCCTTCATCAACTTTATATACTCATCAATCTGTCCTTTTGTACTTGGCTCCATTTTAACTATTAGATCAAGCTCTGCGATTGCCTTTGTTGTTTGTCCGAGTTTATATAAAATAATACCCAGAGCAAAATGATGTTTTACATTTCTCGGTTCTTTTTCAATTAATAACTCTACTATCGGTAACGCCTTTTTAAAATTATTTGTATTTATATAAGCTTGCAACAAACGCTCATCTGGTATTACAGTAGTGCCGTATGATTCCATCAAAATCCTTTCGGCTTCTTTTTCTTGCTTGGCATAGACGAGTACAGAAATATAAATATTTCTAGCTTGTTCTTGTGTTGTTTCCAGCTCATATGCCTTTTTAAACAAAGTAACAGCCTCATCTATTTTCCCTAGGTTCATTTTATTTTCACCGAGCTGGATAATGATACTTTGCTTGTTTGGAGACAGCTTATAGGCATCTTCTAAGTATTTTTCTGATTCGCCAGCCAGTCCAATCTGACTAAAAAAAGCACCCGCAAAAACATATGCCCTCGCATCAAAAGGTGCTTCTTTGAGCTGTTCGTCTATCTGTTTACGCACAAGTGTTAGGAATTTTTGCTGAATAGCAGGATCGACATTTTTCCCGAGCATTTGTCCAGTAGCCATGGAGAGCTGTTCTCTCGCCTCGTTACTACCAAACGAATCGTACTCAAAGACCTGATTGAAAAGCTCTAGTGTTTTTGTTGGGCTTCCACTTCTCTGTTGTAAGGCATCTATCAAAGTCTGTCCAGCAAAATATGCATTCCAGTTGATGATGTATATTGCAAAAATTGTCGCAATAATAACGATTGGTGCAATAATACTCTCCACAATACCTTTCTCAAGTTCAAAATTTACAAGAGTTTCATTTTTTGGCGGATGAGAAAGGGTGTGAATGTATGCCAGAAAACTAAAAAAGAGGATGTAGCTGACTAGATTATCAAACACAAACACATTATGTACTGCGTACGCTCCCAAAAGACCCGTGAGTATTGCCTTGTCGACTACGGAAAAATGTACTTCCCTTTTTCTCCATAAAAAGTAAAGCACTATTCCATACAAAGAAACATATCCTAGAAAAGCTAGTATACCCCCTGCGATGAGCCAGTCCAAAAACACATTGTGAGCCCGGTCAAACCACTGTTCATGAGCATACATTCTCGGGTCATAGTTTTTATTAAAAACATAACTAAAGTTTTCCTGACCCCAGCCAAGAATTGGTTTTTCCTTAAATCCATCTATCGCCATAGGCCAGACATAGCCTCGTGCTTGTGTTTTGTTTTCGTATGTAAATATCAAGGCATACCGAGCGATCATTTGGTGACTCGTAACAAAATGACTTGTCCGAACCATATAAAACGCACCCACTAAAAGCGGGATGATTACCATGACCCCTATCGCAGATTTGCGTACCAAAGGTCGATGCTTTTCAAATAAAGCAATAATAATCGCGGTCAGAAAAGCGCCACCCATAAGTGCAATGATCGTACCTCGTGTACCTGTATTAAATAAAACCACCACATTGATCACGATCAGCAATCCGTACAAAATATGTGCCGTCCATTTATGTAGAGACGAACTTAGTTTAGAACTCTTTGCGTATGTGTACACTGCCACAATAAACAAAACTATTGCCAACCAAAAAAGTATCGGTTGCCACAATCCCGTCGTAACACCCGCTTGAGTTTGCCCAGCCCAAAAAAATACTCGATCTTTTACCTCTTGTGGAATAACATTTTTACCGTAATAGTCTTGAATCTCAGAAAACTTTTGGTAATAAGCATAAAATGGATAGGCGATAAAAAGTCCTAGACCGAGTATCCAGCTATACAAAATATTTGAGATATTAGTACGATTTCGTATAAACCACAAAACACCAAAGAAGATCAGGAACAGCATGGTGACCGCGAGATAAATCGAGTTACCGAGAGTGGCGTCGAGACGGGTGTCGCCTTGATTGATTTTTATTTCTCCGATTTTTTGTAGAAAAGCATAAAAAGAGATAAATAGCCCTACACCAAAAGCTGTGTGCATAAACTTATCCCAAAGCTTTTCTGTCGTTAAAACTGAGCTTGCGACTAAATAGTAGCCTAGTAGATGTGCCATGACTACAAAGCCTTCCATCCGCTCGTAATTGCTCCAGAGACTTTTTACTGGATTCATACCAGCTAAATCAGCAATGAGTACAATACCTGTAAATGAAATTAGTGCTATAGTAAGTTTCGAAAAGCTCGGCATATACGACCTATCTCGTAATGCTAAAATTAGCCATGTACCAAAAACAATCTCAACGATAACGCGAAATACGAAACCTTTACCTGTAATAAATGGAAAAAACAAGCTTTCTGAGACGATTAGGAAAACAAATGGCACTAAAAAAATCCCACCCAAAACCACATATCGTAGTATATTATTTGTTTGCATATGCTAAAATATAACATATATGGATATAGATACAAAAGAAATGCCAATAATACCGACACAGCCAGATCTAGACCCCACCCCAAAAAACCTCCGCAGTCGAGTATATTCCCTTCTCCGCAAAAGCGAGCGTTTTACAAAGACGGACATGGTTTACCTCACCAAAGGGAGTTTTTGGCTCTTTTTCAGTCAGGGAGTTGCCTCCGCAGGATCATTCCTACTCGCAATAGCCTGTGCACACTTTCTACCAAAAGAAGTATACGGGGATTACAAATACATTATTTCTATTTCAGGTATTATAACCACCTTCACATTGACAGGTCTCGGCACAGCGCTAACTCGGGCAGTAGCAAGGGGGTATGACGGCACATTTAAAAAAGCGATTTCCGTGAGTTTAAAGTGGAGTGTTTTTATGGTAGTAGGATCACTCATCGGTGCTGGATACTATTTATTTAACAATAACTACACGCTCGGAATATCGCTTATTATCATCGCTTGTATTTCACCGCTATTAAAAACGGTTGGATTATACGGTCCATACTTGAGTGGTAAAAAAGACTTTAAAAAAAGCTCTTTGTATAATTCTGTCGAAAGTATTACGGCAGCTGTCGCATTTTTTATTGCAATCCTCTTTACCGACAATGTAATTGCTTTAGTTGCTGTATTTTTTGGAGCCGATCTTCTGACTAAATCTTTTTTTTACTTTAAAATAGCTCGTGGGGTGACGACTGATGCACCCGTCGACTATACAGCTTTCAATTTTGGAAAACATATAAGTTTTATAAATATTTGGCTAAATATTTCTGCTCAAGTAGACAAGGTCCTTGTCTACCACTACCTAGGTGCTGCTGAGCTTGCCATATACACTTTTTCTACAGCAATACCAAAACAGGTACGCAGTTTTGTTGGTATGTTGGCACCACTTGCTATGCCCAAGCTTGCAGGAAGAAGTTTAGAAGAACTTAAGGAGAGTGTGCCAAAAAAATTCCTCCTTTCCCTTCTCGTACTTGGTCCAATCGTGCTTGCCTACATTATTCTAGCACCCTATATATACAAAATATTCTTCCCTCAATATATGGATTCGGTATTTTATTCCCAAATATACTCCGTCTTTATGCTACTGTTAGGTAATTTATCTGATACTGCCTTTACCGCAAAAAAAGCCCTGAAAGAAAAGTATATACTTAGTCTTGGTGTCAGTATTTTTAGCACAGTATTCATGCTTATTTCGGTATATTTCTATGGAGTATTGGGTATCATTGTTTCCTTAGTTGTAACAAAATACCTCACTGCCCTCGTGATGTTTTTCCTCCTGAAAAATTTAAAGGAATTACCTGACGAAAACACTGCGAGTAAAGCTACTGTATAAAATAAAAAAGTGGACAGTATTAGTGTCCACTTGTACCAACCACAAGCCTAGGCCTAGAGCGTGTCCTTGCGACGGAGCTTGGCAGCAATCGGCTTTTCGGCATCGAGAATCTGCTTTTCGCCGGTGCCTAGGGCACCTTCGAGATCGCGGATATTGCGGATCATGGTCGTGAGACCGACCGCCTCGAGACTGGCTGACTGATCACTGCCGAACATGGTCCGATCGAGGGTGATGTGTCGCTCAACCATGCACGCACCGAGCGCTACCGCACACACCGACATGGTCGTGCCATTCTCGTGACCACTGTAGGCGACCGGTACACCAAACTCCTTTTGCAAGGTATGGATGGCACGCAGGTTGAGATCAGACCGCTTGGCCGGATAAGTCGAGACCGTATGACTCAAGATCACCGGCACACCGTTAAGCACAGCAATAGCCTTGCGGACCTGATCCATGCTCGACATGCCTGTGCCGAGAATCACCGGACGCCCATAAGACGCAATGCGCTCAAGGAGTCCCCGGTCGGTAAGCGACGCAGAAGCCACCTTGAAGCACGGAGGATTAAACTGCTCGATCAAGTCCACCGAGGCCTCGTCCCAAGGGGAAGAGAACCAGATAACACCCTTGGTCCTGCAGTAGTCGTCGATCAACCTGTAGTCCTCCGCGCTAAATTCAAGGGCACGCTTGAGGTCGCCGTTGGTTGTGTTGGTGATGTCTTTTCCGAGGCGACTGATTGCCTCAGTAGGCAAAACACTCCGCATGAGAGCGTGCTGAACCACATCTGTCGGTACAGCCCTGGCCTTTGCCAGCTCCTCTGCCGTATAGACGACATCCACAGAGCGGGTCTGAAATTTAACAGCACCACACCCCGCCAGCACCGCCATGTCGATCAAACGACTCACGAACTCCAATGATCCGTTGTGGTTGATGCCGATCTCGGCCACCACCAGACACGGATTGTTACCGCCGACCTCGTAAGGTCCGATCTGAACTGTTTTGTTGCTCATAATTGTTTGGGAAAAAGCTACCGAGAATCACACTATCATACTATACAGGACTTGTACAGATTTGGTCAGCGATTTATTTTAAAATAAAAATACCCCGAGAAACTCAGGGTACGCGAGGAAACTATTGGGACCGCCAGCGAGCCTACTTGGTCGGCAGGGTCGTGGGATCAATACCACGAGCTGTGAGGATGAGGTTTGCCAGATCACGCACTGCACCGTAGCCGGCAGGACGGTCGCTGATGAAGTCGGCCATCTCCCGCACTACCTCTTCTGCGGTAATCGGGCAGGCACGAAATCCGACTGCGCGAAGCATCGGCACATCGACGAGGTCATCCCCCATCACGGCGCAGTCTTCAGAAGTGAGTTGGTTTGTCTTCAGCCACTGGCGGAGCTTAAGAACTTTTTCCTCGCCGGCATATCCGGTGAAGAGAGCGACTTGTATCCATGCACGATTTTTAACAGAGGGCAGACCGTTCCACCTTTCAACGAGCTTGGTAATCATCTGAGCGCCGGGACCTTTTTCACCCGTAATTATCGCAACAGGGATTCCCACAGCTCGAATTAGGGACACGCCCTGACCGTCGTAGTGACTACGCCTCTTCAGCAAACCGTGTGCAGACGGCGCGTCGAGACCGGTCACCTCCGTATTGTCAGTCAGAGTGCCGTCGCAGTCGAGAACAACCGCCTTGATCTTCCGAGCTTTCGCTAGGAGCGTTTCCGAGTATTGTTTTTTCATATAAGAGAGCTTGTTTGACCGCACCTACCGCCAACAGACCAAAACCTATTATACACCCATTTGCAAATAAAGTCAATACCACCGGGTAATGGTTCAATAGCTTGGATGCACTCAAGGTATTAGAATGACCACATGTCATATACACAATAATCCACAGTAAACAACCAAGGCAAATAGCCCAAATTAGGAAATTCGTCGAAGACACATCTTTATAGGGGGCTTTCACATCGGTAGATGATGTGTTCCTGTAGACGGCGCAGGACGGGAGTCGAGACCTGAGATAAATTTCACCAGAAATTTATTCGTACTCCTAGAAAGATACGCCGAGAAAGAGTTTCCTAATTTGGGCTATTTACACAATAGTCCATCCCCCATCCACCACGATCATTTGACCCGTAATATAGCTGGAAGCATCTGAAGCTAGGAAAACCACCGTCCCTACGAGATCATTTGGGTGTCCGAGACGCTTGAGTGCCGTGCGATCAATCATTCTCTGTCGAAACGCATCGTTTTTATTTTGTTCAGAGTTCGCCGATTTCTTTTCATCATTTGGAATAGCACCTGGGCAGAGAATGTTCGCACGCACGAGTGGCCCCATCCACGCGGCAGTATATTTTGTAAACGCGACCAGACCGGTCTTTGCCATGCTGTAGCCGGGCGGGTTGTAATAATCAAAACCTTCGTAGAGTGTCGGACTTGGTACCACTACCGAATACATTGAGCCGAGGTTGATCACAGACAATGGCTTGTCGCTTTTTTTACTTGCCTCGGCAAAAATCTGTGTAGCCTGTATAGACCAATAAATTCCAGATTCAAAAGATTTTTGTAATTGTTCAAAGGTAGCGTCTTCGATACGGCCTCGAGCTGGAGCAAAGCCAGTCGGTGCGCCAAAGACAAAAGAATTGTTGATGAGGACATCCACACCATGCTCAGCCAGCTTGCCAAATACTTTTGCAACCATTTTTTGATCGCCTTGATCTAGTACAACATACTCGACTTGTTTTGAAGAACTTGCGCCAAGGCGCTTTTTTAGATCAGCGAGTCCTGGCTCACTCACATCAACACAGAAAACTTTATCTGCTTCTGCCGAGAGAAGTGCCTCGGCAAAGTATGTCCCGAAAAAGCCTGCCGCTCCGGTCAGTACGACTTTTTTGCCTTTGAGTGAAAATAAATTATTCATATATATTACTGAGAATAGCATAGAGACCATCCGACAACAATGACTTGACTTTATATAGAAAATTGAGTACTATTTTATACGGACGAACGCTCTTTGAACAATTTGTCGTCCACTTTTCACACTCAAAACCAACCCAAGAAAGGTAATGTAGACATGACAAACCTCCTAGTCACAAAACCACCCGAGCTCAAGCTGAGCCGGCTGGTCGGGCTGGATCACCCCAGCGCACAGGTTGCCAGACTCACATTTGGCGAACTCACAGGCGTCAAGGTGCTGTTTGTGAACATGCCCCTGCGCGAAAGTGCCAAGCCAAACACCCCTCCGCAAGGACCGGGGCTTATGGCAGCACGGCTTCGTCAATACGGAGCTGAGCCTACCATCCTCGACTTGAATGCCTACCGGCTTCAGGACGCAGATGCGATGGCACGTGGCTTGCCAAACGGTAGACACCTCAAGCTCCAGGAAGCCGAACAGCTCCTCGAGGCTCACCTCGCCAAACACGGCGATCAGGATATTATTGCCTTCTCAGGCATGATCACTACGCTCCGCTGGCAAGAAAACTTTGCCAGGATTTGTCGCAAGCTCCAGCCCGGTGCGTTTCTCGTGTCTGGCGGAGGTCTCGCGACTGAGATCCGAGAAGGACTCTTTGGTTGGATCCCTGAGCTCGATGCTGTTGCCCACTCCGAAGGAGATGATGTTATTTTGCTCATGGCAAAGGAGATCAACCACCTGAAAGAGCGCGGGGGGAGAAAGAATCTTTCCCTCCTGTCAAATAGCCCCTACTACTTGGGCGAAATCGGCGGACAACACCGACTCATGTATGCGGGCGACCGGCCTGTAAACCTGGATGTGCTACCATTTGCCGCATGGGACCTCCTGCACGAAGATGTGCATGGAAATCCTCTGCTCGAGTGGTATATCAAAACGCCTGTCTGGGGCACTGCTGCCAACAATAGCTCCGCAACATCGTTTACGATGAAACGAAGCCTTACGACAGTATCCAGCCGAGGCTGTCCCTACGCCTGCGAGTTTTGTTTCCGGGGAGGACAGGGTGAGCGCAACTACGGTATGCGCAGTCCTGCAAATCTCCGCGCCGAAGCCGAATGGCTGATCAGGACCTACGGGATTGACTTCCTCGGCTTCCCCGACGACAACTTCGGGGTCAACATTCCACGCATGAAAGCCCTACCTGAGACATTCGAGGGTTTGGGTATTCGTTGGGGCACACACACACGCCTCGACGAAGCGGACGACCGAGCGCGCTATATGGCCAAGGCCGGATGCATTTACATCGGCTTCGGTGCCGAAAGTGCCAGCGCTCGAGTGCTTGAAAGCATGGGAAAAGGTGGGTTTATCCTGCGACCGAGAGGAAGTAGGGAAAACCAGCTGACGCAAGTCGGCGATCACCGCTTCCCCGTCACCATGATGAACGGCATCAAAATGTGCAAGGAAACCGGCATTCATGCCAACTGCACATGGATCATGGGGTGGCCAGAAGAAGGCCTTCGCGAAATCAAAACCTCCGTCGCATTTATCATGTGGCAGATCGGCGAGATGACTCGAGGCAAAACTCCTGGCACACCAGACTACGACCTCGCGGTAGCATCCGTCAACAAGAGGATGTTTACTGCTACGGCCTACCCGGGCACTCAGATGTGCCGACACCCAAAAGTCCAAGAGCTACTGGGTGAGCACTTCGGAATCAGCTTTGCACAAAAAGCTGGTTGCAAGCTGGAACCAGTCGTGGATGAGTATCTGCGAAAATACGTGCTTGAGCTCGACGACGCCACCAAGGTGCTTCACGGCACTGACGGCAAGCCACTCAACTACGGCGAGCTTTCCGAGGAGCAGTTCCTCGAGGCTCGTGGATACATCGATTCTGACAAGACCGAGAGAATCCTCGACATGACAGGATAGACACAAACACACGGGGCTACTTCGGTAGCCTCTTTTTATTTTCCTACCTACCTATTTCCGCACCACCATCAATGAAATCTCTTTAGGGAAATTGTTGACGAGTTTGGTATATATCTTATGGGACTGCTCGAGATTATTTTTGTTGCCATCACGAGACAGAATTTTCGTAAAAAAAGTCTGAATAGAAACCGGAAGAAGCGATAATGTTTTTTTAATTAGATTCGTAAAAGATTTTGTGTCCGAAAGACGAGCAATATGATAATGCTTAAAAGTTTTAAACCCAGCTGTTAAAAACGAATTTTGCCAATCCTTGAGCCGGTATTCTTTTTCACCATTCATGCGACGGGTATGGAATATGTTCGGGGGTAAACCCATCGATATTTTTGTTTCCGAGGAGTACTCTGTGTCGAGAAGCTTTTCTAGACCTTCGTCTGTCAATGAATTTGCGCGGGTTTTGTCAAAACAAAAGATAAAGCCTCCATGTTTGAGCACTCGACAAATCTCCGTAAAAGTCTTTTTTATATCTGATGAATGATGTAGTGAGTAGAAATCAAATACAAAATCAACCGATGCATTCGGTAACTCAAGTCGATCAAAATCACCGACACAGCCAATTACTTTTTCATACACCTTGTGTTCCCCGGCAACTTCTTCTATAACTTTAGGCATCAGCTCACGAACAATATTTTCACAAATCTCAATAGAATAAACTTTTTCAACCGATGCATATGTTGCAAGTAATGCACTAAAAAATCCGCAACCTCCCCCAACCTCAAGTCCAACACCTTTGATTCCCCTATCTAGAAATGTTTCATTTATATAATCCATAAAGATTTTCACATCTTCAATGGTAATATTTGGAGCTACACTATCAAATGTAATCTTTTTTACTATATTGATTACGGGTTCATTTTTAATCGACAAGGCAAAATCGGTTCGATAATGCTCATCAATTTCTTTCTTCAAAACTGGGTCGATTTTCCAATTTAAAATTTGCATATATTAAAGACTGATATAGTATACTATATGTTATGAAAATTATAGCAATTATACCAGCAAGAGGTGGCTCAAAATCTATCCCTTTTAAAAATATCCGAGATTTTTGTGGTAAGCCCCTGATCGCATGGACAATAGAAACTGCAAAGAATTGTCCTCTAATAGATAGGGTCATCGTCTCGACGGACAGTAAAGAAATATCAGATATTGCAAAAGAACATGGTGCCGAAGTACCTTTTTTAAGACCACCAGAATTTTCAATTGACACCATAGGTATAGAACCCGTCCTAAAACATACATATGAATGGCTCAAAGAAAACGAGGGTTATGAGGCGGATGGTCTTATTATGGTCCTTCCAACAAGTCCAGCTCGAAAGGCAGATCATCTAACAGAAGCAATCGAGATTTTTAAAAAAACATTGGCTGACTCTGTGATAACAGTAAACGAAACACCTGCAAACCATACTCCGTACTGGACATTGACCAGAAATCCGGATAGCAAAATTACCCTCTGGGGAAATGTGCCCCTTAAAAAAATACTCACCCGTCGACAAGATTTTCCTCAGAAATGTTACGCTCGAAATGACATCGCATATGTCTTGAAGCCAAAAAATCTCTACGACCCAGAGCGACCAAATCTCTATGGCGATAAAGTAGAGCTCTGTGTGACGGCTGAACCAGCAAAATACGAAATGGATATTAACACCCCAGACGAATGGGAAGTGTCAGAAATAAGATTCAAAAAACTTTTGTTAGACAAATAGATCGACCTGATAAACAAAGTGTACCTGCAATAATGTTTACCAACCGTAACGCTAGCGACTAAATATCTTTTTAATTAACCCTTTAACAAAACTCTTAAGGTAAACTACATTAAGGAATGAGTCATCTATCTTGATTATATCTTTCTCCTGACTAAATGAAAGACTCACCAGGCGACGGTCTGCCCCCTTTGGTACAGTCGGAAAACCATGCCAAGAATCAGGATGTTGTTCAAAATAGAAGAAACTGTTTCGCAAATCAGGCACCGCAAACAAAACTGTTTTTCGATCAATATCATAGACTTCCGTCCCCGCGACACCACCTGTTTTTTCATTAAAGTAAAGCAGGCAGGCGATGGTGGCGTGTACAGGAGATGGGTCATTTGGTCGAGCAGCACCATCAATATGTGGCCCCTGAACACACCCCTCGTTGCCGTATGTAAATCCAAAATTACAAAGTGAGTTACAATCAACACCTGTAGCGTCAGCTACTAAATCAAGTAGTTCTTTTGAACCAGATTCTTTTATAACCTCTTTCCATATTTCAGGAAGTCCATTGAGATGTCTAGTAGACCCCCAATGTTTTCCGCTATAATAATTTGGTCCAACATAAAATCGTTTATGTCCTCCACCGGATTCTTTATCTACTAATTCAAACTTCTTAACATCAGGGAAAGTGCGAATGAGTTCCTTATATACATCTTCCTTAAACACACCCGTAACAAAACCGTACTTAAATCCCCTGCCGGCTGTTTTCCGTTCTTTTTTTAACTGAGCAAAAGCCTCAACATTATAATACTGAATCATATCTATTTTATTAAGAAAGTAATATTCTTTTTAAATTGTATCTCGAAAGCATCATATTTACTAATCTTCTCAAAAACAGGCGAAACAAGCAATGAATACTGCACACTAAGCCTTTTAAAAATTCTGGACTTTATCCAAGAAATTATTTGTTTCGCATGCCAAATAATAATTCCCCCGAAAAATCCCCCGCTTATTTTTTGCACTGATGAATTATCTCTCTCTGTGATTTTTTGGTCCCAAAGAAGCTCAGATAGACCTTTCGACAAGACACCTGCACTCATGGCAACACGAATTCGTTTTTTTGCCTCAGCAACATAATCATCTCTCTTTTTAAAAATTGCTTTTGGATTCTTTGTTTTTTTTAGGACAAAAATAATATTAAGTATATCTGGGGACCCGTCGACAACGACCTCATAACCATGACGATTAAAAAGTATTTCGAGCGACTCTTTTGTAAACCCATGTAAATGTGGCCAGTACAAAGTGACATAATTCATATGTTCACCAGCAACGTTGGGTACTGCAAAAATAGCATAGTCCCCTTCATCCTGCATCCCTGCCATAGCACGCACCACCTCATTTGGATCGTATACATGCTCAAGCACATGGTGTGAAAAAATAAGCCCGTATGGAGCATTTTTATTGATCTTTTCTGTGACCTCTCTACTCCCAAAATCACCGTGATGGATTTCGAAACCAAACACTTTTTTTACCAATTCAGTTCGATGTTTAGAATTCTCTATGCCATAGAGCTTTTCGAAACCTGCAATTTCAAAGTTCTTCATAACTTGGCCGTAACCACTTCCAATTTCAAAATAAGGCTTCTTTTTATCAACCGGAACCTGACGATGGAGCTCAAAAGCACGCTGTCTACTACCTTTAACACCACCCTTCTGCAAAACAACATCACTTTTCATCTGTGTAGCCGAACGCATAAACTCTTTATCCCAATCAATAGAATAAAAGGAAGTAAGCCATGCCTTGGCTGGCCGATCAATATACCCCATATACCCACAGTAACCACAGACTCCGACACGAATTTGAGAATGTACTTTTACCCCAATTAATACAGCAAAAACTTCCAGTTTTTTAGTACAACAGAAACATGTCCAGCATTCTTCAATAGAAACATCTGTCGGTAATGGAAATAAACCAAGACGAGTGGATTTGAGTATGTCCTTTATCTGAATACCAACAACATTATTTTGATCCATATTCCATGTATATTACCATATCAAATAGTTTTGACTATACTTTTTTCAGTTCTTCATTGAGACAACGAGTGATTCTTTCACATGACTTGCCGTCCGTATAACAAACCTGCTGAGCAAGTGTCCGCAAGCGCCCCTCCTTTAAATATCCAGGGTCCTTCAAATAAGCGTTTAGAGCTATCGTCAACTCCTGTTCATTTGTAACCACCGAAACACCCCCGCACGCTATCATCTTTTTCATATGGTCTTCGTTATGGTATCTCTTAGTGCTTCTTGCATATTCTTTGTTCTCCCAACCGTCAAAATTAATGATAATCTGTGGCTTATCAAAAAGTAATGAATCATTACCCAAAGTCGTCGCGACATACATAACAATATCACTATAATAAAGAGAGTCTCCGAGATGTTGAGAGTCTTTTCTAGACAACTCGACCTCCTTACCATTAAGGCCGAACGAGGTACCGGGTCTTTCTATTATAAAATTTGAATCTGACTTAAATAGTGACAAGTCGGCCGGATGATGTGGGTGATTCCGAATTAGAAATGTCACCGGTTCATTTATTTTATGTGTGTCAACCAATCGCTTCAATATAGTACATAACTGCCAATCAATATCTGAGAGTACTGAACCAGCAGGAGAAAAAAGAATTAATTTTTTATTTTGATCTGCGCCTATTTCACGAAAGAAGTCTTTACGCTCTGTCCGAACACCATTCACAAACTGGTCATATTGCGGTAAACCAACAATACTGATTTGATCTTCACAAACATCGTGGAGAGAGATTGCTTCTTTTTTAATTTCTACATTATTAACCAAAAGAGTGTCGGGGATGACTCGCAAAACACCCTTACTGTAGCAATTGTCCCATGATCTGACCATACCAATAATCCTTATACTTCGAGCTCTGGCCTCCCTATTTACCAAGACATCCATTTCATCAAACACATCTGTAGAAAATACAATATCTGGTACATATCGATCGAACAAAGCTTCAATTTCTGGGACCACAAGCATCTTTTTAAATAGAAATCTTAGCACAGAATGTGCATACTTTTTACCGGAAAAAACATATGTAAATGCTAGTTCAAAATAATACTTAATGGATCTTAGTAAGTGGGTACTTTTGTCACGCCGTTCCACCTTTTTATACCAAAGATAATGGGAATCCAAAAGAAGATGGCTCAGTGCAGATAAAATTTGTACTTTTTTTCTACTGAGAATACTACCAAAATCAAATCCAGCCACCACGACATTCACACCAGAATACTGTTCTGTAAAAAAGCTTTCTTTATTTTTAGGGACCATTAATATTATCTTGAGTCCTGGCGAGGATTTCAACAAAGAGAATGCCTCTGTGTTAAGAAAGTTTTTTGAAATAAAACTATGAAATACTGTTATCAGAAGGGTCTTATCCTTCATTTTTTTCGGAAATTTTAATAATGATTCCCTTCCCAAAAAGCGAAGGAAATATATTATTTAGCACGGTTACACCTTGATACAAAATAATTTTATCCATTTTAAAGCCAAGTGAATCAACCCAAAAACGCGCATCTCGTACAGTCCAGTAGCGTAAATGCTCACTTGGGTGCAAAATCCATTGTAATGGGAACGAGCCAAAAAGTAACCTCAAGCGATGTGCATAATACCCAGTATTAGGGAAAGAAAAAATCATACCTTTTCTAACCTTCTTACGAACAGCCATTATAAACTCTTCGGGATTCGGCATGTGCTCCAAAATTTCCAGTCCCATTATATAGTCAGCTTCAGGTAACTGACCCAGGGTATCTATCTTTGAGATATCAAGGACGATTGTCTCTACATCTATATTTTTTGCATTTTCGAGAATCGGCTCACTCATATCGACCCCAACCCCACGGACTCCAGTTTTATCAATTAAATATTTTAAAAGCGAAGCGTCTCCGCATCCGACATCAATGATCACATCATCTTTTGAAACCATCTTTGAGATACGGTCAGCACGATCTTTCTGCCACTGCGTCAGTACCGATTGATTATTTCTACCTCGTTTTTTCCAATATTTTTCGTAATCAACTACATACCCATTCTCAAGAGATACATCTGGATAAATTCTTAGTTTTTTAAAATCCTCTTTAATTGTATATAGAATGTCTTTTAAGATCATAAACTTTTTGATATCTTTTTATTATTTCAGTCCACAACATACTTTTTGCCCAGACTTGCCCCCCTTGAGATAGCTTATTATATACTGAAGAATCTTGAAGTACTAGCAAAATCTTTTCCGCCAAGGCCGACACGCTCTCTGGTGGCACCAAAAAACCACTTTTGCCATCACTTATTGCATCTTCTGCTCCACTATTATAAGTACCGATAACGGGCAGACCTGTAGCATTTGCCTCAAGATAGACAAGGCCAAAGCCTTCAAAATCATACTCATCGCTGATTGGGGTCAGCACAAACAACCTCGAGATACTATAGAGTTTTTTGAGCTCCACCTCATCAATACTTCCACATTCAACAACTGTTTCCTCAAGACCTAATTCATGGATAATTCCACGCAAATAAAGTCTATACTTTGAATCTTGGGTACTGCCCACCATGTAATATTTAATGTCGGGAATAAAGCGTTTTACTTCAGCAAGAGCTCGCAACACAACATGGAAACCTTTACGATGTTTTAAGGCTCCTACACCCAACACCATAGGTTCTCCTGTATTTGTCTGTTGTATTGAAAAAAAGGATTGCTCCACACCATTTGGAATAACCACAACATTCTCCAGCCAAACTTTTTCAAGTAATCTCTTTTTTGTATAATTACTAACCGCAACAATAGTCTGCGCCTGCCGATAACACCTTTTTTGTATCAAAGAGTACCAAGGATTAATTAGTGTTTTAATAGCAAAAGAACCATGAATAGTAAGCACATACGGAATTCCCCAGTATTTTGAAAGTAGCCAAGCTATAGGAGCATATGTTTCCACTACACAATGAATCATATCCGGCTTTTCCAACCTACTATAAAACAGAATCTTTACGACATGAAAAAGAAAAAACATATAGTTAGTCCGGAAATTCAACGCAGTTGGTAATCCGGAAATTTGCCTGAAAGGCTCTGTGCTAAAAACTTTATGACAAAGCACATACAACTCAATATTCATTTCCCCGAGATGCTTAATTAAACCAAGAGAATATCTTCCCCACCCATTCTTCTGGTCAAGCGACTCTGTAATAAAAAGAATTTTCATATATTATTGACTATTACAAAAATTAATTATTGTCCTTGCCCGGACAGACCAGTCATACTGAAGACTGTCCTTTTTCGCTTGACCTGCCACTCTTTTCGCCTCGACAGGATTATGAAAAACCTTTTGTAGGCCATCCGCAAAAGCTTTGGGATTATCTGCTTCGACCAGTGTAGCATTAGTATCATTCAAAACTTCACATATAGAAGGAATTCTAGATGCGACAATTGACACCCCACTTGCCATATATTCGAAAAGTTTCATAGGAGAAGTATACAAATTTGAAATAGATTCTTTTGCAGTGTTTGGAAGCACCAAAACATCAGCAGCTTTTAAAAAATAAGGGATCTTATCATAAGTCTGTTGCGGAAAAAGAATTATCCTTGAGTCATAATTTCTCTGCCTAAAATCTGACTGATGTTTACTACTGCCACCGACAAAAATAGTGTTTACCTCCTGCCCAAGCAAAACAGCAGCGTCGGCAAGCGTCTGCACACCTTTCCATCCATATAATTGGCCTGTATAAAGAACTAATTTCTTATCCAATGGTAAGCCTAGCTTTTTTCTAACCTCTAACTGACTCTCGGTTATAAAAAAACGGTCGATAGAAACACCATCTGGTGCAACGATTATTTTTTCTTTTAAAACTTTTTTCTCTTCATAAAAAACTTTCAAACCACGAGAAATAGCAACTATTCCAGAAATCCTTTTCAAAAGAAAATCCGTACGCACTCCACTCTTGGCATCATGGACCTCCCAAATCTTTTTACCACTTACACACAGACTAAATAAAAGAGGTAGCCGATTTCGTGAATAAAATACCTGAAAATCATTTCTCAGCAAGTATATAAAACTAGCAACCGCAAAAAGCACCGATTGGATCGAGAAACCAATTTTCCCAAAATTGATCAAGTCAATAGTCGGAAGAAAAACAGTTTTAAAATTTTTCCTTACACCATAATAATCGTAGACATTTGTACGTATTGTATTCATCCTACGAGGAACCACTAGGGTTACATCCATACCCTCGTGACCAAGTGCTTCACAGGTTTTCGCTATCTGTATTCCATGTGCCCGTTCTGTAGGTATACGAATATTTGCTATATAACAAAGTTTTATCATGACATGCAAGAGTGAAAAATGGTAGAAAGATGATTCCGAATTCTTCCCCATACGACCTTACGCCATGTATATACTGGACGCATCGACATATCTACCACAATACCTTCTTTTTTACAAAGCCACAATGCCCCTGGCATCCATTTGCCTTTTTTTATCGCTGTAGGGGTGTAATAGTCCAAAATTGGCCTGAAGGTGGAGAGAAATAGCTCTGGTAGAACGCTAGATCTTTCTGAACCATATTTCTCCATACTCCAGCCACTTTCACCAGGACAGAGTAACTTTTTAAGGGTTTCTACTTTCCAAATTGACGCTTGCAAAGAAACCCTGTAAGGAGAATGTGGATTAATAATCCCTAGAATTGGATTAGCATCAAAGACAACATCTGGCCTTGGTGACGACATAAGTCTTAAATAACCAGCTCCCCACCTTTCCATTTTTTCTACAAGCTCTGAAACATTTTCAGTAACAACCTTACTTTGTAAAAAATAATCCTCTTGTAAATACAAAATATATGGTGATTTTATCTCTTTGAACATTTCAAACATATTGTTCGCCCAACCCTTGTCCTCGAGTAACACATTCTTAACTCGAACATCTTCATATCCTTTTTTCCCAGAAATAAGATACACTTGAAATGGGCAATCTACCCAGTACCTAAAAAACAATGTAAAAAATGGATGCCAAGCATCTGAGTAGGCATCACAAGAAGAAACTATGATTGAGCAAAGATTATTTTTTTCTTCAAAAGACATCCAATTATAATTAGATAATTAACTTTTTTACTCTAGCTTCCTCTAAAATCATCATCACCCGAGAAACAGATGAGTGCTTTTTTACAATCACATCATACTCACCTCCCATATTATCTTGACTATACTCATCTTTCAAAAATGCTCCCAACTTTTTTAATTGGTAGTCTAAATCGTATATATTTGTAAACTGATGTATTCTATCATACCGCAAAGCATTACTGTCTGGAGTATAAATATCAATATTCTCTGTAAGCAAAACACAGTTATTTCCAAGAATTTCCCAGAAGCGACTTGTATCGTATCCACCACCACCTATCGATATACCGACCTTTGAACGAGCAAGGAGTCTGTAAAATTCATTTCGACCCGACTTTTTTCCAGCATCAAAATTAAATCCTTCGGTTACTTCGGTATGGCAGGTGAAATTATTCTTAGCACAAAAGTCCTTTACTAAATCTCGTGCATGTTTTCTCATCTGTGGATACTCATCCTGACCGAATACACAGAAAAAATCAATATCCTTTTTAATATCCTTAGAATACTCCTGTTGATAACGGGATTCGATACCGAAAGGTAGAGGAATAATACTTTTTATATATGGTTTTTCTCGCCTAAAATAAAGTATGCATTTCTCAACCATTTCTGTATTGATTCTACCGTTCCCGTCAAATGTTCCATCGAGAACCATCTTTTGAATAGTGCTATCGTACCGACGATTTTTACCGAGCTCAGAACCGTCAATGTAGATAGTTTTATTCCAACGATTAATCTTTTCAGCAAGCGCAAAGTTGGTAAAGCGCTTACTGAACATTAAAAATATTAGGTCGGCCGACTCAGCATATCGAACAAAGTCTTCTGTGGATAATTCATGGTCGCTCAGATGAAGTGGGGTTATATAGTTATGCTCTTTTGGTATATAAAATGAAAGTTCAGGAAAAGTCTTTCGCAGTGTCAGTAATCCGTCAAAGATAGTGTCTGCCAAGACATCACTTGCTTCAGTTGGGCTAATGATCGCAATTTTATAGTTCATTAGTTTTTACAAAATAACAAATCTGGTGCCCAAATAAATTTGGCCAAATACGAAACAACGGTAGACCAAAAAGTTTGAGACCGTTTGATGCCTCAGATTTGATTACTGCAAGTCCTCGAGAAAAGAGCCAATCTAAAAAATCAACATGTGACCAGTACCGCACATGTTCCGAAGGATGATATACCCACTGAGTAAAGAATCTGCCGACAAAAAACAAATGTAATCTAAATCTATAAAAAGCACTATTTGGGATAGTTATAATGAGATTTTTCGCACTTTTTTTGAGTACAGCCACCACTTCCTCGGGATTGGTAAGATGTTCAAGAACTTCGCTCAAAACAATGTAGTCATATTTCGTATTCAATCTTATATCCGCGGGCTTTTCAAGATCAACTCGCACACTTGGTATTCCATGGGCACCATATCCCCTTAAGACAATTTCAGAAATATCCGCCACCTCCACCACCACACCTTTTTTTTTAAGTTTTATGGGTAAAAGAGAGTTACCGCAACCGACATCAAGCACCCTAGATCCTTTAGGAATATAATCAAAAATAATCTCTTCTCGTTCTTTTAATTTTTTATTAATAACAAAACCACGGTGAGTCCAGTAGTCGTTGTAGTCGATTTTTTTTACATCAGAAAAGTTTGGTTTTCGCGTACCAGCAAAGTAAAACATATTTTTAATGTTAGATACCTAGACAGTCTATCGTCTATCACCTTTGTAGTAAAGCTGATATTAAGTTAGCGACAATAATATGTGGTGACAATTTATCCTTAAAAAGTTGATATGCATTTTGTGCAACCTGCTCACCATTTTCCTTATTTTTCATAAGCCAGGTTATTTTACTTGCCAAACTAACTCCATCTGAAATATTGCAGAAAAATATTGTCTCGTCTTCAATAAAAATTTCGCGTAGTGCAGGTGTATCCGCCGATATAACTGGCCGTTTCATCGCAATTGCCTCATAAAGTTTGTTAGGGATTACTCGTTTTGTTTTTTCTGTATCCCCAAAAATACCTAGGCAAACATCCGAATTCGCCATATATTCAGGTAATTTGTCTAAATCCTTTCGTCCTAAAAAACAAATTGTTTTTTCAAGTTTTTTATTACGCACTTGATTTTTTATTAAATCAAATTCCTGACCACTTCCAATTATATTAAATAGTATTTTTTCATATTTAAGTATTTCAGCCGCCTCGACTATATACCGTATACCTTGTAATGGAACAAAGCTACCGTGAAAGTGGATGGTGTAGACATCGGTCTTGTTTGTACTACTTCGCGGATAGAAAATAGATTCATCTGAACCGACCGGTATGACTAAACATTTTTCTGCTGGAATACAAAATTGCTCACTAAAATACTTCACATGCTGGTGGGTATCCAATAACACTCTTGAGGCAAGGGTGCAACTATACCAGTCCAAAAACCAATCTTTGTATGCGCCAATACTACGAGTAGCATATATTTTCCGGTCAAACACATTTGAATCATACAAAGATAAAAAAGCGTCAAAGATAACCCGACGACCAAAAAAAAGATACGCGAGCCACACAACAGTGTGTCCTGGAAACCCAACAATCACCTGATCAAAATTTTTTAACTTTATCTTTTGATACTCTTTAAAAAGTTGTATGTACTTTTTTATCCCAGGAAAAAGTCTCGGGTCAACTCGACACCCGACAATTTGATACCCATTTGATTTAAAACCAGAAATAAGGACCCGGTTGCGGGCATAGTTTGGATCATAAATACCAAAAAAACAAACTGTTTTCATAGATTTTCAACAATACTTTTAATAAGATTCGTAATCGAGGACTTTTCCCGTACCAGTTTTTGCAAATACCGACCAGCTTCGACCAGATCCTTTTGAACATAGAGCTTTTTCAACCGCTCGGCCAAAGCCCTCGGATTTCTTTCTGGAAAGGTAAATTCCTCTGCATACTGCCCCAAATGAGCCTTAAACGCAGTATTTGACACTAAAACAGGTATTCCTGATGCCATTGACTCGAGTACCGCCTTATCCAAACCCCCTGTCGGACAGAGGTTTACACTTGCATTAGCAGTCGTAAAAAGTTTCGGTAAATCTTTATTTGCTACCGAACCAATAAACTTTATCTTACTCGAAAGACCACCCTCGATAATCATCTTTTTCAATCTTTTCTCATATTCAAAATCTCCTTTGGTCACTGGAGCACCCACGATATCCACAATAATCGGTATTTCATTTGAAACTAGTGCTACCGCTTCGATCAAAGTATCAAGATTTTTAATCGAAGTAATCCTCCCCACAGTTATAACCCGAAACTCTTTTTTATCATTTAAATGCTCCAGGTTTTCTGAATAAAATTTATCGACATCGACCGCCTGTCCCATGTACACGACCTTATCACTTTTAATACCAAAACTTTCTCTAGTTGCAGTAAAAATTTTCGAGACTAGTTTTTCGGAAATGCGTAATTTTAGATCGACTTTACGATGGACATACCATAAATATATATTCTTTTTTAAACAAAACATCAGTAGAAATGGAAATATCACAAACAGTGGACTCATGTGGGCAAAAACAAAATCATATTGTTTTCTGTGTATCCATAAATATCTATATAGATTTAATAACCAAAAAAACTTAGACACTCCTTTGTCCTTACCCAAAGAAAAAACCTTAACTCCATGTAAATCATACTGCCCTACCTCAAGCGCAAGTACTGTCACCTGAGCAAGTTTTGAAAACTCTCTGAGCCAATCATGGAAAAAACCAAAGCTACTGTCGTTCATGTCAACCTTTTGTGTAATAATCAATATATTCTTCATTTGGTTAATTGTGCAACAAGAGCTTCGACAAAACACTCTTCATCATTTACCGGACACACAGTGGTATTTGAAAGCTCGGGAGCAATCCCCACATCACTCGACACAATAGCACAGCCCACTGCATTTGCCTCAGCCAATGTCATGCCATAACCCTCAAAAAGAGAGCTGAGTAGAAAAATGTCTGCAGTCTTATAGTATGAAGAAATTTCGTTCGTCCATGGTTCAAATATCACCCTTTTTTCAATATTGAGTTTCTGCACCGATTCTTTTAAGATTTTTTCTTCTCCCCCAGAACCCACGATCACCAAACCCACCCCAGATACAATATCCGAAACTTTTTTCCAAGCCCGCAAAGCAAAGCCAATATTTTTTTCTTTTTCCAAGCGCGAAGCCATCAATACAATCTTTTTAAACTGAGGGTATTTTTTGTGAAGGTCAAGGATTACAGGAGTATTTTTTAAACTTTCTACATTTACCTGAATCGGGCGAATTTCGATAATACTCGAATCGATTTTTAATTGATCCACAAGATATTTTTGTATTCGTGTGGAAACCACTCGAATATGTGACGCTTTTGGGAGCGTATATCGAGCTATTATAATCCGCACCTTATTTAAAAAAGAATAAGTGAAATATAGACTGCCGATATCAGTATGTATCTGAAGTTCGAGTGGCAGATAAAATTGCTTTGCTAAACTAGTACCCACAAGTCCAGTCTCAAAAGGATCCTGACAGGAAACAGACCAATCACTAGTTTCTGGTTGATAGTCTTTAGATAAAATCAGGCGACCGATTTTGATAGCATCAAAAATATATCTAAACCTTGTAGTAGACTGGGTCGGATATACAAATACATTTTCACCTATTTTTTCCTCCACAAATCCGGCGCTCTTTCTTGCAAAAACAATTATATGCAATTCATCCAGACCACGACCATACTCCATCATCCGCTCCCGTACCCCACTATCCTTTTCAAATATCCTTCGATCAGTCGATATCATCAAAAGATTTTTCATTTTATTTGAGAATTAACTACCAAAAATTCTTTCGCAATCTCGTCCCAACCATGATTAAAGCTAAAGTTTTGTACCCGATGCTGATACTCTGCATATATTTTTGGATCACACAACATCTCAATCTTTTCTGCAATATCGTCTACATTTTCAGGATCAACAAGTAAAGCGATATCTTTTAGTTTTTCGGTAAAACCCGTCTCCTTAGTCATAATAAACGGCTTACCGCAACGAATTGTATCCAGAATCATATTTGGACTAATATCCCCAAGCGAAACCAATATCACAACATACGCGTGCTGAAGTTTCTCAATAAACATATCATGTGGAACTGGATTAATATCGTGTACGACTGAGATACCCTTTCCAAGCACCTTTTTAAACGCTTCCGCAAGACGAACGTGATTTTTCCACTTGAGTGGACGAGTGGCGGACACAAAGTTTTTAATAACCGCTGGAAATGACGGCATTCTCTCACCACAATAATTCTCGACTATAAAATTCTTTTTCATATCCAGCCCATACGCTGGTGTAAAAATATCTCTCTGCCACTCTGTACTAAAAATAATCGCGTTCACCCCTCTTAATGTCCAACCGGTTGATTTAAAAATCAATCGTTCTTTAAAGTTTAATCTGCCAATCCTCGTATTATAAAAATCTCGTAACAATACCAAATCCCCCGTTCGCTCAACATAAAACTCCCAAAGAAAATCTCCTCCAGTCCGAATAATCATCTTTTTGCCACACAGTCTTGCTGCACAAACCGCAGGAAAAGCCACACTAAAAGTATCGAGTGCAATCACCAAATCCGTCCCCGGCATAGCCCACAAACTTCGGAAAAAGAAAAGTAAATGTCGTACACCCATCGGCAATTTCCGCTCCAGCTCATAAGTACGCACCGCTACTTCGTGTCCTTGTACACGAAGTGCCTCGGCAAGATTCTTGGCATACTGTGCTGGACCACCTATTTGTGGTGGATAAATACCTGTTACTAGCAAAATCTTCATATCTACTTTATATCATTTTTTTCACCATCTGAAAAGCCTTTTGTTCCTTTAAATTTGTTAAAAATTCGCATATACAAAACTTAATTAAAAGTCTCATATGTATCTGAACTTGTGCAGCATGATATTTGGAAAGATTTGTGGCATAAGATTCTGTGTGCATAATAACAAAGAAAGCTCAAAAAGTTGAAAACACTACCAATCTCTTATGTTACTTAGAATGGCTCTGTGCAGAGCCATTTGAACGGCTCAAGGAGCGAAGGCGACGAAGATACAGAGTCTAGCAAGACTCTGTACAAACTAGATGTTGAGCCGTTCAAATGGCTATAAATAAGGCTACTATCGGATCACTTCACGCATCAAAATAGCGATCCTAGACCAATCATAATTATTTAAAACCATTTTTTGAGCATTTTCGACCAGTCGAGTAGATAGCATCTTATCAGACAAAAGTAATTTCACGCATTCCGCAATACTTTTTGGGTCCGAAACCTGACAAAAAAGACCTGTTTCGCGATCAACCAAAAAATCAACTATTCCACCTACTGGAGTAGCGACTACGGGTATACCTGCCGACATTGCCTCAATAAATGAGTTACCCATCCCCTCAGACAGGCTTGGTCTTACGAATATATCGCTTATAGCCAGATATTTAGGTAAATCGGCATGATGTATAAAACCAACAAACAAAACCCTACCTGAGAGCTTGTGGGCATCTACGGAAGCCTTTAAGGTATCTTCTAGCACTCCATTACCTACTATCAATAATTTTACATTGGTGGGTAGATACTGGAGTGATTTTATAATATCCCCCACTCCATTTTTAATAACCAAGCGAGAAGTGGTGATCAGGAAAATATCTTCGGTCTTTTTTCCCAATTCACGAGCAAGTGAATTTTTCTCATCGTCCGAAATTGCTTTTGAAAAAAGTGAAATATCCACTCCATTTGGCACAACATCAACACGACCTTTAGCTCCCATATCTCTTGCCCAATCAGCAAGATAATTTGAAATAGCATGGATACGATCTGCTTTGGTAAATATCTTTTTAAACAAAGGGTACAGGACACCAACTCGTTTTTTGATATACAATATCGGATCACCCTCCTGAAGGGTTAAGACGGATGTTACTTCTGGCTTCAAATATTTAAAAAATAGCCCAGCAAAACCAGCATAATTTGCCATAATAGACCAAGTTATCTGAAAGTGGTGTTTTTTGTGTAAATCAACGGCTTTAAAAAAGCCTATAAATGGAAATAGATATTTTGAAATAGTTGAAACACTCCCCACACGATGAACAAAGACATTGCTGATTCTTTCATCACTTTTATCCCCTTTTGCACCCAAGGTAATCATGTGAAATTCAAAATCATCAACTAATCTATCTGTAATCTCCTTTACCGCCACTTCCGCACCACCAATAAAATGTGGGTAATAGGCGATAGAAAAAATCAATACTTTTTTTGCCGATTCAGTCATACAAATCAATACTACTACTTTTCATCGAGTTTGAGTACTTTTCGTAGTACATCCTCAGGTACTTCACGCAACTCTACCTTTGCTGTATTTTTATTTTCTGGTACCGGCTTTTCCAAAGACTTTGAATAGGTTTGGGAAGGATTTGCTGTGATAGGTTTAGGATGTTTAACTATAGGCTCCGCCAATGGAGCGGTCGATTCCTCTGACTTTTTTGAAGGAAAACTTGTACCCATAACCGAAGCAAGTGCCGATCGTAAATCATCAATATTCTTTTGACTCACAGGCTTTCCCCCTGGTTGATTTTTAGGCTCGCGTTGCTGTGGAGCTTTTTTTAAATAATCCAAAGAAACCGCACGACGAAGATCCATTTCACGATCATGACTAGGTGCATTTAAAGAAGATGATACAACCGTATATCCTGTAGGATTTGGCGCTGAAGTTGAGACCATCTGATGAAGTGGTTTTGGTTTTTCAACCCCAACAAACTTGCTCGCGGATGCACCTAAAACTATATTTTTTAACGCATCTTTTAAATTAAGGGCTACTAGGGGTTCCTTTATAATTATTTTTTCTATTTTTTTGATTTCTACTTTTTGAACGACAGTTTTTGAGGGTGGTATTGGAGTAATGGGTTGCGTTATATCACCACTAGATACGATAGCGACCTGACCGACACTCCCTCCGCCTTTAGATAGACTGGTACTGGCTGAATTATCCACTCCTACACGCCCTCCACCTGATGGCTTACTCGGACCCACACGCTCCTGCTCATGCCATTGTTTTATCTCCTCCTCTACTACCGATCTCGGCTGTGCAAAAAGCTTTCTGGAACTTTCGATAATTTCATTTTTATAAGAAATACTTGGTAACCTAATAGGTGCCATCGTAGTTGCTGAAAATGGCTGTGATCCCACTCCATCAATCATTAATTTTAAATATATCTGATATACGCCAAGATTTACAATATCCTCCAATGTAAAATGTGGAGCGAATTCCTTTTCAAGCACCTCTGCATCATAGGCACCTACTCTAAAAGCCACCATTGTGCCAACATTTCCAAACACTGCATCACGCACCTCCTCCTCCATTTGCTCAATGTACTGATGGGCGATAGTTAGGTTTAGTTTATATTTTCGTGCTTCGGACAGAATATCGGCAAAGGACTTATTGGCGAAGGACTGAAACTCATCTACATATAGATAAAAATTGGGATATTTTTTTAGTTCTCGCTCTGTGAGATCTGCTCGAGACATTGCTGCAAGATAGATTTTGGTAATGAGCATACTACCAATAAGATTAGCATTCCCTTCTCCCACCTTACCTTTCGATAGGTTGATAATCAAAATCTTTTTCTCGTCCATCATCTGGCGAATATTAAAGGATGACTTTGGCTGACCGATCAGATTTCGCACCAGCGGATTTGAGGTAAACTGCCCCACCTTATTTTGAATAGCGGGAGTTGCCTCAGCCGCAAAACGCTCTGTATACTTTCCAAACTCATCAATCCAAAACGACTTCACTGATGGATCGGTAACATTATCTACCACCTTTTTTCGATAGTCTTTATCTGCCAACATCCTGTTTACACCGAGAAGTGTAGCCCCAGGATACTCAAGAAGTGCTAGTAGTGTATTATTTAAAATATATGCCATGCGAGCAGACCAAGCATCTACCCAAATCTTTTCAAAAGTACTCATGAGACCGTTTACCACTAGATGCCTCTTGTCTGCACCCACATCCTCCATAACATTAAACGAAACTGGGTACTCCATATCGAAAGGTGCAAAATACAAAACATCCTTTATGCGATGTTCGGGAATATATTCCAGAAGAAGCTCAGCAGTCTTGCCGTGAGGATCAATAAAAGCTAGACCCTCCCCATTTTGAATATCCTGCACTGCCATATTTTCAAGCAGGGTTGATTTACCCATACCTGTTTTACCAATAACATAGGTGTGTTTAGAACGATCTTTTCGTTTTATACCAAACGGAGTTTTTTTATTACGAGCGTCCGTTTGTCCGAAGTAAGTAATTTTATTTTCGTCTTCATTCATGATTTTAAAGAGATTTCAATATATAAAAAATGTTTACAAAAACTAATTAACACTTATACACAATCATAGCACAGAAATAGTTTGGACGATTATCCACAGCTACAAAAAACTTCTTTCGCCCGCGCCGAGTACGGCGCGGGTTTACCCCACCTAATTCTTAATTAAAAAGGCTTGTTTCTCTGCATGGCAGATAAAACAAGCTTGGTCTGGCCATGGCTATCAAACTACGCCATGGCAGGCATTACAGGAAATCCATAAAGGGGACGCATGCTTGATGTCCGGAAATATCGTGTTTCTGCAAAATCACGACCACGAGGCAGAGAATCACTGCGCTGTTTCTGACAAGAGATTCTCGCCCCAAGTGCCACTTGTGCTTCGGTCAATACAGAGTGTGTCCGAATCGCATCACCGAGCTCCTTCGCCCTGACGAACTCTTCTTTGCCAACCACCGCAAATGCCTCGAGAAGCACTGCGGGTACCTCCGCCATGCCCAGAGGGTGCTGGTTGGCAGAATAATACTTCGCGACCAGCCTCATGGCACGATTGTGGCTGGTTTTGAAACGGAACATTCGGCAGATCTTCTGCAACTTTTCGACAGCGATCACCCTCAGCTCCCTGACAGCCCTGACCAAATCCCCCCAAAGCCGAGCCATCATTTGAGTGCGGTTGAACTCCTTGGCATCCGAGACTGTTCCTTCCGTTTGTGTTTTGTGTCCCATAACCCTTTTTCCTTCCACCACTTAACTGTTTTTGAACTTTGAAGATCTCAAACACGACTTGCGCATTCAGCGTACAAATAAGCATGTTTGTTCTCCGGACATCAATTATACCAGACTACAGTACTTTGTCTATAGCACTTTTCTGTCCCTGTGCATAACTACTGCAAACCTTTCACTAGCTCTGAAAACTGATCCCCTCGGTCAAACTCATTCTTAAACATTCCAAACGAAGCAAAAGCTGGACTAAAAAGCACCGTGTCCCCAGTCCGCGCACTATCCATCGCTTGCGTAAGAGCTTCAGACAAAGTACTTGCATGGCAATGACTTATATTTTTCAATTGCATAATATCCTTTTGAATCTTCAGTGTCCCCGTCCCCGCCAAAAGCACTACAGCACTACAATACTGCGAAATATTTTTAAGTAAATGACTCATATCAAGTGTCTTATCCGCCCCACCCATAATAAGTACGATATTTTTATTTTGTGAAAGTGCTTTCAAAGCCACGAGTGTTGCTTCTGGAGTGGTGGCGGTAGTATCGTTATATATATCTATTCCTCGCACAGTACGAAGATACTGCATTCTCCCTTCAACTCCAATAAAACTTTCTACTGCCTGTTGTATTGTTTTGATAGGTATCCTTAGGACATCTCCCACAGCCTTCGCTAGTGCAATATTTTCTTTGTTGTGAACACCTTTTATAGCCAGCTTCCAGCTTGGAGGCACATCTCCCGCTCCAGCGATAATCTTTTTTGCCCTAGCTCTTTTTCCAAACTTTTCTTCTATCAGGCCAGCCACCTCTTCCCCCATAATTAAAAAGTTATGTGAACCCTGATAGGCAAATATATTTGCCTTATCACCAAAATACGCATGCATACTATTTTTGTAATAATTTAAATGATCAGGCATAAAGTTTGTAAAAACAGCAATATTTGGACTTATTTGTGCGTCTCCAAAACCCTGCAACTGCCATGATGAAAGCTCCAGAACGACAATATCTTTTGGCTGTATGACTGCTAGCAGTGGTAGTGTCGCCAAGCCTCGTATATTGCCCGCCAGATGCACAGTACCCTCTCCATGAGCATTCTTTAGTATCTCAAAAATAAGTGCTGTGGTGGTAGTTTTACCACGGGTACCTGTAATCCCAATGAGCGTAACAGTAGGTGGTGCAAGCTTAAAAAAAAGTGACTCGTCCATTTCGATAGGTATTTTGTTTTTCCTAGCCTCAGCAATAAAGACAGAATCTATCGGTACTCCAGCAGCTTTTAAAATCAAATCTCTATTCTGAAAATCCTCGATGCGATGTTCTCCCAAAACATAAGTGATTTGTGGATAGTCCGTAAGCTGAGCAAGACTTTCTGCCAAATCTTTTTTATTTTTTAAATCTGTAACTATGAGATCAGCTCCGCACTCCGCTAGAAACTTTACATCGTTTATACCTCGGCCGAGAAGACCGAGTCCCATTACTGTGATTTTTTTACCTTGAAAATAGTCTTTGTAGTGCATTTGAATACCCAGAATTACAAAATACTGTCGTAGGCGTATCTTTTAAAGAGACTTCGCAAGGCGGGTAGCCGAGACTGAGAGATTTTCTAGCAAGAAAATACTCGTGCTCTTTAAAAGGTATGCCAAGAAAAGTATTTTGTAATTCGAATTAAAGATAATAATACCATATTTTAGACAACAAAAGAAAACCCCGCGGCGAGTACGCCGCGGGGTTTTCTTTTTCAATTTTCCAAACTAGATAACCTCCACCAAAATAGCACTCGTCTCAGCCACTTTACCCAAAGGCATACCCGCCACGACAACCACCCTATCTCCCTTTTCCGCAATCTTGTACTTCTTTACAATCTCCCGTACCTGTTTACTAACCTCTACCATAGTCAGCATCTTTGGGACCAAAATCGGCGTACAGGCATAGCTCAAAAGAAGTTGATTTGCGGTACGAACACTCGCAGTCATACCGATGATCGGTAGATTTGGCTTGTTTTTTGAAACCATAAATACAGACTTTCCGCTATTTGTCAAAACAAAGATAGCTTTCGCCCTTATATCATGAGCAACTTTTACAGCAGAGGCACCGATCGACTCTACCATTCCTGATGTTTCCCACATTGCCTCATGTTCCTTTGCAATACCTGCCTCTGTCGTCTTTGCAACCAAGGCCATCATGGTCACCGCCTGCACAGGATACTCACCGAGCGTAGTTTCCTCAGAAAGCATCACAGCATCAGTACCTTCAAAAATAGCATTTGCTACATCAGACACCTCTGCACGAGTAGGCGTAGCACTCTTTATCATTGACTCAAACATCTGTGTCGCAGTGATCACTGGTTTGCCCGCCTGATTACATTTATCAATAATCATTTTTTGAGTAATCGGCATATTTTCAGCACCTATTTCAATAGCCAAATCACCACGCCCTATCATTACACCGTCCACAAGCTCGATAAGCTTATCGATATTTTCAATCGCTTCCTGATCCTCGATTTTTGCAATGATTTTAGCATCAGATTTTGCTGTCTTTAGAATAGCTCGTAGCTCCTCTACATCAGAAGCACGACGCACAAAAGAAAAAGCGAAAAAATCAACTTTATTTTTCAAGCCAAAAGCAATATCGGTCTTATCCTTGTCGGTCAAAGATGAGATAGAGAGATATGCCCCAGGAAGATTTACCCCTCGCTTACCCTTTATTTCTCCACCAATAATAATCTTACACTTCACATCATTGCCTTTTATCTCAACTATTTGGAGCCTTTTCTTGCCATCATGGAGCATGATATAGCCACCCACCTTTACCTCTTTTGGAAGTGGTGCGTAGTTTATAGAAACTCGGGTTTCGTCGCCTTCAATCTTGTCTGTGGTAAGAGTAAAAAATGCACCTTCTTTTAGCATCACAGACTCGGTCTTAAAAGTACCGATACGGATCTTTGGACCTGCTAAATCTTGAAGTGTGGCACAAGGAATACCCGTCTGTTTTATGGCAGTTTTTAAATTCACTAATTTCTCCTGATGCTCCGCAAAATCACCATGTGAAAAGTTTAAACGCACGATATTCATTCCAGCTTTTAAAAGGTCAGATAGTCTTTCTACACTAGAAGTAGCGGGGCCGATGGTACATACAATCTTTGTCTTTTTGGTATTTGCGATCATGGTATATTAAAATTGATTAAAAATGAGCCTCAAAAGAAGCTCGGTTGCATAGTATATCATAGCTCAAATAAATGTACTAATTATTGAGGTTTTGGTAAGGGTCTAAACATAAACTATATCGATTATATATAATTTGAACAGCTCAAGGAGCAAGGTGACGAAGATAACGAGTTTAGTAAAACTCGTTACAAGCACAGGGCTGTTGAGCCGTTCAAATGGCTCAGTAGAAGCCTATTTCAAAAGCCTCTGAAAGTAACCTCCCTACACAATCTATGTTGATGGCTCACTGGTTTAAAAGTAAAACCAGTGAGCCATCGATCTAGATTAGACGACTAGCGAGAACGATCCATACTAGGTATGAGATTTAATTTAGTTATAAAATCCGTACCAAACAGTCACAAATTAGTTCTTTTAAGGTGCGCGCACTAGGATTCGAACCTAGGACCCCATCAGTATCAGTGATGTGCTCTACCAACTGAGCTATGCGCGCATTTTGCCCAAACCCCAGGTTTGGCTGCAAAATGCAGCGTCCCGAGGAGTAATCTTCTCGGGGCCAGCAATCTACAACCTATCACTACCCAGACAACAAAAAGACTATAGCAAAAAAATGTCAGAAAAACAATAGCGGAAGTTATCTTAATTTAAAAAATATTCGCAACCGCATTACTCTGTCTACCCCAAATTACGAAATGCTGTCGCAGGTGTATCTTTTAAAAGGACTTCGCAAGACGGGTAGTCGAGACTTGAGGAAAATTTCAGCAGAAATTTATCCGTGCCTTTTAAAAGATATGCCGAGAAAGGCATTTTGTAATTTGGGGTACCTAGTATAATTCATATTGATTTAACCAAGAAAAAACCGCCCCTTCAGGCGGTTTTTTCTTTAATATCATTCTTTATTTTGTTCCGTTCACCGGTCAGTATCTCTATAGAGGATACCGACCTGCGCCATTCCTCTCTCATGGCTGAGGGTTCGCATTTGAGGTTGCAGAACCATTACCCTATCACCAAAATAATGACAAAAGACCATTTAAGGTAATACAGATTCCGAAGAAACTGTACACCGTGTTCAAATTGAAATAATCCACGAGCAGCTTCCGCTACCCGTGCCTTGTTACGACTTACTCCCTGTCATTGAGCTTACCTTAGGCCCTGCTAGGCAGAGATTTCGGGTATTCCCAACTCCCTTGAGTTGACGGGCGGATTGCAATAATGAAACAACATTTTGCGTTCCCACGTAGCGAGCGGATTTCCCGCACTACGCGAGTCCAATAGTTTTAACACTATCGGTTTTGTCCTTCCCCATCATAAAAAATGGGTACTACGACGCAGCTGACTTCTACTGATACTTCGATTGTTTTTCATATCAGGAGATCTCCCAAGGGTCAGTACTGATTCTATTCCATGCATCCCATTCGAGGTTATTTGCGATACTTCCCCATAACTCACCATATGGGTCGTATCCCTCTTTTTTGAATGGGCTGCTTTTTGCTACTAGGATCCTTCATCACTTAGCCTCGCGACCAAATGATTACCCGTTCACTACTCTCCTGTATTGTATTCGGAAAGGGTTGATTTTAACAACCTAGATTCAGCACCTGCCTGGCGCTTTTAATTTTGAGTACAAGACTTGAGAACGTATTCACCGCAGTATAGCTGACCTGCGATTACTAGCGATTCCGGCTTCATGAAGTCGAGTTGCAGACTTCAATCCGAACTGGGCCCGGCTTATAAGGATTGGCTCCACCTTGCGGTATTGCAACCTGTTGTACCGGGCATTGTATCACGTGTGTAGCCCAAGATATCAGAGGGACATGCTGACCTGGCGTCATCCTCGCCTTCCTCCCTCGATTTTGATCACGAGCGATCGAAATCGGAGTCAAAAGTCGAAAGTACTGAGTACCGAGTGGATGCACTTGCATCCGACTGTGTACTTTTGACTTTCTACTTTCGACTCGATTTTGTTCTCCCGAACAAAATCGAGGGCAGTCTCGCCTGACATATATAACAGGCAACGAGGGTTGCGTTCGTTACCCCACTTAAGGGAACAATTCAAACCACGAACTGACGACGGCCATGCATCACCTGCCTAATTGCCTTGCGGCGACAAAAGTTTCCTCTTGTCTTCAACTAGGTTTCAAATCTTGGTAAGGTTCTTCGTTTATCGTCGAATTAAACCACATGATCCACCGCTTGTGCAAGTCCCCGTCTATTTCTTTGAGTTTTAACCTTGCGGTCGTACTACCCAGGCGCTTCTCTTAACGCGTTAGCTTCGTCTCTCAGAGGGTCGATACTCCGAAAAACCAGAGAAGATCGTTTAGGGCGTGGACTACTGGGGTATCTAATCCCATTCGCTACCCACGCTTTCGTGTTTCAGTGTCAGGAGTGCTCCAGTCTGCTGCCTTCGCTTTTGGTGTTCCCCATGATATCAACGCATTTCACCGCTACACCATGAGTTCCACAGACCCCTCGCATCCTCTAGTTATGCCGTTTCCCTTGCATCTTCCCGGTTGAGCCGGGAGGTTTAACAAGAGACTAACAAAACCACCTACACACCCTTTACGCCCAATAATTCCGGATAACGCTTGGGGCACTCGTATTACCGCTGCTGCTGGCACGAGTTTAGCAACCCCTTATTCTTGAGGTACTATCAATAAACTTTCTCCCTCATAAAAGATCTTTACGTTCCGAAGAACTTCATCGATCACGCGGCGTCGCTCCGTCAGACTTGCGTCCATTGCGGAAGATTCTCGACTGCGGCCACCCGTAGGTGTATGGTCCGTATCTCAGTACCATCGGTGGGGGTCAGCCTCTCAGCTCCCCTAGACGTCATTGCCTTGGTAGGCCATTACCCTACCAACTAGCTGATATCGAGCAGGCCGATCTGGAAGCGATAAATCTTTACTCTCGCGAGACCATCAAGTATTAGCTAATCTTTCGACTAGTTATTCCTGACTTCCAGGGTCGTTACCTACTTTGTACTACCTCGTTCGCCACTGCCCTTGCGGGCCGTTTGACTTGCATGCCTTACCCACGCCGCCAGCGTTCATCCTGAGCTAGAATCAAACTCTAAATTAAATGAACGGAACAAAATAAAGAAAAATATTCTATACTTTGATTTTCAAATAATTACTACTCCGCCGAAGCTTTGTATTAGAGTTTGTCTATGCTCTTGAAATTATTGTTATAAATGTGTGTCATAGAATCTTTGTAGTTGGATGCACTTCGAGGCGCGAGCGAGTATCGCGACCAAAATGTATACTAATACATTGCGGAAGCGAACGGAGCTTGCAACAAAGAAGGGCGCCGACTGCGAAGATTCTACTTTCCTAAACTTTTTAGACTCACCCGTAAAATATGCTTGTTGAATACTTTACAGGGACTTGCACGTATTAAACGACTTCGTTTAAACTACGTTCTTAATGCATAACTTATTTTGGCACAGTTTCAAAGAACACCCCTGTTTCGATTAGGGTAGGAGTAGTATATATGAATGGTTATAATAGTCAAGGGTTACGAAGTAAACCCTCTAAAAGGGTACGGATATTTTCTTACTAGAAAATTCCTGAAGTCTCGGCTACCCGCCTGCGAACCCCCTTTTAGAGGGTTACTTCTACGCCTCTGGTGGGAGAAATGGGCTCCAAAGTCTCTTTTTTGGCTTCATTACTACACCTCTGGTGGACAAAACAACCTGAGAACCACTTTCTGATGAAATTACTGAACGGTAATCCCCGGAATTTTCAGTAGAAAATTCCGGGGATTGGAAAAAAGTACTTGTGTGGTAGATGGTATTATTTTGCCAAAAGAATATTCCTTAAACTGCTTTTTTCGGGTGGTACCTCCCCGTATTTATTAGGCATGTCTTCCCCTTTCTGTATTATTACATAAAGTACAAAAATCCCAACCAGAGCCGAAAATAATCCAGGGATCTGAGAAACCCAAACAATAGACATATCTGCTTTAAATCCACTGTATAAAGTCCACTCAGCAAAACCCCTAGTCACAAGAAAATCTAGTATCACCAAAATAGCCAGAGTTCCTGATTTACCCAAATCATGCAATCGCCTAACATACACTCCGAGTGACAGAAATAAGACAATAATTGTTAGTATATAAAAAATTATTCCAGTAGTAGAAAATATACTAAACTGCGATGCTAAAAGTTTTATTGCTTCAATTTTTGACAAGTCCCCAAATTCACTAAAATGTTGTGAGTATAAAATTATATAAGTTGGAACGGTTGCTACAAATTCAAGTATCCAAAAAATAATTAAACCAGTGATACAGCTTCTTCGATTCAATCTGCCCTGAAATAATTTCATATTAAGTATATTAAGCTTGTGTTGCAAACATCATAACATGACTCATCATTTAATCAAACATACCAGCATATTTAAAAAGCAGAAAGACGAGGGTGAATGAAATAAGAATTAATACTGCCGTCCAGTTTCTTGTGTTATTATCGTAATTAGACACATTTCTTTTATATAAATACAATGCATCTTTAGCAACCACGGCGACCATCCCTACCAGACCAAGGATAACTAACAAAGACCCTAGTATTATCATCGGAAGGAAACCATTTGAATTTATCAAAAACAAAATACCCACATACCCACCAACAATACACAACACGGCTACAATCATAGATCTAATTATTCTCTTTGAAAAAACTTCATTCATAGAGTAAGTATAACCTAAACATGTTGTACACACAAATGGTAGCGGAGGTACCGAAAGTACTGAGCTTACCAAAGCGTAAAATAAAAACCAGATCCATTACCCACAAGTAATCTAATGCGATATACTATATACAACATTTATTATATTTTTTAACACAATCAACTTTATGAAAAAAGCTATTTCTAAATTAGTAATTATATGTCTAATCGTAACCACTTTTATATCGACACCTCCAAAAGCCCACGCCGAGGAAGTTGCTGATTTTGTTACTTCTGTTATTGATGTAGTGGTTGACGCAATAACAACCATAACTGAGGCAGTAATAGATGCGACAATTGAAACATTTGAATTTATTTACTGCGTAATACCAGAACCTTTTCAATACGCCAATGACCCAGTTGTAAGACTTTTAATCGATTGTGGCGATAACGGAAATACTAACGGAGGTGGAGGAAATGGAAATAATGGAGGAACAACACCGACAGTAGATCCGAATACTGTTATAAATCCAATCATAAACAATAACGGTCCATTGATCCCCCCTGGCACTCCCGTTATTATAAACAACGGTGGAGGCGGTCCTGTGAACCCTGGAACAAATACAACCACACCATTTACTTGTGAACTAACCACATCTACCCCCATAAATAAAGGTGGTTCCGTCACATGGATAGTCAAGGAAAATGGTGTCGATGCTCCAAATTCTAATTACACGTACGCGTGGCAAACTAGAACAGCGGGAAGTACAAACAGATTTACAACAACCCTAAATATGACTGGGCAACATGCACCTCAAGTAACCCTAAAAAACCTAACGACTAATGCAACACAAATCCTAAACTGCCCGCCTGTAACAGTATTCGATAGTTCAATCACAAACGAAGCCAGAATGAAATTTAAGGGTATTAAGAATACCGCTCCCGCCAATTCTACCGTTCCCGACTATACAGGTAATGAAGAATCCATTCTAACTGTAAATCCAAACCAAAAATTTAAGCTACTTTGGGAAATTACAGGTGTTTCAGAGTGCTATAATCCAACATGGTACAGTGGGAATATCATACGAAACTTAATCTCATCAGTTTCTGGCTGGACCATTGATCGAAACACAACATATACGATTAGTTGTATCAGTGCCAAATCAGGAAACCCAATCTCGGGAACAGTACAGGTCAATCTAAAACCTACAGCCACGATCAGAGAAATATAATCCGTCCTCTAGATGACAAAGAAAGTTTTACTGTCAATACTAATCCTGCCGATAATACTTTTCTGCCTCCTCGTAGCTATCAACATACACCAAACCTACACAAATATCTTCAGACTGAAAAAAGGTGATGTTTCAGCAGTACTAAGTAGCACCCCATCGAAATGCGATAAAATAAAGGACTGCCCGCTACTACCTGGTGATATTTTGATTCGTAGGTATATTACCAAAAATGTTTGGCTAGCAAATACAGTGGTTAGGGTTTTCTTTACCCATGTAGCACTCTATTTGGGTAATAATCAAGTCGTGGAGGCACATGGCAGAGAAAATAAACCTGAAGACGATATACGAGTTGATAGTCTTTCAAACAGCATCTGGGTGCAAGATGATGTTAAAAACTGGGTAATACTCAGACCAAAGAAAAATACCGACAAGATAGGTCAGATGGTAAAGCACTTATCAGCTATAGCAGATGATCCTGAATATATTTTTGGATTACCTAAAATAGGTCATAAAAAAGCGATGTGTGCCGACCTTATCTTAAACGAACTACAAACACAAGGTATTATACCTCCCGTAAGCACTGTAAAAATAATAACTCCTGACTACCTATTTTGGAATACAGTAAATACTCCAAATAACTTTGAGATTGTGGGGTATTCTTTTGAAAAATAGGCACTGAATGAACATGGCACAACAAAAACCAATCTTTCGATATATTGGGAGTTTTTCACTATACATATCTGACACATTTTAAACGGCTAAACACAGGTGTTTAGCCGTTTAAAATGGCTCTTTAGAGCCGTTTTGTAAAAACAGGCAAAAGCTTGGTTTTGGACGATATTTACTTCCCCCTACTCTGCCATTTTTCAATCGTTACGAGAAGTGGCGAACCAAGAAAGATAGACGAGTATGTACCCGCTACGATACCGATGATAAGTGCGAGAGTAAAGTGCTGTGTCGCAGGACCACCAAAAAAGTATAACGCGAGAAGTGAAAGCAGTACTGTAAATGAAGTGTTTATAGATCTGGTAAAAGTTTGTGAGATACTACTTCCCACGATCTCCGCAAATGTCTGCTTTTTACCGTAGGTTCTATTTATTTTTAGATTTTCTCGAACTCGGTCAAACACTACAATAGTATCGTGTACCGAAAAGCCAAGTACCACGAGCAATGCCGTCACAAAAAGACTATCGATCTCGTACCCCTTGAAATGCCCCAGTATTGCAAACACACCAGTCGGGACTATCACATCGTGGATAAGTGCTACAATAGCCACGATACCGTACTTCCACGAGGACACTGGCTCTGATACTTTTCGAAAAGCAAAGGCAATAAAAAGCACGATGGCAATAATCACTACCGCAATCGAAGCGAATGATTTCTTGGCGGATTCATTACCGAGAGTGGGACCAACAGAATCAAATCGTTTCTGAACTATTTTCTGAGTGCTGTTAAAAGATATCGTCTCGACAAGAGCAAGTCGCTCTGGCTCACTCAGACTTTTCATACGAATAATATAACCTATCTCTCCTGTCGGTCTAATCGTAGCCTGTAGATCAAGTGGTGCAAGAGCCTTTTCAAGTACTGTCTGCGTTGGTCGTCCAGCAGGATACTCTACCTCGAGCAATGCACCACCCTTAAAATCTATTCCGAAGTTTAATCCGTAAATAGAGACTGCCATGATCGAACCTAGAACCAACAGTACCGACAGAGCATAAAATATTTTTCGATAAGTAACAACAAACATTGGATTTGAATTAAATTATAAATTTATAAAATTAGGCTTTTGCGACTTTTGTTCGTCCAAAACCGTTTCCTAAAAGGAATCTCATCATCTTACCGTTGCCCTTGGTAGCTACCGCAAGCAAAAATGTTCTGGATACGGTAATAGCCGTAAACATACTGACCAATACTCCAATACCAAATATCAAAGCAAAACCCTTGACAATAGATGTATTGCTCAAATAATAAAGCACTATCGCTGTGATAATACTCGAAAGATTGCCATCTCTGATAGAAAACCACGCTCGAGCAAAACCTTCTCTTATTGCTCCGTACACATCGGTACCACGAGCTATTTCTTCTTTCATTCTCTCAAAAATCAGGATGTTGGCATCCACCGCCATACCGATAGAAAGAATAAATCCCGCAATACCAGCAGCGGTCAGTGTTACAGGAATGAGCTTGAAAATAGCGAGCATGATCACCGAATACATAGCCAGCGAAAGGACCGCAAGTGCCCCAGGTAAACGGTACCAGATAATCAAAAAGATGGAGACAATTATAAACGCATACGCTCCAGCCTTTACCCCACCAGAAAGGGCATTTTGCCCTAAAGACGCTCCCACTGTTTGAGTAGAAAGTAAATCTATCGGTACAGGTAAGGCACCGTAGTTTAGATCACGAACTAGCTCCTGAGCTTCCTTTGTAGTAAATCCTCCAGAAATCTGAGCTTTTCCGTCAGATATCTCTTGTCGTACTACGGGTAAGGAAATCGCTCTATTATCTAAAAAGATTGCTAGGATATTACCAATATTTTCTTTAGTGATTTTTGCAAATAGTTCTTTACCCTCAGAATTAAAGACGAGGGAAACTACTGGCTCACCCGTAGTGCCATTAAACTCTAATTTTGCATTTTGTAGTAGCCTACCAGTCAGCTGTGTTGGGATAAAAAGCTCACTGACTGGCTTGATTTTCTGAATAGTTGCCATCGTACTCGTCGCACCATTTATCTGAAGCCCAGCAATAGCCAAATCCATCGCCTCCTGTCGTTTTGATACTTCTGCACGGTCAGAATCCTTTAAAATTTTAAACTCGAGTAGAGGAGTTTTACCAATAAGCTCGACTGCCACCGCCACATCTGTCACACCGGGGAGCTCTACGATAAGCTTTTGGTCTGTTGAAGTATTACCGATCACACCACCTTCTTCTACCTGTACGATTGCTTCTGAAACACCGTATAGATTTACTCTTGACTCAATAACATTTCGAAGTGCGTCCATCGAAGTTGCGATATCCTTTTTATCGAGCTTTGAAACATCAGCTTTGTATACGAGGTGTGTTCCGCCGTTTAGATCGAGTCCGAGCTTGAAAGGAAATCTCGCTACCTTTGATTCGGGTTTAAATTGTGAAGCGTAATTAAAATATCCGATACCGAGTCCAGCAATAATGAGCAGTAGTGCGATAATCCGTGTTTTCCACATATATATTTATTGGTTAATTGTCCTATTATAGAGATTTTTGGGAAAATGGCAAGCGTTTTTGGATATCCATCATTATAAAAGTCTTTCAAAAAAATTCACCTTCAACGCCCTTCGCAATCCATAGTACGAGCAAAATACAATTCGACTAAAAACAGTTCAAAGGCTCAACGGTGTACTGTTGAGCCTTTCCGACAAAGCGTGCCTATACTCAGGGCTATTTTGGTCAAAAATCAGTTTTTTATGTCTTAGTAATTTTTACCTCACAATAACTCCGCAATCCCCTCTGCTAAAGTGACTGTCGGCTTCCAACCCAACAATTTTCGAGCAAGTGTGTTATCTGCACGAGTATCTTTTGGCTCTAGTCGTGCCGGAATATACACCACCTCTCCTCCGATCAGCTCCGCCACTTTGTTGACCGAATAATTATCCCCAGCACCAATATTGACCACCTCCCCCGCACCTACCTTATCACTTTTAAACGCCAAGATATTTGCATTGACCACATCACGCACATGGGTAAAATCTCTGGTCTGTGTTCCGTCCCCAGTAATCGTCATGGGGGTACCTTCATTCTTTTGTTTTAAGAACTTAGCTATTACCAATGCGTATGCCCCTTCGTGACTTTGACCATGACCGTACACATTAAAATACCTCAGACTAACTGTTTTTAAACCATACACTTCACTCCACACCTTGCAATACACTTCACCAATATATTTTTGAGCTCCATACGGACTTTTTGGTCGAGCGGGCATTGTTTCGACAAGTGGGAGTATCTCCTGATCTCCATATGCCGAGCTTGAAGCGGAATATACCACCTTTTTTACTTTATGTTTGGCAGAAGCTCGGAGCACATTGAGTGTACCCGTAACATTGACTTCGTGCGTTTCTTCTGGGTTTTCGATAGAGTATTGTACTCTTGGCAAAGCAGCTAGATGAAAAACACACACAACAGAGACAAATAAGGGTTCGATTTCATTAAAATTTCTGATATCTACTACATGCAAGTGAGCTCCAGCTGGTACTCGCTCTTTTTTACTCCCCGAAAGATTATCTATAATATGCACATCGTACCCTTCAGATATGAGTCGTGTCGCCAGATTTGAACCAATAAAACCTGCACCACCAGTAACGATTACTTTTTGCTTCATACCGACTATCATATCATCACATATAGATAAATCAAAAAGCTTCCCGCGGCGAGTACGCCGCGGGGGACTTTTTTATTCCGTACTTTAACCTACTCGCTTACACTCCACTCCTCGACATCAAAGCTTTTATGGTCTGCAGAGCGATTTTTAAATCCAGGAGTAGTGAACGGTTTTTAATATAATACAAGTCGTAGGAAAGTTTTATTCTAGTAAGATCTCGGTTTGCTAGGCTTTTAGGTGGATCTTTTTGATAAAGCTGTGCCCACCCTGAAAGACCTGGTTTTATGAGATGACGAACACCATAGTACGGAATCTCCGCTTCATAAACTGCCACATGGACAGGGAGCTCTGGTCGAGGACCTACAAGAGAAAGGTCTCCTGAAAGGACATTCCAAAATTGGGGTAACTCGTCAATCCGAGTTTTTCGTAAAAAAGGTCCGACACGGGTCAGGCTATTTTTATTCTGATTTTCCTTTTCTCCAGCATCGTCCATAGACATCGTACGGAATTTAATAGTCCGTATTATCTGATTATTTTGTCCTACCCGATTTTGTTTAATAAATAATGGACCACCATCATCTAGCTTGATAGCAATATAGACAAATGGATACACAAGAAGCGAAACTAATGCCAAAATAAATGAAATCACTATATCCATCGTGCGTTTGAGTATGTCGTACAGCACCCGCGGTGTTACAGAAATATGTTGTAGAAACCAGCCATATCGAAGCAGAGAAAGAGGGACTCTATCAAAAACATCCTCGTACATTGTATGCATATCTATAATACGTACTTTTGTGGAGAAAATCAGATCATAAAGATATGGCAATATCGGCGATGACTTTTCATTATCTACATCTATCGCCACGAGGGTAACACCGTTATTTGAAATATACTTATGGAGCTCAACCTGAAAATCAGCTGGGCTAATTGTATCCAAATCCAGCAATGACACGAAGGAAAGATTATATCTAGTATTTTTATTGACTTCCTCCGCGAGTTCCTTCATTTCAACACCACTTCCGACAATCAGTGCATTCTCCTTTTTCCGAAGACCAAAAAGTGGAAACAAAAACATTCGCCAAAAAATGAGAGTTCCAAAAGAAATTAGGGCGTATATAAAAAGATTGATTTTTGGTGTGATACTTATTTCTCCAAACTGAGGTATCAGATAAAAGAAAAGCACTGACAGGACAGTATTTGCCAGAACAGAATTAAAGATAGTATTAGGAAGATCGTGTCTTAATACTATCGCAGTCTTTTCATACAACCCAGCAATAAAAAATACCAATATAGACAAAGCAAAAATAAGCCGAAAGGCCTCAAAGTGGGTGCTGATAGTACCTACCTCAGGGATTGACCCGTAACGCAGTAGTATCATTAGCCATAAACTTAAAAATAGAAACCCTAGATCACCGAAGGCGAGCAAAATAGGCTCTTTTTTGTTCAAAATGTTCATTATTAGTATGATATACCAAAGAGGAAGAAAAGAAAACCAGCCCCACCCGCCAGTCCTACTTTAGCAAGGCAACAGATATACACGACCGTGTATATCTGTTGCCTTGCTTCTTTTCAATACCCTCGCCTAGTGGTATTCTAAAGACATGTTGGAGCAAAAGAAAAAAAAGATTATCTACTTCATCACCAAATCAAACTTTGGTGGTGCCCAGCGGTATGTATACGACCTCGCAACCTCGATTTCTAAAGACAAATTTGAGGTAATGGTAGCTTGCGGTGGAAACGGAGCTTTGACTGATATACTCTCTTTAGCTAGTATACCAAGCCTAATTATACCAAATCTGATACGAAATGTCAACATACTCGATGATATCCTTGTTTTTAGCCATATTTTAGGTATTCTACGGCGAGAACAGCCAGATATCATTCATCTCAATAGCTCGAAGATAGGTGGGCTCGGGGCGCTAGCAGGAAGACTAGCTGGAGTAAAAAATATCATCTTCACATCTCATGGCTGGGCTTGGCACGAAAGTCGCTCACAGATTGGACGATTTAGCATCAAATTTCTTCATTGGATCACTGTACTTTTATGCCACACGACCATCACAGTCGCAGAAAAAGAGCGTATAGAAATGTCCGCGTTACCCTGGACAAAGAATAAGCTAGCCATGGTACACAATGGCATTCGCCCAATAGACTTTCTCGAAAAATCTATCTCCAGAAACTATCTCATTTCTAAAAACCCCGCCTTGGCTATTTATAAAGATTCCCTCTGGATCGGCGCTATCGGGGAGCTTCATCGAAATAAAGGCTATGAGTATTTAATCCCTGCCTACGCAAACCTAGAAATAAGTCCCACGGCTCCCTTAGTGATTGTGGGTGAGGGTGAAGAAAGACTGCCACTTGAAAACCTCGCAAGAACGGTTCTTGCGAGAAAAGAAACTAATAAAGATTATTCTGAAAAGATCATTTTCCTAGGCAATATTCCTGACGCATCAAAATATCTAAAGGCTTTTGATATTTTTACCCTGACCTCGATCAAAGAAGGTCTTCCGTATGTGCTCCTAGAAGCTGGGCTGGCTGGATTACCTATTGTTGCTAGTGAGATCGGTGGTATCCCAGAAATTATCAGTAACAATGTCTCTGGAATACTCACAAGACCTCGCGACATAGCTGGTATCACAGCTTCCCTATCTACCCTTCTATGCAAAGCTGACTTACGGGAAAACCTAGGTGGCTCAATCAAGGCATCGATTGCCGAAAACTTTACCTTAGACCAGATGATCAGACAAACTAGCGTTTTATATAATGAGTGATATAATATATCAATGTCAGTAGAATTCGAAGACGAAACAAATCAAGCAAAAAATTTTGCTAATAACCGTTTTTCAAATAACAATCAGCCACCAAAGCTTGTGGGGTGGATTTTAAAAACTGGTCTTGTTAAAAACGAAAATCAAGCAAATTATGTTCTAATTGCTTTGGCTATTGTTGCATTCCTAACCTCTCTTTATTATTTTAGCGACCTTTTTTAATCTCGAGGGAGTTTAGCTTTAATAACCCAAATTACGAAATGCGTTGAGGGCATATCTTTTAAATAGACTTCGGAAGCGGGTAGCTGAGACTTGAGAGATTTCTTACCAAAGAAATGCGAGAGCCTCGTCTACAGATGTCTATCCCTAACCGATAGACCTTTAAAAGAAGTGCCGAGAAAGGTCGATTGTTTGTAATCGACACCTAGTAGACGGCATTTCGTAATTTGGGGTATTAATACTACGAACTACACCCCTAGAAACTCATTCTTCATGAGGTCTTTGTGTGCCACTCGGCTATAGCGACGCATACCCATCAGTATTCCTAGAGCAGAAAACTCGGTCAGTATATGCGAACCACCATAGCTCATAAATGGCATCACGAGTCCTGTAACTGGCAAGAGTCCGATATTCATGCCGACATTTATAAAAAAATGTGCCATAAAGTATATAGCTAGACCTGCTCCAAAAAGAATTTCAAAATTGCTTGCACCATAGAGTGTATTGACCAAAATACGCCAAATAACAACAGAGTACAAACCAAAAATCAATAGCACCCCCATAAAACCCCACTCCTCTGCAAAAGCTGCAAAAATAAAGTCGGTTTGATATTCTGGTAAAAACTTTAACCGTGATTGTGTTCCGTACCCCACCCCCTTACCCCACGCCTGACCTGAGCCTACTGCGATAGTAGACTGATATGCATTATAACCAGAACCACGAATATCATTTAATGGACTTAAAAAGTTTTTGATTCGATTTTTTTGATAATCCTTGAAGCCATAGCCCCATAATGCACCAAAAGAGATAATACCGACAAGTCCAACTAGCAATAAATGTTTTTTTGAAATACCTGACACTAGTACCATACCAAGCCAAAGTAAAAATATAATCATAGCTGACCCAAAGTCAGGCTCAAGTAAAATCAATACAAAAATAACAAATGCATAAAATCCAGAAACGAGAATATGGCGAACATTAGCGATTTCCATATGTCGTCTGGAAAAATATTTAGCCAGAATTAAAATAATCACTATTTTAATAGGGTCAGATGGTTGAAATGAAAAGAAACCAAAATCAAACCAGCTTTGCGACCCCTTGACCATTTTTCCTGCCATAAAAAGTGAGAGTAAAAGAGTGCAAGCAAGAGCAAAAAGACTAACAACAACACTAGTCCTTTTTAGAAAACGAAAATCTATAAAACTAAATACAAAAAAAAGGAGGGTTCCGACAGATATCCAAATGATCTGCCTTTGAAAAGAAATACTTTCTCCCAAAAAGGAATTCATCGTAAAAAGTCCCGCACAACAAATAGGGATAATCGCTACTAGCAAAATCCAATCAATAGTAATCTTCTTTGTATCTCTGAACAGACTATTCTCAGGTATTAGTTTTATTAGTAACTCTTTCACAGTAGACTATTTGAGTTTAATGGTTGGAATAATATCCATACGATAGACTTTTTTTCCAAATGACTGTGGCCAAGTAAATGAAATTTCTGAGATTTCTCCAACCAAAAGATGGTCTAGGTTAGTTTTTGAAAAGGATACGGCATTATCATCTACATCATACAAAATAGTTACAAAGGATACCTTGTCGATACGACTTGCTGACCTATTAGTAACCTTAGCCAAAAGTCTCGGTGAAGACTGTTCATTTTCGAGTAGCATATCACTCACCACAATTCCCTGACCCAAATCCTGAGCGCGGTACCACTGCGGATCTGCGATAAATTCAAAAACGACACGAGCTGGTAGTCCCTCATTTGTAACCATACCATCTTCAAAGATCGCTAGCCCTTTGTGTGGAGTAATGTCAGCCCGTCCCGTACGCTCACTGAGAAGTACCCCCTCGGCATTATAGAGTTTAAATCGATACGGTACCTGCTTGGCAGCACCATCCAGATTGTTGTTCTCGACATACGCCACCGCATTATAAACCCCTTTTACAACCCTTGCTGATCTAGCCCACAAAATAGTTGGCTTAAAAAATTGTGAGTTGCAGAGTCTCGAGCATGGACCTCCACAGTCTATCTCGAGCTCACCATGATTCAACTTTCCATCAGTACATGTTGGAGCTTTGTATACTACAAAAAATGTAGGCAAACCGAGAAAGATTACAACTGCCAAAATTATAATACTAAAATAGGTAAGTTTTCTTTTTGTTGCCCAAGTAGCCATGTGTGTATCATAGCAAGAAAATGATAAAAACGCACAGAATAAGAGAATTTGCGGTGAATAGGAATCGCAAGTAATCCCCCGAAATTGCAGTAGCAATTTCGGGGGTCTAATTTTCATCGGCTAAACCCCGTGTTTAGCCGATGAAAATGGCTCGATAGAGCCATATTATTTTAAAAACGGCTTAACTAGGCCATTTGAACGGCTCAACAGGCCTGTTGAGCCGTTCAAATGGCCGTATAGAGCCTTTTTTTAGTAACCCAAGGAATTACAAAATCACACATTTTTCGGCATAATAGACATTTTTGGGACACAAAACTGATATACTACGGCTCTATTCAAAGGTAATTCAAATATTAACAAATATGCTTTCAAAAAAAACGCACAAGGTGTCCATT
>CALRAJ010000001.1 GCA_943350765.1 Candidatus Tayloriibacteriota bacterium | reverse complement strand
GGTGAGGCTGGGGTGGGCAAGACCGCTATTGCAGAAGGGCTTGCATTACGAATAGCTATGGGTGATGTACCTGAGTCACTAAAAGACAAAGAGCTAGTCTCTCTCGATCTCGGCTCACTAATAGCGGGTACAAAATACCGTGGTGAGTTTGAGGAACGATTAAAAAATATTCTAAAAGAAATTGAGAAGTCAGATGGTAAAATTATTTTGTTTATCGATGAGATACATACACTAGTCGGTGCAGGTGCCTCAGAAGGTTCGATGGACGCTTCAAATATGTTAAAGCCTGCTTTGGCTCGTGGTGAGCTAAGGGCTATCGGTGCCACCACTCTAAAGGAGTATCAAAAGCATATTGAAAAAGACCCAGCTCTCACTCGTCGTTTTCAGCCTGTGTATGTCAATGAGCCATCACTTGAGGATGCGACAGCTATTTTGCGTGGTTTAAAAGAAAAGTACGAGCTTTTTCATGGGGTGCGTATTACTGACGATGCTATTTTATCAGCAGTAAATCTCAGTAGTCGATATATCACAGACCGTTTCTTGCCAGACAAGACAGTCGATCTCATAGACGAAGCTTCTTCGGCTTTAAAAATTTCTCTTGAAAATATGCCCCCAGTACTCGAGGAAACTCGGAGAAAAGTCTTGCGACTTGAAATAGAGCGAGAATCTTTGAAAAAAGAGACTAGTAAGGTAGCAAAAGTTCGCACCGCAAAAATAGAAAAGGAAATAGCCGATCTAAAAGAGCAGACCAGTGAGCTTGAGCTAAAATGGAAAAACGAAAAAGCAACAATTGCTGAGATTAAAGGTATTAAAAAAGATTTGGAAACTCTGCGCCTTGAGGCTGAGTCGGCTGAGGCACGAGTAGATCTAGCAAAGGCAGCTGAGATACGATATGGCAAGATTCCAGCACTCGAAAAAGATCTGGAGTCCAAGTCAAAGCGTTTAAAAAAGTTACAAAGCTCGCGACGAATACTAAAAGAAGAGATAACTGAGCAAGATATTGCCGATGTAGTTTCTCGTTGGACAGGTATTCCAGTATCTCGAATGTTAGAAGAGGAAGCTGTGAAGCTAACCCGCATGGAAGATGAGCTCAAAAAGCGTATTGTGGGTCAAAATGACGCAGTAAAAAAGATCGCAGATACTATCAAACGCTCTAGGGCAGGGATAGCTGATCCAAACAGGCCGATCGGCTCGTTTATGTTCCTTGGACCGACTGGTGTGGGTAAGACTGAGCTGACCAAGGCTCTCGCTGAGTTTCTTTTCAACGACGACAAGGCACTCGTGCGAGTGGATATGTCCGAGTATATGGAAAAGCATTCGGTGTCAAAGCTAGTAGGAGCACCTCCGGGGTATGTTGGGCATGATGAAGGTGGAGGACTGACAGAGATTGTCCGTCATCGTCCGTATTCCGTGATTCTTTTTGATGAAATAGAAAAAGCACATCCAGAGGTGTTCAACATTCTTTTGCAAGTACTTGATAATGGGCGTTTGACTGATGCCAAGGGGCGGGTGGTAAACTTTAAAAACAGTGTCATTATTATGACTTCGAATATTGGTGCTCAGTATATTCAAAAAATGGAGAAAATGGGCTTTGGTCACAACAGTGATGAAAAGAAAAATTACGATGATGTCAAAAGTAAGGTTACAAATAATCTCAAAGATTTTTTCCGACCAGAGTTTTTAAACCGTATCGACGATATTATTATTTTTGATATTCTTTCACCAGAGGCGGTGGCAGATATCGTAAAGATTCAGGTGGATTTGGTAAAAGAGCGATTACTTACAAAAGAGATTTCTCTAGAGGTTTCTCCCGAAGTATTAGTCTATCTTGCAAAGGAGGGATATGATCCGCAGTACGGTGCGAGACCGCTCAAGCGTTTGATACAAAACAAGATATTGACTCCAGTAGCATCACTCATGGTATCTAGAGGGGTAATGCAGGGAGGGGCTATTGAGGTGACTCTAAAAGGTGGGGAGTTTGTGTTTGAGGTTAAGAAAGTAAAGAAAGCCGGGAAGGATATGAAAATTATGGAGAGTAAGGAGATGGTGAGGGGTTAAAGGGTTTTTGTAATTACAGATGTGAGGTAATATGCTGGAATTATACTAAAAAGTATGCTATTTTACTATGGTATGCTTTTGCGCCGGTCGAATAGCGGCTATTTCAGGAGACTGTAAATCTCCCGCCTTCGGGCATCGTTGGTTCGAGTCCAACCCGGCGCACCAAAAAACCCCGAAAGGGGTTTTTGTTTTGCCGGGTTGGACTCGAACCGCGGGCCGCAACTCGCGAAGAGCGAGTGTAGGTCTCGAGCACAGCAGTGCAAGAGGCGAGTCCAACCCGGCGGCATACAAAAAACGCCTAACCACCCCAAATTACGAAATGCGTTGAAGGCGTATCTTTTAAATGGACTTTCACATCGGTAGATGATGTGTTCCTGTAGACGGCGCAGGACGAGGTAGCCGAGACTTGAGAGATTTTTCAACAGAAAAATACTCGTGCCATTTAAAAGGTGTGCCGATAAAGTATTTCGTAATTTGGGGTTATTTTTCTCTCTCTGTGCTATAGTAATAATCAAACCTATGAAAACAATCTACTGTTATCTAAATGGAAAAATACTGCCAGTACAAGAGGCACAGGTAAGTGTTTACGACATCGGTCTACTTCGCGGATATGGCATATACGAGGGGATTACTACCTACCACGGTCAGCCTTTTCGTCTTGCAGATCATCTCACCCGCTTTCAATTATCGGCAAAAGCCCTCGACCTCTCCATACCAGCGTCAAACGATGAGATTGAAAAGGCTATCATTTCTCTACATATTAAAAATGGTTTTCAAAGAACCAACATACGAATAATTTTGACTGGAGGTAATACCATGAGTGGTATTGAGTACGACAAAGCCAAGCCCACCTTCTATATTCTTGCTGAGGAGTATGTTTCGTTACCAGCCGTTTTATACACCTCTGGTGCATCTCTCATCACTCATGAACATCAAAGATTCTTGCCAGAATATAAAACTATAAACTATATTACAGCGGTACAACTACAAAAGGAAAGAAAAGAAAAAGGCGCAATCGAAATACTTTTTGTATCAAATGGTCTGGTACTCGAGGCTGCTACAAGCAACATCTTTATTGTAAAAGACGGAGTAGTGATTACTCCTAAAAATAATGTGTTGATGGGTATTACACGCAGGGTGACGATAGAGCTTGCTCAAAAAATATACAAGGTGGTGGAAAGAGATGTTACTACCCTGGAGCTATTTTCTGCTGATGAGGTTTTTATTACTGCAAGTTATAAGGAAATCGTACCAATAGTGTCGGTTGACAGTAAAGTAATATCTGACGGCAAGGTGGGAAAAGTGACACAGTCTCTAATGAAACTTTTTAAGGAATATACCGAAAATCGGTAAGCTTAGGGGCGAATAGTTGATTTTTATAGCTAGATGAGATATACTGCTCAGATAAATAAAATATATGTCACAAGACCGACTACTACGATTAAAGTGTAAGGATTGCAAGAACGCAAACTATTATACCTCAAAAAACAAGAAAAAAGTTGAGCGAAAGATCGAGCTCAAGAAGTTTTGTAAAACCTGTAAAAAGACTACGATGCACAAGGAGGCAAAGATTACAGGGTAAAGAAGTGTTGTCAGAAATCAACAAAAAAACCGCCTTCGGCGGTTTTTTTGTTGATTTGGGTGGCTAGGTTATCTGTTTGCGTTACTCCGTTTACTGCGGGCCCGCCGAGACTCGAACTCGGAACCTCAGTTTTGGAGACCGATGTTTTACCATTGAAACTACAGGCCCTCGTAGGGGTACATCATAGCATGTACCAGAGCCATATCACAAGGTATGTTTCGGGATATGGCTATAAATAAGGGTATATACGATAAAGCGGGTTGTATCTATTGACTTTAGGTTTGCAATATGCTATACTAAGGGTTGGTGATGCGGAATCGAAGGATTCCAATTTTCATTGCCTCTTTGAAAAATAAATACGGTTTAGTGGAGGAAAAAGGAATATGTTCAAAAAATTGATTCAATGGGGTGCCTTTTTGGGCATCGCAGGACTGATTTTTCTCATGATTGCGACTAGTGATAGTCGCAGAAACAAAAACCGCTTGATCACGCCGATCGAGCTACCATCTACACCAGTGCCAAAGAAGGTATCTGTGATGGTGGCAGGTGGGGAGACCAACAATCAACCCCAGAAGCGTCAGGCTGAAGCTCGTGCGGAAATCGCAAGGCTTCAGGCGGAAACGTTTCGTAAGCTGGGTTTCAGCCCTGATCAATTCAGTAAAATTTCAGTCACGACGGGCACCAATAACGCCAGCAATGGTGTGGGTGGTGCTAGTAGTGGCGGGAAGTAAAGGAACAAACAACAAACCAGTAAACACGGAAAACTCAGAAATCAGAAAACTCAGAAAGAAAAAATCGAATGAAAACCAAAATTAAGTCATTCCTCGTGGCGCTCATCGCCACCCTCGTCCTCACCTTTTTCGCACCCTTTGGGGTCGCGGGAGGTGGTGGGGGTACGACCACGACCACCACGGTCGCGGTCAATCCGGAGAAAGACCCCGAGCGTATCGCCGATGCGGCAATGCTCGGGAAGAAGGTGGTCAAATATCGTTTCGAAGTCGGCTTCTACCGCCAGATGGAAAAAGGCGAGCCGGGAAGTAGGTGGGTGTACGGCAGGTGTGAGCTGAACCTTCAGGGGTTCATCACTCTGCAAGTCATCGATGGGGTAGAGATTCCCATCGACCCGCAAAAGCCCCTCAAGGGTTTGGCTCTGAATAAAGAGGGTATGGCCGTTGACTTCAACGCGTGGTGCTACGGTCTCGTCGGGTTAGCTGGGGGCGAAGAAGTTAGCTTTGGTCATTACTTCACACGCGTCTGGCGCGGTGAAGCGATCAGTTTTGAGATGCTTCCTGTCAACCAGCGTGCGATTCTGGCGTATAAAGCGCCTGAGGGGGTCAATCCGAACAACCTTCGGCTGATGTTGCCAAACGGCAACAGCTTCGGCTACGGTAGCCGAGACGGGGGGTTCTCAGTGTGGCTTGATCCGCTACTGCGGAATCAAGGATACCAGATCGTCGATACTTCGACTGGGGAAGTCCTCCAACGAGGTATCATCGATCCTTTCAGCAGTAACATGCCCATGGTAAGTAGCACCTCGCCGATAAATATCGGCTGGGCGGAAGGTGTCCGAGAGATCTCGATCAGCGAGACTAATCGCAACGCCTGGTTTGAAAACCAACAGCTCACCACGACGCTCAAGCGTGGCGACAAGTTATACCCAGCCCGCGTTTACTACGCGGACCTGCAGGACGCTGGCGTTTCGCTCTGGTTCTACGACCTCAAGTCGGGTCGGGCAGTCGTCGAGGTCTACGGTGTCAGACCCGACGGCGAGGATCTCCTTGCGACAGGCGGCTACTCAAGTGCACTACGCGAGGTAACCCTCAACGGGTACTTCCAGAAAATCCGTGTCGTGGTGATCGGCGACAGCACTGATGCCGTTGAGCCATACGGGTTCCAGTTCAGTGCGACATGGAATGAGGGAAGGCCCCAGCCCTCACCGGGGCCCCTGCCCGAACCAGTCGGTGTGGGTGAATAGCTCGCTGTCAGTTTAGGTTAGGAAAATCAGAAACACGACCGAGTGCAAGTGCATTCGGTCTTTTTATTGCAATTGTGGAGAATACCCCGACGGCTTGCCGCGGGGATGAATCCGCAAGAATGAGGATGAAGTCGGCGGAGCCGACACTTCTACATCCGCTCAATTCTGATTGAGCGAGTAGTGGTCGTATGACCGCAACAAAGTTTACCCTGATGTAGTCATACGACTACTGCTCGCTAAGCGGATGCCTCGCCTAATACCCGCTGAGGTACTCCGAGGGTACAGTTTACTGCGGGGATAGGACGAGGCTAAACTTTATTTACCTAAAAATTCTTTTATCTGGGCGTCCATTTTTTCCCTCTCCTCAGGTCGAAGCCACACAATCCTTTTGTCCTTTCTAAACCAAGTTCTTTGGCGTTTTACATACTGCCAGCTTTCGGATAGGATCTTTTCTTTCATTTGCTCCTCTGAAATCTCTTTTTGTAAAAAGCTCGCTACATATCTATACTCTAGTCCAAAAGCAGTGAGCCGTTGCCACAATACCCCTCGCTCAAAAAGCCCTTTTACTTCGGCAATCATTCCAGCCAATAGTCTATTTTCGAGACGACTTTTTATTTTCAATTTCAGCTCCTCATCAGGTAAATCAATGCCTATCTGTAATACAGTATAAGGCGTATCGCTAGATATGGGTGGCACTTTTCCTAAGGTTTTAGCTATTTCAATGGCACGGATTAGTCGTACTGGATTTTGTTGGTCAATATTTTTAGCTCGGATAGGATCAAGTGTTTGAAGTAATGTAAAAAGCTCAGATGGGCTTTTTTGGGCTAGCTCGGCTCGTAGATTTTTATTTGGAGCTATCTTTACCACAGATATATTGTCTATAACATAATGTATATAAAAGCCAGTGCCACCGCACAGGATTGGGAGCTTTTTTCGACTGGTAATATCTGCGATGGCTTTTTCCGCCAGATTTTTGTATTTTTCAACACTAAAAATATCTTTTGGATCAGCAACATCGAGCAGGTGGTGAGGTATACCACACATTTCTTTTTTAGTGATTTTGCCACTACCTATATCTAGTCCTGTATATACCTGTCTAGAATCGGCACTGATTATTTCGCCGTCAAAAGCTTTTGCTATTTCTACTGCAAGGTCGCTTTTACCGGTTGCGGTAGGACCACAGATTACGAGGAGTTTGGGTTTCATGGGGGGTGTTTATTTTGGAGGGGTTGGTCGAAGGAGAGAGTCGAACCCCTCGGAAACCCACGGTTTTCCGACGCTCGTTGGCCTCGCTGCCTTCCTCCACGGGAAAACGCCATTTTTCCCGACCCCTTTCCAGTTCGAGTCTTTCCTTCGGTAAAAAATCTCTTCTAAAAGAGATTTTTTATTGTGCCGAAGGAGAGACTCGAACTCTCATGGGTTACCCCGATCGATTTTGAGTCGATTGCGTCTGCCATTCCGCCACTTCGGCATATTTGTTACTCAATCATCAGTCTACTCAAAAAATGGTTAAAAATCAATTTTTGCGTTGTGAGCTGAGTGTGCTAAAATTGATCTATACTTTTTAATATAAATTAATATTTACAAGCAACCATGGCAGAATTTTTTGGAAACTCGATATTTTGGATTGATGTAGACAAGATCAAGCCAAATCCATACCAGCCAAGACGGGAGTTTGACGATGCACGACTAAAGGATCTCGCGGAGTCTATTCGCATGTACGGTATTCTCCAGCCACTTGTGGTAACGCGTACAGAGGTGCAAAAGGAGGATGGTGGTCTTTTGGTGGAGTATGAGCTAATTTCTGGAGAGCGTCGTTTGCGTGCCTCAAAGCTCGCTGGGGTGCCTTCTGTGCCGGCTATTATTCGAAGTAATACTGATGATGCTCGGGTCAAACTCGAGCTGGCTATTATAGAAAATCTCCAACGAGAAGATTTAAATGCTGTGGATAGGGCAAGATCATTTAAGCGACTTTTGGAGGAGTTTAATCTAAAGCATATTCAGATTGCTGAAAAAATGGGTAAAAGTCGCGAGTATGTTTCAAACACATTGCGTATTTTGGCACTTCCTGAAGAAATGTTGAACGCGCTTTCAGAGGGTAAGATTACTGAAGGGCACACACGACCCCTCCTCATGCTTATCGATCGTCCCGCGGAGCAGCTCACTGTTTTTAAGGAGATTATGTATAAAAAGCTGACCGTGCGTGAGGCAGAGCAGATTGCTCGCAAGATTGCCTACGATAAAGTGCGAAAGAAGGAGTATGCTCGAGACCCAGAACTGAGTGACCTAGAGCAAAAGCTCACTGACTCTCTCGGTACAAGGGTGCATATTGAGCGTCGAGAAAACGGAGGTCAGCTTCTTATTGATTTTTTCTCAAACGAGGATTTACGAATGATTCTCGATATTATGAATTCTAATAAAGGTAGAAAGGGCGGTGATGATCTTTTGTTAAAACATATTGCAAAGCAGGGAGGTGGGGTGGCGACTACTGTCCCTGTCAGTACTGCTCCCGTGGTAGAAACAGCCGGTATAGTTGGTGCTGAAGTTACAGTAGATTCTCTGGCGCCCATTTCTGTCGATGAAATAGTAAATGAAGCTCCAGCAGACGACCGATCTAAGGAGGAAAAGAACGCAGATGATAACAGCGACGAGTTGTATTCAGTAAAGAATTTCAGTTTGTAAACAAAAAAACCGCTATCCTCGGTTTTTGTTGTTTCCCAATACACAAATGTTCAGCGGTCGTGTATAATTTGTGTATGGGAGAAATTGAACGCATTTCAAAAATAAAAGGTCGTAATGTTACAATACAAAAGATTGTGCTACAGACGGTTGCTACGGCTGGATTACTGAGCGTTGCTGTATTGGCTCCAAATATGCTCAAGGTTCTTGCTCAGTTTGGTTTTATTCCTAAACCCAGGTTTAAAGAAACAGTTAATAGATCTCGGAAGCGATTAATTGACACTGGGCTACTCCTTTATATGGACGGCTATCTGAAATTGACCCATAAGGGTGAAGCCAGACTTCGACAACTTGAAGTATCAGATTTTCAGATGACAATACCTAAGAGATGGGACGGAAAATGGCGAGTGCTAATTTTTGATATTAGTGAGCGTCGGCGTGTACTCAGGGACAAGGTTAGATGCACGTTGGTTGCAATTGGCTTTGTTCGACTTCAGGACAGTGTCTGGGTGTATCCGTATGATTGTGAGGATTTAATAACCTTACTTAAGGCAGATTTTAAGATCGGAAAAGATTTACTTTATATGATGGTTGATAGTATTGAAAATGATAAGTGGCTACGAGAAGTTTTTGGCTTATCTCTCTGATCTGATATATATCGCCACATTGAACAAATTTTATAATTATGTATATACACAAATAATATGCGGTCGCATTTTATTTGTGTATGGTAATCTAATATGGATTAGGCACTACGCACAGTTATTTCACCTTATCTAGTTTATGAGGGTTATGGTTGGGACATAATTTATTACTGCATCTTTCTGGTATCGTCTTCGTGCCATCCATCATGAGTGCCTGGCACATTGGGCAGATATTGCCGGTAGGGCGAGCCTTGATTGCGTTTTTACACTTTGGATAATTTGAACAGCTATAGAAAAGCCCAAAGCGTCCCTTGCGTTCGGTCATCACACCAGTCTTACAGGTAGGACACTCTACACCGGTCGAGTTCTGCCTTTCGAGCTCGGCATCTTTTTTAATAAACTTACACTTTGGATATTTGTTGCAGGAAATAAATCGGCCAAACTTACCATCTCGCTCGATGAGCTTTCCCGTCTTACATTCTGGACATGATTCACCTGTCTCTTTTGGCCCAGCTTGCTCGACACCATCTATCGTACGAGCACCTAGGCAATCAGGGAAGTCTTTACACGAAAGGAATCGTCCACCTTTGCCGAGCTTGATCATCATACTCTTGCCACACTTTGGACAAATGTGTTTTGGGTCAGCTTCACCCATATCGGTAATTTTGGCAGATTTCTCTTTTGATTTTACATCTTTCAAAAATGGCTTGTAGAAATCACCAAGGGTCTTTTCATAGCTTCGGTCACCGTTGGCAATATCATCGAGCTTGTCTTCCATCTCTGCAGTAAAGGTGTCGCTGATGTAGTCTTTGAAATTATCCTCAATAAAAGTACTGACCACATCCCCTGTGTCGGTCGGACAGAGAGCTTTGTTTATTTTCTCGACATAGCCACGCTCCTCGAGAGTTTTAATAATCGCCGCGTATGTAGACGGTCGGCCGATACCCCTTTTTTCGAGCTCCTTCACGAGACCAGCTTCGGAGTACCTTGGTGGCGGTTCAGTAGCTTTTTCTTCGGTATGAATATCTACAAAAGTAAGTTTTTCTCCCACGGTCACTTTTGGAAGCTCCACATCTTCACCGCGTGCATCAGGGTCGGCGAGGAGCCAACCGGGGAAAAGGGTGCGTGAGCCGTTGGCTGAGAAATGGGGGATAGTAGTATCACTTCCCACCGTCACTTCTATTTTGCTTCTCAAAATTTTTGCATCTGCCATCTGCGAAGCGATGGTGCGTTGCCAGATGAGCGCGTAGAGTGCCTGCTGTTCGGGAGTGCTTCCTGCGCTGTCGTGTGCCATATGAGTGGGGCGGATAGCCTCGTGTGCTTCCTGCGCATTCTTACTCTTTTTGGTAAAGGTACGAGGGCTGACGAGCTCCCTGCCATATTTGCTTTCTATAGTAGACAGGATTTGCCCTACGGCCACGGCGCTGAGGTTGGTACTATCGGTACGCATGTAGGTGATGAGACCGGCCTCGTAGAGTCGCTGTGCCACTCCCATGGTGCGAGAAGGGGCAAAGCCGAGGCGAGTACTGGCGGTCTGCTGAAGGGTCGAGGTGATGAATGGCGCTTTGGGCGAACGCTTGGCTTCGGTCTCATTTACATCTACCACTACCCACGATTCTTTTTTGCCGACTTCAACAATTTTGTCTACTAGACTTTTATCTCGAGGTTCTTCGGCGCAGGTCAAAAGTAAGGCAATTTTGTTTGCTGTCTTTGTATCAGCAGTAATCACCCAAAACTTTTCAGAGATAAATGCGCGGATTTCTCGCTCGCGTTCCATAATAATGCGGAGAGCGGGGGACTGCACGCGACCAGCGGAGAGGCCGTAGCGTACTTTTTTCCAAATCAAGCCAGATAGGTCGTAGCCCACGAGTCGGTCGAGGACACGGCGAGCCTCCTGAGCCTTGCGGAGATTCTGGTCGATCTCTCGAGGATTTTTGATTGCTTCGATGACAGCTTCTTTAGTGATTTCGTAAAAGACGACACGCTTTGGTTTCTTGAGCCCTGTTGCCTCAGCAATATGCCAAGAGATCGCTTCTCCTTCTCGGTCGGGGTCGGTAGCGAGCAGTATCTCGTCTGCCTTTTTTGCTAGGGCTTTGATTTCGGCTACTACTGATTCTTTGCCTTTACTTATTTCGTATGTCGGTACAAAGCCCGCTTCGATGTCTATCGCTTTTTTATTGCTCTTTGGAAGGTCACGGATATGTCCAACAGAAGCCTTCACGACATACTTGCCATCAAGGTATTTTGAAATAGTTTTTGCTTTTGCTGGTGACTCAACGATCAGTAGTTTCATCTCGCTAGTATTACATGGGAGTGTTTGTTTATGCAAATTTGCTATTTGATTTTTGTTATGGGGTATGTTATTTTATCATTAGATTCGGATAAGACATTCCAATAAAAAGAGAACCTTCAAAGGAAAAAATATGAAAAATGGGAGATGGTATTTGGTGTATGCAAAGACGCATATGGTATGGGATGACCTAGCTGGTTGCTGTGGTGGGGCTGGTGACGGTGGTGCGTTTGTTGATGTTAGGAAATCCGTGAATATTGCTCTGGACACTACCACTAAAAAGCTTGCTCAAGTTGAAGCGGAAGAGAAGTGGAAGAAAATTCTTGCGGATGCTGAGGCCAAGTGGACAAAAGATCCAAAGGGTTGTAGTTGGAATTATACGCATCAGGGTTTTTTAGACAGCGAAGCCGACAATCCTCGTGTTGTTTATAAACTCCGCCCAAGAAGCAAGAGCGAAGTCAAGGTTCTGATGAAAGAGGATGAAGAATAGAATTGATTAGCAAGGACCGTCCTTGCTAATGTGAAACCCTATTTCAGCTATAGCTGAGATAGGTTTTTTTTATTCCCATGGGATATAATATAGAATAATGGGGTCAGCCACCGTTTCGGGTGGTGTAGATAGGTGGATTGACAATATATATCTAAAGTATATACTTTAGATATATCAGTAATATATTTACCCCTATGCAAACCATGCTCAGTATCAAAATTGATAAGGCACTTAAACAAGAAGCCCAAAAGGTGGCTCAGTCACTTGGTGTTTCATTGAATGCCGTGATCAATCAAAACATAAAGGAGTTTGTAGGTGCCCGGACAGTGACCTTTTCAAGCCACCCAATGCCCAACAAGAAAACGCTTGCACTTTTGAACAAAATCTCATCTGAAGCAAAAAAAGGCAAGAATATGGTGGGTCCGTTTTTCTCCGCCGAGGATATGGTCAAAAGTTTAAACGCATAGTCTTCTGCTATGCGCATCGACTACCATAAGCAGTTTCAAAAACAGTATAAAAAATTGCCGAGCAAAGTGCGGGAAAAATTTGCTGAGAGACTCGTACTTTTTGTCGACAATCCATTTGCGCCAGAACTGAGCAATCACGCACTCCACGGCAAGTATGCCAAATACCGAAGTATCAATATCACAGGCGATTGGCGAGTATTTTATGAAGTGACTGGCGAGGGTGTCCAGTTTTCAATTATTGATACCCATAGCAATTTGTACGGGTAGATGTCTGAAGAAAATCCCCATCTCAGCTATAGCTGAGATGGGGATTTTCTTGTTTTATCTATTATTCATGCACATTCGCTCTACTGAGCTCTTTGCACTCCGTTTTGCTAAACTCAGCATCTTCGCCGCCAGTACGGCTTGATACTCCCGCCACCAGTACTACGCTCTGGTGAGCTTTAGTACTCCCGCCACCAGTATGGCTCCTGTATGGCTCCTGAATCATAATTCTTGAATCGTGCACATTCGCTCTGGTGAACTCAGTACTACCGCCACCAGTATGGCTCCTGAATCTGGCTTCTACACAAGGCGTATATCCCCACCTCGATCCGAAATCATTCCCTTGATTTCCATCATTGAGAGGAGGGTGTTGGCATCACGGACGGGCATATCGAGGGATCGCAGAAGGTCGTCTTTGCTACAGGGTGAGGCGAGGAGAGTGATCACTTTCATTTCGTCAGCTGAGGCGTCGGCATAACGCTGTTCAAAAGGCAGACTTTCTTGAGTGTCAAAACCAAAAGCCTCGAGTATGTCTTTACCACTCCGTATCGGCGTCGCTCCGAGGCGTATCAACATATGTGGGCCGGCAGAAGTTTGAGAAAAAATGGATCCCGGCACCGCAAACACATCCCTGTTGTATTCGGTAGCAAATTTGCTAGTGATGAGTGTGCCAGATTTAATCTCAGCTTCGATGATGAGAACCGCGTGAGAGAGTCCAGCCATAATTCTGTTGCGCTGAGGAAAGCTGTAGGGTGTGGCACGGAAAAGTGGATCAAACTCGGAAAGTATTCCACCACCTGCCTCGAGGATTTTCTCGGCTAGCACGAGATTACTTCTTGGGTATAAGACTTTTGGGTCGAGACCCGAGCCGGGCACGGCGAGGGTCTGCAGTCCGGCCGAAAGAGCCGCTTTATGAGCGATACTATCTATACCGAGTGCCAAGCCAGAGACTATGGTAATGGGGTAGCCAGCCAGTCCCGCAATAATACTCTCACAAGCCTCCTTGCCATAAGTACTAAACTTGCGTGAGCCGACTACGCAGAGGATTTTGCTATCTTTTTTAGGAAGTACACCTTGTAGATAGAGCTCGGCCGGAGGGTCATTGATTTCCCGTAGTGCTTCAGGGAATTCTTTTGCCCGAAGTTTTCGAATGAGGTGTACCATTGGATTTATTATATCATTTTTGGTATGATGATGGAATGTTGGATATAAAATTTATTCTCGAAAACAAAGACCTGATCGACCTCGGTGCAAAGAAAAAGCATATCAAATTTGATGTGGCTGAGCTCATTGCCCTCGACACTACTCGCCGTGAGCTGACTGCAAAAACAGACGCAAAGCGAGCAGAGCAAAATGCGTTCAGTCAGAAGATAGTTGGGGTGGCTGACCCAGCTCTCAAGATGTCAATGATTACCGAGATGAAGATTGTGAAGGAAGATTTGGAAAAAGCCGAGACCGAACTCAAAACTGTTTTGAAAAAATGGCAGACTCTCATGCTCCAAGTGCCAAACATCCCCGACATGTCCGTGCCAGATGGGGTGAGCGATGCGGATAACAAAGAGGTAAAGACATGGGGAGAAAAGCCAGCGTTTACATTTACTGCAAAAGGCCATATTGAGCTCATGCAGAACCTCGACATGGCTGATTTTGACCGAGGCACCAAAGTGGCAGGCTTTCGTGGATACTATTTGAAAAATGACGCAGTACTTTTGTCTTTTGCTATTTGGCAGTACGCGATGGATTTCTTTTTGAAAAAAGATTTTGCTCCGATGATCGTGCCGTCACTAGTACGACGCGAGACACTTTTTGGTACAGGCTACCTACCACAGGGTGAGGAGGATTTGTACAAGACTCAAGACGATGATTTTCTCGCGGGTACTGGGGAGGTGGCGACGATGGCCTTTCACAGCGATGAGATTCTCGAGCAAAAAGATTTACCTAAAAAATATTTGGCCTTTTCTCCATGTTTTAGACGAGAAGCGGGAAGTCATGGTAAAGATGTAAAAGGGCTCATCCGTGTACACGAGTTTTATAAGGTAGAGCAGGTGGTTTTGTGTGAAGCGAGCCATACGGAGTCTGTGGCTCAGCATGAGGCTGTAAATAGGAACACTGAGGAGTTTATCGAGTCTCTCGGCATTCCGTATCACACGGTGGTCAACTGTGGTGGGGATCTCGGCCTTGGTCAGGTGAAAAAGTACGATATTGAACTCTGGGTACCAAATGAAAACACATATCGTGAGATCAGTTCTGCATCATACTTCCATGACTTCCAAACACGCCGTCTCAACATACGCTATCGAGACTCACTGGGCAAAATGCGATACGCCCACTCACTCAATAGTACTGCCATTCCAACCCCGCGTATCCTCGTGTCATTGGTGGAAAATTTTCAGCAGGCTGACGGCTCGATACTGATCCCGCAGGTACTTCAGAAATATATGGGAGGGAAAACGGTGATTGCTAAAAAGGCATAGATTCGTCAGGTTGTATTATTCTCCCTTTAGAAAGGGAGTAGGCTTCAAGCCGAGGGATTTTGATTTCTAAATCCCTCCACGCCATAGTACTGGCGGTGCTCCCTTTACAAAGGGAGAATAATACAAAAAAAGTTTCGACTGGCGACTTTAGACTTTAGCCTACCCAACAATGTCGTACACCCCAACAAAAAAACTAGCAAAGAAAAGGGAGAAGGCTCTCATTAGAAGACTTCTTATTTCTTTTGTTTTGGTAATATGTATTTTTGGCAGTATTATTTTTGTTTTTCATATTGAAAGATTCCGTATCCAGAGCATTTCGATCACGGGTAGTACTTCTCTATCAGAGGCTGAGGTAAAAAGTGCGGTGGAAAGAACCCTCGCTGGCTCATACGGGTATGTGATCCCTAGAAACAATACTCTTTTCTACCCAAAACAAAAAATCCTCCTTACTCTCCCAGAGACTTTTTTGAAAATAATATATGTAGAAGTAAAGAGAGATGGTCTGAGGGGGATTACAGTTTCAATACAAGAACGCAACCCTTATGCACTCTGGTGCGGTGCCACGGTAGTCGTTTTGTCTACTGATAATTCAAAATGCTACTTCATGGATTCCGAAGGGCTTATTTTTGCCGAGGCACCGACTTTTTCTGATAATGTGTACATGCAGTATTACGGTGGGGCGGTAGGTAATGGGGTGGTATTGGGAGCCCACTATTTACCGACTACTGATTTTCGAAACTTGGACCAATTTGTTCGTACTCTCGTATCTGTAGGGGTGGAAAGTAAACAAGTGCGAGTTCATGACGGAGATGTGAATGTGTATGTTTTTGGAAAAACCGTTTCAGCTTCAACAGTACTTAGATTCAGCATTGCTCAGCCGTATGTAAAAAGCCTTTCAGCTTTCAATACTTTTATAAGCGCTCAAGTAGCTATCACCACCCTTCAAAAATACTTATCAAGTGTAGAGTATATCGATTTTCGTTTTGGAAACAAAATATATTCCAAACCGAGGAAATAGTTTTTTGATAAAAATAAAAATAAAAATTCGCCCAATATATAGTCTATTTGGTCAATGTTTTTGGGTTTTAAAGCCACGCTAAACGGCTCGAGGAGCGGAGACGATGAAGATACAGGAGCCATACAGGAGCCATACTGGTGGCGGGAGTACTAAAGCTCACCAGAGCGTAGTACTGGTGGCGGGAGTATCAAGCCGTACTGGCGGCGAAGATGCTGAGTTTAGCGAAACGAAGTGCAAAGAGCTCAATAGAGCGAATGTAAAGAGGCTAGTAAGACGGGTACAATCTAGGTAGTTAGCCGTTTAGCATAGCTCTACAGAGCCTAGTGTCTCAACTTAGCCATTTGAACGGCTCAACAGGCTACTAAAACCTTGTAACGCGTCTTGCTAGACCCGTTATCTTCGTCGCCTCCGCTCCTTGAGCCGTTCAAATGGCTAGGAGTAAGGGTTTTATGGTTGGTTCTAAATAACCACATCTACGCTATAGCGTAGATGTGGTTTACCCAAACCGCTCCGTTTTGATGCTGTGAGGGTTTATACCTATTTCAACAAGGGTGTTTGCAACAGCTTCGACAAAGCCGGTTGGGCCACAAATATAGGTCATAGGCATTTTATCTAAAAGTCCTGTGACGATTTCTGCGAGCATTTCTTTATCGACTCGTCTGGAAAATCCTGTCCAACCCGCGGGAGTATTCTCGGTGAGTGTGTAAAATATTTTTATATTTGGATACTGATTTTTATACTCCTCGAGCTCGATGTAATACGGGACTTTTTCTTTTGTGCGAGCACTTATAAGTAGTACCAAGTCCCTAGTCGATTCAGTAATTTTTTCTTTCTGGGCCACATGCTCCCTCAACATCGCCATGAGAGGTACAATACCAGAGCCTCCAGCGATAAGTACCAGGGGGCCGGGCATATCCGTACTCCAAATAAAATGTCCGCCGAGTGGTCCTTTGATTTCAATTTTATCTCCAAGTGCGAGGTTCCATAGATATGGAGACACCTCGCCATTGTCTAAAAGTTGTACGCCAAATTCGATAAGTTTTGAACCCGCCACCGGAGCATTTGCAATCGAATAACTTCTCTGTGCCTGATACCCAGTTTCTGAAGTAAGTCGAATATCACAATGCTGACCTGTTTTGTGTCCCAGCCATTCAGGCACCTCAAATGTGAGAGATTTTACATTCTCTGCCACCATTTTTGATGAGATCAAGGTGCCGATGAGCCACGGGGACATGTTAGTTTGGTTTAGTTTCTAATCCTCGAACGGTTTCTACTGACAACTCATCCCATATATTGATAAGATCTGGCCATTCGTTGATGTATTCTATAATCTTTTTGCGTTGGTATGTATTTATGGACACTAACTCGGTAGGGTTTACACCCATTTTTCTTTCTGTCGCACCTTTGTTCAAAATACTCGTGATTTTACATACTATTGTATCAATTAATTTTACAAATCTTGCCTCGGGAGCAACTTTTGAATCATACTCGCGAACAGTATCTGTAATCCATGGAAAAACTTTTCCAAACCCCGCTTCGATTTTATCGAATGCTTTTTTCTCGCGGTTTTTTTTACCCTGCTTCTCTTCACTGCTCATTGGTCGCAGAGTCGGAGTATCCTGAGCGTAGACTTCTACAAGGTCGTGGACAAGTGCATACTGGGCGATTTTGCCACGGTCGAGTTCCGGAGCAAATTTCTCTGCACAGGCACATGCTAAGATAGCGAGCATGACCGTGTGATCAGTGTCAGATTCAGGTGTCACACCATCTTCATGAAAAGTAGAGCGATTTGTCCGGGCAAATTGCAAGATAAGTTGTCCCAGAGAAATGATGGATTGATTGATGTCTGATGACTGAGAACCCATAAAAGTATTTTTTAAAAAGATTATTTCTTTGAAAAGAGGTCGCTTTCCGGGAATCGTACTTTTGGTCGGACAGTGTCGCCAGCATCTCGGTAGCCAATAGCAAGACAAACGAACGGGGTGATATTTTCTGGTAGCGAAAGTGCTGTTTTAAATGCAGTTGCATCAAAACCTTCCATCGGACATGAGTCGACAGAAAGCTCGGCACACGAAGCCATGGCAAAACCTAGGGCAATATATGCTTGGCGAGCAGACCAATCGAGTAGACCTGCACCCTTGCTGTTGACCGCACCCTCCATCATCGCTTTGTATCCTTCAAGCCCTTTTTTTATTTCAGCAGAACCTCCTGATGAAAGCTCGATAAGCTCTACGACGCGAGCGAGTACATCTGTCCGCGCACAAAATACAAGAAGGTTTGAAGCGTCGGTAAATTGTGCCTGATCCCACGCAGAGACACGGAGAGTCTTTCGGAGTGCTGGGTCGGCTACTTCAATAATGTGGTACGGCTGGAGTCCAAAAGAAGAGGGACTCATGCGGATGGCTTCCTTAATTTTTGCAAGGTCGTTAGAGGATACTTTTTTACTAGTATCAAACTTTTTAGTAGCGTATCGCCATGATAGGTTTTGTTGAAATGACATGTTTTTTTGATTAAATTATGATGAACAGATTATAGCATGATTACTATGAATACCTCTCCTCCTTCCATGGGTCGCCGTGGTTGTGGTAGCCACGGACTTCCCAGAAGCCGGGTGCGTCGCTGGCTACAAACTCGAGCTTTGCTACCCACTTGGCGCTTTTCCAAAAGTAGAGATGGGGAATGAGGAGACGAGCGGGGCCACCGTGCTCGTCGGTTATAGTGCTTTCGTCGTATGAGGTCGCTATCCACGCTTTGCCACCGACAATATCCTCGAGAGGGATGTTGGTGCTATAACCGTCGTCTGAATACGCGATTAAAAATTTGGCCTCAGACTTTACCCCGACCTCTTTCATAATATAGTCCAGTGACACACCTCTCCAGCGTGAGTCGAGCTTGCTCCATTTGGTAACACAATGAATATCACGCACCACATCCTCGTGTGGAAGTTTGGCAAACTCGTCCCAGTTCCATTTCTGCGGTTTTTCTACTAGACCTTCGACGCGAAGTGACCAGTCCTTGGTATCGACATGTGGGGTCGGGCCGAGAGATAAAACAGGGAAGTCGTCGGTTTTGTATTGTCCCGGCGGAATGCGACTTTTGTCACCCTGTTCGCGTTTTGGAGAGAAGCCTTTGTTGATAAGCATGTGGGTAGTATATCACCAAAAATACTGCATTTCTAATCATAATTTGCTACAATTACTCACATGTATCTGAAAAGCCTAGAAATTGCGGGGTTTAAATCGTTTGCTAAAAAATCAACACTCGATTTTACTTCATCTATATCGGGTATCGTGGGTCCCAACGGCTCAGGTAAGTCCAATGTCGCCGAAGGCTTTCGTTTCGTACTCGGTGAACAGTCTATAAAATCCCTGCGAGGCAAGCGAGGTGAGGATCTTATCTTTAATGGAGGAGGTGATCTCGGTAGGCAAAACAGGGCATCAGTAAAAGTGGTTTTTGATAATACTAAACGAGTATTAAATGTAGACTTTGACGAAGTGACTCTCGAGCGTGTCGTACATCGAGACTCTTCAAATGAGTACCGCATCAACGGCTCACAGGTACGCCTCAAGGACATCATCGAGCTTCTCGCAGGTGCACATATTGGTGCTTCTGGGCATCATATTATTTCTCAAGGCGAGGCGGATAAAATTCTCAACGCCAATCTGCGTGAACGACGAGAAATGATTGAGGATGCGCTCGGTCTCAAAATCTATCAATATAAAAAGCAGGAGAGTCAGAAAAAGCTCGAGAAGACCGATGAAAACATAAAATCAGTCGAGTCTCTAAGGCGGGAGATAGCACCACACCTGAAATTCCTAAAAAAACAGGTGGAGAAAATAGAGAAAACATTTGAGATGAAAAAGTTGCTCGCGGTACACTACCTTGAGTATTTTAAGCGGGAAGAAATATATTTAAAACATGAGCGGAGCCGTATAGAGAGTGAAAGAAAGAGTCCGACAGCTGAGCTCGAGAAGCTCGGTCGCGAACTTGCCGTGGCAAAAGCCCAGCTAGCAAAATCAAGTGTGGGAGATATAAAAAGTGGGGAGATTATTGCTCTAGAAACTCGTATTACCGACATTCGAGCCGAAAAAGATTCTGCCACCCTTGACCTCGGCAGGCTTGAGGGACAGATCGCCAGTCTCGAGCGCATGATTGCAAAAGAGCGGTCTCAACAGGCGAGTGTGGAAAACAAAACCATCTACATGCGTGATGTGGAGTCTCTCGCAGACCGTATTGTGAGTGAAATAGAGGTGGGAGAAAAGCAGGACTCTTTGTTGGCGGTCAGAGAGATTTTAAATAAAGTAAAAAGTTTTGTAAGAGATTTTGTAGTAAATAATAGGGGTGTGCGGGATGATGTATTGCTACGCGAAAATGAAGCTGAAAAAGCTAAGCTCGAGGAGTCAAAAAAGTCTTTGGTAGAAAAGGTAGCTGAGACTATTGCAACCCTCACTCAATTACAAAATGAGTATACCGCACTCAAAGAAGCTATCGATGGAGAAAAAGATTTGAACCGTGATGCTGAGAAAAATATCTTGATTAGTATGGCTCGGCAAAATGAGCTCCATGGCACGCTCGGTATCCTGAAAAGTCAGGAAGATCGGCTGGTATTGCTCGAGGAAGATTTTAAACGAGAGCTTTCTGAGGCTTATGTTTTAGCTGGTCGAGATACGATGGATTTTCAAAAATATGAGTTGCTCGATGTATCTGGGCAAGCTGTTTCTACTGAAGCGGTCTATGTGGAGGTGCGACAAGTACAGGAAGATCGTCGAAAGCAGATAGAAAAGATGAAAGTCAGACTGGAGGATGCTGGTGGAGGCAATAGCGAGGATGTGATGAAGGAGTATAGAGAGGCCGAGGAGAGAGATGCTTTTTTGGCGCGGGAGCTCTTGGATTTGCAAAAGTCTGCAGAGTCATTGCATGGATTGATTGCCGAGCTCGATGTGCGACTCGATACGGAGTTTAAGCAGGGGATTTTAAAAATCAATGGGCAATTTCAAGAATACTTTTCTCTGATGTTTGGTGGCGGTACGGCATTTTTAGCAGTGGTGAGAGAGAAAAAGAAAAAGCGACCAGAATTTGATCTTGAGGGTAATCCATTACTCTCTGGCGAGCTCGAGGAAGAAGGTGATGAGGGTGTGGATATTGTGGTTTCTTTGCCTAGGAAAAAGATCAAAGGTCTTGTCATGCTTTCGGGAGGCGAACGGGCGCTGACTTCCATCGCACTCCTCTTTGCTGTCTCACAGGTCAATCCACCACCGTTTATTATTCTCGATGAAACTGATGCCGCCCTCGATGAAGCTAACTCAAAAAAGTATGGCGATATGATTGCCAATCTTTCAAAATATTCTCAGCTCATTTTGATCACCCACAATCGCGAGACGATGTCTCGTGCAGGCGTGCTTTATGGAGTAACTATGGGAAGCGACGGTGCATCAAAACTTCTTTCTATTAAATTTGACGAGGCGGTCGCAGTGGCTAAATAAAATCAAATGATTACTCCAGAACAAGAAAAATGGCTCGAGCATCTGAGTGATGATGACCATGTTAAAATATATCTGTTTGATCCTTGCTCGAGAGAAATATTTGAGAAAATTAAAAAACAAATACAATCAGGATTGGGTGAAAATATTGAGGTGGTACATAGGGGTGCAACAGCTTTAGGTATTTCAGGTCAAGGAGAGTTAGATGTATATATTCCAGTATCGGAGCATGATTTTAATTCAGTTACAATTCTGGTCGAAAAGCTTTTTGGAAAACCAAAAAGCTTTTATCTATTAGAACGGGCAAGGTTCGTGACATCAGTAGATAATACGAAAGTTGAAGTTTTTGTTATCAATAATAAATCAAAAAGTTGGTTGGATGGTATTAAGTTTGAGGAATATTTGCGAAATAATCCAGAAGCGTTGGACGCATACAAAAAGCTTAAAGAAAGTGGTGATGGTTTAAGTACAAGAAAATACTATAGAAGAAAAATAGAATTTATTAACAGTATTTTAAAATACGGTGGATTTAGGTAACTTGTTCACACTTTTTTTGCCAATATCGTATTCCTATGATAGTCTAGTTATAGAAAGGAAAGTTGATATGGCAAAAATAAACAGATGTATTTACTGTCAAAAAAATGTCGTAGGTGCAAACTGGTGTGATGGGTGTCGGAGTATTGAGATTGAGGATATCTGTGCGTTAGCACGAAAGGCACTTGTTATTGGAACATTGAGTATTACAGATGACGCTCTCAAAAAAAGGATTTTAGAGGGTGGTTTCAGGACAGCTGAAGAGGCACGCAAAAGCCAGTCTATAGCCGAGTCAAAAGCAATGGCAAAGGCAAGGTGGAAGCTTGATCGTGATCTACATCTCAAGTCCGCAGCAAAGGCTTTTGAAAGGAAATTTCCAGATCCAGATCCTCCACAGTACTGATTTTAGAGAGCGATATCACCGACCAAGCGAGGGCGGTGTTTTTTATATTTAACTTTTTGTGTTAGGTACATTTTTTGCTTAATTTGTGAAAGAAGTAAGGGTGGTAGAATTCAGAAACAGTATTTAAAATGCAAAAATTCCCCCGATTTTCAGTAGAAAATCGGGGGAATTCCATTTTAATCAAAGTTATGTAATGGCTCTGTATAGCCATTTGAACGGCTCAACAGTCCTGTTGAGCCGTTCAAATTAAATAGATTTTTTTGAGTAATTACTTCACCAGTGAGTAGTCAAGGGTTTTGCGGTCAAGGTCAGCAGAAACGACTTTAAACTTGATGGTTTCGCCGAGCTGGAAACGCTTTTTGGACTTTTCGCCGACTATGGCGTAGTTCTTTTCGTCGAGGGTGTAGAAGTCGTCGCCGAGGTCGCGAATCTTTATCATACCCTCACATTTGGTATTTACTTCTTCTACATATATACCCCATTCGGTAACTCCAGAAATAGTACCCTCAAAGCTTTCCCCCACATGACTTTGCATATACTCTACTTGCTTGTACTTTTTTGACGCTCGTTCAGCTTCGGAGGCAGAGATTTCTCGCTCGGATGACTGGCGGGCAATCTTTTCATAATGTATAACTTCGGCATCGCTGATATTTTTGTCGCGGAGATGGTTGAAGAGGATACGATGAATAATAAGGTCGGCGTATCTTCGGATAGGCGAGGTAAAGTGCGTGTAGTAGTCAAAGGCAAGTCCAAAATGCCCGATATTTTTAGTGGAATAGATAGCCTTTGCCATCGAGCGTATGGTCGTGGTCTTTATCAGTGACTCCTCAGCTGTACCCTCTGCTTGTTTAAGTAAAATATTTATGTCTTTTTGATTGAGTGTGTGATTTGTAATAGGTAAAATATACCCCATGGCCTTGAGGAAGATTACTAGATCTGCAACCTTTTCTGGCTTTGGAACATCATGTATGCGATACAGTGAGCCAAGCTCCTTCCATTTTTTACTTTTGATTGATTCGTGGATAAACTTGCTGACTTCGCGGTTTGCCAAAAGCATGTATTCCTCGACGAGCTTGTGGGTCTCGAGGCGTGGCTTTTTGTATACCCCTGTCGGCTTGCCGTTTTCGTCGAGTATAAACTTTATTTCGTCCTGGTCAAACTCTATGGCACCATTTTTAAACTTTTCTACTTGGAGTTTTTTGGCAATAGTATTTAATATTGAAAGCTCGTCCCAATATTTGCCAGATTTTGCATCAAGCACGCCCTGTGCCTCCTCGTAGCTGAAACGCTTGGCGGATTTGATGATGGTTTTACTGAATGAACGCTCTTTTACTTGACCGTCGATATCCATAATAAAAACGGCAGAGAAGGTGAGCTTTTCTTCGTTTGGATTGAGGCTACAGACATCGTTGGAAAGCACTTCTGGAAGCATGGGGATAGTGCGGTCGACGAGGTAGACAGAAAAACAGCGGTGAAAGGCTTCTTTGTCGAGAGCTGAACCCTCGGTAACATAGTGCGACACATCGGCAATATGGACACCTATCTCATACAGCTCGTTAGGTAACATTTTAAATGAAATAGCGTCGTCAAAGTCCTTGGCATCTACAGGGTCGATGGTCATGGTGAGGGTATCTCTAAAGTCGCGACGCTTTGCGATCTCCTCGCGGGTGATGACTTTTTGCTCTTTGCCGATCTTTTCGGCTTCGGCTATGACAGCGTCTGGGTAAGTGGTATCAAAGCCTTTTTCGAGGACAATAGAAGCCATTTCGACATTGTTGTCACCTTTTTTACCGAGTACTTTGGTGATTTTTCCGCGAGGGTTTTTCTTTGGGTCTTCCCATGAGACTAGCTCTACTTGGGCTTTGGTGCCGTTTTCGATACCTGCGATTTCCTCGGCAGGGAGCATGATCTCGATATACATTTTGCGGTCGTCTGGAATGAGAAAGCCCACACCGCGATCTAGCTCGATGACCCCGACAAAGGAGGTTTTGTTTCTTTTGATTATTTTAGTGACTTTGCCTGTCTGGCGTTCACCATTTTTGGCTGGATTGAGAGTAATTTCCACCTCGTCTTTGTTGAGTGCGGTGTTTAGAAAGCCTTGTTCAATGATAATATCCTCACCATCTGGATCGGCTGGATTTTCGATAAAACCTATTCCTTTGCTAATGGTACTAATAATGCCAGTGATTATTGCTGGGTTCTTTTCTTCTGATTGAGTTTTCATAAATATAATGCCTATTGTAACATAAAAAGATCGAAAAAGCATTTTTTATGCTAGACAAAGAGTCAGATTTAGACTAATATAAGAGTATCAATAATTTTACTAGCACTACCATGATTATTACAAAATATATACGAACATGGTCATCTTTCACATAGGTTGATATGCCCGAGCACCCTTTGTTTTTTTTATTAAGATTTATTTAAGAATAAAATATATGGAAGCGATTATGGATAAAAAAAGTTTAGATAATGAATGTGCGTGTGGGTCAAAAAAAATCGCCGCAAACTGTTGTCGCGCGGATGAGCCGTGCTTCTGTGGTTCTCTAAGAAAGGTGAAACAATGTTGTTTAAAAATGGTAGGTGTGTCTGCTAAAAAAGATAAATGAGTATCTTAGTGAAGTATCGTGTGGCCGTTGAGTATGTTGAGAGTTTCTCTAATAGTTCTATTCGGAAAAATATAGGAAAAGATAAGAAAGATTTGAACTTCTTTATTAAGAGAACTCAGTATTTTCTGGACTTACTTGGAAACCCAGAAAAGGACTTTTACTATATTCATGTTACTGGAACTGCAGGCAAGGGAACTGTTTCCACAACAATTCAGGAAATTTTAACCGCATCAGGTAAAAAGACCGGCCTTTTTACCTCACCATATGTTACGACATCTATTGAGAAAATAAGGATAGGGGGTATGTATATTTCTCCTGAAGAGTTTGTTGCTATCGTCGAATACCTCAAGCCCTTTATAGCAACAGCACATACTGGACCGTATGGAGGACCTTCGTCTTTTGAGTTGTTTTTTACTATTGCTCTTATATACTTCAGACAACAAAAATGCCAGTGGGTAGTGCTAGAGGTGGGCTTTGGTGGTAGATATGATGCAACGAATATAATTTCTCGTCCGGTGGTTACTGCTATTACAAACATTGATTATGACCATACAGATTTCTTGGGTAAAACTCTGAGAGAAATTGCCACAGACAAAATGGGTATTATAAAACCAGAAAGCTCTTTCTTTACCTCTGAACAACGACCTTCTCTTCAGAGATTATTTCAAAAAACTTGTCGTGATGTCGGTGCGAAGTTTTTTGCTATCAAACATCAAAGGAATTATTTTGAGTACAATCAAGAATTGGTAAAAACTATTGCACGATCACTTGGAATTACCGATGAATACATTGACAAAGGTATACACAACACCCAGCTACCATGTCGTTTTGAGATAATGCAAAAGAACCCCGTTATTGTCCTCGACGGGGCACACAACAGAGCAAAGATACGGAGTACCATCCACAACCTTCAGAATTGTACATTTAAGAAATTGTATATTATCGCAACAATATCTGATACCAAAAAAGACAACCGAGCTATTCTTGAACCTCTTTTATCATTACCGTATTCTACTCATATTGTTTTTACTCAAGTAAAGAAGGGGGACAGAAGCTCTGTTTCTCCGACATTACTCATGTCCATCGCTCGAAAATATCAGAAAAATAAACGAAGTAAGACAACCCTCGAAATTATAGAAAATCCACACTATGCACTCGAATCAATTAAAAAAAATGCACACGAAAATGATTTTATCTTGGTTACAGGCTCATTCTTTTTAGCTGGTGAACTCAGAAACGAATGGATATCAGAAGATTGGGTGTTGCAGAATCGTAGGAGTTTTTAGCTGTCAGTTATTTAAAAAGATAGCTAAAGGCAACTTTCGTTAAGTATAGAGGTTCGAATATAATATTTGACCTTATGACCCTCTTCTGATAGGATAGTATCCATGCTAAAAATAAGATTACAGCGAGTGGGGAGAAAGCACGAACCGACATTTCGGCTTGTTCTGACTGATTCAAAAAATGGTCCAAAGAGCGGTAAGTCGCTCGAGGTACTAGGCTCATTTGATAGCCGAAGAGATAATGATATAAAACAATTTGATGTTGAAAAGGTAAAATACTGGATTTCAAAAGGTGCGCAGATTTCAGATACAGTACACAATTTTCTCGTAGGTAAAAAAGTTATTGCTGGTAAAAAGAAAAATGTGCTTCCACTTAAAAAAGCGATAGTAAAAGCTGAGACTGCAAAGCCAGTAGAGGCTACTACTGCTACACCGATAGCTACTCCTGCCCAAGCTGAAGTCGCAAAGGCCTAGTATAAAGTAAAACTCTTTCATGGTAAATGTTTTGTGTTTTTGTGTTATACACAGTCCAGTATTTTCGTCAGTACTAGGCATGATATAATTACAACTGTGGAAAACTAATGGTCGGGTATTCCAGCACAGTAGTAAGGATTTAAAAGATTATAAGACAGACAAGGTTAGTTAATTTAAATATAAAACGATGGAAAATAATGATGTGAAGTTTTTAGACTATGTAGTAAAGTCGCTCGTGGATAACCCTAATGATGTAAAGATCGTGCGTACAGTAGATGAGATGGGGGTACTCATGACCCTCGAAGTCAATCCTATAGATATGGGAAAGGTGATAGGTCGCACAGGTAATACCGCAAAAGCGATCCGCACATTGCTTCGAGTGGTAGGTATGAAAAATAACGCTCGAGTAAATCTAAAAATCAATGAGCCAGCAGGTGCAGTCCCTCGAGAGAGAACAGACAAGACTATTGACGAGGCTTTGAATGATATGAAGATTTAGTAGGATTTAAGGTTACAAGATTCGGGTGGATCTCTGTAAGATAGATTAAAAACCAAACCCGCGGGCGTACTCGCCCGCGGGGATTGGTTGGTGGAAGTTTTTTGACTTTAATGTTCTGGTATGGTATCCTCTCAGATAGATTGTTTTTGGTCAACTGTAAATTTATAACATGCGGAGGAAGCGATTATGCAAATAAAATGTTCAGTTCTGGATGGTAAAAATTGCGGTGCGGAGGAACTTCAGGAAATCAATTCGGTATTGTCGGTATGTGGTTCCGCAGTCGAATTAACTCTTGAGGCTCTACAGCTTACCGCAAGTTTGGAGGCGAATATACTGTTTGTGGCTCGAGATGAACAATGTGTTATTCGTGGGATGGCAATCTTGACACGGATCACTACCTTCACTGAAAGATACGGCATCATTAATAATTTGTATGTCTCTGATAGTGGTTCATGGATTGTGTCTCAGATTACTACTGACATTTTATCTACAGTTATCAATTTTGGAGCTAAATGCCACCTAGCAAACATTAGAATCTATCGGCGTCGGCAGCATGATTCCCAAAATGATCCATATGGGAAAGCTGGTTTTTCGTATAATTCACATAGTGCGTGTTACGAATCTTGCTGAGAGCATAATTCTGTGACCAGTTTCTGTGGTATCAGCAATGACCACAGTTTTTATTTACAAAAATGAATTTCCACATCATCACTTTATTTCCAGAATCTTTTAGCTCGTATCTCGGTGAGTCTATTTTAAAGCGAGCAATAGAGGACAAGAAAATATCGGTGAAATTTTATAATCCTCGTGATTTTGCCATCCAGCCAAAAAATCGTCCACAAACTTATTCTGAAAGGAGAGTAGACGACAAGCCATACGGTGGTGGTCCAGGAATGGTGATCGAGGCACTGCCAGTTATCAAAGCTATTGAGTCTGCAATCAAAGCTTCAAAATTAAATACTAAAAACTATAAACTAAAAACTAAAATATTTTGGTTTACCCCAAGTGGGGTTCAGTTTGATACTATCACTGCAAAGAAAGTTGCGAGCAAATATAAGCACATTATCATGGTCTGCGGTCGATATGAGGGTATCGATGCACGAGTAAAAAAGGTGTTTAAGGTAGAAGATCTTTCTGTGGGACCATTTGTGCTGACAGGTGGTGAGCTGCCCGCTATGCTTGTGATAGACTGTATATCACGGCAGGTAGAGGGGGTGCTTGGAGACTTTGCTTCACTTGAGGAAGCTCGAGCTTCAAGTCCAGATACTTATACGCGTCCAGAAACGATTGTGTATAAAAATAAGAAATATACCGTCCCAGCCGTACTGCTCTCTGGAGACCATAAAAAAATAGACGAATGGAGGAATCAAACCAGAAACAAATCAGAGAAATAAAGAAGATTAGGCCGGCATGGCCGTTGCTCATAATCGTTGCCTTTTTGATATATTTTTTTACGATTATTATTCCAAAGTATAGTGTTGGAAATGATAATCCTTCGGATGCACTTCTAGCAGTATCATCTTTTGTACCAGTATTAGAAAAAACACATACAGTAAATCTTTTTATTTTTGGTGATATGATGCTTGACCGAGGTGTGAGAGAGCGGATGGTAAAATACGGCGAGGAGTATCCGTTTACTAATATCAAATCCTTACTGTCTGGGCATGATATCGTGGTTGGTAATCTAGAAGGTTCGTTTACGGATTTTGAGTCAAAAACTGTTGGTCGTCTAAATGCCCCGCTCACCTTTACATTTGATCCAACTGTCATACCAACACTCAAAAATCTTGGTTTTACTCATTTTTCTCTAGCAAATAACCACAGTGCCAATTTTGGTGAAGACGGTTTGGCACAATCACGGCAGTATTTATCTAAAAATGAAATTGGATATTTTGGTGATCCTTATAATGTCGATGAATTATCAAAAGTAGTTGAGGTCAATGGTATCAAAATTGGTTTTGTGGGTTTCCATGAATTTGCTTATAAAAGTCTAGACTTAGTTTTGGCTGAAATAACAAAGGTAAAAAAGGTGGCTGATTTGGTGATTGTATTTCCACATTGGGGGGCGGAGTATAATATAAAATCCATAAATAATCAGCGTGATTTAGCTCACACTTTTATTGACGCTGGTGCTGATGTGGTAATGGGAGCACACCCACATGTTATCGAGCCGATAGAGGTGTATAAAGATAAGCCGATTTTCTATTCACTCGGTAATTTTGTTTTTGATCAAGATTTTTCTTTTAATACCACTCATGGATTGACTGTCGAGCTTATCTATACCAAAGCAAAAAGTACTTATCGACTTATTCCAATCTCAATTATTCACTCCAAGGTCGCTGTAGCTAGGCCTGCCGACCGTACGAGTATTCTAAACTCACTCGCCAATCTTTCGTCTGTATCAGAAAATCTAAAATCTCAAATCAGACTAGGCGAGGTGGACTTTGAGACAGCAACGAGTAGTGTACTAAGGTAAAAAAAATTGACAATGAATTTGTTCCGTGATACTTTTCACAAAAGATGATGGTTCGTAGATAAGCTTAAATACTGAAAGGAGGTTTGGTATGAGTGTTTTGTTTGAGATGGTTACGGAGACGGTTTCAAGAGTACCTTTTTGTTCTGAAAAAAGGGTTCTTTTGCCTATGCCAGTAAAGGAGCCAGTCGTATTTACTCCAGAATGGGACAAGTGGATGAATATGTATTGGTGGATGGTGGACTATTCGGTAGAACCTAAAAATAAGGCAGAGGCTACTGGGCTTTCGTTTGAGCTGGATAAATTACTTAAATCCGACCCACAAAATTGCCGAATCACAGCAATTATTGAGGAACTTCGATTGCTCCGAGTGAGAGAGTCTGGCGAATTGAGTGATATGGAGCAATGGGACAGAACTGCCCTTTGGCTACCTGATGATATTGGTGGTGGAGCGAATAATAGAGCATTTATCACAGATTTACTTTCAGGAGAATGTCAGGGTGTGGTACTGGAAGCGATGTGTGGATTCCATTCGTATTTACTTCCAAGTGATAGTAGGGAAGTTGTGGCCTTGGATTACTCAACGGAAGCTCTCAAAAGGTATCCATTTCCAGAGCGAAAAAGAATTCGATGTGATTTAAATCAGGTTTTTTCGGGAGCAGAAATTCCTTGTTTTACTCCAGAACAGTTTGATGCCGTCACATTTTGTTTTGGATTTAGGTGTCTCGCATACCCACCTTATCTATTCATGGAATTACTGAGAATCCTTAGACCTGGCGGAATGGTGGTTTTCATTGAAAATCCAAAGAGTGGCTATTTGGACCTGTGCAAACGAGAGTTTTGCCCCAGGACATGTAAGGCACTTCTGGAAGAGGTGGGGTTCACTTCATACAGTATATCGGTTTTCAATGAGGATTATTATCATATAACTGCACATAAGCCAAGATTGTAGAACGCAGGACTTTCAATGGTTCTGTGTTTTTTATTTATATATAAAGGTCAGTCGATACAAGGGCGAGATTGTTAAAGATAGTATTTTGATATATCTAAGTACCACAGGTTTTTTTGTGTTATTATTAATCCATGGATAAAAAACAATTCAGACAAAATATTTTGTTGGTCGCTAACATACTTTTTTTAATGACCATACTGACGATAAGTCGGAGTAGTATCAGTCCAAGTCTCCCTGCCTTATCAGAACCTATTACGGCATCATTGTCTGCCATTCTTGCTATTTTTGTATTGATAATATTTTGGCTACAGAGAGTTGAGGAAAATCGAATCAGGGGTGAATTTATCACCATTGTAACTCATAAGTTTCGAACACCACTCACAGGTATAAAATGGGCGATAGAAACACTACAAAAAGATATTACTTTTCAACAAAAAGAAGATTTATTAAAGCAAATTGAAATAGCAGACGATAAACTTATAGAAATAGTCAATATTTTGGTCGGTTTTTCAAAATCGGATGAAAAAATGAACGAATACGCATACGAGGCAGTGTCGATCAGGGAAATATTGGATGTAATTTTGGTAAAATACTCTGAGCTGATTCGTCAGAAAAAAATAGCTTTTACTATAGACAATGATAAAGATATTCCGCTTATTATTATTGATAAAGTTAAGATGGAGTTTGTTATTAACACACTTGTGGACAATGCTATCAGATATACGCCTGTGGGAGGGTCGGTAGGTATCTCTATTACTCGTTTGGACGACGATGTTGTGGTAAAGGTTAGTGATAGTGGGATAGGTTTGAGACATGGTGACTTTGGACATATATTTAAAAACTTCTTTAGGGGAAAAGATGCAAAAATCATGGATACCGAGGGTATGGGGGTGAGTTTGTATGTTTCTAACACTATCGTGGATCATCACGGGGGTAAGCTCGAGGTCTATTCTAAAGGAAAGAATAAGGGTTCGGTATTTACTCTCAATATTCCAATGAAAAGGTAATTTGTGCTATATGAAATAAAAAAGGTCTTGTTGCGGTATTGCAACAAAACCTGTAGGGTGATGTCAGAGTCCTTGTGGGAGTCTGATGATAAAGAGCAGTAGGTGCGTTGGCTGAAAAAACGCCAAGGAGGTAGGGATGGGGGATCCCGCGGAAGAAACGTAATCTCACACCAACGCACCCTACAGCTACTATAAACTAATGCAAGTTTCTTGTCAAACCTTAGGACCAGCTCATCTGTTTTGTACATGTGGATAACTGCCGTGTTGACAATAAAAGGCGGTGGGTGTATACTTTCCCCCACGATTGCAAGATTGAGTTATGGCACACAAATCGTATTTTAGGAAGTAATTAACCCTATTAGTCTTGCATACATATATATACGCGTAAATAGTTTTTATTAGAATTGCCGAACCCACGGCAGGTTTTTTGTTTTTGTGCTTTTTGCCTCATTATTTAATAATTTAGACCACAAACCATGAAAAGAGAGAAAAAGTATTTTGGACGGTTCAAGGAAGCGCTTACGGAGATGCCAAACTTTGTAGAGGCACAAATAGACTCTTTCAAGTGGCTGATTGAAAAAGGTCTTGGGGATGTATTTACGGAGTTTTCTCCGATAGAGGACTATTCAAAGAAGAAATTCGAACTTTCTTTTACCGGTTTTGAACTTGGTCAAGCAAAGTGTGATGAACATTATGCAAAGGCGAATAAACTTTCATACGAGGGATCTCTAAAAATAAAAATAAAGTTAAAAAATAAACTTTTTGATACTGTAAAGGAGCAGGAAATGTTTTTGGCTGATTTTCCACTGATGACTTCTCACGGTACATTTATTATAAATGGTATTGAGCGGGTTATTGTGCCACAGCTAGCTAGGTCTTTCGGTATCTTTTTTACAGTTTCAGAGTCAAAAGGTAGAAATTACTTTGGTGCAAAAATAATTCCAGCACGAGGTGTGTGGATTGAAATAGAGAGCGATCCAGACGGTGTTATTTATGTGCGTATTGACCGAAAGAGAAAATTTGCTGTAACATCGCTCATGCGCGCACTCGGTGCATCGAGTAATGCCGATATCCTCGCCTTATTTAAAGGAAATGACCTTGCAAAGCCATATATTGAGACTACCTTAGCAAAAGATCATGCAAAAACTACTGATGATGCCTATATAGAAATCCACAAAAAACTCCGAGATGGCGATCTAGCCACAGCTGATAATGCTCGAGAATTTGTGCAGGGTATTTTTAGTCCTGAACGATATGACCTTTCAAAGGTGGGACGACTTAGATTTAATAAAAGATTTTCAAAAGGTTTGGAGGAAAAGGATACAGAACGAAAGACTATTTCAGCTGATGATGTGGCTACTATTCTTGCTCATATTGTAACCCTAAACAACACTCCAGATGCTACCGAAGACGATATTGACCACCTCGGATCTAGACGAGTGCGCTATGTAGGTGAGCTTCTCCAGCAGAAAATCCGTGTCGGTATGTCTCAGATGAAGAGAAATATCACAGACCGAATGTCTACTATTGACCCAGATACTTCCTTGCCTGTGCAATTTATTTCTCCACGACCACTTCAGGCTCGTTTAAAGGAATTTTTCACTACAAACCAACTATCACAGTTTATGGCACAAGAAAATGTGCTTCAAGAGGTAGAACACATGCGTCTGCTTTCTGCTCTTGGACCAGGAGGTCTTACTCGAGAGCGAGCTGGTTTCGAAGTACGCGATGTACACCCTTCTCACTATGGACGACTTTGCCCTATCCACACACCAGAAGGTCCAAACATCGGTCTGATTTTGCACCTTTCTGTATATGCGAGGATAAATGAGTTTGGTATGATTGAAACCCCTTACGCAAAGGTATCGGGAGGTAAGGTTACTAAGGAAATCAAATATTTTAACGCGCTCGAAGAGGAAAACTTCAAAATCGCTCACGCAGCTACTCCATACGACAAAACTGGTAAGATTACTCAGGATAAAGTAGAGGTGCGAGTCAACGGTATTCCTGTGTTGGTCAAGTCTACAGAAGTGGACTATATAGATGTGGCAACAAACCAAGCCTTTTCTGTTGCAACAAGTATGATTCCATTTCTAAACCATGATGATGCAAACCGAGCACTCATGGGTAGTAATATGCAAAAGCAGGCTACTCCATGTATTGTCCCAGAAGCACCACTTGTGGCTACGGGTATTGAGCGAAAGGCTGTACTCGACTCAGGAAGAGTGATAGTGGCAGAAGAGGATGCAACTGTTACCTATGTAGACTCAAAACACATCAAAGTAAAGAATGCAAAGGGTAAGGAAAAAGAGTACACTCTTGTTCATTTTTCACGAACTAACGGCTTTACCGCTTTTCATCAGCGACCTATCGTTGACCTCAATCAAAAAGTAAAGAAGGGGGATATTTTAGCTGATACATCATCAAGTGATAACGGGGAGATTGCACTCGGACAAAATATGCTCGTGGCTTTTATGACATGGTCTGGTTCAAACTACGAGGATGCGATAATTCTTTCAGAGCGACTCGTCAAAGATAGTAAGTTTACAAGTATTCATATCGAGGAGTTTGTGGTAAATGTGCGTGATACAAAGCTTGGTCCCGAAGTGACCACTTGTGATATTCCAAATGTCGGTGAAATAAAACTTAAAAATCTTGCAGAAGATGGTGTAATCCGTGTTGGTGCAGAAGTACGACCGGGAGATATTCTAGTGGGTAAGATTACTCCAAAGGGCGAAACCCAGCTTACTCCAGAAGAGCGACTTCTTAGATCTATTTTTGGTGAAAAAGCTCGTGATGTAAAAGATACTTCAAAACGAATAGAAAATGGCAAAAGAGGTCGTGTGATCAGTGTAAAAATCTTTTCTCGTGAGAAAGGAGATAAGCTAGAGTCTGGAATTATAAAGAAGATTTATATCGAAGTAGCACAGCTCCGAAATGTGTCTGTGGGTGACAAGCTAGCAGGACGACACGGAAATAAGGGAGTTATTTCTAGAATTCTACCTGAGGAAGATATGCCATATATGGCAGATGGTACTCCTGTAGATGTGATTCTTACCCCACTTGGTGTGCCTTCTCGTATGAACCTCGGACAGATCCTCGAGCTTCACCTAGGTCTTGCTGCCAATACCCTAAATTATCAGGCTATTGTGCCACCTTTCGTTGGTGCAACTGATGCCGAAATCAAGGTGGAACTCGTAAAAGCTGGTTTCAATGAAAATGGTAAAATGCCACTTTTTGATGGTAGAACCGGTGTGAAGTTTGACCAGGATATTGCTGTAGGATACATGTATATCATGAAGCTTCATCATATGGTGGAGGATAAGATTCATATGCGATCTGTCGGTCCGTACTCGCTTATTACTCAGCAACCCCTCGGTGGTAAAGCACAGGGCGGAGGTCAGCGATTTGGAGAGATGGAAGTGTGGGCACTCCTAGGACATGGTGCCGCACACACACTCAGAGAAATGCTTACGGTAAAGTCAGATGATATTGTCGGTCGTTCTGCGACATTTGATGCGATTGTAAAAGGTAATAAGATTGGTGAGCCAAACCTACCTGCGTCATTTAATGTACTTTTAAATAGCTTACGAGGATTGGCGCTGGATGTTGAACTAAAGAAGGAAAAGCCAGACGAGGCTCAGAGTGCAAATTATTAATCATTACATAATCACACGAATACAATGATAAAAAATAAAACAACAGATGTGCTTGATTTTGATGTAGTGAGCCTCAGATTGGCTTCACCAGAACGCATCCTTGACTGGTCATATGGTGAGATAACCAAACCAGAAACTATTAACTACCGCACTCAACGCTCGGAAAAAAGCGGTCTTTTTGATGAGAAAATCTTTGGACCAGACAAGGACTGGGAGTGTTATTGTGGAAAATACCGAGGTATACGCTACAAGGGAATTGTGTGTGAAAAGTGTGGGGTTGAAATCACTCGGTCTATAGTTAGACGAGAGAGAATGGGGCATATTGAGCTTGCAACACCTGTTTCCCATATCTGGTTCCTTAGAAGTATGCCATCAAGAATAGGAACTATTTTGGGTATGACCACCTCTGATCTAGAAAAAGTAATCTATTTTGCTGGGTATATTGTGACCTCAGTTTCTGAACCAGCAAAACAACAATTTTTGAAGGAACTTGATTCTGAATTCAAGTCAAAGGTAAAAGCTGCACAGGATGAAAAGACCAAGGAAGCTCTAAAAGAACTTTTGATCAATGCTAAGAAAGAAATAGAAAGTCTCACTAGAGGAGTGGTGCTCGATGAGTTGCTGTATCACAAGTTTTCTGTAAAATACGGTACCCTTTTTGAGGCAAGTATTGGTGCAGAAGCTATCCACACTATTCTAAAAAATATCGACCTTCCAAAACTTGTTGAAAATCTCACCAAGGAGCTTGATGGTGCAAGCTCAGTCGATCGAGAAAAGATAAATAAACGATTGAGTTTGGCGAGATCAATGGTAGAGTCAAATATTCGACCAGAATGGATGTTTTTGACAAGAATTCCAGTTATACCGCCAGCACTTAGACCTATGGTACCGCTCGATGGAGGAAGATACGCTACATCAGATGTAAACGATCTTTATCGACGTGTTATCAATCGAAATAATCGACTACTGAAATTAAAAGAAATCAGCGCCCCTGATGTTATTTTGCGAAATGAAAAGAGAATCCTACAAGAGGCAGTTGATTCACTTATTGATAATTCTATTCGTCATGGAAACAATGTATTTTCTTCCGTAAGTCAGGCACAAAAAAGAACACTCAAGTCTCTCTCAGATAACCTAAAAGGAAAGCGAGGACTTTTCAGACAAAACCTACTCGGTAAGCGTGTAGACTACTCAGGTAGATCTGTAATCGTGGTAGGTCCAGAGCTAAATCTAAATCAATGTGGACTTCCAAAACACATGGCACTCGAATTGTTTAAACCCTTTGTTATCTCAGGATTACTTCAGAAGGAGCTAGCGTTCAATATTCGTGGGGCAGGTAGACTTATTGATGATGGTATTCCAGAAGTGTGGGCTATTCTCGAAGATGTGATAAAAGATAAATATGTACTCTTGAACCGCGCACCAACATTACACAGACTAGGTATCCAAGCTTTCAAGCCTATTCTGATAGAAGGTGATGCTATCCAAGTTCACCCACTTGTTTGTAATGCATTCAACGCTGACTTTGATGGAGATCAAATGGCAGTCCATGTGCCACTTTCTGATGCTGCACAAATGGAAGCTAGGGAAATAATGGCATCTGATAAAAACATTTTGAAGCCAGGTAGTGGAGATCCTGTTGTTTCAAACAAAATGCTCGATATTGTTCTCGGATGTTTTTGGGTTACTAAAAATATGGAGAAGCAAAAAGGAGAGGGCAAGTTTTTTGAAAGTCCAGGAAGTGCCTTGGTGGCTTATAGTTTTGATGCTGTGGGTATTCGTGCAAAGGTCAAGGTTCTAGGTTTAGAGGGGGAGAAATATTCTCAGTTTGGTGGTAAGGTGTTTGAAACTACCGTCGGTAGAATTCTATTTAATAGTGTGCTACCAAGTGATTACCCATACATAAATAAAGAAATTGACCGAAAGAAAATGACATCAATCGTTGATGAGCTGATAAACAAATATGGGATTGAAAATGTGCCACCTATTATTGACCGTATCAAGGCATTCGGATTTAAGTATGTTACTAGATCAGGTATCACATGGGGTATGGACGACATTGTTATCCCAGAAGGAAAACACGAAATAATTGCAAAGGCGAAAGTGCTTTCTGAAGCAGTGGTAAATCAGTATAACGAAGGTTTACTTACGGAGGAGGAACGACTTAGAAAAAATATTGAAATCTGGCACAAAGCTAAAAATGATGTTGAAAAACTAATTCCTGCCTCGCTAGATAAAGTTGGTTCAGTATATGACATGGTAAACTCTGGTGCCAGAGGTTCATATTCACAGATTACTCAGATGGCTGGTATGAAGGGTTTGATTCAAAATACCGCTGGTGAGACTATAGAACTCCCTATTCTTTCTTGTAGTAAGGAAGGTCTTACTCCTATCGAATATTTCATCACTACTCACGGTTCTAGAAAGGGTTTGACTGATACAGCCCTAAATACTGCAAAGGCCGGATATCTTACTAGAAAACTTTTCGTGGTTGCACAGGATATTATGGTAAGTGAAGATGATTGTGGTGCAAAAGAAGGGGTGGTAATAACCAAAGAAAACTCACTTGGCATTGAGGTTGCAATTTCAAAGAGTATCCGTGGTAGAGTTCTATCTGCGGATTGTGTTGATTTGAAGGGTAAGGTCTTGCTATCAAAGGGACATCTTATAACCAAAGAAGAAGCGGTGATGATTGAAGAAGCTGGTGTAAACCATGTTGTAGTGCGCTCACCACTTTCGTGTAAATCTCTCGATGGTATTTGTGCGCAGTGTTATGGTCTCGATCTTGGTAAAAACAAGCTAGTGGATCTAGGTGAAGCTGTAGGTACTGTCGCAGGGCAGGCTATCGGTGAGCCTGGAACACAGCTTACAATGCGTACTTTCCACGCTGGAGGTACTGCATCAGTGGGCGGAGATATTACTGCTGGTCTACCTCGAGTTGAAGAAATCTTTGAGAAAAGAAAGCCAAAGAATCCAGCAATTGTAAACATTGCCGATGGTATGATCACTGACATCAAGGAATTAGGTAAAGAAAAAATCATCACTATGATGCCTGAGTTAGAGGATCGTGGCAAGACTGGTAGTGCTATAGAGTATTCTATAAACTATCGCCGTATGCCACTGGTAAAGGTGGGTGATAAGGTAAAGAAGGGAGATATTATTACTGATGGTTCTGCAGATATTGATGAAGTATTCAAATATGCTGGTAAAGATAAGGCTCGAGAATATGTGATCACTGAAGTGAGCAAGATTTATGAGCTTCAAGGCGAGTCTGTATCAAGAAAACATATCGAAATTATTGTTAGACAAATGTTCTCTAGATTAAAGATAAAAGAATCTGGGGATACTGGATTTATTGTAGGAGATATTGTTACAAAAAATGAATTTACTATTGAAAATGATGCTGTAAAGAAAAATGGTGCGGAAGAGGCAAAAGCCGAAGCTATTGTAATGGGTATTACAGAAGTATCACTCTCACGAAAGAGCTTCCTTTCAGCTGCATCGTTCCAGCATACAACTCGCATATTGATCAACAGTGCTATCCGTGGAAATAAAGATGAACTCGAAGGTCTTATGGAGAATGTTATTATCGGACGACTTATTCCTGCAGGTAGTGGTTTCAAGGGTAGTCCAAAGTGGAAAATGATTTCTGACATGGAGGCAAGTCGAAACGAGTAAATGTAGATTGGTATAAAAAGTCCGTATAGCTAATGATGGTGTCCTAGTATGTAACCAAGCGTACAATACATGTCATCTTCAGTCGAAAAAATTAAGGAGCGATTGACGATTACCGAGGTGGTAGAATCGTATATAAAGCTTGAAAGGGCTGGGGGCAACCTGAAAGGAAAGTGTCCTTTTCATAACGAAAAAACACCGTCTTTTTTCGTTTCTCCTGAAAGAGGTTCCTACTACTGCTTTGGCTGTGCAGCAAAAGGAGATATATTTACTTTTGTACAGGAGTTTGAAGGACTCGATTTTATCGGAGCACTCAAGACTCTTGCGTTGCGAGCTGGGGTGGAACTAGTTAAGGAAAATGTAAAGGTTCGTAGTGAGCAAGATCGTTTGTATTCTGCAATAGAAGAAGCTACTGCATATTATGAGCATGTCCTGAAGGGGAATAAAGAAGCTCAAGAATACTTGAAAAAAAGGGGGTTGAAGGATGAAACGATAGCCGATTTTAGAGTGGGTTTTGTACCTGATGGGTGGAGGGCAATATATGACCATTTACTCAAAAAAGGCTTTTCGATTGCTGAAATGGAAAAAGTTGGTTTGATTAAAAAAACTGATAAGGGATACTACGATAGATTTCGTGGTAGGATCATGTTCCCTATTTCCGACAGTAGTGGCCGAGTTATTGCTTTTTCAGGTAGAATACTTGTAGATGATGGTAAGTCAGCAAAGTATCTAAACAGTCCTGATACGGTTTTATTTAACAAATCAAATGTACTTTATGGTTTAGATAAAGCTAAGTTAGAAATACGAAAACGCGATTATTCAATACTGGTTGAAGGGCAAATGGACCTCATTATGTCTCATCAGGCAGGGATAAAAAATACTGTAGCAGTCTCTGGTACTGCACTCACTGATTCGGTTGTTTCCAGAGATGCGGTAGTAAATAATCTCGGACTTGTTAGGCGATTATCGACCAATATGATTATTGCTTTTGATGCAGATAACGCTGGTGTGCGCGCCTCAGCTCGAGCAGCACAAGTGGCACTTTCTCTGGGAATGGATGTTAAAATCGTGCAAATAGAGGGAGGTAAAGATCCTGCAGATATTGTTTTACAGTCGGTAGATGATTGGAAAAATATGTTGCGGAACGCCAAACAGATAATAGAGTTTCATCTGAACACAGTACTTGCAAGAGGCTTGGACGATAGAAAATTAACAAAAGCGATCTCTGAGGAAGTATTGCCGTATATTGTTGTCTTGCAAAGTCGTATGGAAAAGGCACATTTTGTTGCAAAAATACGCGATATGACCAAGATAGATGAAAGCGCAATCTGGGAGGATCTAAAACGCCTAGAAAAAAGCATGCAACTTGAGGCAGGGTCTACAGCTAAAAATACCATCGTAGAAGCATCACCACTTTCCAGAAAAGATTCGATAGAGCGAAAGGTACTCAGTATTATTTATTGGCAGGAGTCTCATGAAAAGCCAACATTAGATGTACATGTCCTGAAAAAGCGTTTAGAAGATATTTTAGGAAAAGATAATTGGGATAAAGTGCTCACTGACAGTAAGGATAAAAAACAAGAGCTCGCATTTGAATCAGAAGTCATGTATAGTAATTCTGAAAAAATAAAAGAAGATATAGAGGAAATGCTCCAAAGTTTAGAGACAGATTATTTAAAAAGAGAGTTTGCGCAAGTAATGAAGGCACTCGATGAAGCAGAAAAAAATAAGGAAGTGGATAGGGTTACCGTACTTCTCGCGCGTTGTCAGGAATTGAGCAATACACTGGCAAAACTTTCTAGGAAATAACAGTATCTAGTTTTGTTGGGCAGGTGCCGTGTTTCAAAGTCTGATATACGGTATGATTCTGCAAAATCGCATAATCTCTAAAAATAAAATGAAAAAAAATATAAAGAAAATTGTAAAAAAAAGCCAAAATAAAAAGTCTAGCCCAAAAAAGTTAAAAGCTAAAACAAAAGCAAAGGCAAAAATAAAAAAGCCTAGTCATTCTGCGCGTTCTAGTAAAAAGGAATGGGAGTTAAAGGCTACAAAGCTACTTTTAAAGGGTAAGGAGCGTGGCTTTGTGACATACGACGAGATTTTGAAGGAGTTTCCAAATATAGAGCAAGATGTAATGTTTTTAGATGATTTGTATAGTAAGCTGTCTACTTCAGGAATAGATGTGCTTGAGGGTGGTGGACTTTTGGAAGTTGAGCCTGAAGAGGTAGTTTCAAAAAAGTATACATATGGTGGTAAAAGTGACTCCTCGTACGATTCTATCCAGATGTATTTAAAGGAAATCGGTCAGTATCCACTTATCCCAGGAACACAGGAAAAAGAGCTTGCCCAGCGTATCGAGAGAGGTGATGAAGAGGCAAAGAATTTGCTCGCTCGCGCAAACTTGCGTCTCGTGGTTTCAATAGCAAAAAAATATGTCGGACGAAGTGCCGATCTCACTCTACTCGACCTTATACAAGAGGGTAATCTCGGTCTATTTAAAGCAGTGGATAAGTTTGATTGGACAAAAGGCTACAAATTTTCTACCTACGCTACATGGTGGATCAGACAAGCTATTACCCGAGCCCTTGCTGATCAGTCCCGTACTATTCGAGTGCCAGTACATATGGTGGAGACGATTGCAAAATATAAGCAGGTTGTACGAAGACTTTCACAGGATTTGGGACGAGAGCCTCTTGCCGAGGAGATTGCTGTAGAAATGGGTCTTGAAGTTGAAAAAGTATATAATATTGAAAAAATAGATCAGGATACGGTGTCGCTCGAACAGCCGGTAGGCGATGATGGCGATGATGGCAAGTCTACTCTCGGAGATTTTCTTTCCGATGATAAAATCCTTTCTCCAGACCAAGACTCTTCTAGACGAATACTCACTGATCAGGTAAAGGAAATACTCGATGATTTATCACCAAAAGAACGCAAGATTCTAGAGATGCGACACGGACTCGTAGACGGTATTACTCATACTCTAGAGGAGGTAGGTAAAGAGTTTGGTGTCACTCGTGAGCGTATCCGTCAGATTGAGGCTAAAGCTCATGAAAAGATACGACAGCATGAGCGAGTAAATAGGTTGAGGAATTATTAGAATCTAAAAATTCCTTTCTCGGCATATCTTTAAAAGAGTACGGATTTTTTGAAGCTTAAAAATCCTGAAGTTCTCAGCTCGACAGCTTCGAAACCCTCTTTAAAAGATATGCCTCCAACGGAATTTTTTAGATTCTATGGGGAGGTGGGTGGTGGAGGAGAAAATAGCTTAAAGGCTCAACGGCGCGCCGTTGAGCCTTTAGGCTAAAATATGGCTCTAGTACTAGCTTTAAACGGCTAAACGCTAGTGTTTAGCCGTTTAAGTTTATGACCCCAAATCACTAAATACTTTGAAGGTGTATATTTTAAATAGATTTTCGTAGTTCAGGGTACCTAGGTGTTCGATATCGTATATAAAAAGAAACTACCCGCCATTACGCGGGTAGTTTCGTACGCTTTGTGTCTATAAGCCGAATTCTGTACCAATTTTGCCCACCGGAGGTAGTGCAAAATTGAGTATCTCGTCGTAGTTTGTTTGCATACGAAGGCGGGTCCACCTTCGCCAAGGCTTCGGCGGGACGCTCAATTTTGTAATCACCTTCGGTGAACAAAATTGGCGATAGGCATTATTCTAGGCGATGTGTTACCACAACGCTCAAGCGACTCTTCAACGCACCTCACAGAACTTCGGTGTAGTCATAAGTAAGCACTTAGTCCGCAAAGTCGTAAGTTAAGAATTTAGATCCAGGCTCTAGACTATGGACTTTTGACTGCATCGCGACTCTGTGAGATGCGCTGACACGGTCTTGCACTCGGGTAAGGGTTTAGCCGTTTCACCTCGTCTGTTGCCAGACAAGCTCATCCTGATTTGCATCGGGATGCCAGACCCTTTCGGATCACGGCGTCTCTGCTCGCACCTCGTGGATTGCTCCAGATGGGGATTACCCACTACCTGTTCTCGATTTTCATCGAGTAAGTGTTCGGACTTTCCTCCCTTTTTACCTAAGCAAAAAGAGCGACTACCCAACACAAAGGCATATCTATTATATAATAACTAGTACTGTATTGTCAATGTTGTGGATACGGTACATTTTGTTACAGTAGTAGTCTACTCGATTACCAAAACTACGAAATACCTTTCTAGGCGTATCTTTTAAAGGTCTATCAGTTAGGGATAGACACCTGTGGACGGGCCACGAGTATTTCTTTGGTAAGAAATCTCTCAAGTCTCGACTACCCGTCTCCGAAGTCCATTTAAAAGATACACCTGCGACGGTATTCCGTAGTTTTGGATATTTATTTTATATCGTATGAATTTTATAATGCGTAAAATGCTTGAGTCAAAAATGAAAGATGTTCCAAAGGAGCAACAGGAGCAGATTTTCAACATGATTGAAAAGAACCCAGACTTTTTTCAGAAAATAGCTCTCGAGGTACAAGAAAAAACTAAAGGTGGTATGGATCAGAATACGGCGATGATGGCTGTAATGAAAGAGCATCAAAGTGAGCTGAAGGGAATGATGGGGAAGTAAGATTAGAAGCAAGATTTACGATTCGTGATTTAAGAATGGACTTGTATTTATTCTCCCTTTGTAAAGGGAGCAGACCAGCAGGCCGAGGGATTTAAAATCCTCCGTCTCGAGTACTCGCTGGTCGATCGTTTGTGATCGACACCTGTATATATTTGGGTTACAATACCACTATCATTAACTTATAAAATACTGTATGTCAAAAAAGATATTTGTGTTACTTGGTCATCCAGATAAGGTCAATTCCTCGAATGCGTATTTTGCTGATCAGTATGAAAAAGGTGCTAGAGAGGCGGGGTATGAAGTACGACGAACGAATATCTCCGATCTACAGTTTGACCCGATTATGCATGATGGCTACCGCAAGATTCAAGTGCTAGAGCCAGACCTAATAAAAGTGCAGGAGGATATAAAATGGGCAGAGCATGTTGTGATTTTCTACCCCACTTGGTGGTCATCTATGCCAGCCTTACTAAAAGGGCTTTTTGATCGCATATGGCTCCCTGGTTTTGCCTATAATTTTATTAAACCGACACCAGAGATGGGTCTTATGATGCGTTTGAAATCGAAAGTTAGCTGGATAAAAAGATTGACAGGTAGAACGGGACGGATTTTTATTACCTCTGATACACACCCACTTATTTTGCGTATCATGTATGGTAATACTGCTAATATTCTGAAAAATGCGATACTTGGTTTTGGAGGTATTGCGCCTGTAAAGGTTTTGAAAATCGGTCCAATCAAAAATATTACGCCAGAAATAAAAGAGTCTTGGGGTAAGGTGGTGTACGAAATAGGGAAGAAGGGTCAGTAGGGGGGAAAGAAGTCTATTTTTAGGTAGATTATTCGGTGCACTTACATTAAAAATGTAAGGATTTTTACTTGACTAAGTATGGATTATATGCTAGCCTCAAGTCGGACTTAGGAAAGCCTGTCGTTTTCCTGTAGTAGGTCCTTAACAACAGAATAAAGCCTATGGAGCAGAAAACTTCATTAGTTGAAGCTGTTGTGACATCGGTGATTGGAGGAGGAGAAAGGGCGTATGCGGTCACAAGACTCAAAGCCCCTTTTTCGGAATCCGGTTTACCTGTGAATACAACAGTAACCTTTTCAATCAGTGCTTATCAAGATGATCATGCGCCGTCAAAAGGCCAAATGGTTTATCTGATGGGGATTGAAAAGTTCGCCAAGGGTTGGCGGGCTCGGTCGGCACAACCGATTCGGGCAAAGTAAACAGCAACAGTAAAAAAAGAAAAGCAAAAGGTAGAGTATGAAGAAAACAGTAAAATTGAAAGTCAGCGAGATCAAAGAGACATTCGTGGTTCGTCTCCATCTCAATCAGGCACATGTGGAATATCTTGTTGACTTGATTACAGCTGGTGTGACACTTCCACCACTTATACTGTCTGATGCCGGAAATGAGCTTGTCGATGGTCGTCATCGGCTTGCTGCGTACCGAGCAATGGAGTTTAAGGATGTAGAGTGCGAATTCCAGCACTTTAGTTCAAGAGCCGAAATGATTGTTCGTGCTCTCAAGTGCAATGTTGGTGGGGCACTCCCACCCTCATCTACGGACATCGGTCATGTTATGGGTCTGCTTTTGACGGCTGGTGAGACCCGAGCCATGATTATTCACAATGTTGGTGAACAGGTCGGATTTCCTGCAAGACTTATCAGGAATTATCTCGATGAAGTCCAGTCTGCTCAGGGCAAAGCACGACTCAAACTGGCAATCAAAGCTGTGCTTGAAGAGAGCATGTCTGTTCCTCAAGCCGCAGATCGGTTTGGGGTCAAGGCCGAATCAATCACTGAGGCGATGACCGGAAAAGTTGACAAGGTCAGCGCCAAGTCTGGCAGTATTGGTCAACTGAAGTCACGGCTTGGTGCCCAGTTCGCAAAGACAGGTGCGGTGGTCGGTCACAACCTCCAGCATGTCGCGAGGGATCTTACTGATGGGGTTATTCAGCCTCCGGATGTTAAAAAGGTCATGGATCACTACGGAAAGCTCATCGCGCGTCAAAATCAACGCTACGACGAGTGGTGCAAGCGGTTTAACCTACATGCGACCGCTGCCGAAGAAGGTGTCGTTGTTTCTGTGAAGAGAGCTCGGAAACCAGCGGTCAATGCTGGGAAAAAGGCTCTCAGTGCCATGGGGCTAGTTCAGTAATCAAAACAGAACTACAAAAACTATGAGTGAAAAGCTGACGGTAGAGCAGTTCGTCCTCTTGGCAATCGAAAGACTCGTCAAAGGAAATATGAAGACTATTCACACGGTCTATTCTGGGTTCAACCCAGCTTTCCGTGAGTATTTTCCCGGTTTGGATCCCGTGAAGGAGGTTAATAAGCTGGTAACGGAAGGTAAAATCAGCTTCAGGTTGTGTCGTGGCGGTGCTATCATCGCACCGCCAGGCGTCATCGAGAGCAACAGCGCTCCGGAGGATGCTCTGAAGAAAATGGGTCTCAGTAAGAAAAAGGCTTAGTAAGCTGTGCAGAAGTTACCATGCCACGAATGTAAGTTCGTGGTTTTTTATTGCAATTGTGGAGAATACCCCGACGGCTTGCCGCGGGGATGAATCCGCAAGAATGAAGATGAGGTCGGCGGAGCCGACACTCTTGCAACAAAGTTTACCCTGTCGTCTCGCCTAATACCCCGCCGAGGTAATCCGAGGGAATAGCTTGCTACGGGGATAGGACGAGGCTAAACTTTATTTGTTAAATACCATGCAATTATAAAAGACGGATATGAATTTTCTAGTATGTATTATTCAAACCCATGTATATAGGTAAAATCTAACGGCTCAACAGCCCTGTGCTTGTAACGAATCCTACTAGACCGTCACATTCGCTCTGCTGAGCTCATTACTCCCGCCACCGATATGGCTCCTGTATCTTCGTCGCCTACGCTCCTTGAGCCGTTCAAATGGCTTTGTAGAGGCACCCTACAGAATAGGCAGTAATGAGATTTCGGGGTAAAAACGACCCAAAGGCTCAAACATACATTGTTTAGCCTTTGGACTGAAAATATCAAGTTCTTTTTTAGATACTTGTATTTTGTGATGCAGTATGATATAAAGTATGTCGGTCGCAGAAAGAAAGCTATGAGATTCTTCTACGAGCTCCTTGTGGGCATGTATTATCAGTTGCGGATCGAGCAGGTTGAAAGTGCTGGTATTATGAGCATCACTCCATCCTGTTTTTTGGGAGCAGCGAAATGGCTCAAGCCCCTGGTTTGTGGAAGCCAGGACAGGGTAAAGGCCCCTGGGCTTTGAGTATTTCGTTGCAAATTCGTTTCGTTCACGGCCATTTTGGCTGTTCTCACTCAGGCGTTCGTGTCCACACACGGACGCCTTTTGTATTTATTATTTCATTCCTAATTAAAATTGTGTTATAGTGTGTTCCTATGTCACTATCCATCGGTATTGTCGGACTTCCAAATGTCGGTAAATCAACGCTTTTTAACGCACTTACTAAAAAGAGTGTGCCTGCTGAAAACTACCCTTTTTGTACAATTGACCCTTCTGTAGGTGTAGTAGCCGTACCAGATGAGCGTCTTTGGAAGTTGTCTGCATTTTCTAAAACATTAAAAACGGTGCCTGCGGCGGTGGAGTTTGTGGATATTGCAGGGCTCGTAAAAGGTGCCTCGGCAGGTGAGGGTTTGGGTAATCAATTCCTCACTAATATCCGTGAGACGGATGCTATTGCTGAGGTCGTGCGTATTTTTGAAGACGATAATGTAATCCATGTCGATGGTAAAATAGACCCACTCAATGATATCGAGGTTATCAATCTCGAGCTTATCCTCGCCGACCTTCAAACAGTGACCAAGCGTCTTTCAAACATTCAAAGTGATATAAAGCGTGGCAAAAAAGAGGCAGTGATTGAAAATGGACTGCTAGAGAAATTAAAAAATGCTCTTGAGGCAGAGAAGCTCGTCAGTACCGTTACTACAGATGAATTTGAAAAACCATTACTCAAACATTTGCACTTGCTGACCGCAAAGCCATTTTTGTATGTTTTAAACAAAAAAGCTGGAGGCAAAAATCTTGATGAGATAAATGATGCAAGGTATACCCGACTGATCGAACATTTTAAAAAGACTGGCGCAAAATGGGTGGTGGTGGACGCGGGTTTTGAACATGAGCTCAAGGACCTATCTGATGCGGATAAAAAAGAAATGCGAGATGGGTTAGGGGCAAAGGACGATGGTATCGATACACTTATTCGCGCTGGATATGAAGTGCTCGACCTGATTACCTATTTTACGACTGGAGTCGAGGAGACTCGAGCTTGGACAATACGAAAAGGTTGGACAGCACCTCTGGCTGGTACGGCGATCCACACGGATTTTAAAGATAAGTTTGTGCGTGCGGAAGTTATCGAGTGGGACAAGCTTCTCGCCTCAGGCTCATACGGAGTGGCTCGAGAAAAGGGTTTGGTACGGACAGAGGGAAAGGAGTATGTGGTAAAAGATGGGGATGTCGTAGAGTTTAAAATCTAGTAGGATTTTAAATCCGAGATCCAGCATCGGGCCTGTAAAGAGAGATGCAGGGCAGATTGAATTTAAAATATAATTTCTTTAGAAATTATATTTTAAATTCAATGACCCAGAGTGAGCCAGCCAAGGGTCGAAGCGAAGCGTAGATACCAATCCGCTACTGCGGTTTAGGCACGAGCCTGGGTAAATTGATTTAATATATTATCTAATCACAATGAACTCAAACGATCAAAAATCATATCCAAAGATCGGTGTAAATATATTTGTTTTTAAAGACGGAAAGATTTTATTTGGTAAAAGAATAGGAAAAACTGGCTATGGAACATGGTGTTTACCAGGAGGTCATTTTGAATATGGAGAATCACTAGCAGGTGCAGCTAAAAGAGAATTGGAGGAGGAGACTGGTATAATATCAAATGAATTAGAATTTTTACATCTAGTAAATGATCCATTGGAGAAAGTGCATTATGTGCATATCAATTTTCTTGCAAAAAATTGGTCAGGTGAACTAAAGGTAACAGAGCCAGATAAATTTGCAGAATGGAAATGGTTTGATTTAGACAATTTACCAAAAGAAATATTTATAGGTCATCAGAAGTTTATTCCAGCTTTTGTCAAAAAGATCGGATTTGTTGATAGCAAATGATTTAAATAAAAAACTGCTTTTGGGGCAGTGCTGAGGGTATCTTTTATCAGTTGACATCAACGATGGCAACTGGCCTCCAAAAATTACCATTGGGATAGAGTATATCCTTTGCTGGAATTCCGTGGAAATGTTTACCAGCCCTGTGCATTTCAAGGAAGTGTAGGTTATCCGGAGTGTTTGGATCCGTTGCGTGCATAACCCACATATCTCCATGTCCGACGGGCTCGTCGTGGAGTTTCTTCCACTGCACCCTTTGATATTTGGGCACGGGAGTTTTTGCTTCAACTTCCAACTTCAGTCCAAGGACGGCATAGAGCAACCCAAGGAGCGTATTCCGACGGGACTGACCAGTAATGACAGCATCTTGCTTCATAATAGATTAATCTTTTGTTACCAATGTTTGTTCAGGCTATAGGGTAGCATACATTATTTCTTTATGTATTGTCAAATTATATTGCAAATGTGAGACAAGCTCAAATGTCCACATTGTAAACTAGTCTAGTAATTAGTCATTTCAATGAAACCAGATGGGCTTTCACCCGGTCAGAACCGTTCTCGCTAGGTTGTAACCAGCCATTTGAACGGCTCAACAGGGCTGTTGAGCCCTTCAAATGGCCCATTTATTGGCTTTTCTGGCATTCGGAAAACTATGGTTTTTCGTATTTTTTTAAATAAAAAACTGTCTCAAAGACAGTGTGCGATAGTTGATTGATCAAAAAACAGGAACGAGTCCAGTCGGTCTCCAATAGTCACCATTGCCCCGACTGATACTCTTAGCCGGTGTGCCCCAATGACTTCCGTGAATGGCCTGCATCTGCAGGTTGTAGCAGTTCTCACTTTGCCGTTTTGGGGTGTTGGGGTCCGTTTCGTGGCAGACCCACATATCCCCAGGTCCGACGGGCTCGTCGTGGAGTTTCTTCCACTGCACTCGGTAGTATTTCGGTTCGGGGGATTTTGCCCCAAGACTTTTGATGGATCCGAGGGCTGCACAGAGCAACCCAAGGAGCGTATTCCGACGGGACGAGGTATATGTTTTCATAGCTATTGTGCAACTGGAATGAACATTATGCTATTTTATATATATTGTCAATCTATACGTCTATAAACTAAAAACTATAATCTATTAACTTTTTCTCACTCGCTTGTACTTTATTTTGCTAAACTCAGCATCTTCGCTACCAGTACTACGCTCTGGTGAGCTTTAGTACTCCCGCCACCAGTATGGCTCCTGTATGGCTCTTGCCCTACGCTTTGCTAAGCTCAGGACTTTCGCCACCAGTATGGCTCTTGGCTCCCGCTCCCATTTAGTATACTATTAGTCCTTATGAAGCAATACGACCATATAAAGATAGAAAAAAAGTGTCCATCCTCCGCGATTACGCTACGGCATGGCAAGCAGAAACTTGCGGAGTATAACCATAAACGGATTGAAATTAAATGGCAAAGGATATGGGAGAGAAAAAAGCTGTATAAAACAGTTGAGCCGAAATCTGCCGATACAGCTAAAAACAATAAATGCTACATTTTAGACATGTTTCCGTACCCGTCGGGAGAAGGTCTCCATGTCGGTCATCCAAAGGGATATATCGCTACCGATGTCTACTCGCGTTTCAAACGAATGCAGGGTTTTAATGTATTACACCCGATGGGTTTTGATGCCTTCGGTCTTCCTGCTGAAAATTATGCCATTAAAAATAAAATCCACCCGAGTGTGGCGGTAAAGAAAAATATTAAACGCTATAAAGAACAGTTGGAGATCATCGGACTAGACTATGACTGGTCGCGTGAAGTAGATACTACCGATCCAGAATACTATCGCTGGACACAGTGGATTTTCCTACAACTTTTTAAAAAAGGTTTAGCATACGAGTCCAACGAGCCGATCAACTGGTGTCCATCGTGCAAGACAGGCCTTGCTAACGAAGACCTAGAGGATGGTAAGTGTGAACGCTGTAGTAGTGTGGTAGAAAAAAAGCCTATTCGTCAGTGGGTTTTGCGGATTACAGACTATGCGGATCGACTGCTCAAAGATATTGATAGCCTAAATTGGCCTGAGTCTATTAAAGAGAGTCAGAGGAACTGGATTGGTAGGAGTGAGGGGTCAGAAATATCATTTGCAGTAGAATTTGAAAATGGTGGGAAGCCGGGTTTAGTGCCAGTATTTACTACTCGTGCGGACACACTTTTTGGGGCAACAGCTCTCGTGCTTTCTCCAGAGCATCCTTGGGTAACACTTGCGATAGATGAAAATCATAAAGGAGTCCTTAAAAACGCCGAATCAGTAGGTCAGTATGTTGCTTTGTCAAAAAAGAAAACTGAGATAGAGCGAACAGATGCAGGCAAGGAAAAGACTGGTGTAAAGCTCGATGGTGTGTGGGCGATAAATCCTGCAACAAAAGAAAAGATCCCAATGTTTATTGCCGACTATGTACTCGCGGACTACGGTACCGGTGCGGTTATGGCAGTGCCGGCACATGATGAGCGGGATTGGGAGTTTGCAAAGAAGTATAATATACCGATTCGATGTGTAATTAAAGATGAGAAAAATTATTCCGACACAAACAAGGAGAATAATTGTAAACTATTAAAGGAAGTATTTGATTTATCTAGAAAACATGACTTCATAATGGTATTGGTTGGTGGTATGGCTAGATTAGCGCAGAGTGACAAGAAATTTGGTCTCCATTCGGATGTAGATGTTTTTGTTACGCAAAATGGCTGGAAGATTATCGAGAAACAGCTTGCAGATAGAGGATTTAATTCTAAATTGAGTACTGGTGAAAAAACTGGAAGTCATTTTTGGAAAAATCACAAAGCTTTCTGGAGTGATAAGGACGGAGTTTGGCTAGATCTATTTTTGTTAGAAGAGGAAAATGGAATATACTTCGATACCATTATCGGTAAGAAATTTGTATGGGGGAATAATTCGGTACTAGAAGATGTGCGGGTCGATAACTTTGATTTTACTGTACCCAACAAAGACTTACTTAATTCTATTTATCAAAATCTTTCTAGTGGGTGGATAGAGTGTTTTACTGGCGAAGGGCTACTTACTTACTCTGATAAATTTGACGGATTAAATTCCAAAGAAGCAAAAAAGAAAATTACTGAATTTGTCGGAGGTAAAATGGTTACTAAATACAAACTCCGTGATTGGGTATTTTCAAGGCAGAGATATTGGGGCGAGCCGATACCACTCGTACATTGTGAAAAATGTGCCCTAAGCAATCCTGCCGGGCAAGGTGTAGTGGCAGTACCAGAGAAAGATTTGCCAGTAAAATTGCCGAATGTAAAATCATACGAGCCGACTGGTACAGGGGAGTCACCACTTGCGACTATCTCAAAGTGGGTGAATACTAAATGTCCGCAATGTAAAGGCCCGGCAAAAAGAGAGACCAACACCATGCCACAGTGGGCTGGGTCGTCTTGGTACTATCTCCGCTACATGGACTCGAAAAACAAAAAAGCATTGGTAGATCCTAAAAAGGAAAAATATTGGGCACCAGTGGATCTCTATGTGGGTGGTACAGAGCACGCAACACGACATCTAATATATGCTCGTTTTTGGCATAAGTTTCTCTATGATATTGGTGTAGTTTCGACGAGTGAGCCTTTCACCGAGCTAAAAAATCAAGGACTCATCATGGGTGAGGATGGTCGCAAGATGAGTAAGCGATTTGGTAATGTAGTAAACCCGGATGATGTCATGGCTACATACGGTGCCGATACTTTTCGAGTGTATGAAATGTTTATGGGTCCGTTTGAGCAGAGTATTGCGTGGAGTACACAAAACATGATTGGCTCGAGAAGATTTCTCGAACGGGTGTGGAAGCTTGGGTGTAGATTTACAGACACCAAACATGAGACGGTAGATCGTGGGTTGGAAGCGGGTACATTTGAAATTGTACTAAACAAAACTATTAAAAAGGTAGGAGAAGATATTCAAGGTTTCAGTTTTAATACCGCGATTTCGTCGCTGATGATTTTACTAAATGCGATGGAAAAAACAGTGGTTACAGAAGAGCAGATGGGGGTGTTACTACAGTTGCTCGCTCCATTTGCTCCACATATGGCTGAGGAGCTTTGGTCGGCGATGGGTAATAAAAATTCTATACACATAGCAACATGGCCAGTATTTGACCCAGAAAAGCTTGTTGAGGAAATGGTTACTATTGCAGTGCAGATAAATGGTAAGGTGCGCGGGCAGATTATTGTGTCAAAAGATTCGACTGAGGAGGTAGTAAAAAATCAAGCACAGGGTATTCCAGAAGTAAAAAAGTGGATAGATAGACAGCAGATAAAGAAAGTTATCTATGTACAAGGAAGAGTGGTAAATATTGTAATGTAATGTAGTAGGGTAGATTTAAGAATAAAATCGAAGAAAATCGAATTCTCACAGACACGATTTTTCAGTAGAAAAATCGTGTCTGTTGCGTAGCAGTGAACCAAAAAAAGAGACTTCGGAGACGGGCAGTCCCGCTTCCGCGAGTACGCTACAGCGTGGCGAAGGAGACTTGAGAGATTTATTACCAAAGAAATACGAGGGCTTCGTCTACAGATGCCTATCCCTAACCGATAGGCCTTTTTGGGTTCACTGAGAAGCCCTCGACACTTCCTTGACTTAGGTATACTATAATGATATACATATAGTAACATACAGGCCATGCCTGGATTTATTTAAGTAATAATTATTTATGGCAACTATTCAATTTAAACCAAAACAAGTAGTCAAGAGGCTTTTAGGAGCTTTACCAGATCGTGCCCGTGAAGTGATTGTAAATCGATATGGACTAGGTAAAAAAGTCGAAAGAATGACCCTCGAAGCCATTGGGGATATTTACGGTATTACTCGGGAGAGGGTTCGTCAGATTGAAAATTATGCCATAAATAATATTCGAAAATCTGATGCGTATAAAGCTGAAAAAGCAAGCTTCGAGGAACTCGAGGGGTTACTTCATTCACTCGGTGGTATCGTAGTCGAGGATGATCTTCTAGGACATATTTCAAAAGACGAAAGTACTCAAAATAACATCAACTTTCTCCTTGTTATCGGTGATTCGTTTAAGCGACGCAAGGAAGACGATCATTTTCGTCACAGATGGTATGTTGATGAAAAGCTTTCAGATAGTGTAGAAGGATCATTAAAAAAGCTTTATGCTGGGCTGAGTACGAATGACCTTGTTTCAGAGTCAGAGATGATATCTTCATTTCTGGAACATACTAAGGAGATTTCAGAGAAATACAAAAATCAGGAGGTTTTGAAGCGTTGGTTAGATTTATCAAAATCGATAGGCAAAAATCCACTCGGTGAATGGGGTGTTTCTCATTCTCCAAACATAAAAACAAAAGGTATGCGAGACTACGCATTTTTAGTTATTCGACGACACGGCTCACCAATCCATTTTAAAGATGTTGCAAAAACTATTTCTCAAGTTTTTAACAAAAAGGCTCATGTAGCGACATGTCATAATGAGCTTATTAAGGATCCTCGCTTTGTACTTGTGGGTCGTGGTCTATATGCCCTAGCTGAGTGGGGCTATATGAGCGGTGTGGTAAAAGATGTGATAAAAAAGATCATCGAAAAGCATGGTCCATTACCAAAGGAGGATATTATTGAAAAGGTTCTAAAGGAAAGATATGTAAAAGAGAATACAATTATGGTAAACCTTCAAAATCCAAAGCATTTTACAAAGGATAAGGAGTCAAAGTATTCGGTATCTAAATAAAGTTTTAAATTATAGAAGTGTAAGGAAAATCAGCTAAATTTACAGCTGATTTTCTTATTTGTGGGTTGTCGATTTGGTCTACTACCAAAAATATATACTATAGGCTATAATATCTATTATGGATTTACTCATGGATTCTGTTTTGTCTTATGTTAGTTTAATTTGGCCTTATGTACTTTTGCTTTTTGTAGCCTTTGCATTTATTGAAATATGGATAAAATACATTCGGACGAGCTATAATATCAAACAGGGCAGTACACTTCTCGAAATCAAAATACCTCGAGAAATACTAAAGTCACCACTTGCTATGGAGGTAGTATTTACTGCTTTGTACATGCCTTCTGATGGTAATTGGCTAGAAACATATATCCATGGAAAGGTTCGTCCTTGGTTTTCTTGCGAAATTGTATCAGATGAGGGTAAGATTCGTTTTTTTATCTGGACACAATCAAAGTTTAAGGATTTGATCGAAGCTCAGATATACTCACAATACCCTACTGTGGAAATATACGAAGTTCCTGATTATACATCTCGTTTTATATTTGACCCATCGCGTGTAGATTTGTTCGGTGCTTGCTTCAAGCTCACTGCACCAGATGTGTATCCCATAAAAACATATATTGATTATGGTATGGACAAGGATCCAAAAGAAGAGTTTAAGATTGACCCTCTCACATCAACCCTAGAGTCAATGGGTTCCCTCAAAAAAGGAGAGCAAATGTGGATACAGATTTTGATACAGGCTCATAAGCCTAGGGGTTTGAAGGAAGGTCATTTATTCAAGACTAAAGATTGGCAGACTGAGGCAAAAGAGGAAATCGAAAAGATACGAGCCGAAGCTACACCAAAAACAGACAAAGATTACCCCGGTTTTCCAAATCCAACAAAAGGACAGATTGAGAAAATTGCAGCGATTGAGCGTAGTATCAGCAAGTTTCCATTTGACTGTGCTATTCGTGGTATTTACCTTGCGGACAAGGATTCATTTAATAAAAATCGACCAGGCACTTTGAACGGTGCATTTCGTCAGTATTCTTCAAATTACTTAAACGGAATCAAGCGAGGTTGGCTCAGTGGGTATGAATATCCGTGGCAGGATTTTGGAGGTGGTAAAACTTTATCAGCCAAGAAAGAAATATTTGATGCGTATCGCACCAGATCTTATTTTCATTCTCCACACAAGTATTTTGCCGAAAAGCCCTTTATTCTTATGACTGAGGAACTAGCAACCATCTTTCACTTCCCTGGGAGCGTGGCTCAAACACCAAACCTCGCAAGGATTCCATCGAAAAAGTCGGATGCCCCATCAAATCTGCCAATATGAGGAAAAAAGTAATCCTCTACATTGTCTTGGTTTTTTTTGTTTTTTCCTTGATTGGTATTCGTGCACCAGACTCCTTTCCCAAGGGAGATTATTTTGTCATTTCAAAAGGGTCTGGACTTTCTAGTGTCGCAAACTCTCTAGCTGAGAAACATGTTATAAGGTCGGCTTTTTTGTTTAAGTTGGTGGTCGTTGCGTCTGGAAATCAAGGAAATCTAGCCTCTGGTGTTTATATTTTTAAAAAACCTTTAAACCTAATACAGATTGCTTCGAGAATAACTACTGGGGAATACGGTTTAACTCCCATAAAAGTTACTATTCCAGAGGGAACAACAGTTGTTGATGTGGGGCGTATTTTAGAAAAATACTCAATAAGTTTCAAGTATGATGAATTTATTAAGATTGCAAAGAAACACGAGGGCTATCTCTTTCCGGATACCTATTACATTTTGCCGAGTGTGAGTGCGGAGGAAGTGGTTGATATGATGCTGGCCAATTTCGATAGGAGAGTCGCTGCTATGAGTAATGATTTGAAGGTTTTTGCTAAACCATTGACTGATGTTATAAAGATGGCTTCGATTCTTGAAGAAGAGGCTCGAACAACAGAGTCTAGGAGAATTATCGCTGGGATTTTATGGAAACGAATTTCAATAGGAATGCCACTTCAGGTAGATGTGACTTTTGCTTATATAGAAGGCAAAAAGAAGGGTGAGGATATTTCCTTAGAGGATTTAAAAATAGATTCGCCGTACAATTTGTATTTATACAGAGGCCTGCCACCTACACCTATTACCAACCCCGGAATAGATTCTATTTCTTCTGCAATAACTCCTATCAAAACTCCCTATTTATACTATCTTTCAGATAAAAAAGGGGAGATGCACTACGCTAGAACTTTTGAGGAGCATGTAGCAAATAAAAATAGGTACCTGAGGTAAATTGACAAGACTGGGTAAAAAGTGGTATTTTGAAACTAATGAAAAAGTCTTTGTAGTGACATGCACCAATGAAGGGCTAAAGATTCAGCTAGGGATCGACCACGCTTTGGTTAGGAGATAAACAAGAAAAGGAAATGTAAACAAAAATCGCCCACTCGGGCTTTTTTGTATTTAGTTTATTGTAATTGTGGAGAATACCCCGACGGCTTGCCGCGGGGATGAATCCGCAAGAATGAGGATGAAGTCGGCGGAGCCGACACCTATACAACAAAGTTTACCCAGATGTCTCGCCTAATACCCCGCCGAGGTAGTCCGAGGGTATAGCTTGCTACGGGGATAGGACGAGACTAAACTTTATTACCCCGTAGTTGCCCGTGTGGCGAGTTTTGTGCCGAGAGTAAGAGATTTGTACCGATTCAGAAACCGAAAACGACTGCGAACGAATTCTGAGAGCTTGCTACGATTTGCTTAACTTAAGCAATATTAAGCAAATTTTATCTGAGCTTTAAGCTTTTTATAATATCGTTCGCGTTGTTTGAACTGTTTCTCCAAAAATGGAATCTGTGTATCTCGATAGTCAATGATTATTTTCTGAACCCCGATATCTCGGAGACGCCCCATATATTGAACAAGTTTACCTTCAAACGAAAACGGAAACGCCAAGATGAGACAAGAAATACTTCTAATATCCAGACCTTCGCCAAAAAACTGGCCCGTGGAAAAAATGACTTGATAATGTCCGGACTCAATCTGTTTGAGTTTCGATTTTCTTTTAGGAGCAGAATCATCTCCTGAAATAACGATTGTCTCGCATTTGCCTTTGAGGTACATAGCCAAAATTTCCAAATGCTCTTTACGCTCGCTCAACACAAGCAATTTTTTGTTATCAGTAACTTTACTTAAAATATCCTCAATGATCATCTGATTTCTGGTGGTATCAAAACAAACGACTTTAGCTAAGAGTTGAAAATGGTCAGTAGAAAACTTAAAGGGTACAGCCAAATTTGTTGTGCGGATTAAAATTTCTGGTGATTGATAGGGGAGATTGGAAATCGGAGTAGTATCTAAAGCTTCCATGTGAGCAATAATCTCGCCTATATAGGCGTAGATCAATTTTTCATCGTTATGTTTTCGTTTTGGTGTAGCAGTAAGGCCATAAATATATTTTGGATTGAGTTGTGCGATGACTTTTCGAAAAGTAGCTGCTGGAATATGATGGCATTCGTCTACGATAATTGTGCCAAATTTATCTCTAAATTCTGACACGTCACCTTTACGAGCTAGGCTCTGCAATAAACCGATGGTTATCTGCTTGCCTAACTTTTTCTTTGTTCCCGAATATTGGCCAATATGTAGTTTTGTAATTCCTAAAAACGACTGTATTCTTTCAATCCATTGATCTAGTAACTGCTTACGATGGACAAGAATAAGAGCTGGTAATTGCTTACGAGCCATGAGTTCCAAGCCGATAATAGTTTTGCCACTGCCGGATGGAGCAACAATTACACCTTGATCAGATTGTGTAGCTGTCTCTATAATTGGTATTTGTGATGGCTTTAATTCTATTTGACTTTTATAATGAGTTTCCTCAAAAGAGGGGATATTAAATCGTATTTTATAGGCGATATTATTTTCTTTGAGAAAGTTGACAAGTTTTTGTAAAAACCCACGAGGCAAGGAAACGATGTCACCTTCTTCATCAATCAATTTAAAGTATTTTTCTACACCATAGACTGATTTTCCCAACCTTAGTTTAGTTAGATATTCAGTATTAAGAAAATTGAGTTCCGCTTTGAGAAAATGAATGAGTGTAGGAGTAAGTTCTGCTCTTCTTAAATTGATTTGATTACTTACAAAAATTTCTAATACATTATCAGATCGTGTTTTTAACACTGGCTTTCCAGTGTCTGCAAAGATTTCTTGGTGTATTGAATCCAATTCAGTAACAGTGTGTCTTTTGATATCAGCAAGAAACTGCCATTGATCAGGAAATGGTTTTGCTGTCTCTGGATCAATAAAAACAGCATTGCTATTTTCCACCGATTTTCCTTGAAGGGGGAGAGCAATAAGATTACCAAAACCAGCTTTGCTCAAGGTGTCTTGATTTGGGAATAAACGATCAAAGCTAACATCTTTTTCAAATTCAGAAACATCAAAGGCCTTACGAATAAGTTCAAGTGCAACTTGCCGACTTTTATAGCATGGATATGCTTCGGAAAAGAAAATCCAAACATGACCGCCATTTCCAGAGCGCGATTGTTCAAGATATGCCGATAATCCTGCTTCTACACAAACTACAAGAAAATTCTTACTATCGTTCAACCAATTTTCACCATCAAAATCAGCCGCAATAAAGTACGATGTGTTTTCGGGCAGGATAGGATATATGCCAATCACATGCTGACCAATAAGATGTTTTCTAATAACATCTCGAGTCAGCGGTATCAGTCTCTTATTTTCAAAATCTTTCATCGAGCCACCACGTCGCTTATGTGTCATGAACTCATCCCAATTAAATTCATATGCTGGGCTGTATCCAGACCGACCTTCTTTTTCCCACCGACGCGCATACACATCCGTTCTTCCTCGGAACAGCGATATAAATAACTCAAGATGTTGTTCGGTGATAGAAATCATAAAATTTAGGGTATTTTTCGATTACCCACATTGTTTGTTGACGTCCCCAATCCTGACCAGTATACTATCTGTACTGGTCAAAAACAACCTATTTTGCCCAGTGTAAGTAAAATACTATGCAAAATAACCTAAAAGATATAGTTTCTGGTCAAAAACTACAAAAAGAGGAGCTTTTAGCTCTTGCTTATATAGATCGAACCAAAGAACCATTTGCTAAAAAATGGCTGGATTCTAGTTTGATAAAAGTAGTTCTCGGTCCCAGACGAGCTGGAAAATCAATATTTTCGCTCGTACTTTTGAAAGACCGTCCGTTTATGTACTTCAATTTCGATGATGAAGTATTGTCGAGTGTGGGGGGCATATCTACGGATGAACTAATGAAAGAACTGCACGCCACTTATGGCAGTGATGTAAAAACCATTTTATTTGACGAGATTCAAAACTTGCCAAGTTGGGAGTTATTTGCAAATCGTCTGCACCGAGGCGGATACAATTTGGTACTCACTGGGTCCAACGCACAATTGCTTTCGAAAGAACTTGCTACACACCTTACTGGCAGACATATGCCCATAGAAATACTACCGTTTGATTTCAATGAATTTCTTCGATCAAAAAAATTTCAAATAAATCAGGAATACTCTTCTTTGCCACGACAACGAGGCGAGCTTCTGAATCTTACGGAGAACTATCTGCTCAACGGTGGATTTCCCGAGGTGGCGGTAAGCAATGTCGACCCCAAAGACTATCTTGATGTTCTTCTTGATGCAGTACTTTTCAAGGATGTGGTCAAAAGACATAGAGTTAAATTCTCAACTCAGGTAAGCAATCTAGCCAATCATCTGATAAACAATTTTTCTAGTTTATATACAGTTAGAAAACTGATGGAGGCTTTGAATTTAAAGAGCACTACAACCATAGAGAAATATATAAATTATCTTGAGGAAGCGTATCTAGTCTTTTCTCTACTACGATACTCTCCAAAATCAATGGAACGTATAAAATCTCCCCGAAAGGTTTATGCTGTTGATAACGGTTTTATAATTGCCAAAGCAGTACAACACTCTCCTGATAAAGGCAAACTAATGGAAAACTTGGTCTTTACTGAATTGGTCAAGCGTGGAGCTAAACCAAATAGAGAATTGTTCTATTATAAGACTCGTAATGAACGCGAAGTCGATTTTGTACTCAAGCAAGGACATGTGGTAACCGAACTGATACAAGTTTGCTATGAGTCAATAAATTCAGATGTCGAGCAGAGAGAAACAAGAGCCCTATTTGAAGCAAGCGGTGAATTAAATGTAGACACGCTTACCATACTCACATGGGACGAGGAACGAGAAGTGAAAAAAGACGGGAAGACTATACAATTCAAACCACTCTGGAAATGGCTTCTCGATAAGAAACCTTAAGTAATATGCCACAGGAAATCACCATCAAAAACTTATTGAGCTAAGCGAATAAAAGTTGATCAGCGAAAGAGATGGACTGATGAATAAGCTGAATGTTCAGCATAATGTGAATGCAAGGATCGAACTTTTTCAAGAAACTTGCCACAGGTTTTTGAGTAAGATAAACGATCCGAAAATCGTGACAGAACGGCTAAAAAAAGATATTATCAAGCTTATAATCGATGAAGTGGTCGTAGAAGGTGAGAATATCAAGATTTTCGCCACCATACCATTCCCTAACAAAATTGAGGAACGGGAAATCAGCAGAAAAGACCTTCCCGGAACCTTTAATGTGGGTGCCATGCTCGGTCCGATTAATCAAATGAAAATGGAAAGAATTTGGACTAAACACAAGAATACCGATACCACTCTTAAACCTAAGGTCTTCGTCGGTATGTCTGGAGGCGTAGATTCATCAGTTTCGGCAGTATTACTTAAAAAGGCTAGATATAATGTGACGGGGGTGTTTATCAAGGTCTGGCAACCAGAGTGGTTTACTTGTACATGGCGTGAAGATAGGCTCGATGCTATGAGGGTGGCTGCAAAGCTCGGTATACCATTTATCACCCTTGATCTCGAGGAGGAATACAAGCAGGAAGTGGTGGACTATATGATTGCCGAGTACCGCCTCGGACGGACTCCAAACCCTGATGTGATGTGTAATAAATATGTAAAATTTGGTGGGTTTTATAAATGGGCTATGGCACAAGGAGCGGACTATGTGGCGACAGGGCATTATGCACGGATTGAGCAAGTCAAAAGTCAAAAGGTACGAGTCGTAAGCGACACAAAGAATGATAGACTGGGTACTTTTGACTTTCGACTTTTGACTGCCCTTGATACCAACAAAGATCAATCATATTTTCTCTGGACACTGACTGCCGATCAGCTAGCCCACACCCTTTTTCCTGTTGGTGATTTGGAAAAGCCTGAGGTACGGAAATACGCTGAAAAGTTTGGACTAGCTAATGCAGATAAAAAAGACAGTCAAGGACTTTGTTTTATAGGCAAGGTAGATGTAAAGGACTTTCTCAAGAGATATATAGAGCCTGTGCGAGGGGATGTTCTGTCAAGCGATGGCGGTGTGATTGGTTTTCATGATGGAGCAACTTTTTTTACTATCGGAGAAAGGCATGGTTTTACTATTACCAAAAAGACGACACATGACGAGGCTTATTATGTGGTTTCAAAGGACATGTCCAGGAATACGATCACAGTGTCATCATTTACTCAGATGCATCAGTCTAGTAGGGATATTCTAAAAATTAAACTTATAAAAGTTAATATCCTAAATCCAGCTGAAATAAAAATAAATTATCCTTATACTGCAAGATCTAGGTATCGTCAGGCACTTTTCGTATGCAAAATAATCGTATACACAGATGAAACATTGCAGGTGGCTTTTGATAAACCACCAGAAAGTATTTCCCCAGGTCAGTCCCTCGTACTCTATGACTGGGAAGTCTGTCTCGGTGGAGGGATTATTGAATAATGGCGGATACATAATATTGACAAAAGAGCTACTTTGGCTATAATAGCTACCATGATCACATCAATCTTTACTGCAAAAGAAGCGAAGAATAATTTCGGACGGCTTTTAGAAGAGGCACGACTATCTCCTGTGGCCGTCCTGAAAAATGGCCGACAGGTGGCGGTAGTTATGTCTATGGATGAGTACAATGAATTTGAGGCTCGTCGAGACGCGTATTGGGGCGAGCTCTCTACTCGCGCACATAAAAAGGGCTATATTGGAGTGGCTAAAAGTCGCAAGCTTTTAAATGAAGCTCTCCATGCTCGAGATTAATCTCTCAAGAGTCTCTGAGAAGTTTCTTAAAAAATTGCCACCGAAGCAGTGTCGGCAAATAGCCGAAAAGATTTTTAAACTCGCTGAAAATCCGAAAGCATCGGATGCAAGTATTTTGCGCGGATACAAAGAATATTACCGCGCTGATATCGGTGAGTACCGAATCGTTTACCGCTGGTCTAAAGAGTTTTTGTATATGACTTTGATAGGAAAAAGAAATGACGATGATGTCTATAGAAAGTTAAAACGAATGGGGAATTAGTGTATAAAAATACTTGACCGCCCTACTTGTCTATTCAAAGGTACCTGACCCCTTTATTGTTATCAAGGACCATCCTTGCTAATCATTAGAACTTTCAGTATATTTGTATCTATCAAAGAATAGATTTTTTCTAAAAAGTATGACATCGAGATTAGCAAAATATAATTTGGACAGAGATAAAAAGGTTCTCGGCAAGGAATGGCTTTTAACGTATGGGAATTATTTTTCAGATGAAGATAATATCCAATTGTTTATAAGTGCAGTTAAGCCTTTCTTACCAAATAAAGAGCTCGATATTTTATATGTTGCATCGGCTTCTGGACTTCTCGGCGAGAGATTGCTCGCTAACCTTGGGAAAGCTAATCTTACTATTGTCGATATTTCTCAAAAACATCTTGATGAAAATAAAAATCCAAAAACCAAAAGATTTTGCCTCGATTTACTTGACATGGACTTGGGTAAAAAATTTGACCTCATTATTATGCGAAGTGCACTGGATTATTTCCCTTCAGAAGAATTACAAATTACCGTGCTAAAGATAATTAAAAGGCATCTAAAGTCTGAGGGATTATTTATAAATCAGCCTGCGTATATTTCTGATGTTGTCGAGAGAAATTTAGTGAGTTTGATGTACAATACTGTTAATAAAATCGGCAAAAGACTTTTTCAATCATCTGATTTAGAGAGTATTTATTTAAACGCAGGTTTTAATTTTTTTGAGAAGATTGGAGGAGGAAAGATTCTTAATTTAACTGAGCAAGACCACATCAAGCGCTATGGTTTAACAGGTGATGATATTGGCTTAGGACAAGAGATTCTAAAAGATTGTAAAAATAGTGCTAGAGTAACAAAAAAAGGATACAATTTAAAATTCGAGTTCCCGATTTTTTTAGCGAAGTAATCTTTCATGATTAAAAAGGCTTTACCTCACCACCGCCCTAAACGCCTTTTTAGTCACATCCTCAAGACTTTTATGAATCGTATCAATTTCAGCTGAAGTGAGAGTTCGGTCAAGTGATCGGTAGGTGATGCGGAAGGCGTAGCTGAGGTTACCCTCGCCAAACTTTTTAGCATTCTCGTATTTATCCAAAAGCTCAACTTCCTCGACAAGTCCCGGAGCGGTCTCCCTTACGGTGTCAAAATAGTCGTTTGGAATAAAATCATTCTTTACCACAAAAGAAATGTCGCGGACGATAGGTGGGTATTTACTGATTTCGACAAATTTATTTCCAAGCTTGAGTTGCTTTTTTACACGCTCATCCTCAGACCAGAGAAGGCGGATGTCTGGCAGCTGCATACTGATGATGGCGAGACGCTCGAGACCAAAGCCGAAGGCCCAGCCATTGTAGCCCTCGACGCCGAAATCCTTGAGCACACTCTTTCGTGGCATACCACCGCCTAGGATCTCAATCCATTCGCCTTTGATCTCTACCTCTACCTCGAGAGATGGATCGGTGTAGGGGAAGGTGTCTGGGTTGAAGCGATATTTGATGTCTTTGCCGAACACACTTTGCACTACGCCTGAGAGTACTGTTTTCAAATCTTCGATGGTAAGCATTTTCTGACTATCTGGCACGAGATACAGTCCGCCCATCTGATGAAAGATGTTCATGTGATGTCGGTCGATTTCGTCTTTGCGGTAGACTTTACCGTAGCACATCACACCGAGCTCTTTACCCTCAGCGATTTTCTTTTTTATTTCCTCGAGCTGGAAGTAGTAATACCACATCACGGTGTCGTGCGTACGGAGGACATTTTTTGGATCGACATAGTAGGTGTCGGAGGTGCTTCGAGCAGGGTGGTCTGGAGCGAAGTTGAAGAGGTCAAAGAGAATTTTGGTAGGAATAACCTCAGGTATCTCTATGTGGTCAAAGTTTTTGAGTACAGGGAGGTTTGTTACTCGTTCGCTGATTTCAGAAAGTGGGTTACCTTTGGTGCGAGAAAGGTCTGCCATAGCTAGATAGCGTTTTATGCGGAGAGCCTCGGCATCTTGTCGTCCATCCAAGGCTTTTAAAAGTTTGACCTGTTCAGTAATAGGGACGGTAAATATTGTCCTAGATAGACCAGAATCAGCGTGTTTTTTTTCTGTTTTCATGTCCCTTAGTGTAGGTCAAAATTGTTCTAAAGTAAAGTAGAGTAATTAAAAAATCGCTCTTATGGGTAAGGAGCGACTGATAAGATTGGTTTCTACTCATTTATCACGAGCGATAATTATGAGCGTAATCGGACCACAAAAAAGACCAACAATAAATGTAGCGATCATCTGCTTGAAGCCAAAAGTGATTAGGCAGGCAGTTATTCCAGCACTAAACCATGATATAGGTATCCACCACAGAGATTGGGTGATGGAAAGTACTGACCCGACAATCAAAATAATCCCGAGCATGACTCGTGCAATCCGTACTTTATTTTTAGGATCCATAAATAAATCCGTATAGCTTAGTTTTTTATTTGCCAAACACGACAGGAGCTTATCAGGCTAAAGTATTACATTTTTAGGTAATAAATCAAGGGATAATGGGTGGCTGTATCTTTTATATTAAATTTGCTATAATATAAAGTATAAAGAGCAGGGAGCTTTTTTCTTTTGTTAAAATTATGGCAAAAAATAGCGATGAAAAAGATGTAAAAAAGGGTTCGTATGGTGCTGATGAAATCACTGTGCTTGAAGGTCTTGATCCTGTAAGAAAGCGTCCCGGTATGTATATCGGTACGACTGGACCAGACGGACTACATCACCTTATCACCGAAATATTTGATAACTCTCGCGACGAAGCGATGGGTGGTTTTTGTAATGATATAGAAATCACACTTCTTCCAGAAAATCGCGTTCGTGTAGTAGACAATGGCCGAGGTATTCCAGTCGATACACATTCAAAGACCAAAGTTTCGGCACTCGAGACTGTTATGACCGTGCTTCATGCTGGAGGTAAGTTTGGAGGTGAGGGATACAAAGTCTCTGGAGGTCTCCACGGTGTGGGTGCTTCGGTGGTCAATGCTCTCTCTATCTTCTGTCAGGTTACAGTCCACCGAGATGGTGGTGTGTATATGCAGGAATATAGTCAGGGTAAAAAGAAATCTGCGGTAAAGAAAATAGATTCGAGTAAGCTCCATGGTACTATCGTTTGTTTTGAGCCAGACAAAGATATTTTTAAAGAAGGTGTAATTTTTGATTTTGCTCGTGTTGCAAACCACATGCGTCAGCAGGCTTACCTTGTCAAAGGTCTTCGTATATCTGTGATAGATGCAAGAGAATGTCCGGATAAAATAGACATGGCTGATGTTTTTTATTTCCGTGATTTGGGTATCGACGCCCCATCCCAGACATTTTATTTTGAGGGAGGACTTATTTCTTTGGTAAAGTTCAATAATCAATTCCAGAAGCCGATCCACAAAAATATTTTCTATATTGAAAAGAAGGTTGAGGGGGTAGAGTCCGTAGAAGTCGCACTTCAGTATGTGGACGATATCTCACCTAGACTGCTCGCTTTTGCAAACAATATCTACAACAGCGAAGGTGGTACACACATGACCGGGTTCAAGACTGCACTCACGAGGACGATAAATAACTACGCTCGTAAAAATACGATGGTAAAAGATAGCGAGGACAACTTTACCGGAGATGATGTGCTTGAGGGTCTCACTGCGGTAGTGTCTGTAAAGCTTCGCGAGATACAGTTTGAAGGTCAGACCAAAGCAAAGCTCGGTAGTGTAGAGGCACAGGGAGCCGTGGCGACTGTTTTTGGAGAAGCCTTTGCTATGTTTATGGAGGAGAATCCAGATGACGCTCGAGCAATTATTCAAAAGTCTATTCTCGCACTCAAAGCGCGTAAGGCCGCAAAAGCTGCAAAGGACTCCGTGCTTCGAAAAGGTGCTCTCGAAGGTATGACCTTGCCAGGTAAGCTAGCAGACTGCCAGAGCAAGGACGCTAGCGAGTCAGAGATATTTATTGTAGAGGGAGACTCCGCAGGTGGTACCGCAAAGACAGGGCGTGATCGTCGTACTCAGGCGGTACTCCCACTCCGAGGCAAGATTCTAAATATCGAAAGAGCTAGACTCGACCGTATGCTGGGCTCAGAGCAAATCAAAAATCTAGTAGTAGCGATGGGTACCGCGATCGGAGATACTTTTGATATTACCAAGCTTCGTTATCATAAAATAATTATCGCCACCGATGCCGATGTAGACGGTGCCCATATCCGTACCCTGATTTTGACCCTACTCTATAGATATTTCAAGCCTCTGATAGAAGGTGGATTTATTTATATTGCTCAGCCTCCACTTTACAAGGTCAAGCGTGGCAAGGAGATACTTTATTTTTATTCAGATGAGGAAAAAACAAAGGCACTCGGCAAAGACATTGCTATTTCTGAGGCAAGTGATGAGTCGGATGAGGATACTCCTGTGGATGATCTTTTTGATCCTAAAAATAAAAAGGCTAGCAAGATTCATATTCAGCGATACAAGGGTCTCGGAGAAATGAATGCCGAGGAGCTAAAGGAGACCACAATGGATCCAGAAAAAAGAGTACTAAAACAAGTTTCTATCGGAGATGCATTTGAGGCAGATAAGGTGTTTGATATGCTTATGGGAACTGATGTACCTGCTAGAAAAGCGTTTATTCAGTCCAATGCTACAAAGGCGACGATAGATATATAATTGTAAATTTGACTTTTTGTATAGATGGTGCTAATATTTCATGTAGTTGGTACAGGAGTGTTCTCTGTGCTTTGTTGGTAAATAGTAGCAATACAGAAGCGAGTCATTATGAAAAAACGTGTGCAGTGGATTCTGGTCAGTATCGTTCTTGTCCTTCTTGGCACAGGTTGTGCCTCGGTGGACAGGAAGGTTCGCGGAAATGAGGGCGTCCCAGTGGGTGAGCAAATGGTTATGTTTGACTCACGACCGCAGGGGGCACGGCTGGTGATAAATGATGTTGAAAGGGGCATCACACCCATGCTGGTTCCGCTATCTCGGAAAAAAGACCATAAATATCAGATTAGTTTTCCTGGATATTTGACCGTTCATGGGAGAGTAGGGTCATCAATGTCTGGAAAAATTGCTGAAAATCTGGCGTTTATTTGGTTGCCACCTGTGGCCATGGTCGGAGCGGGTACAGATTACCTTACTGGCGCTGGCAAAAAGTTGTCACCAGAAGAAGTATTGGTCACACTTTCCCCCTCGCCTGCAAAAGGTTTTGGTGGAAATGGGATAGGAAACAGCGGCCACTACGAGAGCTATGTTGATAGCTGGGGTAAGTTTGATCCACAGTGATAAGTAAGTCATCATAACTTTGTTACCCGTCTGCGATTTTTGCAGGCGGGCTTTTTATTTTCGAACATAATAAATATCATAGAATTCAAGTAAAATAAAAAACCCACAACACAAACAGTAGGTTCTGTGTGTTGTGGGTGTGGGAGCCGATGTTACCGTACACTTACTCAATTCGTATTCCTCGGAAGGTAGCGGATGTTCCGGCTATTGCCACCACTTTCAACCTTGGTGGCGACCTCGTGGTATATGTCTCGAGCATGAGCATCTGCGAGCATATCCTCGACCCCTGCCTCAGTGAGCTCAAATATGGTGGTCGGATCCATATTCAACCAGCCTTCGAAGGTTTCTTCGACGAGCTCAATCACTCGACCGCTTTTGGAAAAGGTGAGGATTGCTCCAGCCACGATATTTTCCAGTGGAAAGTATCGTTGGAGGTGATGGGTATGAGTACGACTCAACACAAGCTTGAGGCGGTACTTGCCAGTCTCCGCGTTGAATTCAAAGATTCGCAGGGGACATTTTCTCTCACGCTAGACGATCTGTCCTACATTGTATTTTTGCATTTGCTTTTCCTCTTCGCTACCGTTGTCTGCTGTAAAAAAACGACTACATACAAGCTAGCATATTTAGTCGTATATGTCAAGCTACGCTTCATGTTTATTTTAAAGCTAGTTGGTATTTTATAGTAAAATAAATAAAACACATATTTTGCGTGATTTGTTATAAGAAATTGATTAAAATTAACAAAAAATGATAGATTTGTGTATTTATCGTGACTATTGTGTACTACTTGACAAAAAATACTAATGGGTGTATACTATAGAAGTATGAAAAATATATCAATATTCCAAAAAATCAAATCAGTAAAAAAGGCTCTATTTATAGGTTATTTTGTGCTTTTCGGTCTTATTTTAACTGCTTCACCGATGCATGCAATGGCTTTTTCCTTCGAGGACTTTTTTGACCCAATAGGTATCTTTCATGATACAGATGGTAAAGACCCACTCGACATCTTTGTGGACAATGTCCTCGATCCAGCCGATCTTTTCCATGATAGTGGTACCGATGATTCAGGTCAGGATGTTGCTGTTTCAAATACTGCACCTACTTTGGCGGTGTCATGTTATGTGAGTCCGACCTCGGCTATTGTCGGTCAGACAGTTTACTGGAACTCATCAGTTTCTGGTGGTAATGGTGGCTATGTGTATACATGGAGCGGTACTGATGGTCTTTCTGGTCATTCTAATTCTGTTTCTCGTGCATATAGTGTTGCTGGTATTAAAACTGCCTCAGTGGTGGTCACCTCTTCTGATGGTCAGACCGTAACCCGTTCGTGTACAAATCGTGTAACTGTTACAAACGGTCAGGGTAACTACGGCAACCTAGATGTTTCGTGTTATACCAATCCAACAACAATGGCTGTTGGCGAGACCGTAAACTGGAATGCTTCTGCTTCTGGTGGCAATGGTGGATACGGATACTCATGGTCAGGTACTGATAATCTATACGGTAGCTCAAATATCATATCTCGTGCATATAATACAACAGGTACCAAGACCGCTTCGGTAACCGTCACATCTTCCGATGGTCAGACTATCACTCGGTCATGTAATAGTGCTGTCAATATCACCGATCAAGGCGGTCAGGGTGGTTATGGCAATCTCGATGCCTCGTGTTATGTGAGTCCATCTTCTGCTTCTACAGGACAGATTGTGTATTGGAATACATCAGCTACTGGTGGCGACGGTACTTATACTTACTACTGGTCAGGTACAGATGGATTTAGTGGTTCAAATCGAAGTATGAATAAAGTGTATTATACTCCGGGATATAAAACTGCGACCGTTAGTATTTACTCTGGTGGTCAGACTATTACAAGAAGTTGTAGTATGAATATCTATGGTGATAATTATAATAATAATTACAATAACTATAACGAAACACCACTTCAAGTATCATGTAGTCCAAATAGTACATCAGTGGGTGTAGGTCAAAATATGACATGGTCATCTAATGTATATGGTGGAAACGGAAACTATCAATATTATTGGTCAGGTACAGATGGTATTTCTGGTTCAAATAGCACTATGACAAGGTCATATGTTAATCCCGGTAGTAAGTCAGCAAGTCTTACTGTAATTTCTGGTAATCAGACAATTGTTCGAACTTGTTCAAATGGTGTGTCTGTCGGGTATGTCGGTACGACATACAATTCTGGCTCATTAAGAGCTTCTTGTTATGCAAATCGTGATACTGCTGTGCTAGGTCAAGCAGTCACATGGTCAACACTCGTTGCCGGAGGTACTGGTAACTATGCGTACTCATGGAGTGGTACAGAATCACTTTATGGTTCATCTGTATCTGTGTCAAAATCGTATGGTGATACTGGTATAAAATATGCAACCGTAACCGTTACCTCAAATGGTCAGTCTGTAACTTCTCCTTGTGTCAATACAACACTTGTATCTGTACCAAGAGCTGTTACTCCTGCAGTCGTAAGACCAGTGGTTACTCCTCCTCCAGCTACACCGATTACTCCTGCTGTTGTAACAAATGATAATGACGGACTTCTCGGTACATCTTTTTTCGGCATCAGTAATTTTCCATTAATTCTATTCTTTATCCTGATCATTCTTATTTTGATTGGTCTTGTCGTCTACCTTCTCTACTATAGAGATCGTCAGGTGTATGACAGACATGATTTGATTGTGGGAAGTCGAGATGGGAATACAAGTGGAAATCAAAACGGACAAATAAATAGATAAGAAAATAAATAGCAACAAATCCCCCGTGGCGTAGCCACGGGGGATTTGTTGCATTTTGTAATATCTGTAATATACTACTAAGCATGTCAAAAGAATTTTACCAAAATGAAAGGCGTGAGATGTTATTTAAAGCCTATCAAAAAGCACAGGAATTACTTGCCCGAGACGAAATATTACTAGATGATTTTGTTGATTTGTACGGTGAAGAGAATGTTAGTCGTGATAGAAAGTATGTTGCTGACCGTGAAGAAGGTTTTAAAGTAGGATCAAATGATCAAGAAGCTGAACATCTACAGTTAGCTGTTATTTTTGAAGCGATACTACATGAGCATGGTGAACAGAGTAATTGGTTTGGAAGTACAGCAACTACCGTAAAAGCTTCTCGTTTCGATGATATTGCACATGGTGTGGATGAAATTGTTGAATTTACCGAAGATGATTCGATAAGCTTTTTGGCACTCGCTGTAGATGCGACCTATAGTCAATTTACAGATAAAAAGCTTTCCAGAATCAAAGATGAGATAGATAGAGGTGAATTAACAAAAATTAAATACGCTGTGGCTGAGCAGAATAATTTTCGTGGCGAATTAACAAAGGTGCCAAGAGTTATTGTTGGTGTGTCAGCCGAAACAATATACGAGTTAGCTGAATTATGGCTGTCTAATAGAAACAAGGATCTTGCTGAGCACCCTGTCCAGTTTCAAATTGTAGAGGAGATCATTGAGCAGTGTGAGGTATTTGGTAAGTATGCTCAAAATATTGGAAAGCCAGAAATTGCACAAAAATATGAGCGAACCAGAGCTATTGTTCAGGCTGTAATGGATGAAAAGAAAAAGGGTTTACATGACACAGGTAAAAGAGACGATGTTTCTGTCGCATTAACCATGGGTATGAGAGATTTTAGGATTAAGCCGTAATTACTTCTTCTCCTTTATTTCTTTCAATAGTTTCGCAAGTACTTCATCTGTACTCATCTGACCAAGATTACCCCCATCTCGACTTTCAAGGGTGACTTTTTGTACGGCAATATCCTTGTCTCCGATGATAATAAAATAGGGAATCTTTTCTAGCTTGGCTGAACGGACTTTTTTACCAAAACCTTCTTTACCAAGTGAGAGCTCACAGCGAATATTTTCTGCCCTGAGTGCTGAGTAAACTTTCTGTGCTTCTATATGATGTTGTTCATCGATCGCGATAATCTGGACATGTACTGGAGCGAGCCAGAGAGGAAAGGCACCTATATATTTTTCAATAAGGAATGCAATGATGCGTTCAATAGCACCGACAGACGAACGGTGGACAACACGGGCGATCTCTTCTTTGCCGGCTTCGTTGGTGTAGACGAGGTTGAATCTACCAGGCATACAGAAGTCATACTGTACGGTGAAGGCGGTATCTTCTTTACCGTTGGCATTTTTCATTTGCACATCAATTTTTGGACCATAGAAAGCGGCTTCATTTTTGGCTTCAGTAAAGGTACCACCTCGTTTTATTAGAAGATCTCGCAAAAGACCTTCACTCTTTATCCATGACGCATCGTCTTTGTGGTATTTTTCACTATTAGTAATATCTCCCAGAGATAAGCGGAACCAGTAGTCGGCACCTTTTGCAAGACCCATCGTTTCCGTGACAAATTCGATGAGATCGAGTGCTTTACCGATTTCCTCGACCGCTTGTTCATCATCTTTACAAATAATATGGGCATCAGAAAGACAGAATGAACGGACACGCTGAAGACCCATAAGTTCACCAGATTGCTCATAGCGATAAAGGCGAGCGAGCTCCGCGATACGGATAGGGAGTTCTTTGTAGCTGTGAGGTTTTCTGAGGTAGAGCTCGAAATGGTGCGGACATGTCATCGGACGAAGCATAAATTCTTCGTCATCAATTTTAATCGGTGCGTACATCGAATCCTTGTAGTGTGGATAGTGTCCGGACTTGCGGTAGAGGTCGAGCTTGGCAATCTCTGGAGTGTAGACATGCTTGTAGTCACGCTTGGTTTCTTCGTCTACTATGAATCGTTCGAGCTCACGACGAATCACCGAGCCTTTTTCGGTCCAGAGTGGGAGGCCTTTGCCGACAGAGGTTGAAAAGGTAAATAGGTCTAGTTCTTTACCGATTTTTTTGTGGTCGCGTTCTTCTGGAGCAGGTGTTGGTGTTGGGTTCATGTTGATTTAATAAATAATAATGCAAAACGCCCGAGCATACAGACGCACAGCGTCTGTATGCTCGGGCGGGGAGTAGTCCTCGCGGTTCCACCGAGCTTTCCACCTTTTTTATAAGTATAAAATATAGGGCGGACTTATACCATCTCCAATTAACCATTGCACATCTCACCGAAAATTTTTCGGCTACAGGACTTCGTCTCACGCTCGCCGTATCTCGATATGTCTCGCGTTCCAACTTGTCCTCTAGCACGAAACTTTTGATGAGATAAGTGTCCAAGCGTTAATTGGAGAGGGTATTATTTGTTTCAAATTAGGATTTTGTCATCCACTTTTGGCGGATTTATGGTTGGTAGCCATAACAATCTTTGAATGTAGTATATATTACTCTTGTTTGGCTTTATGTGCAAACTTTAGTTCAAATACACCATGCAAAATTATATATAAAAAAAAGCCATTCGAGTTACCAAATAGCTTGCGAGTTAAAAGTTTTTTCAGGAACCACCCGTGAGTCTGATACTCTCTTCGAGCAAATTCTCAAAATAGAACAGGATACCAATGTTTTTGGGATCCTCAATCAACACTTGTTCAATGAGACTAAGGGGCTTTACTTCCATAATACCTCCAATGTTTGTTCCAAACTCCACCTCCTCACCCTATTCACTGAAGTGATCGGATTTAGGGGAGATGCCAATGTTTACTGTACTACTTTTAGTTTTACTGTCAATTCTATTATCCACATATATAGAGGATGGAAAGTGAGCCTCAAATAATGCCGTATTTTGCCTCAATGGCTCAACCAGTGTGGTTGAGCCATTGAGGCAAATCACACCTTAAACTCGTCCTTACCAATCTTCATAAAACGGCTCTGTATAGCCATTTGAACGGCTCAAGGAGCGAAGGTGACGAAGATACAGGAGCCATGACTTGTGGCGGGAGTACTGAGCTCAGTAGAGCGAATGTGCCGGTTTAGTAAAACTCGTTACAAGCACAGGCCTGTTGAGCCGTTGATTTTGCTGAGTATTGACTGTTAGATTTTAAACACCTCGCGACCACGGTACACCGCCTTTTTACCTAGTTCCTCCTCTAGTCTCAAAAGCTGATTGTACTTCGCTACGCGCTCACTACGACAGAGAGAGCCCGTCTTGATCTGACCAGTACCTGTACCTACTACAAAATCTGCAATAGTCGAGTCTTCGGTTTCTCCTGATCGGTGTGAGATGACAGAAGTAAAATGAGCTTTCTTTGCCATATTTATTGCATCGATTGTTTCTGATACAGTGCCTATCTGGTTTAGTTTAATAAGAATAGAGTTGCAAGCCTTTTTTTCTATGCCAGTCGCAAGGCGAGTGATGTTGGTCACAAAAAGGTCATCGCCGACTATCTGTACTTTATCACCAAGTTTTTTGGTCATTATTTCATATCCAGCCCAGTCGTCTTCGGACAGTCCGTCCTCAATAGAGACGATGGGATATTTTGCTACCCAGCTGGCGTAGAGGTCTACCATTTCGGCACTGGTCAAAACCTTCTTCTCGCTCGTGAGGTGGTATTTGCCGTCCTTGTATAGCTCGGTAGCCGCACCGTCGATAGCTATGGCAATATCCTTGCCTGGCATATAACCTGCTTTTTCTATAGCTTCAAGAATAATCTGGATTGCAGCTTCGTTGTTTGGCAATGATGGTGCAAATCCTCCCTCATCTCCGACAGAAGTGTTGAACTTGCGAGTATGGAGGATTTTCTTTAGTGCGTGGAATACTTCAGCACCATATCGCAGGGCCTCTCTAAAAGACGGCGCACCAACGGGCATAATCATAAACTCTTGTAAGTCGGTCGAGTTTTCCGCATGTTTACCACCATTTAAAATGTTCATCATCGGTACGGGAAGCTGGACGGCATTTTTGGTTTTAGCTATTTTACTAAAGTACCTGTATAGAGGAACACCTTGGCTCTGGGCGGAGGCTTTGGCAAATGCCATTGATACACCTAGGATGGCGTTTGCACCAAGTTTGCTTTTGTTTTCGGTACCGTCTAGGGCAATCATGGCGAGGTCGAGCTTTCTTTGGTCAAATTCTTTGCCGATAAGTGCTTTGCGAATAATTTTATTGACATTTGTAACGGCTTTTTCTACACCTTTGCCACCATAGCGACTTTCGCCATCACGAAGCTCTACCGCCTCATGACTGCCTGTAGATGCACCAGAAGGCACCCCAGCTCGTCCAAATGAGCCGTCCTTTAGAGTGAGGTCTACCTCTACTGTAGGGTTGCCTCGGGAATCCAGAATCTCTCGTGCTTTGATGTTTGCGATTTTTGACATAAGTTTTTTTGTCTTACTAGTTTCTATTTTAATTAGTAGGGTAATATAGTATACTATTGTGGCGGGTATTTCAATATAGTATGTAAGGTCGACAATTTTTAAAAGAGTTTATTCTAAATAAAATATATGGAAAATATGAATGATGTAAAAACTTGTGGGTCTGGATCATGTGGGTCAATGGTAAATAAGTGCAAAATGATGAAAGCGGTCCTTATTGTTGTTTTTGGACTTTTATTTTTTGCAAAGGCGATGATGTGGGTTTCAGCAGAGACAGTAAATATCGTTTGGCCGATATTAGTGATTATTGGTGGTTTGGGAAAGTTCTGTCCATGTAAAAATTGTGCAGGACAGAGTGCATGTTGCAAATAGGGTGAAGCTGTAACAAATTCCCCGCGGGCGTACTAGCCCGCGGGGAATTTGTGCTATAGTATAGCTATTATAATTTACAAAATACATACTCATGGATACATTAATACATGCAGATATCTTTTTCTTTATCACGGCTATTGCCGTTATTATGCTTTCTATAGGTGGAGCGGTGGTTATTTTTTATCTTGTGCGGATTTTGCGTCGTGTCGATGAGATTTCAGAAAAGGTACAATCCGAGACTGATGAAATGATGCGAGATGTAAAAGATTTTCGAGCGACGATGCGTTCAGAGGGTATAAAACTAAAGACGATTTTCGATGTGTTTATAGGTTTTCTCAAAAAGGCAAAGATAGGGAAGCCAAAAAGGATTTTGTCTAGAATTGCAAAGATAAAAAATGAGTTGATTAAGGAGGATTAAATTATTTATTAAGGCAGTCATTGTTAAAGGGTTCAGGTGTCTGAAATCCCCGAATTTTCTACTGAAAATTCGGGGATTTCAGACAAAATTAGGTAAAAATGAAAATGGCTCTATAGAGCCATTTTCATCGGCTAAGCTCCGTGTTTAGCCGATGAGGTTTGTAGGTAGATAAGGTCTGTTAGTCCTGCATCTACGCTATCGCGTAGATGCAGGACTAAATAGGTCAGGAATCTTTGCATTTATTACCAAAGTATGATATAATAGGATGTATGAACAAGAAACAAGACACTAGCTGGGGCAAGGTGGCAGAGTGGTACGATGAGCTTCTAGAAAATAAGTCCGATACCTTTCAGGAAGAGGTGATTTTGCCAAACTTGCTACGACTTCTCGATCCGCAAAAAGGTGAGGTGATACTTGACCTTGCCTGCGGTCAGGGGTACTTTTCTCGCGAAATTGCTCGACGAGGGGCTGTGGTACATGCCTCTGATATTTCCAGACAGCTTATTGCTCTCGCAATAAAAGCCACCTCACAAACAATCTACTACCACACGGCACCATCACACGATATTTCATTTTTAACTACTGGCTCTGTGGACAAAATGATTATAATTCTAGCGCTTCAAAATATAGAAAATCTAGCTGATACTCTGACCGAGTGTACTCGCGTCCTAAAGGTGGGTGGACGCATGCTTATTGTGTTAAATCATCCTACATTTCGTATTCCAAAAAAGACAGCTTGGGGTTGGGACGAGGAACACAAGGTACAGTATCGTCGGGTAGATCAATATATAAGTGAAATGAGAAGTAAGATCGAGATGCATCCAGGGCAGACAGGTGGTCCACAGACAGTGTCTTTTCATCGACCACTGCAGGTCTATTTTAAAGCTTTAAACAAAGCTCATTTTATGGTTGCTAGGCTAGAAGAATGGGTGTCGCACAAAGAGAGTAAGCCTGGTCCTCGGGCAATGCCAGAAAACCTTGCTAGAAAAGAGATACCGATGTTTATGTGTTTAGATGCCAGAAAGGTGAAGTAATTCAAGCTCAAAAGCCCTCAACGGCTCACTGGTCTATTCACGGGTCTAGCTATAAAAGCAGTGAGCCATCGACTACAAACCACTGAGCCATCAAAGACTTATCCCCACCCACATTGTGCAAAACCACTTGGGGTGGGCTATAATAGCAGTTAGTACCCATTTATTATTATTTAAGCCATATTTCATCAAATCAATGAAAAAGACCCTTAGTTTGATTATTATTGCCCTAGTGTTCTCTTTTACTACTGTAGTCGGTATACAGTCAGTCTCCGCTCAAACGGTTTCTCCTACAATGACCATTACCGAAATGCGAGCTCTTTTGGTATCTCTGATTGCTCAGCTAAATGCGTTGATAGCGGCAGAGAGTGGCAGTGTTACTCCTCCTCCAGCTCAGGCTACTCCAGCTGGAGCTAGGGTGGCGGCCACGGTAAATCCTACCGCTCCTGTTATTACATCGGTTACGAGTCCCGTATACCAAGGTGAAATGATGACGATTAGAGGACAGGGTTTTACAAATTTAAGTAGTATAAATAGAAGTAAGTTGATAATCGGTGGAGACTATTATTCAAATAATAGTATGACTATTACTCCAACAACGATTTCCTTTATCATGCCTTCTACATTTACTACACTTTGTCGTAACTACAATAGCGTTTGTACGAATGGTCCAGCCTCAAATGTTGGCAACTACACGATTGCTGTAGCAAATACTCCAAATCCAAATAGTATTAGTAATCAGTTGAGTTTTGATGTTAGAGCAATTTTAGGAATAAGTATTTTTCATCCTGCCGATACAGACCACAATCTTGCAATTAATCTTGCTGAATGGGTTCTATATTCTACACCTCTCGGTGATACTCCAGAGGTTCGTATTGCTAGGTATATATATCAAAACGGTGAGACATACAGCAGTGCCTCTGTTACAGCTCAGACTTGGAGAGATGCTAGGGGTACAGTTGTCGTAGATCCAGGTAGAAATCTAGCCTGTGGTACTCTCGGAGACATAAATAATGATGGAAGAATCGGTCAGGGTGATTATGATGCATTTAATGTAATAATGTCAGGTAGATTTACTGGTACAGATGAATTAAAAAATCGTGGAGATGTAGATAAAAACGGTAGTGTCGGTGTGGTGGATGGTGTTTCAATCCTTCGTTATATCAATGGTCTGTCAGAGACTTTTCCTGGTTGTACCACTCTTACCCCCACCGTCTCCCTCTCCCTCAACAACACTCCCATCGCCCTCACTCCTTTTGGTGCAGGTCTTGCTACAGTAGTAGCTGGTCAGCCTATGTCCCTCTCATGGACATCAACAGATGCTACTAGCTGTGAAGCTCGAAAGGTGATTGATGGTGCTACAGGTAGACTGACTGGTGGAGACTTTGACGGACAGTGGTATGGAAGTAAGACTATCGGTAGTGGTAGCCAAACCATCACCGTACCAGCTACCATGACACCAGGTGTGAAGTCTATTGGTATACAGTGTATCAATTCCTCAGCCACTTCTCCAGAGTGGAGGGTGGTCAATGGGTATGTAAGGGTGGTGGCGAATACTCAGTCAATTACGGATGTTCGTTCAGTCTCTGGTAGTCAGGTTACTCAAGGTAGAACATACAGTATTAGGTTTAATAGTAACAATAATGTTAGAAATATTATTGTTAGATTGAGTTCTGCAATTGAGGCTGTAAACAGTATCTATAATACATCTACGATGTCTGGTATTGTAGATGGAAGCAATGATGTGTCTGTTACTATTCCATCAAATTTTCCAACAGGATATGCAAAGTTATATGTAATAAATTCTGATAATCAAAATATATTTGGAGTGTTGGAGGGATATGTTACTGTATTAACATCTGGTTTAGTAGATACAGCCCCCTCCGCCACATTCTCCTACGGAGGCTACACTAATGACTTACGATCAATAATAGTCACCCAAGGCTCATCCGCAGAATTAAAATGGTCAGCAAGTAATGTTGCAAGTTGTGAAGCGTTTTCTAACCCTCGTATCGCGACATGGACAGGTAACAAGGGTCTCTCTGGTAGCGAATCATTCGCTTTACCTACAACTGTCTCAGGTATAGTGACTATGGGTATTAAATGCCGTAATGCACCAGGTGCAGAGGTGGCGTCATCAGTAGTAGCCTTTGAAGCAAAACCAGTACTGACCCCAGTCATCACCTTATCAGTCAATGGTCAGGCTCTTTCTACCAGTCCTTTTGGTGCGGGTGTTCAGACATTAACTGCTGGATCAAATATGGAACTAAACTGGACATCAGTCGGTGCTGATAGATGTACTGCTCGAGAGGTGATTGAAAACGGGAGATTGACAGGTGGCTCATTTGACTCACAGTGGTATGGCACCAAGCCCTTAAACGCTTCTCAGACCATCACTATCCCAGCTACTATGACCGCAGGTCTTAAAACCATTGGTATCCAGTGTTACAACAGCGCAGGCTGGAAGGTTGTGAACGGCTATGTAAAAGTCGTCGCTCCGGCAACAGGTCAGAGTGCTTCAGCGATAGATGCACTATATGATGTAGTAGCAAAGATGCTTTTGCAGATAAAGAAGTAGGTGGAAAAAGAAACTCTCAGAAAACACCTCGTGGCGTAGCCACGAGGTGTTTTGTTTTAGTATACTCTACATTATCTCATACACAACATCTTTTCTTTCGACTACCACTTTCCATTTATTGAGTTTGGCAATACGATAAAGCTTTTTGTTTGGATTAAAGCAGATTGGATTGTCTACCAGCTCGAGCATGGGGATGTCTCCCTCAGTATCACCGATACATACCGAACCTTTGAGTGTCAGGTTTTCTTTTTCCACAACTCTTTTGACGATATTTGCCTTGTTGGCTATTAAATGTAGCTCAGCTACTTTGCCAGTAAAATGATCATCGGCATCTGTTTCGTAAAATCTCCCGTACACTTTATCAAATCCCAGGTTTTTACAAAAAGCATCCAGTATACCTTTTGGTGATTGTGAAATTGCTAGTAAAAAGTAGCCCTGTTTTTTAAGTTTTCTGACTAGCATGCGAGTGTACACATAGGTTTCGTCCTTGTGCTTGTCTACTATATTTTTACTTATTTTATCAAAGTCTGTGTATGACACTCCACGGATATGTTCCATAAAAACCTCGATGACCGCCTCGATGTATTCATCATAAGTTCCTTTTCTTTCGAGCCAGAGTTTATGTTCTAAGGCATAGCCATCTTTAGCAGTACTCGGAAAAACCTTTTCAACAACAAAAGCCTCAACTAGCTTTATGAGCAAGCTCGAACGGAAAATCGTGCCGTCTACATCAAAAATCGCAACTTTTTTCATATATATAATGCTACGCTGATGAGGTTTTTTATGCAAGAGGTGCGAAGGCACCGAAAGTCCTGAGCTTACCAAAGCGTAGGGCAAGCACCGATTTATAAGGAGCGGAGCGACTATATAAATCGAGTACTACGCTCTACTGAGCTCAGCATGCCCGCCACCGTCGTGTCTCCTACCCTACGCCCTGCTAGGCTCAGGACTTTCGCCACCAGTATGGCTCTTGCGTACCGAGGTATCTTCCTCGGTATCGGCCAATAGAGCGAAGCAACCTTATAGATGGTATTTTATACAATTTTTGTCGACCATACCTATTTTGGAGGTCTGGAGAATAGCTATATCTAGAGCCATATTTTAGAGATTTGACTGTTAAAAGTGATCTAAAGTGTGAAAAAAGCTTGACAAATAATCTGTATATGCTATACTGTATCTACCGTCAGCTTAAGACTTCGACAGGTTGTCCAGCCAAGAGCGACGCTGTTCCTTAACAAAGTATGAAACTTATTCATATTCGTATCGAGTGTATGTACCTGATTGTGTCAGTCAATTAAGACAGCCTAGTGGTGGGTGCGACCTAGGCAAAATCGAAAGCACTGAGAAAATTGTCTACGCAAAACGGCCAAAAATAGACAGCTGATTTAGCGAAATCATGTCGCACACCGTCCATTGAGGTGCGACGAGTCTCGTCAGTTGTCGGAAAGGAATTCGAATGAAGTTATGAAGGGGGCGAAGTTTATAAGTCCCCGAATCCTGTGAGAAATCCAGGCCCGTCCACCAGATGCAACGGCATACCACCGTTGTAGGGTAATTTTCTGGTAACCGCTGAGTCTACAGGTGTAGATATCGGCGGTTATTTTTTTGTCTATTTTTTCTATATCTGTTCTGTGCAAAACATTTTTAATTTAACAAATCCCCGCACTATTATTCCAGTATGCTAAACTATACTGATCTATGGCTCAAGACAAATATAAAGCTGTGTGGGTGTCGCACTCATCAATGGGGGATTTTATCAAATGTCCCCGTGCCTATTTTTTGCATAATGTATATAAGGATCCAAAAACAAAAAGAAAAATAAATATCGTTAGCCCACCACTAGCTCTCGGGGTATCAGTACATGAGGTTGTAGAAGGCCTTGCAAATTTTAAAGCTGAGGAAAGATTCAAACAGCCACTTTTAGAGCTGTATGAAAAGGCTTGGCAAAAAGTCAGAGGCAAGGCTGGTGGCTTTAAAAACGAAACTGACGAGCTAGAGGCAAAAAATCGTGGCAAGGAGATGATTTTGCGAGTCTTGAGAAATCCTGGACCACTTTTAAATAAAGCTTTAAAATTAAAAGGCGGTGATAATGACATGCCACCCAATTTTTTTCTATCGGAAGAAGAAAATATTATTCTTTGTGGAAAGATAGATTGGCTTGAGTATGTCCCAGAGGATGATAGTATCCGAGTACTCGATTTTAAGACTGGTAAAAATGAGGAGAGTGGCGAGTCGCTCCAGCTACCTATTTACCAGCTACTTTTGAATAAATTACAGAAAAGAAAAGTAACAGGTGCCTACTACTGGTATTTGGACAAGGATGACGCACCTATAGCTGTCGAGCTACCTTCTGTCGAAGAATCCTACAAAAAAGTAATAGAAGTTGCTAGGCAGGTAAAGACAGCTAGGGAATCTGTGGTTTATGAGTGTCCTAGGGGTAAGGGCGGTTGTTTTGCCTGTAAACCATTTGAAAAAATCATTAAAGGTGAGGCGGAGTATATAGGGGTCGGGGAGTATAATCAGGATTTGTATATGCTCGGGTGAGGTAGACCGAATCCTGTTTTAGAGGTATACTAGGGTTGTGGTTGATTTCTTGAAAAAGAGTGTGTGGCGGGCGATAGGTAGTTCAATTATTAGTTAATATAATAAAAATATATGGCTATTGACACTTCAAAAAAACAAAATAATTTTATTGCTCGAAATCCAGGGCTTCTGCTCGGTACGGCAATAATCCTCAGTACTATTATTGCTTCCTATACCTTTTACCAAACTCGCTCACTTTGGGATGAGCTTTCGGTAACTGGCTCGGTGCGTACGGCAGTAGTATCAGATACTGTAAAATGGACGGCTGTTTTTAACAGAACCACAAAACTCAGTGCTTTGAAGTCGGGTTATTCAAAGATAGACAGTGACCTAGTCCAAGTAAAAAACTTCTTAACAGCAAAGGGTATCAAAGCCGACGAGATAGATATCTCACCAGTTTTTATGGATCAAGTATATGATTATAATCCAGCTACATCATCTGGGACGGACAAAGAGTATGTATTGCGACAAAATGTAGAGATTAATTCAAAAGATGTTACTCGAGTTACTAATGTGGCAAAAAACACTCAGGAACTCATTGAAAAAGGTGTAATATTTTCAACCACAGGTATCGAATACTCATATTCAAAACTTAGTGAGCTCAGAGTATCACTCCTCGGAAGTGCAATACAGGACGCACAGGCTCGAGCTTCAAAAATAGCCGAAAGTGGTGGCAAGCGTATCGGCTCACTTAGGTCTGCTTCGAGTGGCGTAGTGCAGGTGTTGAGTAAAAATTCAAACGAAATAAATGATTATGGGTCATACGACATGTCAAAGATCGAAAAGGATATCATGCTTACGGTAAAGGCGTCATTTGCTCTTAAATAAGGTTAAAACTTTAGATGTTTAACCTACACTCACTGATAAATAGTATTCCACTCGACACGCTGGGGTATGGAGCATATATCGTACTATTTTTAGTGGCTGTAGTTGAAGCTCTCCCACTTGTCGGAACATTTATACCAGGACACTCATTGGTGATTTTGAGTGGATTTTTAGTGCGTCTCGGAACACTAAATATTTGGCCAGTTTTGATACTGGTATCTCTCGGGGCTATTATCGGAGATGTGGTGGGTTATTTTTTGGGTAAAAAGTATGGTGACGGACTTATTGGCAGATTTGGTAAATATTTTTTTGTTACTGATACATATTTTCAAAAAGTTAAAGACAAGATGAATCAGCATACAGGCAAGGCACTTGTCATTGGCAGATTTAGTCCTATAACCCGTGCGTTCGCCCCCTTCTTGGCTGGAGCGGGGGATGTTCATGTACATAAATTTTGGCTATATAACATTGCTGGGGGTATTTTATGGTCAGTGTCCTCAGTGCTCATTGGATATATTTTTGGTGCTAGTTACGAAATAGCTGCACAGTATATAGGTAAATTTTTAGGTATTGCTGTGATCTTGAGTCTTTTGATTATCTGGGGTTACCGTTTTGCAAATAAGCAGAGTCATGTTTTTGCAAAATATCATTTTTATACTCTTGTTGTAAACATCACTTCACTTTATATATTTTTTAAAACAATGCAGGATGTATTCAGTAAGGAATCATCTTTGGCACAGCTTGATGTATGGGTCAATCTACGGATGTTCGATATCCAAAGCATCCTCGGAGTGAATTTTTTTACAAGCTTTACAAATCTTTTTAGTCCAGTCAATCTCATTATAGTAAGTCTTGTGATAGCCTGTTTTTTGATGTGGAAAAAAAGAATTCATCATGCACTAGTTCTATCCTTTGGTCTTTTGGGGGGAGCATTTTTTCAAGCCTTACTAAAGCAGTTCGTCGAGCGAGCTAGGCCAGAAAATTCGGTAGTACTTGAGACTGGGTTTAGTTTTCCGAGTGGTCATGCTACACTCGCGGTTATCTTTTTCTGTTCATTAATATATGTTTTTGGTAGTAGAATACAAAACAGGATCAGTCGTGAGGTTTTTGGTATATCAAGCCTTTTACTTTTTCTACTTGTTGGTTTTAGTCGAGTGTATCTCAATGTGCACTGGGTCTCTGATGTGATAGCTGGGTTTGCGCTCGGAGCTTTTTGGCTTACTTCTCTAATACTTTTCTTTAAATTTGTCGGTGTCGCAATACATGGGGAAAAAGATATGGGGGTGTAAATGTTCAGAAACTGCCATATTATCTACACCATTTTTATACAGTATTACAGAAATTATTGACCCAGTTGTACATTCCAAGCCTTAAAAATAGCTTGAGTTGTAAGTATTCTACCTAAGGTTTCAATCTCGCCTTTTTTAGCAAAGGTTGGAATACCGAGGATACAGTTTTTTTCTATTGATAGGGCTATGCCACCAGAGTTACCACGCTCAATCTTTGCAGAGGTAATATAGAAGTCACCATCATAACCCGAAATGATCCCTTCAGTAGCTGTGATGTCGCCAATTGTACCGATAGTAGGGTAGCCGAGTATTGCGATTTTCTCACCGAGTGAGGCTTTGTACTGGCAAAATACTTCAGTAAATGTCTTTTTTACGGTAGTCAATGATTTTATGTATGTATCAGGATTGATTACTTCTATGAGGCCGATATCAAGTGGTTCAATTATATGATAATTACCTGATTTAAAATCTATTTCCAGTCCACTCTCTAGCTCAGGCAGTTTGATGGTACAGGTGTAGGGTGTGTATTTATTATTATCAAGAAATACATGTTTATTTGTCAAAACCCATGTGTGTTCGACGGATTCTGTATTTTCTTTAAAAATAAATCCAGAGCCACCACCAGTAGCGTATGTTTTACCAGAAGTGTCCTTCCAGATACAGGATATTTTTGCAACCCGTGGCTTCCACTCTCCTATAATACGGATTAAATCTTTTGGACTGTTTGCCAGTTTTGCCTCTAGGGCAGATATTTTTTGAGTTGCTTTATTTTCAATAATTTTATTTTCTAACTCAGCCTTTTTGATAGTTTTATTTATTACCTGGTTATTTTCTGAGGAGGTGTTTTCAACCTCTGCTATCTTTTTTGTTTGTTTCTCCGCTTCAAGTTTTAATTTGTTGATTTCAACATGATACTTTTCGAGCATCTCTTGTTGTGAGCTGAGTGAGCTTGCTAGAGACGATTCTTTGTCTATGTGATTTCTTTCAGTGTAAAAAAATACACTCGCCACCATAACCACGAGAAGTAGTGTTAAAATCTGGGAAGGATGTTTTTTGTCAGTATTCATCTGTTTTATACTACCAAGGTTTTACCTGTCATGGATATGGGTTGGGGGATTGCCATGAGTTTTAGAATGGTGGGTGTGATGTCCACAAGGCTTCCATTTGAAAGTTTGTGTATTTTGATATCAGTAAGTATGGCAGGTACGGGATTAATTGTATGCGAGGTGTGTTTTTCTCCAGTGCTGGGGTCAATATTTACTTCAGCATTACCATGGTCCGCGGTGATAAAGGCTACACCACTATTTTTCTCGAGTACTGAGATAACTCGACCGAGCTGGGTATCCACCTCCTCGATGGCTTCTATGATGGCAGGCACATTGGCTGTATGTCCCACCATATCTGGATTGGCAAAGTTAATAAAAATAAAGTCAGTACTTTTCTCGATTTGTTCGATGGCCTTGTCTGCTATAGCCTCAGCACGCATTTTTGGGGCAAGGTCGTGTGTTTTAATGTCCTTTCTACTTGCGAGCATGATATGTTCTTCACCTGGGTAGGGATCTTGTTTACCACCGTTTAAAAAATAAGTTGCATGAGGGAACTTTTCAGTTTCAGCAATATGGGCCTGCGTTAGGCCCGCACTGGAGATTTCCTTTGCGAGTGTAGTCTCGATTTCGATAATAGGAAAGGCAATCTCGGCCGGCAGGGATTTTTCGTATTCTGTCATGGTTACAAAGCACAGATTATCACGATTTTTTCTCTCGGCTATTTTACTAGAAAGCATTCGCGCTCTATCTGAGCGGAAATTATAGAAAAACACGCCATCATTTTTCTCTACAGTATAGCTTTTACCATTTTCATCGAGAAAAATAATAGGCTCGAGGTGTTCGTCCAGTACCCCTTTTGTGTAAAGCTCGCTCATGACTTCTGAGGGTTTTATGTTTTTATGCGACTGACCTTTGCCATGAAAAAATACTTCCTCTGCCTTGGCTAGTCTGTCCCAGTTGTTATCTCTATCCATGGCATAAAATCTTCCCGAAGCGGTGGCGATAAAACCAATACCTAGATCCTCGATGCTTTTTTCAAGTTTCTGTAAATATCCTTTTGCACTCTGTGGAGCAGTGTCTCTACCATCAGTAAAAACATGAATAGCTATTTTATTTACACCCGCTTCTTTTGCAGTTTTTAAAAAGGCATGGAGATGGTCGTGGTGGCTGTGTACACCGCCGTCCGAGAGTAGACCTTTTATATGGAGAGTCGAGCTGTGTTTATTGACATGGGTAAAAAGCTTCTTAAAAGCTGGATTATCCTTGAACTCATTGTTTTCGATAGCCTTTGCAATGCGCACGAGGTCAGTATCTATCACTTTGCCTGCACCGATAGTGGTATGACCTATTTCACTATTACCCATCTGCCCATGGGGAAGACCGACATGGAGACCAGAGGCTTCGAGAAGGGCATGCGGATATTTTTTCCAGAGAGAATCAAAGATGGGAGTTTTAGCCTGTGCGATAGCATTGTGAGTTTTGTCCTCACGATAGCCCCAGCCATCGAGAATTATGAGTATGGTGGTTTTTTTCTGTAGGTTCTGCATGGTTTTTATATGGGGATACAAAAATCTTTCTCGGTATATGTTTCTAAGGCCTATGGTTTAGGGATAGGCACCTGTAGACGGGGTACGGATAAAAATTTGCTAATTTTTTCCTGAAATCTCCCGCCGTCGCGCTTGCGAACCCCCTTAGAAACATACACCTTCAACGATTTTTGTAAGCACACTAGATTTAAATAACTTTCGGTTTGTAATCGGCTGGTGCTTCGGCGAGGAGCTTTTCTAGTATTATCCTATCGAGAAGCCCTTCCTGAGCACCTACATATTGTACTACAGACATCGGATTTATCGGTGCCCACATCAGTGCCTCGAGAGGGGTCTTGCCGAGTGCGAGGGCAGTGACAAAAGTCGAGGCAAAGGCATCGCCACAGCCAGTCCTCTCAAAAGGTGGTTTTGGGTCTGGGTAGATGGGCATAAAGTACTGCGTCGTGCCGTCGTCCATGTAGGCACCTTTTGGGCCATCGGTAATGAGTACTATTTTCGGGCCGATGGCACGCATGCTGGAGAGTAGATTTTTGATATTGGTTTCTGATGTCCCTAGGATGCGTTGTGATTCTTCTACATTACAAACAAATACTTCTGACAGGGCATAGAGCTCGGCAAGCTTTTCTTTGCCAAGTTTCATCTGGAAAGTCCCGGGCTGAAAGGCGAGCTTGGTCTCTGGATGTGTTTTGAGAAAGGCTATGATTTCGAGATGGTAGTCGAGGGAGTTTGAAGCGAGTGAGCTCAGGTATACCCACTTTGGTGTCACTATTTTCGGTAGACTGTATGGATACTCTTTGTGGTTGACTAGGATAGTCCGCTCATCTTGGTACCAGAGGACATAATGATAGTTGGTGGCCATGTTTCGATGAGTCGAAATGTATTTTGTCGAGACTTTATTTTTTGAAAGCTCAGTGAGACAATTTTTACCATTTTCATCTTGCCCTATATCACTGACTAGGGCTGAACTAATACCGAGTCGTGAGGCACATACGGAAGCATTGGCACTGTTACCGACAGCTTTGACTTCGGTAACAGACTCAAATGGTACTTTGTCGGCAAATTTCAGGCAGATTTCGCATTTAGTGTTGTTGATAGCACAAGTCAGATGTGCGTCTTTTATTTTTATAAATGCATCGGTCGTAATATCTCCCACCGCCACAAAATCAAAAGGTTTGTTGAACATATTTGTATTTTTATAGGTGCGATTATTATAGCATAATGTCTGGCAAAGCAATTTCGCTATTTTTAGAGCGTTTATAGCTTCAAAGGCTCAACGGGTACCGTTGAGCCTTTAGACCAAAATATGGCTTAAATAAAGGGTATATACATGCACTGCTGGCAAACCATGTCTTATCCACAAGTTAGGCTTTACATCTCCTTGTGTGATGTTAAGTATTATGCTAATATCTTTACATCTACATAGATGATGTAAAGATATGAAAATAGGTCAATTTATACAACAACCCCAAGGCTACAAAGCTTTTATCCCCGGACCGTTTCCATTTGTGGAAATGCCTATTTTCTTGAAACTTACTCATATGCTTCATGCTCGAGCAGCTTTATCTGTGGGTAAGCTTGATGGAATTACTCAGCTACTTCCCGATCTAGATTTGTTTATATTTATGTATGCCCGCAAAGAAGCGGCACTTTCGAGTGAGATTGAGGGTACACAAGCAACTATGAGTGATGCTATTCGTGCGGAGATTGAAATCACAAAAGATTTACCGAAAGATGTCGACCGAATTTTACATTATATAGATGCAATGAACCAAGGTCTGCGTCGACTGGAATCATTACCACTTTCACTTAGACTTATTCAGGAAGTGCACAAAACATTATTAGAGGGTACTGGTGATGCACTAGGGAAGACTCCTGGTGAATTTCGCCGTACCCAAAATTGGATTGGTGGAGGTTCTCCTGCGACAGCTCGGTTTGTTCCTCCGCCAGTACATGAAATGAATCGTACCCTCGACGATTTTGAAAAGTTTTTGCATGCTGATATTGATATACCACCATTAATTAAAACAGCTCTTATGCATGCTCAATTTGAAACTATTCACCCCTTTCTTGATGGTAATGGGCGAGTCGGACGGTTGCTCGTTACCTTCTATCTCTGTCAACAAGGGATTTTGGAACGACCGGTTCTATATCTTTCCGCTTTCTTTAGAAGGAATCGTGAGGCATACTTCGATTTGCTCGAAGGGTACCATAATAAAGGCGAAATTATTCCATGGATTAATTTCTTTTTGGAAGGAGTTGCAACTGTCGCTGATCAAGCGGTGGTAACATCTCGTGCCATTACTGCTCTCAGAGAAAAAGATATGGCCAAAGTCATGGCTCTTGGCAGTAGTCGAGCAAAAAATGGTCTCACTGTGCTTCGGGGGTTATATAAACTTCCTATTGTGAATGTGCGAAAGGTGGAAGAGTGGACAGGACTTTCTCGTCCTGCTGCAAATACATTGGTGAGCGAGCTTGTGCGTATCGGCATTCTTGTACAGCGTGACCGACTTACTACCTACGGTCGTGATTTTGAGTACAAAAAGTACTTGGAGCTTTTTACGAATGAATAAATCAAAGTTTTTACCCAAATAAAATAAAAAAATGGAATCATCATTCGACACACAACTTGCAAATAACTATACAAGCCAATCACAAAAGATTCGTGTGATGACTGAGGTATGGGTAGAGAGTTTTATTTTTTGCCCAGGTTGTGGAGACCAGATTTATAACTATACGAATAATAAACCAGTTGCAGATTTTTATTGCAAAAAGTGCAGTGAAGATTTTGAGCTAAAGTCGAAGAAAGGAAAGATTGGAAAGACTGTGCCTGCCGGAGCGTATTCTAAAATGATTGAAAGAATAAACTCTAAGACTAAACCGAACTTTTTTTTCATGGGATACTCGGAATCTTTGTCTGTGAATGATTTCTTTGTGGTGCCGAAGCACTTTTTCATTTCTGAAATTATCGAGAAAAGAAATCCTTTAAAAAAAACTGCCCGAAGGGCGGGCTGGGTGGGTTCAAACATTCTCTTTTCAAAAATTCCTAAAGCGGGGCAAATCTTTTATGTGGAAGACGGTAGGGAGATAGACAAAAAAGAAGTATTAGATAAGTGGCAAAAGACTGTATTTCTCAAGAAAGTTACAAAAGCCGATGCAAAGGGTTGGATTTTGGATATTATGAATTGTATTGATGCGATAAATAAAAAAGAATTTATTCTGGCTGATGTGTATGAATTTGAATCTGAGCTTCAGAAGATTCATCCAGAAAACAAGCATATTAAAGATAAAATTCGCCAGCAACTACAGTTTCTTCGTGATAGGAACTACCTTACTTTTACCGGAAATGGGACTTATCAACTATCCTAATTGACTTTCTTTCTGATTCGATCAAAGATCAGGTATGGAAAAAATAAAATCTATAAGATTCACAATAACCGAAGACGAGGTTAGGGAGGTGGCTAAAGATATTGGAGTAAAAAGTTTATTAGTTGAGCAGGTTCAGTCAGTCTTATCTATGGTTGAATATGATGAAATGCTGGCAAAGGATATACGCGATTCGATTAGGGGTTCTATTGAGGAGGTATTTGATTTGTAGCTAGAACAACCATAAAAATGTTATACTAACCCTATGAACACAATTTTAATTTTAGTCTTGGTGCTGCTGGTGGTGGGTCTTTTGATATGGAGGATGAAATATGGAGTGGGAAGTTTGATAGCGAGGCAGGCGGGGGAGAAAGCGGAGCAGAAGAGGAAGATTTTGGAGTATTTTGATTTGGTGGCGGATGGGCGGGTGAAAAATGATGATGTGCAAAAGCTCTGCGGGGTGTCAGATGCGACTGCGACGAGGTATCTAGAGGAGCTGGAGCAGGAAAAGCTGATCAAGCAGATTGGTGATTTTGGTACATATGTATACTACGAAAAAAGAGGGAAGTAAGCCTGAGTAGGGGCGTGGTTTGGCGGAAAGGCTCAACGGTGTACCGTGCTTGTAACGCGTCTTGCTAGCCCGTCACATTCGCTCTACTGAGCTCAGTACTCCCGCCACCGATATGTGGCTCCTGTATCTTCGTCGTCTCCACTCCTCGAGCCTTTACGGCTTGTTTGGGTAGGTTTTTGCCCACGATTTTCAGTAGAAAATCGTGGGCAACATTGATTTTGACACTAGACAAGAAATACATTTCAGCTATAGCTGAGATGTATTTCCCTTATATACGCAATGGCGTATATGGTTGTTGCTGGCGTTTTCATTGTTCATAACCCTTTAGCCATACTTCTTAAATCCCCCAAGATACAGTATACTCATAGACATATCAATAATAATAGCCAGCGTTAATCACGCTAAGTAATACTATTTATGGAATTAATATTCATTATCATAATTATCTGTGTCGCATGGTATTTTGTTTCAAAAAATCAGCATCAGAATATTGCAGAAAAACCTAGCCAAATATCTTACCGTCTCGCCTCACTTCTCATCCAGAAAGGCATTATTACAAAAGATGAGCTTTACGGTTCAAGTACTCCTACTAACAGTAGCCCTATCCAGACCTCGCATACTGAAACATCTCAGGATACACATCACTATCAGACTGACACAGTAAATATCCCAACTAAAAGCATACCTCAGGCTTCACCTACATACAGTAGTGTAAAAACCTCTGTCAATACTACTGCGACTGCTACGGAGTTTGCTTTTAATACAAGGTGGCTCATGTTGGCAGGTATAATCGCGATACTTTTTGGCGTTGGATTTTTCATCAAGTTCTCTTTTGATAACAACCTCATCGGCGAGACAGGGCGTATTATTCTCGGCTTGATTATCGGTCTCGGCTTTATTGGTGCGGGAGAATGGTTCTATAGAAAATATCCAAAGTACGCATTTTACTTGACGGGTGGCGGTATCGCGATCCTCTACCTATCTCTCTATAGTGCTTTTGGTTTTTATCATAAAATCGATCAGGTACCGGCTTTTCTTGGAATGATTATTATCACTATTTTCTCTATCGTACTTTCGGTTAGATATGACTCTATTGCAATAGCTGGTATAGCACTTCTCGGTGGTTTTTTAACACCCGTCCTACTTTCGACAAATGTGGTAAATGATATTGGACTTCTGACTTATGTTGCACTACTTGATCTGGGACTTTTTGTGCTTGCTTACTTTAAAAATTGGAAACAGCTGGTCTGGGGTACAGCGGTGGGTACCTTGCTACTCGTAGGAGGGTGGTTTTTTGGAAATTATGACACGAGTAAGCTATTCATGACCGAAGCCTACTTTACACTACTTTGGGCGATATTTACTGGTTCGTCATTGGTCTTCTATTATTTTAATGATAAAAAGCCAAACAATGGCGACTTTGCTTTAATGTTGCTGACAGGAATAATCTATATGTCAGTAAGCTATTCTATTCTAAACCCTGAGTACTCTGCCTACATAGGTCTTTTGCCACTTTTTCTAACGGCGGTCTACACACTCATTACGCTCGTCGGCTCGTATGCAAAAAGAGAGACAAAAGCCCTCGTCTATTTGCCAGCAGGAATGGCGGTACTATTCCTCACTCTCGTTTTCCCTATTCAGTTCAATGGTTTCTGGATCACTATTTCGTGGTTTGTGGAAAGTGCTATTATCGCATGGGTGGCACTCTTGCTTCGTTCGAGAATAGTCTCATACTCGATCCCTATTTTTGCTCTCGGTATATTTCGTCTATTTGCATTTGATACAAACCTTGCAAAAGCAGATTTTATCCTCATATTCAACGAGCGATTTATCGTGTTTGCAATAGCGACAATCCTCGCCGTCTTTATTGCTTATGTTTTCCACGCATTCTATGTGTCATCAAAGGATAGGGAGGATTTACACAAGGCCTCAGTATTTATGGCGATAGCAAATATTCTTGTTTTGTGTGCAGGTGTTTTTGAAATCGTTGATGGTTTCCGTTATCTTTCGACAACTGCCAATATCATCCAATCTACTAGCCTCGCAATATCAGTATTCTTTATCGCCTACGCACTGGTAGCACTCGTACTTGGAATTATTTCAAAAACCTCGGTGTTGCGTATCTGTGCGACTGTGGTTTTTGGGATCACGGTACTCAAGACATTCCTTTATGACATTTGGCTTCTAGATCAGGTTTATCGTATTGCAGCATTTATGGTGCTAGGAGTTGCCCTTGTTGTGGTTGGGTACCTTTATTTCCGATTTTCGAGTCGAATTAAAGGTTTCTTGACCGTGTCGGATACTGAAACAGTTGTAATGAAATAATGCAGTTAAAATATAACTATCTCATGAACACACACTTCTCAAATTTTTCTAGAATACTGGTAATTACGATTTCTGCTCTGTTTGGAGTGGTCTCAACAGTGTCTGCCGATTTTTCTCAAAAGGATTGGCGGGCTTATAAGGAGATAAAAATACCGTCCGTAGCCCAGTCGACTTCACTTGTGCAAGTGGTGCTTGATCCTCAAGTATTTGCTTCTTCTACCACTCATCTGAGCGATCTGCGAGTAGTAGATGCAGGTGATAATAAAGAAGTCCCATACCTTTTGATTACAGATCGTGACACGGTACAGACTACAGCACCGACTACACAGATTTTAAACAAGGGTTCTGTGGCGGGTGAGTACACTAGCTTTGTTGTAGATTTTGGTGGCTCAGCACGACATAATCAGATAAATATCAATATCGATGCTGAGCAGAAAAACTATCGAAAGAAGGTTCAGATATATGGTAGTAATGACATGGGAAGATGGTCATTACTCGCAGACAATCAAATCATCTACGACTATAGTCGAGACTACCCTGTGCGTAATACTACAGTGTCATATCCTGAGGCAGTGTACCGATATGTTATGGTAAAAATTATTGATTCTGATAGCGATCCTGTCCTAGTACTCGGGGCTAGTGCTAGGCGAGATGTGTATGCGAGAGGTAATCGTCTTTCTTACTTTCCTACTTTTGAGGTAGTGGAGGTTGGTAAAGATACTCAGATAATCGCAGACTTTAGACTAGATGATGGTAAAACAAATCATCCACGAATCTCCCCTGATTTTGGAGATATGGGTGCTATAAGCGATCAGTTTGCTATAAGCACTGATTCGAGAAATTTTGAAAGATCGGTTTCTGTTTATTCGAGTGCAGATAAAAAAGTTTGGAGCTATATAGGTGGGGATGCAATATATCAGTATAAGACAAAGGATTTATCTGGCGAAAAAACTTTAGTTTCCTTTGGTGAGTCAAATGCTCGTTATGTAAAAATACTTATTCATAATCAGGATAGTCAGCCGATAAAAATTAACGACCTCGAATTCCGCGGATATGTTAGGGTAATAAAGTTTTTAGCAGAGCCACAGCATAACTATAAACTTTTCTATGGTAATGAAAAGGCGGTATTTCCATCATACGACTTGGCCCAGGTATACCGTAACTTTAAAAGCGATGAATTTATTTCCGGAAATCTCGAAGCAGAACGGGTAAATGGTGAGTATGTACCCCCAGTAATACCACTTTCAGAGCGCGCGCCGTGGATAATCTGGATAATGCTCGGTATAGCCGTTTTGGTACTGGGTGCCGTGATTTTCCGAGTGGTGCAGAGGACAGCTGGGTTGCCAGAAACACAGTAGCCATGTTTGGTTTTAAAATTTTAAGGTACCCCCAATTACGAAATACTGTCGCAGGCGTATCTTTTAAAGGGGGTTCGCAGGCGGGTAGCCGAGATTTCAGGAAAAAATTAGTAAATTTTTATCCGTACCCTTTAAAAGATATGCCAAGAAAAGTATTTCGTAATTGGGGGCAAGCTACGATATAATACAATATATGAAAACACTAAAACAATACATCAGTGAGGCTCAGGAAAAAAAGACAGCTATTGGTCATTTTAATATCTCCGACACAGTGGGATTGTGGGGGGTGTTTAATTCGGCAAGGAAATTAAAATTACCTGTCATTATCGGTGTTTCTGAAGGCGAGCGAGATTTTATAGGTGCAAAGCAAGCGGTAGCTCTAGTCAAAAGCTTGCGTACTCAGTACGATTTCCCGATTTTTATAAACGCTGACCATACCTATTCTTTTGAGCGAGTAAAAGAGGCTATCGACCTCGGTTTCGATATGGTCATCTTTGACGGCACGGAGCTATCGTTTGAGGAAAATATTAGAGTGGCAAAGCAGTGTGTAGAGTATGCAAAAAGTCAGAAGCCACTTTTTGGTGAGCGAGTACTCGTCGAGGCAGAGCTGGGCTATATCGGCAAATCTTCAAAGGTACTCGATGCTGTGCCAGAGGGGATCAATCTATCTGACGAATACCTGACCACAGCAGAGCAAGCCAAGCGATATGTCGATGAGACTGGTGTAGATATGCTAGCACCTGCCGTGGGAAATATTCACGGCATGCTTGCAAAATGGAAGGATCCCGCACTCAATATCTCTCGAGTGGCAGAGGTGTCAGAGGCGACTGGCGTACCACTCGTACTTCATGGTGCATCTGGTAATACTGATGCGGATATTCAGTCGGCAATCAAAGCTGGTGTGGCTATTGTGCATGTAAATACTGAGCTTCGAGTGGCATATCGAAGTACTCTGGACACGACACTCTCTGCCAATCCAAAAGAAGTCGCTCCATACAAATATCTCGCTCCTTCTAGAGACGCAGTATCGCAAGTGGTGGAGGAAAAGATGAGAGTGTTTAGTTTTCTAGGGTAGGAAACAGTGAATTATCATAGTTTTTTACTTAAAAATGATAGTTTTCGGTAAAAAGTCTAAATGGCTCTACAGAGCCAGATTAAACGGCTAAACACTAGTGTTTAGCCGTTTAAATATTTGAGCATTTGGGTGTGGTTTTGATATAGGTATGATTGTACCCGCGACGAGTACGCCGCAGGGTTATTTGGGGTAATTAAATAAAAAGCCCATAGTTTCCTATGGGCGATGGGTGCAAGATACTAGAGCCTTTTCTTATTCAATCGTCGCCTCATTTGGACTCAGAAAGTGAAATGCGAATTCTTTTTTGGATATTACCTGCCACTGCTTACCGACAACATCATCCTCATCACAAATCACATCAACCAATGCAAATGCGTTTGAGTGTAGGCTAACTTGGATCATTTTATGAGTTCCAAGAATAGCCTCGCGAAGGACCTCGCGAACACGTACAATGTACGCAGTGCGCGCATGTCCGCCTGAGGTGTGTGGAAGTTTGGTATGCTGACCAACGACAAGTGGTGGATAATCATCATAGACTGATAATTCAAGCTGGCGATACTTGTTTAGTGAGGGGTGTATCGTCTGAAGAGTCATGGTGTAGATATTTAGCATAAGAACAGAGTTTCCTATTTAGGACAGGTTGATTTTGACGAACGGATTCAGGTTTCTATTATCCATAATATGGTATACTTGTCAATACCTGAAATGGATTTTCATCCATAGATTTTGTATATGTGTATATAAAAAGTAAAAGTTGATTTTAAAAATAATTCTCCATGATATAATAATTAAATGAAAAAAATATACATAACTAGGCAGATTCCTGAGGTTGGTGTGAAAATGCTTACTGATAAAGGGTATGAAGTCGATATAAATAAAAAAAATAGACCATTGACGCAGAAGGAACTGATCAAAGCCATTTCAAAAAAACCTTATGATGCGGTGCTGACACTTTTGACTGATCAGGTGGACGCAAAGGTATTTGATGCCTGTACGACGGCAAAGATTTATGCCAACTTTGCTATTGGTTTTAATAACATTGATATTGTGGAGGCAAAAAAGCGAGGTATCTATGTGACTAATACTCCTGGTGGAGGAGCTGACCGTGTGGCAGAGCATACTCTGGCACTAGTCCTCGCACTTTCTTGTCGAGTGGTAGAGGCGGATGAATATATGAGAAAAGGAAAGTTTAAAGGTTGGGACCCGATGATTTTCCATGGGACAAAGCTTGCTGGCAAGATATTGGGGATTATTGGCACAGGTCGGATAGGAGCCGATGTGGCTCATCGAGCGGTCAATGGTTTTGGTATGAAGCTGGTGTACTATGATGTAAAGAGAAATGATGAGCTAGAGAAGAGCTTTGGTGCAGTTTTTTATCCTACTGTCGAGGAAGTTTTAAAAGTCGCTGATGTGATCTCGATACATGTGCCACTACTGCCTTCGACACAACATTTGATAAATGCCGAGCGACTTGCGATGATGAAAAAGACTGCCTATCTAGTAAACACTTCTCGTGGGCAGGTGGTAGATGAAAATTCTTTGGTGCTGGCTCTGAAAAACGGCGTGATTGCTGGTGCGGGTCTCGATGTGTTTGAATTTGAGCCAAAGCTTGCCAAAGGTCTCGCTAAACTGCCAAATGTCGTGCTTACTCCACATATTGCCTCGGGTACGGCTGAAGCACGGCATGAGATGGCGTTGCTTTCAACCACTAATATTATCCAAACTCTCGAGGGTGGGGTACCGCAGAATAGTGTGGTGTAGGTGAGTTTTGCAAGAACTGTTTTTTGCGAAAACCAATTTTGACTAATTTTCAATTGTTTTGCCATAGGTGTATACTATCTGTATGAGTAATATCGAGGAAATCCCAATTGAAAAGGTAAAGTCTCGTGAGATAAATACGGTGCATGCGTATTTTCAGCGTGATTTAGCACTTAGATATTATGGAAAGTATGGTAAGGAAATTACAAAAGAAGATTTAAATGATTGTTTGTATGATTGGGTGATGCATAATAATCATAAATTTTCAGCTGGGTACCGCAGGGTTTTAGTAGAGCACCCTGAGATATTGGTACTTTATCAATCTGACCCAGTGCCTGCACTAGAGCAGATGGAATATTGGCTATACAAAAACGACTACGGAGGAAATCAAGAGCATGCTGAAGCGGCGTAGAGTGAGCTAGACAAGTCCGGGTAGTTTTAAAAAGTTTGATTTTTTTTCTAAGGCAGTATATACTACTATCTCATGATTACATTGAATATACACAAGCGAGATTTAAAGGAAAACCTCGAGGCATTACGCGATGGCGGTATGATTCCTGCTATCTACTATGGCAAGAAAGAAAAGTCTACTCCGATCAAGGTGGCTTTTTCTGATTTTATTAAAGTTTGGCGAAAAGCGGGTGAGTCGTCTGTGGTCACACTACAAGGTGAGGGTGTCGAGCTGGACTCACTTATCTATGATGTAGATGTTCACCCAGTAAAAGGTACTGCTCGACATGCTGATTTTTATGTATTTGAAAAGGGTCAAATGATACAGGTCAATGTACCGATTGACTTTGTTGGTAACGCTCCTGCGGTCAAAGAGCTTGGCGGTAACCTCGTAAAGGTACTTCGAGAGCTACGCGTCGAGGCTTCTCCAAAGGATTTACCGCATACTATTGCTGTAGATATTTCATTTCTCGCAACATTTTCAAGTGTGGTACTCGCAAAGGATATTAAAATGCCCGCTGGAGTAACTCTGATTACAAACGCTGATGAAGTGGTGGTTTCTGTGTATGAGCCAAAGGAAGAGGTGGTAGAGGAAGTGGCGGCAGTGGATATGTCTGCGATCGAGGTGGCAAAGAAGGGTAAGGAAGCAAAGGAGGGCAAAGAGGGTGCAGAAGAAGGGGTGGGTGGAAAGGCAGAAACTCCTGCGGGAGATGCAAAGCCAGCAAAGAAGTAGTAGTGTGCATAGGACAATAGACATAATATATTAGGTTTGAGAAAGGAAAACACCCAACTGTACTAGGTCGGGTGTTTTCCTTTGGTTATTTTTCCTCAAAAATGGTATACTAGTGTCTATGAGATTTACCCGAGTTGGATATTTTTTATTAGTACTAGTCGGTGTTGTTTTTGTGCTACCCATATCCAGTATTTCTGCTCAGGCAGTCGGTGGCTCAGATGTGGCAAATCGTCGTACCCAATTACAAAAACAGCTGACTGATATCGAATCAGCTATAGCTATCCAAGAAACAATTCTAAAAGACCAGCAGGGCAAAAGCGTCAGTCTTGAAAGAGATATTGCGATATTGAATGCAAATATTGCCAAGGCAAAACTCAGTATCAAGGCTCGAGACATTGCCATTGAAAAGCTTTCTGGGGATATCGGTACTAAAAAAGTAGTTATATCTAATTTATCCGAAAAGATAGATAGAGAGAAAAAAATAGTCGCCCAGCTTATGCGAAAAACAGCACAAATTGAGGATGCTTCTATGGTCGAGATATTTTTGTCTAACAAGCCACTCTCACAGTTTTTTGAGGATATAGATGCATTTGCTTCCATAAACACTTCACTAAAGCAGTCTTTTGATGACCTCGAAATCACAAAAGCAGAAACTAATACACAAAAAGAATCACTTGAGGTAAAAAAAGAAGATGAACTGGGATTGCGTACTATTCAACTCTTAGAAAAGAAGAAGGTTGAGCAGGATGAGGCTGAGAAAAAGAAAATCCTGAGTACTTCTCGGGGCATTGAGAAAAATTATCAGGCAATTTTGAAAGAATCTCAGAAGTCAGCCGCAGCTATCAGGAGTGAGCTTTTCTCACTTCAGGGTTCGAGTGCTATATCTTTTGCAAAAGCACTTGATTATGCAAACGGTGCATCACAAAAGACAGGTGTGAGACCAGCACTTATTCTCGGTATTATTGCCGAAGAAAGTAATCTGGGACAAAATGTGGGAACTGGGAATTGGAAAGTAGATATGCACCCCACTCGAGATGTACCTATTTTTAAGGCAATGATGGAGTTTATTGGTTTAAATCCTGATACAGTACCTGTATCAAAAAAGCCATGGTATGGCTGGGGAGGAGCAATGGGTCCGGCCCAGTTTATTCCATCTACATGGATTTGTTATGGTGGGTATATCAATTCCACAACGGGCAAGTGTACGCAAAATGCTGACAAATCTTGGGTCGGACCATGGGAATATAATGCCGACAAGGACAAGGTGCGTTCTCTCTTGGGTAAAAATAGCCCCTCAAATCCGTGGGAACCAAAAGATGCGTTTATGGCGTCAGCTCTTTTGATGAAAGAAAATGGTGCAGCTGCGGGTACTCGTTCAGCGGAGCGTTTAGCTGCCCTTCGCTACCTAGCTGGCCCAGCAAATGCTAGTAAACGAGAGTATGCATTTTATGGTGATGATGTGATGGCATTAGCAGATAAGTATCAAAAGCAGATTGATATTTTGGGAGGCTAATTTTGGCTAGAATTGCCTTAAAGGCTCAACGGTACATCGTTGAGCCTTTCCGCCAAACTGAGCCTATACCCAGGGCTATTTTAAGTAAAACTGTGTAATCCCCGAAAATTGCTACTGCGATTTTCGGGGAAAGCCCACGACACCACTTTTAGTCAAATTTTATATAACCCGATCCTTTTACTTGTCTTTTATTCCTATGTCTGTTACACTACTTTGTATGAAAAAAGATACACATCCAGCATATTTCCCAAAGGCAACTACCACTTGTGCGTGTGGTCATGTTTTTACTTTTGGCTCTACTCGAGAAAGTATCGCGGTGGAAATCTGTAGTGTATGCCACCCATTCTATACTGGTAACGAAAAGTCACTCGACACAGCTGGACGAGTAGAAAGATTCAAGACTCGAGCTGCCTCAAAAGCTCCAAAGAAAGAAGTAAAGGCAAAATAAATACTTAACATAAACCCGAACCGCGAGCGGTTCGGGTTTATGTTTTTACACTGCATTTTTATGGTAGATATTACCCAATACAAAGAAAATCACAAGACTAGCTATCTCGCCGAAATGTATGAGAAGCTTACTCGCGAGCAGACAGAGCTAAAAACTATGTCAGCAGGAGATCCTGGACTTTTGGCACTTGCAGAAGTTGAAATAAAGTCTATTGATGAGCAAAAACAAGCACTTGTAAAGCAAATGGAGGAAATTGTGTCTTCCGAAGAGGCGGTGGTCAGCGAGCTACCAAACGAAATCATTCTCGAGGTCAGAGCTGGAGCGGGAGGTGAAGAAGCTGCACTTTTTGCAGAAGAATTAGCTACCATGTATCGAAGGTATTCAGAAAATCTCGGCTGGGCTTTTAAAGTTATAGAAGAATCTTTTGGTAGTGCTGGTGGATACAAGGAAGCGGTTTTTGAAATCAGAGGTCAAGATGTGTACAGACTTTTAAGATACGAGACTGGGGTGCATCGAGTGCAGAGAATACCTGCTACCGAAAAGATGGGTCGGGTGCATACTTCGACTGCATCGGTCGCGATTTTACCCATAAGAAAGAAGTCTGTGATAGAGATAAAGCCTGCCGATATTGAGGTGGAGTTTTCAAGATCGGGTGGAGCAGGAGGACAAAATGTAAATAAAGTGGAGACAGCTGTGCGTATTGTCCACAAGGCTTCTGGTATCGATGTTCGTTCGACCTCACAGAGAAGTCAGCTAAAGAATCGAGAAATGGCGATGAGTATTTTGATGGCAAAGCTCGAGCTCTTGAAGGCGGAGCAAGATGCAAAGAAATTTAGTGCAGAGCGAAAGGATCAGATCGGTACTGCCGATAGATCAGAAAAGATCCGAACATATAACATTTTACAAGACAGGATTACTGACCATCGTATCAAAGAATCGTGGCATAATATAGAGAAGATTTTCGCTGGGGGACTTGATCCTATAATTTCAGCTATGGATTTGCATTCAAAGCAGTAATCTGCTAAACTCTTTAGGTATTATGATAGAATCAAATAAAGACATTGTACGAACACCGATTATCGACAGCATGTTCAAGGCTGGTGCGCATTTTGCGTATTCAAAAAGTCGCCGACACCCTTCTACAAAAGCTTTTATCTTTGGTGTCAAAAATAAAGTAGAGATATTTGATCTAGAAAAAACCCAGCTATTACTTTCCAAGGCTCTTGAAGTTGTTTCCTCACTCTCTCAATTCAACAAGCAAATCTTGTTTGTTGGTGGTAAAAGTGAGGCAAAAGAAGCTATAAAAGCAGCTGGTATATCCCTCGGTATGCCGTATGTAGCTGGGCGGTGGATTGGAGGTACTTTTACAAACTTCGACGAGATCAAAAAGCGAGTAGCAAAGCTAGAACAGCTTACTGGCGAGCGTGAAAGAGGCGAGCTTATAAAATATACAAAAAAAGAGCGACTACTTATTGATCGTGAAATAGAGAATCTTGAGATAATGTTTTCTGGTATTGTGCCAATGCGAGAAATGCCAAAAGCTATGTTTGTTATTGATCCAAAAAGAGAAAAGATTGCTGTACAGGAAGCTATTGATAAAGGTATCCCAGTCATAGCTCTTCTCGGATCAGATTGCGATTTAAAGGAAGTTACATTTCCTATAGTTGGTAATGATTCATCGCTTTCGAGTATTCAATTTTTCGTGGGCGAAGTCGTAAAGGCATATAAGACAGCAAAAAAGGCTCCTGCTGAGGTTTCTGTTGCCACCAGTACTCCAGTTTTGACAAAGTAGGCCTAGGCGACTACTTGGTTTTGTTTATTAAAAATAATATCTCTTTATTTATGATTACCACAGAACAAATTAAAGAATTACGAGACAAGACTGGTATATCTGTAATGCAGTGCAAGAAAGCTTTGGAGGAGGCTGGTGGTGATATGGCAAAAGCACTTGAGCTACTCAAGATAAAAAGTCAAGAAATGGCTGCAAAGAAGGCAGACCGTGAGTTTGGAGCAGGTACTATTGCGTCCTATGTTCACGCAAGTGCTACAATAGGTACAATGGTCGAGCTGGTAGCTGAGACAGATTTTGTGTCTGGCAACGATGAGTTTAAAAGCCTTGCTCGGGATATTGCAATGCATATTACTGCCACAAATCCAGAGTCTCCAGAGGCATTACTCGACCAGCCATTTATTAAAAATCCAGACATGACTATTCGCGCAATGATCGACGGCGCGATGCAGAAATTTGGAGAGAAAATAGCAGTTGCCCGTTTTGTGCGGTTTGGAGTGCTAGAAAAATAAATATGAGTTTTGAAATGATTGTGTTTTGGGTCGCACTTTTAGCTATCATGGTGATGGTTTATTCTAAGCGAGTTGAGATTCGTACGGGTAAATTATCGTTTTTAGGTAAAATTGGTGAAAAATCAAATGATAAGCTTCGATACTGGTATCGAGGTGTTAGAAATTTTTTCTCAGCTAGGTCGCTCGCTTTGATTTTTGCTTGGTGTCGGGTACATTTAGTGCGAACTGTCTCAAAGACTGAGAAGGTGGTGGCTGGATCGTATTCGGCTATCAAAAAGCATCCCAAAGTAGCTAAAATATTTCGTGGTCATACAGAAGTAAAAAATACCAGTGAGGCATCAACCTTCTTGAAAAAGATTGGCGAAGATGATACTCTAAAGCAAAAGGAGTAGGATACTCTTTTTTGTTTGATTATTGTTTCTTGGTTATTGGAATTTGTGTATTATCGCCACCTTAGTCCCGACGTTTAGTAAAAGTCGGGATCCCGACTAAAGCGTCGGGACTCAGTTGGTAGAGCCACACCTGTATGTCTTGGGTCTATATTTTAAAAAGTGAGACAGGACAATTTTATATAGGTAGTACTGATAATCTCAAACAAAGAATAGCAGACCACGAGAGTGGTTACAGCCCTTTTACTTCTAAAATGGGCCCAGTTGAATTGATTTTATCACAAGAGTACGCTACTCTTAGCAATGCAAGAAGTGTAGAAAGAAAGCTGAAGGGATTAAAGAGGAAGGATTATATAACAAAGATCGTAGAAGAAGGCACGATAAAAATGAAGCCGTAAATTTGCCACCTTAGCTCAGTTGGTAGAGCACCCGTTTTGTAAACGGGATCGCGTCAGTTCAAGTCTGACAGGTGGCTCCAAAAAATAAAACCTCCCGTTGCTGGGAGGTTTCATTTTTTGGAGCCACCTAAACAAGCCAACTACTTGGGTATTGACAGAATAATACATTAGGTGTATTATATATAGCAGTAATCTCAGGCATTCACAAGTATCTTTTACTTGTCTCGGCTCGTTTAAAATTTAAAAATAAAACAACAACTAGTTAAAAATAAAAGGGGAGAAAATATGCTTACACAGACTTTGTCCCAAGGTTACAGTTTGGTACAGTCAAACACGCTAAGGCTCGAGCTTTCACAAGCATTAGCTTTGACGGTCGGTTTGACCAGACCTAGTGGGTCACCAGGAAATCCAGAGGATATTCTCCGAAGGATTTTGCAAATGATCACCAGGATGATCAAGAATGATCATATTCGACCAATGATCGAAAAGTTGACAACCGAAGAACTGTTTGTAAAACAGCTTTTTGCAAGCAGGTCCGCGCTGGCTGTTTTGAGTCCTGAGCGTGTCAGCCGGTTTGTTGTGGATTACCTCTACGCTTGCAGTACGCTTGACGGCAGGTTTGTCCACATGACGGACTCTGCTGGTCAGCCTGTAGTCGATCCGCCAAGTGCATCGCTCGAGGTTTTTGCAAGGGCAATGCTCAGTGAGAAGCAATTTCAAGTAGAAATCGATGCTTACGCTAGGTTGGCGAGGGGCGTTAATACTCGATTAAGATCTTCCCATGAGTATACGGGACTTCTTTCAGCTCAAAAGGTCGCAAGTTGTCTCCGACCTTTATTCGAGAATTTGTGCACTATTTTGAGACTGGTTTTTGCACAAAAAGCCGGAGGAGAAATCACACTTGCACAGTTTCTACTCGACACGGTCATTCTTGAAAAGCTTGATTTGATCATGTCCGAGCGTCTCTCGAAACGCTTTCTCAAAAGATTTGGGAGGGTCGGACCACGAGCCCATGCTCAGGACTTTGTGGTCGCAATGTTGAATACCATTGCGGAGTACACACTTATGAGTATGGGCGTAATCTCACCTGAGATATTTACTCTTCAGCGAGGAAGGGTGGATTCTGAGGCATACGATTCTGCTCGTACTGAGCTTGCGGGGATTGGAATAAAGCTAGACAAGGTTCTAGCTCACTACAATCTCACTGGCTCAGGTAGTTACTTTTGGTGTCGATACTCGACGACCAAAGGTACTCCGACAGACCGATCTGAAAAGATCGTAAGAAGGTTTGTTACGGAAACTGTTCGTGAAAGTGAATCAGCTATCCTGAGCGCTCTTTCTTGGGGCGAGCTTTTTGAGCAAATCAAATCAGCAAACGCTGAAGATGATCCAGATGAAGCTGTACTCAAAATACTCACCAATCGGCTCGGCAGTGAGGAGTTCCAAGCTGGGTACATGCTATTACTTCGGAGCTGGTACCCAAAACTCGAGACTCTTCTGTAAAGGTTTATAGCAAACACAAACCCTTCGAGTGAAGGGTTTTTTTATTTATATAGTATTTCATCACAGGCATTTACAGCTAATTGTGGTTTTTGGTCTATGTAATTTTTCATTAAACATAATTAAAAATTCGAAACAACCCCATCTACGCTATCGCGTAGATGGGGTTGTTTGGCTAGACTTATTTTCCTTTCTTGTAATTCAAGGTATACTAAACAACATGAATCAAAAAAGGATATTTGTAATAAAGACAAATGGCAAACAAGAGGAGTTTGATATAAATAAGGTCGCGTATTCTCTAAAAAAGGTTGGTGCGACCGAGGAAAGCATACAAAGTGTGGTTGAGCATTTACAGGACAAAATCCATGATGGTATGACGACACACGATATTTATAAGCATGCATTTTCATTGCTTCACTCACGAGAAAAAGCTCCCGCACTCAGGTATTCACTTCGTCGTTCTATTATGGATTTGGGACCGAGTGGTTTCCCATTTGAAAAGTTCCTCGGGGAGATTTTTAGAAGAAAAGGTTTTTCCGTCATGACCGATCAGGTGGTCAAAGGGAGATGTGTGGAGCATGAGGTAGATGTTGTGGCGTATAATGATGAGAAACTTATTATGGCAGAAGTAAAGTTTCATAATGAGCTAGGGGTAAAGTCTGATTTGAAGGTCGCTTTGTATGTAAAAGCTCGAATGGATGATTTAAAACATTCTTCTTTTAATTATGGCGGTAAAGATAGAAAGCTCGACGAAGGCTGGCTTATCACCAATACCAAGTTTAGTATTCCAGCTATCCAATATGCGGAGTGTGAAGGTCTGAAGATGATTGGTTGGAATTATCCCGCAGGTGCTGGACTCGAATCAATGATTGAAAAGAGCGACCTACATCCGGTTACTGTTTTGACTACCTTAAGCCAAAGTCATAAAAAGCAGTTGATGGATAAGGGGGTAGTGCTCTGTGGTCATGTTCGGCAAGACAAATCACTGCTCAAGCCACTTGGTTTAAATGATTCTGAAATACAGTCAGTGGTAGATGAGACGCAGTTGCTCTGCCCGGTGGAGTAAATAAATCACAATAGTCGCATAGAGGTACAATAATCAGATATGGATAGTGATTTTAAGAAAAAAGTACTTGAGATTGTTTCCAAAATCCCAAAAGGGCAAGTGATGACCTATGGAGAGGTAGCTAAGGGGGCTGGTAATGTAAAAGCCTCTCGTGCGGTAGGGGCTATTATGAGGCAAAATTATAATCCAGATGTCCCATGTCATCGTGTGGTCGCATCTGGTGGTAAAGTGGGTGGCTACAATATGGGTGTTGAAAATAAGATAAATATTTTAAAACAAGAGGGTGTGTCTATAAATCTGACTAAATAAAAAATTTAAAAATGTCGGTAAAAATCTCAAAAATCGAGCAAATGAAAAAGATTGGAGAGGAATTGCTCGATCTAAAGACCTCACCTCTCTATACTTACCGTATAGAAAATAATTATTTCCCAGTCATTGGCGAAGGAAGTCTCGATGCTAAAATTATGTTTGTGGGTGAGGCACCAGGGCGAAATGAGGCAAAGACGGGCAAACCTTTTTGTGGAACGGCGGGAAAGATACTTGATGAGCTTCTTGCGAGTGCTGGCATCAAACGCACAGAAGTGTATGTGACAAACATCGTCAAAGACCGTCCGCAAGAAAATCGCGATCCGACTCAAGATGAAATAAGTATCTATGGTCCGTTACTAGACAAGCAGATAGAGATTATAAAGCCAAAAGTTATCGCTACTCTTGGTAGATATGCGATGGTATATGTAATGAAGAAATTTGATTTGGAACTGCAGCTCGAGCCGATCGGTCAGGCACACGGTAAAGCCTATGAGGCAAAAGCGTCGTACGGGGAGGTCAAAATTGTTGTTTTCTACCACCCATGTGCCGCAATATATAATTGGAAAAAGTTACCGATGCTTATAGAAGATATGCAGATACTGAAAGGGATTAAAACCAACGGCTCAGTAAGCCTGTTGAGCCGTTCAAATGGCTCTGTAGAGGCATGACCCACCCACCGAAAATCTACTGATTTTCGGTGGGTGGGCAATGAAAACAGTCTAAAGGCTCAACCGTGTACGGTTGAGCCTTTAGACTGAATGATGCCTTACTCAGGGCTATTTGGATGTTTTTACGAGTTATCAACCTCTTGCTATATAGGTAGCATTGACAATACCCCCTAGGGGTATATACTGAATATATGAGTCCAACCAAATTAAAACTAGTTCAGCGTCTAAAGATAATTGAGGGACAAGTAAGGGGTCTTCAAGATATGTTTGGAAATGATGCCTATTGTATTGATGTGATTACTCAGACATCAGCGGTAAAACAGGCACTTTCTGGCGTTGAGGACGCATTGATGGAAAATCATTTGACTACCTGTGTGGTGGAGCAAATGAAAAAAGGTAAAGAGAGTAAAGCGATCACAGAGATTCTAAAGGTCTACCGTCTAAAGCGTAAGTAATTTTTGATTTTCATGAACACTTTTAAAACCTATAAAGTAAAAGGAATGCATTGTGCCTCGTGTGCAGGTATTATTGACAAAACTTTCAAAAAAACTGAGGGTGTAGAGTCTGTGGAAGTAAACTACGGGACCGAGACAGCCAAAGTAGCTTTTGACGAATCAAAAACAAGCGTACAGGAGCTATCAAAAAAAATAGAACCACTTGGCTACTCTCTTGTTCTAGACCATGAGATGAATCATAACCGTGGCAGTCAATCAGCAGACGAGATGGGTATGTCGGCCGATGAACATGCAGCACACCTTGGATTTAGTCAGTCAAAGAAAGAGAAGCTTGCGGAAGTGGCTCACATGCGAACAAAGTTACTCTCTGCCATTCCTCTCGCAATTTTCGCAGTACTCGTTATGGGATGGGATATTCTCGCTCAGTATAGAGTTGTCGGGGAAATGAGTTATACCCTCAAGGAATTTTTTCATCACCTTCTTCCTATTTTCGCAACCTATATCTTGTTTGTGGTCGGTAAACCGTACTTGCTAGGATTTTACAGATTCTTGCGATACGGCAAAGCAAACATGGATACGCTTATCGGTATCGGTACTGTCGCTGCCTTTTTATATAGCTTCGCAGTCAGTGCTTTTGAGGATGTGCTCCGTCCATTTATAAATGTTGACTATCAATACTACGATGTAACGATTGTGGTCATTACCTTTATCGCACTCGGTAAATACCTCGAGGCAGGGTCAAAAATAAAGACAGGTGATGCTATAGAAAAGCTACTTAATCTCCATGCGAAAACAGCTTTGGTTATTCGTGACGGTAAAGAAATAGAGATTTCTGTAAATGAGGTCAAGCACGGCGATTTAATAATCATAAAACCTGGAGCAAAGATCCCCGTTGATGGTATTGTTACAGAAGGTGTGTCATTTGTAGACGAATCAATGGTTACAGGAGAGCTGATGCCTGCCCAAAGAAAGATTGGAGATACTGTGGTTGCAGGTACGATCAATACAACTGGTTCGTTTATATTTAGGGCTACAAAGATCGGCTCAGAAACTTTGCTCGCCCATATTATAAAAATGGTTGAGGAAGCCCAAGGGAGCAAAGCCCCGATTCAAGCTCTGGCAGATAAAATTTCAGGCGTTTTTGTGCCGATCATTCTCGTGATAGCCTTTGTTACGCTTGGAGCATGGCTTCTTGTTGGTACTAGTACACTTGGCTTTTCACAAGCACTTTCATTTGGACTTGTGTCATTTGTTGGAGTTTTAGTTATAGCGTGTCCGTGTGCTCTCGGTCTTGCGACACCGACGGCGATCATCGTCGGTGTTGGTAAAGGGGCTAAAGAAGGTATTTTAATCAAAGATGCCTCAACCCTTGAAAAGCTCCACAAAGTAGATACTGTGATTGTTGATAAAACAGGCACAATCACTATCGGTAAACCGATTCTTGTTGATCTAGTAAATCTTACACTAAACCAAGATATGAGTCTTGGTCGGGCGTCCCAAGAAGCTGGGATTAGCCTAAAAGATGAAGAACTCGTATCCATCCTCGCCTCGCTTGAGAAAAAGTCAGAGCATCCTATTGCCCACGCAATTATTAATTACGCAAACGAGAAAAAACTAACAATAGAAAGCATTTCTAATTTTGAAAGTATTCAAGGAAAGGGATTAAAAGGAACAATCAAGGGTGTTGAGTATTTTGTGGGTAATATAAAACTCATTGAAGACCTCGGGGTAGTTTTTGATGTTTCGCAAATTATTCAGTTTACTTCTCAGGGTAAAACACCAGTAATTCTCGCCACAAAAGAAAAAGTCTTATGTTTTGTAATGATTGGAGATGAAATAAAATCTGGATCAAAACAAGCTGTGAGAGACCTACATGCTCTGGGTATAAAAGTTGTGATGCTCACAGGTGATGACGAGCGAACGGCGAAATACATCGCCACACTAGTCGGAATAGATGATGTGATGGCACATGTTCTACCGCAGGATAAGCTGGCAAAAATAAAAGAGTTGCAATCACAGGGTCGAGTGGTGGCAATGGCCGGTGACGGTGTAAACGACGCTCCTGCGCTCGCTCAGGCCGATGTGGGTATCGCTATGGGGACAGGAACAGATGTGGCTATCGAGTCGGCGGGCATCACGCTTCTCGGTGGAGATATTTCAAAGCTTGTGAAGGCGATTAAACTTTCAAAAATAACCATGAGAGGTATCAAGCAAAATCTTTTCTGGGCTTTTATTTATAATATCGTCGGTATACCACTTGCAGCAGGAGTCTTCTACCCAATATTCGGTTGGCTTTTGAATCCTGTTTTTGCAGGGTTTGCGATGGCACTTTCGAGCGTGTCGGTGGTGTCGAATTCATTGCGCATTAAGGCTAAAAAATTATAATATTATGAATATAACAAAATATATTTACAATCAGATACTACCAAAACTTTTTAAACTCCAAAGTAGGTCAGGATGGATTCCTATTGTTAAAGACCTCATCAAAACTAAAAAAAGGGCCATAGAATACTTGGATCTTCGGGCAGGAAATACCGTTTTAGTATCAAGTGTTGGGGCTGGATTTGAGTTAGGATTTATATTGCAAAAGATAGGAACAACCGGTTCTGTTATCGGCGTTGACTTTGCTCAAGGTATGTTAAGAGAAGCGCAGGATGTAATAAATAAAAACAAGTGGAATAATGTTCAACTTGTTCAGAGAGATCTGAGAGAGTATCAGCCCGAACATGAATTAGGTTACAAAGTTGATGCGGTTCTTAGTAATTTCGGGTATTTAGACGACGAAGTACTGGTTCGGTTAATAGAAGTATTAAAACCAGGAGGAAGGATTGCTATCTCCGGTCCACAGCCTTTAACTGGATTTAGAAAAATACTATATCCAATTACTTTTATACCAGAGATGGCATTTGGTTTAACGTGGAAGTCATTACATGATATGTCAAAATATATGGCTACTCTTCGAAAAGAATGTAACGATGTGGTTATGAATGAAAACACCTTTGGAAAGTACTTCGTGGTGGTTGCTGGACAAAAACCAATCATAGATAAAAACTAGTTAATAATTAATTAAAATCATAATATATGAATAATAAAATCACATTTGGAATCGGAGGAATTGTTATCGGATTATTATTAACGGGTATTTTCAGCTCAACAATGTTCTTGGGGAATCGTAACGGGGGAATGATGGGAAATAATTACCAGAACACAGGAAACAACCAGATGATGGGTAACATCGACAAGCACTTCATCGAACAAATGATTCCTCATCACGAAGGAGCTGTCGATATGGCAAAGCTTGCTCTTCAAAGATCAAAGCGTCATGAAATTAAAACTCTCGCTACTGCCATCATTACAGATCAGAACAAGGAGATAGCAGACATGACTACTTGGTATAAGGATTGGTTTGGAAATGATGTTCCAAAGGTAAGTGGCGGGATGGTGGGCGGAGGTATGATGTCACAAAGCGGAATGCATATGGGCGGTCAGGAAGATATGGTATCGCTTGAAAACGCAACTGATTTTGATAAGGCCTTTCTTGAGGCTATGATCCCGCATCACCAGCTCGCTCTCATGATGGTCCAGATGCTTGAGTCAGGAAGCAATCGTAGAGAGATGCTCGAGCTCGCAAAGAATATTACTACCTCACAGTCAAAGGAAATACAGCAAATGCAGGCTTGGTATAAGCAGTGGTATAAGTAAACATGTCAAGAATTACGAGCAATGAATACACAAACACAAAAATATACCTTCCATATTCACGGCATGCACTGCAAGGCGTGCGTACTCATGACTGAAAGCGAATTGAAAGATATACCAAATATCAGTCATGTAAAGTCAAGTCTTAAAAATCATTCTGTTGAAATTATCGGAGATTTCGGTGGCAAGACAGAAGAACAGATTGCCGAGGAACTCACGATACCACTTAAGCCTCATGGATATACTGTGTCTGTTGAAAAGCAACAACATAGTGTGAACTGGGCAGAATTCAAAATAGCAGTTCCTGTGGCCATCGGTTTCGCCGTGCTTTTTGTTGCATTGCAAAAAATTGGGATCGTCAATCTAGTGAGTGCTAGCGATGTGACATATGGCACTGCATTCGTTATCGGTATCATTGCTTCACTTTCGACGTGTATGGCGGTAGTCGGCGGTCTGGTCCTCTCGATGTCTGCGACTTTTGCGAAAGAAGGTGACAAGGTGCGACCGCAACTCATGTTCCATGGTGGCCGTATCGTTTCATTCTTTATTCTTGGGGGTGTGATTGGTGCTATCGGATCGGCTTTTACACTCAATACATCCGCAACATTTGCTCTGAGCGTAATCATTGGTATTGTAATGTTCATTCTTGGCGTAAACCTTCTCGACACATTTCACTGGGCGAAAAAGTTTCAACTCTCAATGCCGAAGTTTATTGCCAAGCATGCTCATGTTCAAGCTAGCAAGCTGACAAAATTCAATCACACCCTCACACCATTCCTTGTTGGCGTCGCTACGTTTTTCCTACCTTGCGGATTCACACAATCGATGCAACTCTATGCGCTTTCAACAGGGAGCTTCCTTACCGGTGGACTCACCATGCTCGCATTTGCACTTGGTACATTGCCGGTCCTCACACTTATCAGCTTCAGTTCATTTAGCATTAAAAACAGTAATAAATCAGGTATCTTTTTCAAAACCGCCGGACTAGTGGTGATTATGTTTGCCATTTTTAATCTGATCAATAGCTTGGTGGTGATAGGGGTTATTTCTCCCGTTTTTAATTTCTAGTCCCATACAAAATCACAATCAATTATGCTATACTTGTACTTATTAGGTAAATCACGATGTCAAAAAACGAAAAGAAAACTGAAAAATTAACTCGAGATCTCCTTACAAAAGTTGGTATTTATGACAATGAGCAATTTATTACAGGAGAACAAATAAGCGATAGTCCTAGGATCAGAAAGCTCTTAAGAGGTGCTAGTAAGTCTGGTGAAGGTATCGGAAAGCCAGAATTTATGATTTGTAAAAAAGGCGAGGATGAGTTTTTGATAGTCATTGAGTGTAAACCAGATACGATACACCACGAATCTCCTAATAAAGATCAGTATAATACATATGCCGTCGACGGTGCCTTGTGGTATGCAAGCAAGCTCAGCTCGTCATTAAATGGATTTCATGTGATAGCTATAGGTATTTCAGGTGAGTCGCTCGATGAATATAAAGTAAGTACATATTTTCAAGCAAGAGGAACTCTGTCTGGGGTGGCACTGTTGGATGAGAATAATCAGAAAATCAAAGAAATTTTAACATGGGATAGATATATTGATCGTGCAAAATTTGACCCTGTACTCGCGAAATCTCGACATTCGGATTTGATGCGATTTTCTCGAGATCTACACAATTATATGCGTGATTATGCCAAGATCACTGAAGCTCAAAAACCTCTTCTTGTTAGTGGTGTTCTGCTCGCACTGATGGATAAAGGGTTTGAAGTTGCATACAATAAATATGAGGGTGAAGAATTGGCGAACGAGACATTTAATGCAATAAAAAAAATTATAGATAAAGCAGAACTTGGAGATACACACGAAACAAAGAAAAAAGCGGTAACAAATGCCTTTAGTTTTATTGCTCATCATCCAGAATTACAAAAGATTGATACAAAACGAAACGAGTCCCCACTACTACATATCATTCGTGATTTACATCTCCATGTACAACCCTTTACCAAAGATCACTACGACTTTGATATTATAGGTAATTTTTATGGTGAGTTTATTCGATATACAGGGGGTGATGGCAAGGGTCTTGGTATCGTGCTTACCCCAAAGCATATAACTGATTTATTTGCTGAATTAGCGAAACTTGACAAAAATTCTGTAGTTCTCGATATATGTGCTGGAACGGGAGGATTCCTTATTTCCGCGATGAAGAAAATGACAGAGAAGGTATCAGCTGAAGAAAAGAAAAGTATACTATCAAATTCGCTAATTGGTATTGAGCAAGAACCTCAAATGTTTGCCCTTGCCGTTTCAAACATGATTTTGCGTGGCGATGGAAAGACAAATCTTTATCAGGGATCATGTTTTGATGATTCTCTTTTCAACAAGATTAAAGGAAAAGCAACCGCGGGTTTTATGAATCCACCGTATTCGCAAAAAGGAGATAACCTACACGAATGGGATTTCATTATAAGAATGTTGAATGGATTAAGCAAAAATGCTACAGGGATAGTCATTGTTCCTATGTCCGTAGCCATTGATACCAAACACCCCCTTCGAGAGAAGCTCTTAGGTGAGCACAGACTTGAAGCGGTGATGAGTATGCCTGATGACCTTTTTTATCCTATCGGCACCGTTACTTGTATTATGGTATTTACTGCACATACGCCACACGATAGCGACGAACATCACGAGAGCTGGTTTGGATATTGGAAAAATGATGGTTTTAGGAAAGATAAGGTTTTAGGGAGAATTCCAAAAACTATTGATAGTTGGGAGAGCATTAAAAAAGAATGGCTTATAGATTTTTACAATAAAAAAAACATACAAGGATTTTCAATTCGAAAAAAAGTTACGAAAGATGGTGAATGGTGTGCAGAAGCGTATCTTGAAACAGACTATTCGGATGTTAGTGAGGATCAATTTGAAAAAGAATTAAAGAGATTCGCTATGTTTAAAAAATTCAACGATCTATGAAATTAAAGAATTTATTTACCATCGAATACGGTCAAAGAGACTACACCTCAAAAGCTTTTTTAGAAGGCAGAAAAGGTCTAACTCCATTGATATCTTCAGGAGCAAGTAATAATGGGTTTTTTGGCCGTTTCGATATAACACCGAAATATAAAAGAGTTATTTCAGTAGCGAGAACAGGCTCAGTCGGTTGGTCATTTTATCACTCATATGATTGTTGCATAGATGATAACTGTATTGTTCTTTTGCCTAAAGAGAAGATTTCAGATGAAAAGATGTTGTACTTAACCCTTTTGATAAATCAAGATCGTTATAGATATATGTATGGGCGTCAAGTGACCCCAAAAAGATTGGGGGACATAGAGTTGCCAGGTTTTCCCAGCTTTGTTGATGTACATAAATTGCCAGATGTTTCTAAGTTGCAAAATGTAGTAAATGATAAAAAACTTTTAATAAAAAATAATGAATGGAAACAATTCAGGCTTGAACCGTTGTTCATCTTTGAAAGGGGAAAATGTGGTAGTGCAGAAAAACTTTTGGAAAAGGGAGATGAAATTTCTTATGTTGGGGCAAAAAAAGAAGATAATGGTTTTATGTATAAGGTAGTGAGAGACAAAAATTATGTTACAAAAGGGAATTGTATAGTCTTTATTGGAGATGGACAAGGATCGGTCGGGTACTCTACCTATCAAGAAAAAGATTTTATAGGCTCAACCACCCTTTCGATGGGTAGAAATGATAATCTAAACAAGTACAATGCACTTTTTATTATAACCCTTCTTGATAAAGAGCGTTTCAAATACTCGTTCGGTAGAAAATGGAATGGCGAGAAACTAAAAAATACAAAAATAAAACTTCCTGTCGATAAGGATGGCAATCCCGACTGGCAATTTATGGAAGATTATATAAAATCATTGCCGTATTCTGCGAGTATATAAATATTACTTAGTAAATTAATTTATGAAAGAAACTATCATATCAATCATTGTTGCAAGCGTACTTATTGGCGGAGCCTTTGTGTTATCAAAAGAAGGCCCAGAAAGTGGAACTGAAGCTCTCAGAAATAATGTTACCGTTGTTGATGGTAAGCAAATCATTGAGATTACCGCTAAGGGTGGATATCAGCCACGAAAAAGTGTCGTCAAGGCTGGTATTCCAACAATACTCAGGATAAACACCATGGGTACTTTTGACTGCTCGTCTTCGGTACGAATCCCAAGTATGAATATCAGTCAAAACCTCCCACCTTCTGGTGTGACAGATATTGATTTAAAAACTCTATCTGCGGGTGTACTTAACGGCACTTGTAGTATGGGAATGTATCCTTTTGAAATAGAAGTTAAAGGATAGTCTATTTAAAAGTTACGCTCGCGACAGTATTTGTGAATTTGGGGTAAATACATGGAAAATATGTGGAGAAGTCCTTGCTTGAGTGGGAAGGAATGCAATAATTATGGTAGGATACTCTGTATGAAAAAGATTATAAAAAAGAAAATCACCAAGGTAAAAAAGGTGAAAGGAGTGAGAAAATTAAAAAAGATACAAAAAGTAAAGAAAGTAAAAAAGTTGGCTGTGATAAAATTGGTTACAGCTTCAGAATTACTCGCTCAGCTCAATGCTCAGTATGTAAAGCTTCATCGTGCCTACGAAGAGTATTTTTGGCTGTCGTATATGGGTGATCGTACTGTGACAAAAGCTATGAATGAGGCATTGGCAAAGAGAGACGCTTTTCGGGCTGATGCGGTTATGTATTTAAAAGTATGCGAAGCCCACAAAAAAGCAAAAGGTACGAATAAAAAGAAACTTGCATCATGGAAATTATTTTTTGAAAAGTTTCAAACACCACTAAAACTTTTGACACTCAAAAATACTATTGCCGAGCTTGAGTCAAAGATCCGTACTATCCACGCCACTCAAAAAGAAGGATATATAGATCCAAAGACCAGAAACTTTGTCGAAGCTTCATCGGTCAAAATGAGAACACTGATGCGGACAGATTCAAATGAATTATTACGCAAAGCTTGTTTTGAAGCCAAGGAAAAACTTGCGTTAAGCACTCTCACTGACTATGTGGCACTGATTGGTCTACGCAATGAGTATGCTCGAGGCCTAGGATTCGAGGACTTTTATGCTTATAAAATCAGTACCGATGAGGGTATGACCAAAGCCGAGCTTTTTACGCTTTTTGCCGATATTTTTGAAAAGACAAAGTATGCTTTTGTTGATATAAGAAAATTAGAAGAAAAAATGCCAGACCTTCGCAGGCCATGGAACTTTGGCTACATGATGTCGGGAGATTTTACCAAAGAAGAGGATCCTTATTTTCAGTTTGATGATGCGCTACTCGCTTGGGGCAAATCTTTTTCAGCATTGGGGATCGACTATAGAGGGGGGAGACTCACTCTCGATCTCCTCGACCGTAAGGGTAAATGGAATAATGGCTTCTGTCATTGGCCAGAGATAGTACACTATAAAAATAGTAAACGGATACCAGGAGCTTCAAACTTTACTTGTAATGTGGTTTTTGGACAGGTTGGCTCAGGTTCGCAGGGCTTGAATACACTTTTCCATGAAGGTGGACATGCTGCACATTATTTAAATAGCACTGAAACTGAGAGCTGTCTCAATACAGAGTACCCGCCAGCCTCGACCGCTTGGGCTGAGACACATAGCATGTTTCTCGATACAGTTTCAAGTAGTATCGAATGGAAAACTCGTTATGCAAAAAATAAAAAAGGTGAAGTGTATCCATTTGATTTGTACGAAAGAAAGATACAAAAGATGTATCCACTGATCGCGACAGATTTGATGGGGATTATTTTTGTATCTGATTATGAAAGGGAAATATATGAGACAGTGGAGCTGACTGAGGAAAAAGTTTTAGAAATAGCCAAGAGGATGTTTGCGAAGTATTTTGATCGGTCTGAAGAGTCAGTCTATGCTCTCAGTATTCCACATATTTATTCTTCAGATAGCTCAGGTGCGTATCATGGGTACGGTCTCGCAGAGCTTTCGCTTTCGCAGTGGCGAGAATATTTTTATGATAAATACGGCTATATTGTAGATAATAGGGAGGTGGGCAAAGAGATGGCAAAGGTGTGGAAACTCGGCTCGTCGAAAACATTTAAGGAGTTCGTGAAAATTGCGACAGGCAAGCCACTGACGGCAGATGCCTATATACAGGTAGTTACAAAAAGTTTGCCAGATACGCTAGCTGATGCAAAAAGGAAGATGATTATCATGCAAAGTGTGCCTGAGTATACAAAGCTGGTCAATTTTAATGCCAAGATACAGATGGTCCATGGTACAAAGGTAATTTGCGATAACAAAAAAAGTTTTGAAGATATGGCGGAGAAATATAGGAAATGGTTGAGCAGTCAGAAGGAAAGATAAAAATTTTATGTACGACCGTGAATAGTAGATATCTTTGAATTACGAAACCCCTTTCTCGGCATATCTTTTTGTGAGCACGAGTATTTCTTTGGTAAGAAATCTCTCAGTCTCGGCTACCTACCCGCCTTGCGAAGTCTCTCAAAAAGATATGCCTTCAACGGAGTTTTTAATTCAAAGTAGGTATGGTGTTTTAGATTTAAATTTAAAATAAAAACCGCCCGTGACCTGAGGTCTACGGGCGGGCGAGCTATCTGTCGGGGATCAAACCTTGTTGAGGTTACCCCACCTTCTCCCTCAACTGACCCGACTTCACACTGGGATAGCCGAGGCCGACGAGTGTGAGGAGACGGGCGTTCTGGGTTTCCGTGCGGTTTTTCATCGCCTGCAACCGACGACAACGATTGCGGAGGTTGTGCCGGTTGCGGGCGGAGACCGGTTGCCGTTTGACTTCCGAGTACCTGGTGACAGGGATAGTCTGCAAACGGTCACGACGACCGTTTTGATAATCATCACGATAATTACGCGTACTCATACAGTTTTCCTTGTTTGGATTTCAAACCCCCAAGACTTGCGTCTCGGTCAGTGCTTGTGGCGACAAGCTTTTATCACGATTCCATTATGGGAAAGAGTACAATCTACCCCTTATTATACACCCATATAGTATAAAAGTCAAGTATTAATAAAATCCTGTGCAAAATATGGGTTTTTCGGTATAATAAGTAAATGATGAAATCACAGGAAATTCGCTCACGGTTTTTGAAGTTCTTTGAGAAAAGAGGGCACGCTATTATCCCTTCGGCGCCTCTTGTTCCTGAAAATGACCCGACGGTACTTTTTAATACTGCTGGAATGCAACCACTGGTGCCGTATTTGATGGGTAACAAGCATCCATCTGGTACACGACTGGCTGATTCACAAAAATGTGTTCGTACTGGTGATATTGATGAAATCGGCGATAATACACACCTGACATTTTTTGAAATGCTTGGGAACTGGTCGCTGGGCGATTATTTTAAAGAGGAAGCGATCAGCTGGAGTTACGAGTTTCTTACTAGTAAAACAGAAGGTCTGGGTCTAGATCCTGCACAATTGTATGTGACTGTTTTTGAGGGTGATAAAAACTCTGGGAAAGATACCGAAGCTTTTGAGATATGGAAAAAGGCGGGTGTGCCAGAAAATCGCATCTATTTTAAGGGTGCCGACTCAAACTGGTGGCCGGCAGTGAAAAATGGAAATGATAGCTGGACTGGTCCGACAGGTCCGTGTTCGGAGATGTTTTATGATGTTACCGAAAATGGTCTAGGAGATATGAGCGTGGAGGAGTACAATCAAGCTGATCAAAAACAGCAGGTAGTGGAGGTTTGGAATGATGTGTTTATGGAATTTGAGAAAAAAGAGGGAAAAATAGTCGGCAAACTCTCTCAGAAAAATGTGGATACTGGTGCTGGCCTCGAGCGTCTCTGCATGGTGCTTCAAAAGGTGGAAAGCGTATTTGATACGGATTTGTTTGAGACTATAATTGGGAAGATTGAAGAATTCTCGACTGTCGATAATGTTCGAGCAAAGCGAGTTGTGGCTGATCATATTCGTACCGCAGTATTTTTGATCGGTGATGGCGTACTACCTTCGAATACGGATCAGGGATATGTCTTGCGTCGTTTATTGCGTCGAGCAGTGCGATTTGCTGATGTGTTGGGGATGAAGCACGGCTCTCTTTTTTGGCTTGCTGGGACAGTGATTGAGAAATTTGGTCCAGTCTACGGTAATATCATAGAAAAATCTGAACATATTAAAAAAGAGATTGATACTGAGGAGCAGAAGTTTCGAAAAACACTTGAGCATGGTTTGAAAGAGTTTGAAAAAGGAGTGGATGCTTTTACTCTTTTTTCTTCATATGGATTTCCTTTAGAATTGACCCTCGAGCTTGCCCAGGAATCTGGTAAAAAAGTTGATGTGGCTGATTTTGAGATAAAAATGCAGGCACATCAGGCACTCTCTCGTGCAGGTGCTGAGAAAAAGTTCAAAGGAGGACTTGCCGATACTGATGAGATGTCACTCAAGTATCACACCGCGACACACTTACTCCATCAGGCACTTCGAGATGTGCTTGGGACACATGTTCAACAAAAGGGAAGTAATATCACCACTGAGCGTCTTCGTTTTGATTTTGCTCATGGAGCAAAAATGATGGATGAGGAAAAAAAGCGAGTAGAGGATATTGTAAATGAGAAAATCTCGGCTGGCTTAACGATGCAGGCAGTGGAGCTAGATAAGGCTCTCGCCGAAAAAGTGGGTGCCTTACACTTTTTTGGCGATAAGTATGGCGATAAAGTCACAGTTTATTTTATCGGTGATACTGTAGAAAATGCATACTCAAAAGAGTTTTGTGGTGGTCCACATGTGAAAAATACTAAGGAGCTTGCAGGTCCTTCTGGTGTTTGGAAATTTAAAATCGTAAAAGAAGAGGCAGTATCTGCTGGGGTACGACGCATTAAAGCAGTTTTGGTATAGAAGTCCTTATAAATAAAAACCCTTCAGAGAAGGGTGGTAAGTTTTTGTTGTGGTTATAGTCGAAACATTTCCGAAAGACTTAACGGGTCTTTGTGAAAGACCCTGCATTGGATGGTGTTGATAATAATCACTGTAACAAATGCACACAAGCCCGGAATACACGAGGTCAGGCTGATAGATTCGTTATTCCACCAAATGACCAAGGTCATGGTGATAGCCATGATAGTGGGTGTTGAAAAGAAACTCATTGTTTTCAAAACTAGCTCACCTCCTTCTGTTGAAATAGTATCACTTTTATAGACAGTATGCAAGTTTGGGTATTTTTTCCACTCGCGAAGTATGTTGTGATGCGACTGACATTACAATTATGTTCTAATTTCATCTCGATGCGTACTAGGCGGTTAAATTATATCCGCTTGAGTTTCTTTCGTAAATTATATAGCCAGTAGAAAGGCCAGCTTAGGACACAATCATAAAAATCACCATACTCGAGTACTGATCCACCAAACTTTCTTTTAAAAGTAGAAATACCGTCCCAGTTATCTCGGATTATCTTGTCCCCACTAGCCACAGCTCCAAAATCATAAAATACACAACCTCTTTTTTTACCCTCTTTTATGGTGTGCCAATGTAGTGCATACGATGGCATGCGATTGCTCTCTGCTCGTGTAGACGCACCAAAAGGGTAGTAGACTGTATTGCCATAAAACACAAGTAAATGGTTTGCCAAAGTAACACCCTCATACTGGGCTATAAACAAAATTATATTCGGATCAGTCTCAGCTGATTTAAAAATTTCAAAATAGTATTCTTTTGGGTGTAAGTGAAATTTCCCACGAGTGCTTGTCTCCTGCATTAGCTCATAAAATCTCTCAAAGTGCGACATCATCTGTGATCCAGACACCTGTAGCACAGTAACACCTCTTTTTTGTGAAATATCCACACAGTGCCTTGTCTTTTGGTGCATGTTTGCAAGTATTTCGTTTTCAGGAATTGAAATATCTAAATGCCAATCAAACTTTGACTGAAAAAAAGCTGAATAGTACGAAGCTATTGGTGTTTGTGTAAAATACTTTTTTAAAAGATTTTCTTCGGCATTGCTAGCTTGAGGATAGATATCAAGTCTTAGAAAAGCAGAATTTGTTTCTCTGAGTATCTTTTTAAACTCTGTAGCAAGAAATATAGAGAGTTCGTTGGTTAGCTTTTCATTGATAACTGGTCCATGGGGTATATAGAGGTATTTTTTGCTTAAAATGAGGGGATATTTTATTACTTGAAAGGTACCTACGGGCGTGTCATTTTTTAAAATGTTGTATCTATAGACTTTTCTACCAAGCTTTTCCTGCCAGGTTCCATACTCGTATGATTGTGTAAAACTACTCGTTTTAGCAAAAACAAGGGGTGTAAAGTCCTTTTTATCAAAAATTTCAATAATGCTATATTTTTCACTCATAATAAGTAAAGTATAACATATAATAATGGAAACAGACCTAAGTTTTGAATTTTGGACAAATTAAACCCTAATTATTGGAGCATAATGTCGGTTTGACTTCTATGACCTAAGGTAGTATAATAGGGGGTATTAATAATTGTTTATAAAGAAGTCCAAAAACATGACTGACGGTTTGCATTATCTTACAAAAGAAAAGTTTAAAGAGCTAAAAAATGAGCTTGATTTTCTCAAAACTACTCGCCGAAAGGAGGTAGCCGAGAATCTTGAGTATGCAAAATCATTGGGCGATCTTTCAGAAAATGCCGAATACCATGAAGCTCGTGGTGATCAGGCAACTATTGAAGACAGAATCATAAAACTCGAGATGCTTCTTAAGAATGCATCCCTTTTGCCCAATAGACATTCTGATACAGTAGGAATAGGCTCTACTGTCATGGTTAGAAAAGATGTTGATAAAAGCACACACAAATACCACATAGTTGGCTCAGAGGAGGCGGATACAAATCTAGGTAAAATATCTGACTTATCACCACTCGGTACGGCACTTTTAGGAAAGAAGAAAAACGATGTCTTTAAATTTAAAACACCAAAAGGAATACTAGAATATACTATTGTTTCGATAGAGTAAGCATAGTACAATATACCAATGGCCTCTATCGAAGAACTTCGAGTAACACGGCTGGAAAAACTCAAACTGCTAAAAGAAGCGGGGATAAATCCTTACCCAAGCAAGGTTCCGAGAGATTTTTCTCTTGTCGAAATTAAAAAAAGTTTTCTAGAATTTGAAAAAAAACATGGTGAAAAAGGTGTGCCAGTCTCTGTTGCTGGAAGAATAACCGCTATTCGTGGTCAGGGAGCAATTCTTTTTGTAGTACTTGATGATAGTACAGCCAAGCTTCAAGCGGTATTAAAAAAGGATACGCTCGATGATACATCTTTTACTCTCTTTACAAATACTATAGATATTGGAGATATTGTAAGTGTTTCTGGTACATTGTTTACTACACAAAGAGGCGAGCAGAGTATCCTTGTTACAGCTTGGACTATTGCAACTAAAACACTACTGCCTTTACCTGAAAAATGGCACGGATTGCAAGATGCTGATGAGAGATATCGCAAGAGATATTTGGATTTTGTGATGAACCCTGAGTTGCGAGATTTAATGTATAAAAAGGCAAAATTCTGGGCTGTTACCAGAAGAATGCTTGCGGAAAACGGCTTTCTCGAGGTAGAGACACCAACACTCGAGGTTACGACTGGTGGGGCTGAGGCAACACCATTTAAGACACATCATAACGATTTTGATTTACCAGTTTATTTGCGTATATCTGTCGGTGAGCTATGGCAAAAGCGTCTCATGGCGGGTGGTTTTCCTCGTACCTTTGAGATAGGTCGCGTGTATCGAAACGAAGGCTCGAGTCCAGACCATCTACAAGAGTTTACTGGTATGGAGTTTTATGCATCATATATGGATTTCGACGAGGGGGTAGCTTTGACCGAAAAAATGATCAAAACTCTAGCACAGGAAACCTTTGGAAAGCTTGCGTTTACTTCTCGTGAGCACAGCTTTGATTTGTCAGGCGATTGGCCAAGAATAGACTATGTTGAAACAGTCAAAAAGATGACTGGGCTAGATGTGCTTACCGCTACTGAAAAAGAGATGGCTACAGCTCTAGATAGACTCAAGGTCAAGTATGACGGAGTAAATCGTGAGCGTCTCACCGATACACTTTGGAAGTTTTGTCGAAAGCAGATATCTGGTCCTGCGTGGCTGGTCAATCACCCAAAGCTTGTCTCACCACTCTCAAAAATTCATCCTGATAATCCTCAGCTTACTCTCCGTGCCCAGCTTATACTCGCTGGTGCAGAGGTTACCAATGGCTTTGCAGAGCTAAATGATGCTATCGACCAAAAGGCTAGGTTTGATGATCAGAAAAAGCTTATCGAGGCAGGTGATACAGAGGCTATGATGCCCGATGATGAGTTTGTAGAGATGCTTGAGCATGGTATGCCACCGACATTTGGTTTTGCCTATGGTGACCGACTTTTCTCTTTCCTCGCAGATAAGCCTATCCGTGAGACCCAGATGTTTCCACTAATGCGACCAAAGGGGAAGTAGTAGTAAAACAGGCTCTAAGAATGTGTGTGTTTGACTTTTTATCTATAGTGGTGTATACTGTGAGGTAGAAGTATGGATCAACCAACAGACTGCTCACGCAGATTTGCCATACGAAATGGAGGGGTTTATGAAGATTAATATGGGTCGTGGCGATCGAGGAGATCCCACAATAGTTCTGCTGTGTTTCCTTGTTGTTGCTTTTGTGATGATCATGATCATTATGCAACACAATGAAGTTATGCGCTTAAAAGCAAACACAAAAGCAAGTACCACTGGTTACAACAACGCTCTCGGTCAGCCTTGCTTACTGAACAAAATACCTTCTGGTATGCACCTCGAGGTGGTGGGCGTTTACCCATGTGATATTGGTGAGTATGTAGTTGCTAGGGTGGGTACCAACCAGCTACCATGGCTTATGTGGGTAGATCAAAAAGGAGTGACAAACGGGCACTATTACTCGAATGGGGCCAAACTTGTTTCATTGAGTGGTCAGTAGGCAAATCGTCTTTTCGCAACCGTCCAAGGGTGACTTTGGATGGTTTTTTAATTAGTATGGTTGGGTGGGTCGGGAAAAGAGAAAATACCCACGAAAATCAGTAGATTTTCGTGGGTATTTTCTATGGCTATACAGAGCCATTTGAACGGCTCAACAGGGCTGTTGAGCCGTTGAGTTTAATCACTAGTATCTAGCATCTACCACTATGTGGATAACTTATTTGTATTGTGGGATGAAGTGTTATAAAATTGCATGTAAGTGGGATGAAGTGGGACTAAAACATTTTCTATTGAAAATGTTCGTCCGAGCAAATTTTCTACTGAAAATTTGCTTTAGGAAAATTATAAGGTAGTAGAAAAAACCATGAAAATCACAAAAATTGTTTCAAAAACAGTAGTCGCAGGAAAGGAACAAGAGGTTGTACTTTACAAAATGAAGGGTGTGAGAGTTCGCGAGTTTGTTTTAGTAAAGAAACCCTCTACTTATCCTAAAAGTCTACAGTCCAGTATCTAATATCTATCCCCATGCTTATCGGCGAATATACACACACCATTGATGATAAAAACCGCCTTTCACTTCCAGTGAAGTTTCGCCAGGAAATGGGGAAGAAGATTGTGGTAACCCCAGGTCTCGATGGTTGTTTGTGGATATTTACGATGGCTCAATGGAAATCTATTTCTGAAAAGCTCGGAGAGTCATCGATGCTCAGTGCGGACACCAGAAGTTTTAATAGGTATATGTTGGGAGGTGCTGTCGAGGTAGATGTGGATACTATTGGACGCATTTTGGTACCAGATTTTCTAAAAGATAGAGCAAATTTGAAGACAAAAGTTGTGCTTATTGGAGTGCAGAGTCGAGTGGAAATCTGGAACGAAAAGTCGTGGATTGAGTATAAAAAGGTTGTTGAAAAGCAGGCAGATAGTCTAGCAGAAAAGCTTGGTCAGGTAGGAATATTATAATTTTATGATACACAAAAGCGTTTTATTACAAGAAGTGCTTACCGATCTAGCTTTTGAAAAAGGCAATGTTTTTGTGGATGGTACGGTAAATGGTGGTGGTCATAGTGTAGCTGTAGTAGAAAAGTTTGGAAAGGATATAAAAATAGTTGGTATTGATTTAGATACCGATGCACTCACTCGGGCAAAAGACCGCTTGGCAAAAGGCACAGTCACTTTGGTAAATGATAGCTTTAGAAATATTGATAAAATTTTAGACACGACAGAATATGTGGAGGCAGACAAAATACTTTTAGACCTCGGTCTTTCATCAAATCAGTTTGAAGAGTCCGGCAGAGGATTCACCTTTCAAAAAGATGAGCCACTTTTAATGTCATTTAAAAAAGCAACAGGAGAAAACGATTTTACAGCGTACGACATTGTAAACACATGGGACGAGGAAAATATTGCTGATGTTATATACGGATACGGCGAGGAGCGATATTCCCGAAGGATTGCAAAAGCTATTATCCTGCGTCGAGAAGTTGCACCCATTAAAACCACTTTTGAGCTAGTTGAGATAATAAAATCCGCTGTACCAAAAAGCTATCAGCATCGAAAAACTCACCCCGCCACAAAGACTTTTCAGGCTCTGAGAATTACGGTAAATGATGAGCTCGGAAGTCTTCGAGAAGGTCTCTGTAAAGGGTTTGAGAGGCTACGGCCCACAGGAAGAATGGCAGTCATCTCCTTCCATAGCACAGAAGACAGGATAGTTAAGAACTTTTTTAAAGAACGGGTAGCAGAGAAAAAGGCACAGCTAGTACACAAAAAGCCTTTGGTCGCGAGTGAGGCAGAGTTGGCAGATAACCCCCGAGCTAGAAGTGCAAAATTAAGAACAGTACAAAAAATATAACACCATGACCGAACAAATCAAAAATCAAATACAAAATATATCAAAGTTTGAACAAAAAGTAATCTTCACTCTGTTGGCTGTAATAGTCATGCTTTTTAGTATGTACGGGTATCTTTTGAACAGCACTGTTCACAGTATTGTTTTAAGGGAAAGTGCTGGAAAAGAAAAACAAACACTCATTTCGCATATCGCAGACTTGAATGCAGAGTATATCACTTCAAAGAACTCTATTACCCTAGATATTGCATCTGCACATGGTTTTGTGTCTGCATCTGAGCCACAATTTATTTCTCGACAAAATACTGTAAAAACACTATCGTTTAATAATGCGATTTAATCCATTACACAGAATACGATTGCTCTTGTGCGTTATATTTTTAGTCGCTTGTGTTCTGGTGGGTAAATTGTATTTTGTACAAATAGTGCGTGGTGAGCAATATAGTGAAAGAGCTGATAGGCAATACGCTCGCCCAAATCAGAACACATTTGACCGTGGCAGTATCTATTTTGAAGCAAAAGACGGTGGTAGGCTCAGTGGGGCTAGTGTAAAGGAAGGTTTTACTCTAGTAATAAATCCAAAGTTATTAGAAAGTCCAGAAAAAGCCTATGTCTCGCTCAAGTCAATTTTGCCGAGTATTGATCGGGAATCCTTTTTACAAAAGGCTTCCAAAAAGGACGATCCGTACGAGGAGATTATGAAGCGAGTATCAAAAGATGATGGAGGTAAGATTTCAGCCCTTGAAATCCCAGGTATTCGTGTATATAAGGAAAGGTGGCGTGTATATCCTGCACAAAAGCTGGCATCACATACGGTAGGTTTTATTGGATATAGTTCGAACAATGACACCCTTGCTGGGCGATACGGTCTGGAGCGTTCATACGAAACCGTACTTGCTCGCAATACTAGCGATTTGTATGTAAACTTTTTTGCTGAGATTTTTTCAAATATAAAAAAGACACTTTCTACGGAAAAGCCACTTGAAGGTGATATTGTAACAACGATAGAGCCAACCGTCCAAGATTCATTTGACGGGATTTTAAAAAAGCTCCACACCAAATGGAGTTCAGAGCTAACCGGCGGTATTATTATGGATCCAAAAACAGGAGAGATATATGCTATTTCCGCATATCCAAATTTTGACCCAAATCAGTTGCAAAATGAGAAAAATAGTGATGTTTTTACAAATCCACTTGTAGAAAGTGTATACGAGATGGGGTCAATTATTAAACCAATAACAATGTCCGTAGGTATTGATACTGGGAGGGTTACAGCATCCACCACATACAATGACGAAGGCTTTTTGGTACTAAATGGTAAAAAGATTTCTAATCATGACAGTGTGGGTCGTGGACCAAAAACTTCGATGCAAGAAGTTTTAAATCAGTCCCTAAATACAGGTGCCGCGTTTGTTATGGAACAGGTTGGTAAAGAAAAGTTTTCCAAATACATGCTTGATTTTGGTCTTGGTGAGTTTACTGGGATAGATTTACCAAACGAGGCAAAAAGTCTCGTGCAAAATTTAAAAAGTACCAGAGATATTGAACATGCTACAGCTGCGTATGGTCAGGGGATTGCATTGACCCCCATAGCTACAGTACGAGCACTTTCAACTCTAGCTAATGGTGGCTTTTTGATACAACCACATCTTGTAAAAGAAATTGACTATTCTATTGGACTTTCAAAAAAGATAGAGCCCAATCAGGGCAAAGAAGTAATAAAAAAAGAAACTTCAAAGGAGATTACACGCATGCTTGTCGAAGCCTTTGACAAAGGTCTGCTCGGTGGTGCTGTAAAAATGGACAAATACCGTATTGCTGCAAAAACAGGTACGGCACAGATTGCCAATCCGCGTGGAGGAGGGTATTATGAAGATCGCAACCTACACTCATTCTTTGGGTATTTTCCAGCATACAATCCGCGTTTTATAGTGTTTCTGTATACTGTGTACCCAAAAGGAGCTGGTTTTGCCTCACAGACACTGGTACAGCCCTTTATGGACGCAGTAAAGTTTCTGATTACTTACTATGAGATACCGCCAGATAGATAAAAAGATCTAAAAATGAAAAACATTCTTAAAAAAATAATTATATATAAGATAACAACTCTTGCCAGATTGGTACTTTTGAAATACAAACCCAAAATAGTTGCTGTTACTGGTAATGTTGGCAAAACATCAACAAAAGATGCTATCTATACCGTTCTTTCCTCAGAATTTTTTGTAAGAAAAAGCGAAAAAAGTTTTAATAGTGATATAGGTGTGCCTCTGACGATACTCGGCTGTCATAACGGCTGGAGTAATCCCATTTTGTGGATAAAAATCATTATTCGCGGTATTGAATTGGTGGTTTTTAAAAATAAGTACCCACAGTGGCTAGTACTCGAAGTGGGGGCAGATCGCCCAGGCGACATAAAAAATATTACAGAGTGGATCAAGCCTGATGTTGTGGTGGTTACTAGATTTGGGGAAGTGCCAGTACATGTTGAGAATTTTAAATCCAGAGATGAGCTGATTGCCGAAAAGGGCTACCTTGTCAGTGCTTTGAAAAATGATGGTACCCTAATTTTAAATCAGGACGATACCGATGTTATGAAATTTAAAGAAAAGGCTAAGGCAAAGTGTTTGACTTTTGGCGTTAGTAGCGAAGCAGATATTGTTTCGTCCAATAATACGATAATTTATGAGAAAATTGAGAAAAAGTCTTTTCCAAAAGGATTAAATTTTAAAGTAAATGTCGATGGTAATTGTCTGCCTGTAAACCTTGAAAATGTATTGGGTGAGCAACATATTCAGCCGATACTTGCGGGTGTGGCAATGGGTATTTCACAACAAATGAATCTAATTAAAATTATCGAGGCGACACAATCTCATGTCCCACAATGTGGTCGAATGAATCTAATTCAGGGTGTTAAAAATACTTTAATTATTGATGATACATATAATGCAGCGCCTCTTGCTGTAACTTTGGCGATAGAAACATTGAAAAAGATCAAAATTACTGGTCGGAAGATAGTTGTACTCGGTGATATGCTCGAGCTCGGTAAATTTTCTGCCGAGGAGCATAGAAAGATAGGACTGAGAGTGGCTTCTTGTGCAGATATTTTTGTATCTGTAGGACTTAGAATGCAAGCGGGTATGGAAAGTGCAATTAGTGCAGGTATGGCATTAAAAAATATCTTTGAATTTGAGGACTCAAAATGTGCGGGTGAGTTTTTACAGCAATATATAGAATCAGGTGATGTGATTTTGATCAAAGGCTCACAGGGTATGCGTATGGAGAGAGCTGTGGTCGAGATTATGGCACACCCAGAAAATAAGGACAGCCTTTTGGTACGACAGGAGCTGGAGTGGCAAAAAAGGTAAAAAATGTTATAGTGCTTGTTGTTCGGCTAAATCAAATTTACTCGATCGAACGGTACTCCGTTTTAGGTGTAAATTTGACAGCCCGAACAATTTTAGTAAAAATTGTTTTAGGGCCCTATCGTCTAACGGTTAGGACAGAGCCTTCTCAAGGCTTAAATCGCGGTTCGATTCCGCGTAGGGTCACACCAAGAGGTAATATTTTCAACGGCTCACTGGTTTTATTTTAAAACCATTGAGCCGTTGGAAATATTTCCAGCATCAAAAGTGATGCTATGTGAACAGAACCCCTCGATGAGAAGCGAAAGGTGTACAGTTTCTGTAAGAAAGCGGGTGGGGTGAAAATCTCTACTGTTACAGTTTACCATGTTTAATAACATTAAATCAAATTAAAGATTAAGCATCCAATCTTTAATTTGCATTATTTCTATTATATGCTATACTATATATTATGGTAGATAAATACACGGCGGGTACACATAGGCAGCGGGATGGTTATAAGAGCTTTCAGCCATCTCCTGTAAATAAGCCGTTTGAATGGACAGATAAGAGAATTGATCTGCTTCTTTCTGATGCCATGAGGTATCTTGGCGAGCTCAATGCTTTTTCAAAACTAGTCCCTGATGTGGATTTTTTCATAAAAATGCACATCGCAAAAGAGGCTACCACTTCAAGTAAAATTGAAGGAACTAATACAAAACTTGATGAGGCACTTTTACCCGAGCTCGAAATTGAACCAGAAAAAAGAAATGATTGGGAAGAAGTGCAAAATTATGTTAAGGCTATTAACTATTCCATTTTGGAACTTGAAAAACTTCCACTTTCAATGCGTCTCGTAAAAGATGCACATAAAGTTTTGATTTCAAGTGTTCGTGGATTTTCGAAATTACCCGGGGAGATTCGCCGAAGCCAAAATTGGATTGGTGGCGCTACTCTGAAGGACGCCGTGTTCATTCCTCCTCATTTTGAAGAGGTTCCTGAATTATTGAGTGACCTAGAAAAGTTTTGGCACAATAAAGAAGTTGATGTCCCAGACCTTATCAAAATTGCAATTTCTCACTATCAATTTGAAACTATTCACCCATTCCTAGATGGTAATGGCCGTATCGGAAGGCTTTTGATAGCCCTCCACCTCGTGAGCTTAGGAATTCTTAAGAAACCGACACTATACATATCTGATTTCTTTGAAAAACATCGTCCTCAATATTACGATGGCCTTTCTCGTGTCCGCGAAGCAGACGATATTGAACATTGGGTGCGTTTTTTCCTAACCGGGGTCTTGGAGACTGCAAAAAATGCCCGAGAGACTCTAGAAAAAATCATTGACCTTCGTAAAAAATATGAAACCACTATCGAAAAAGGAATGGGTATAAAACGCCAAAAGCTCGGTAAGGAGCTTTTGCGTCAGCTTTTTTCTCAGCCAGTAATGACTATTCGGGACATAGAAGCGATACTCTCTGTAACATTTCCGACGGCATCAGCAATCTCTAAAGATTTTGTTACCCTTGGTTTGTTTACAGAAAAGACTGGCCGCAAAAAGGACAGAATTTTTTACTTGAAAGAATACCTCGAACTCTTTACTAAATAGCATATACTTAAGAACATACAATCAACACCATGGAAAACTTCAACCAAAAAACATCAATGATCTGGAACATCGCCGACATACTACGTGGTGGCTGGAAACAACACGAATACCAGGATGTCATATTGCCATTGGTTGTGTTGAAGCGTCTCGATTCCATACTTGCTGATACAAAATCAAAGGTACTTGAAAAATATAATGAGTACAAAGGTAAAGTAAATGACCTCGACCCAATTTTAAAGAGAACATCGGGTACAGCCTTCTACAATATTTCTGATTATGATTTCAAAACTATTCTTGGAGAGCCAAAGCATCTCGCAAAGAACTTCAAACAATACATAAATGGATACAGCAAAAATATTCAGGATATATTTGAAAAGTTTGATTTCAGTAAACAGCTAGAACGCCTCGAAGGTGGCGACCTATTATTCTTTGTTATGCAAGAATTAAATAAAGTAGACCTGCATCCTAAAACAACAAATAATTATCAAATGGGACATGTATTCGAAGAACTTCTTCGTAAGTTTTCTGAAATGTCTAACGAAACGGCTGGAGAACACTACACCCCACGTGATGTTATTGGACTTATGACTGAGATGCTGTTTTCTCCTGATGAAAAGGATTTGAAAAAGCCTCACGTGATCAAGAAAATATATGATCCTGCCTGCGGTACCGGGGGTATGCTTTCTGTGGCAAAGGACTATATTCTCGAAAATATAAACAAAGAAGCCGACATATTCCTATACGGACAGGAACTCAACTCAATCACATACGCCATGGCGAAGTCCGACATGTTGATAAAAGGAGATGACCCAGATCTTATTCGAGGTGGAGAAAAAGACCATTCAAAAGCAAGTACACTGGCCAATGATCAATTCTTTGGTGAAGTATTCGACTACGGGCTAAGTAACCCACCCTACGGAGTTGATTGGAAAAAAGATAAAGACGCTGTAGAGCGAGAAGCATCTCGTGGATATGCTGGAAGATTTGGTGCAGGTACTCCTCGTATTTCAGATGGTCAGCTTTTGTTCCTTCAGCACCTCATTTCAAAGATGAAGACGGAAAAAGATGGTGGGTCACGTATTTCTATTGTTCACAACGGCTCACCACTCTTTACCGGAGATGCGGGAAGTGGTGAGAGTGAAATACGCCGTTGGATTCTTGAAAAAGATTTGCTTGAGACTATTGTGGCATTACCGGACCAGTTGTTCTACAACACAGGTATTAATACCTATCTTTGGTTTGTTACAAATAGAAAATCAAAAGAAAGAAAAGGTAAAGTTCAGCTTATTGATGCTCGCACATTCTTCAAAAAGACTCGCAAGAGTCTTGGTAGTAAGCGCCACGAGATAGATGCTGAATCAAAGAAAAAAATAGTAGAGCTATATGAGAAGTTTGAAGAAAGTGAATTTTCAAAGATTTTCAAGACTACCGATTTTGCATATAGACAGATTACCATAGAGCGACCACTTATGGTTGATGGTAAGGTTGTAAAAAATAAAAAAGGGGAAGTGGAAATAGATAAATCACTTCGAGATTATGAGAACGTGCCATATGAGATGGATATCAAGGAATATTTTGATAAAGAGGTAAAGCCTTATGTTCCCGATGCATGGATCAATGAGTCTGTTGTGGATCATAAAGATGGCAAGATTGGTGTGGTTGGATATGAAATTCCATTTACACGACACTTTTACAAGTATGAAGCACCACGAAGTCTTGAGGCGATAGAGACTGATATAGAAAAGGTTGAGAATGAATTACTCACTCTCCTAAAGCAACTATAAAATGAAAATCAATAAAGAATTCATTAAAATATTGGCTGAAAAGAAACATGGCTGGGTCGGACATATCATTAAAGATATGTGTATTTTGAAATTTGAAGGAAACAACATTCAGAATGTAGCGGAACACTATAAAACTCTTGAGCAGATTTATTACACTGTGTATTTCCTGGAAAAAGAGGAGTTAATAAATATTGATACACAAAATTATGGATTGGGAATACCTGACTTTAATCCGACAAACTTTTCAATTGTTTCCACAGGTGATAGTAAATATATGGCCGACAGAATTCATTTTATTGCAGATTTGAATAAATCCTATTGGGGTAAAGATATTTCAATCACGCCATCTTTTTACGATTTTGTTGATAAGAATTTTAAGACAGATAAGCAAATCACAGATTCTCGTAATTTATGGTTGCCAATTTTAGTTGCAGTAATTACGGCTCTGCTTACTGCTATATTTAGTAATTTTGATAAGGTAATTTGTTTATTTAATTAATATGCATACACTCAAACTTACAAAAAAATATGAGAAATATCCTGAATACAAAGATTCAGGTGTTGAGTGGTTGGGAAAGATTCCCGCTAATTGGGAAGCACAAAAAATAGTATCTGTATTTAACTTTTCTAATCAGAAGGTTACAGAGGCGACTCATGAACCACTTTCTGTTACTTATGATGGAATTAAAAGACAAATAGAAAATGCAGCTAAGGTTGCAGAAGGTAGCCTTCGCAAGCTTGTAAAAGTTGGAGACATTGCCATAAACGGCCGGTCCGATAGAAAAGGTGCTGTAGGAATGTCTGAATATGAAGGTGGTGTATCGCTTGTCTACAATGTATTAAGAAAGAGGGATCAATTATCTGATTCAAAATATTTCCATTATCTATTTAGAAGTAAACTATTTTCAGAAGAATTCTATCGTTGGGGACGAGGTATTGTTGATGATCTTTGGACCACACGTGAGAGTGAAATGAAGAGGATTTGTATCACAGTTCCTAAATCACAAGAACAAATAAAGATTGCTAAGTATCTTGATGAAAAAACATCTTCGGTTGACCAAATTATTGAAAGAAAACAAAAGCTGATTGAGTTTTTAAAAGAAAAACACATAGCCGATATTAATTATGCAGTCACAAAGGGCCTTGATCCAAAAGTAGAATTGGTAGAAAGTGGTGTTGAATGGATTGATAATATCCCAAAGGGATGGAGGGTGCTACCCTTGAAATATGTTACTGAAATTCAAGAGGGACCCGGAATTATGGCTGAGGATTTTAGAGAGACAGGAGTCCCTTTATTGAGAATTAAGAATCTTAATAATGGCTTTGTCGACTTAGAAGGGTCTAACTTTCTTGATCCTGAAAAAGTTGAGCGTAAATGGAGTCATTTTAAATTGAAACAAGGAGACTTACTTATTAGTGGGAGTGCATCTTCTGGAATAGTCGCTGAAGTTACAAAAGAAGCAGTTGGCTCAATTGCTTACACAGGGCTAATTAAAATTACCTCAAAAAGTTTGGATAGATATTTTTTAAAATGCCTATTAGACTCAAAATACTTCAACGAGCAAGTTGAAGTGCAAAAAGCTGGGACTGCAATGCAACATTATGGACCCACCCATTTAAAAAAAGTTGTTATTACTATTCCCCCAGATGATGAGCAAAAAAAAATTGCTGACAAGGTTCAAAAGATTAAGAAAATATACTTAACATCAATTTTAAATATTGAAAAATCTATTGAACTATTACAAGAGTTCAAATCCTCACTAATTTCAAATGTCGTGACAGGAAAAATAAAAATATAAATTTATGGAAGAAAACAATAGAATTGAACAATTAAATAAAGAAGCCGATGATATTTTAGGTCAGATAAAAACAAAGAAATCCGAAGTTGATACGCTTTTTGGCAAAATTGCGACTATTGCTGACAGTGTAAAAATTGATACTGATAAAACAAAGAAGATTTTGGAGTCTAAAGTTATTGATCTAGATGGAAAAATTGCAACTGTTGCTACAAAGGAAGGGTCAATCGATACTTTGCTTCAGCAAGCACAAACAAAAACATCCGAAATAGAAGCCCTCAATCAGAAGCTGCTAGATTTAAAAACAAAAATTGAGGACCCTACCTCAGGGGTTGAATTTGTGATCTCTAAAATCAATACAGACAATCAGATAACTTTTGAGAAGTCTACAGAAGCTACCAAAATGGTGGAAACTATTTCCAAGTTGGAGATTGATGCAAAAAACCTCGATGAGCAGATTAAGAAGAATAAAGAGCAAATTGAAGGATACAAAAAAGAAATTGAAATAATGTATGGTTTTATTACAGGTTCAGGGCTTTCGCATTCTTTTTCTGAAAGGCAAGACACACTCCAAGGAAGAGTTTCTTTTTGGCAATGGGCAACAATTATAAGCGTATTGATATTAGGAGGTATTTTATACTTCATTTACTCACATCCATTAAGCAGTGGAGCGAATTGGATTGAAATGTTTCTGTATAAGATAACCTACTCATCTCCAGGTATATTTCTTGTTTGGTTTAGCGCTCTACAGTATTCTCGATCTCAGCGCTTAATGGAAAGTTATGCATTTAAAGCAGCAACTGCGAAAGCGCTTGAGAACTATACTGAAGTTCTTGAAAGGCGCTTTGGGGATGTTGAATATAAGAAAGATATCCTCGATTTCGTCTTGTCTTCTATGAAAGATATTTATCAACATCCGAATAAAGATGATTCAGCTAATGAGGATAAAGCATTAGAACAGAACGCAATGGTAAATATTGATTCTATGCTAAAAAATCTTGGCGAAAAAATAATTGATCCAATAAATACTTTCTTGGATAAAGTAAGAAAAGCTAAGGAATAATATGACAACAAAAACAAACACAAAAGAATCAGGATTTGAAGAATTCATTGAGCAACAGCTAGTGAGTCTACATAAATATAGATCACGACCAAGTTCCTCATACAACAAGGACTTGTGTATGGACACAGAGTTGGTCCTCGAGTTTATTCAGACTACTCAAAAGGATAGTTGGAATAAATTGGTTGAGCAGTATGGGGATGATGTTGAAATAAGGGTGCTTGATAGGGTAGATGAGGAAATCGAATCTCGTGGCTTGTTGAGTGTTTTGCGTGAAGGTGTTAAAGATCGAGGAGTGAATATTCGTCTTGCATATTGGAAGCCTGAGAATGATAAGAATCCAGAAACGCTCTCAGACTATGCTGGAAATATTTTGAGCGTAATGCGTCAGGTGAAATACAGTACTAAGAATGAAAACTCAATTGATATGGTTATCCTTGTAAATGGTCTCCCACTATTTACAACCGAACTCAAAAATCAATTTACCGGTCAGAATGTTATCAATGCTATATCTCAGTACAAGACGGACCGAGATCAGAAAGAAAAGCTATTGTCATTCAAGCGATGTCTCACTCACTTTGCTGTAGATACCGAGCAAGCATACATGGCTACTCGAATTACAGGTCTAACAACGTACTTCTTACCGTTTAATAAGGGCAATATAGGCTCATCAGGCAACCCAGATGCCCCAACTGGAAAGTATAAGACTTACTACCTATGGGAAGAGATCTTGTCCAAGGATAGTATATTTGATTTACTTGGAAATTTTATACAGGAAGTTACCGAGGAAAAAGAAGATAAAAATGGAAAGAGGGTAAAGGAAGAAAAATTAATCTTTCCTCGATATCATCAACTTGAAACAGTAAAGAATATTGTGGTTGATGCCCAAAAGAATGGTTCAGGAAAAAACTATCTTATTCAACACAGTGCAGGGTCCGGTAAAAGTAATACGATCGCTTGGACCGCTCATCGCCTTGCGGAATTACACAATGATGAAGGAAAGAATATATTTGATGGCGTAATTGTGGTGACTGATCGTCGAGTGCTCGATAGACAACTTTCAAATACAGTTGATAGCTTTAGTCAGGTCACTGGCTTGGTTAAACATATTGAAAATGGTGGAAAGGAACTCAAAGAGGCACTTGAATCAGGGGTAAAGATTATAACTACTACTTTGCAGAAGTTTCCAGTGATAGTTGATGCAGTAGATAAAGTGGAAGGTAAAAAGTTTGCTGTGATTATTGATGAAGCCCACTCATCACAGTCTGGTGAATCTGCGGCTGATTTGCGCCAGGTCCTAACACTTGATGAGGCTGAAAAAGAAACAGAGAACGAAGAGAAGGCATTTAAGACCGTAGAAGACCAAATCATTGAACGTATGAAAGCTCGTAAGGTTGCGTCACCTAACTTGAGTTTCTTTGCATTCACTGCTACACCAAAACAAAAGACTCTGGAACTCTTTGGAACTGAAGATCCTCTTACAGGTAAATTCGGTCCATTCTCTCTTTACTCAATGAAGCAAGCTATCGAGGAGAAATTTATTCTTGATGTGCTGAAGAATTACACAACATACGAAACATACTTCGGACTTTTGAAGAAAGTTGAGGATGATCCTGAGTTTGATAAAAAGAAGGCTCAAAGGCTAATAGTTGGATATGTTGAACGACACGAGCATGCTATAGATAAAAAGACCGCAATAATGGCAGAACATTTTGAAGAGAAGATTGCTTCACTCATTGCTGGTAAAGCAAAGGCTATGGTGGTAACCAAGTCACGCCTTCATGCTGTGCGATACAAGCTAGCGTTCGATAAATATCTCAAGGAAAAGGGATATGGACATAAAGCCCTCGTAGCCTTTTCTGGTACCGTTAAAGATATTGATACCAAACTTGAATATACAGAAGGTCAAATGAATAAGGTTCCAGAAAGTCAGACAGCTGAAGAATTCAAAAATGATGAATATAAATTCTTGATTGTTGCAGAGAAGTTCCAGACTGGATTTGATCAGCCTTTACTTTCTGTAATGTATGTCGATAAGAAACTCGGTGGAGTTGGTGCGGTCCAAACATTATCTCGTCTCAACAGAACTACATACGGCAAGGATGATACATTCGTGCTGGACTTCGTTAATGAAACTGATGATATAAAAGAATCATTCCAACCTTACTACACAACTACGGTCCTATCAGAAGCTACTGATCCAAACATTCTTCATGACTTAGAGCGAGATGTGCGTGGATTTAAATTCTTCACTGACTTTGAAGTGAATGGTTTTGTCGATGAGCTATATGCAAAAGCAACTCCAGATAAACTCAATCACATTATTGATGGAGTGGTTTCTCGAATCAATGATGAGAACCTTACAGAAGAAGAAATGGGGAGTTTCAAAACTACCGTATTTGATTATCTTAAGAAGTACGCATTTATTTCACAGATTGTAACTTTTGAGGACCCACAGCTTGAAAAGTTGTTTATATTCTTGAAGTATTTGATCAGGAAGCTACCAAAGCGAGAGAACCCACTTCCATATGAAGTACTTGAAGCAATAGACATGGAAACATATAGAATTGAAAAGAAAGTTGAGACAAATCTTCATCTTGAAAATGCTGAAGGTGTTATTGATCCAATGGGTGGCGGTGGTGAAAAAGGTATCACAGAAGATGAGAAAGATGCTTTGTCAAAAATCATTAAAGAAGTTAATGAACGTTATGGAACAAGTTTTAACAATTCAGATAAAGTCATCCTTAATGATTTGAGCAAGAGACTTCTAGAAAGTAAGGTACTTCTCGGGTCCGTAAAAAATAATAGTAAGGATGCGGCTAAGCTAAAATTTGATCAGCTATTTCAGGATGAACTTGTGGGGGTGCTCGATAATCATTTTAGTTTGTATCAAAAGCTTGATCAGAGCCCGGAGCTAAAGAGATTTGTTCAAGAGCGAGTGTTTGAGTATGTTGTAAGGAAGATTAATGCATAGCCATGGACCCCGAAGTATTTGAAAAAGCAAAAGAGGAAGATTTGGATAAAGATGAAGCAGAAAAGCTTCAGGAGGTTGTCGATGAAACTGGACTGGATGTAGATGATGCCTTTGAAATTTTGGATGCGATGTAGGGTTTAATTCAAATTTTATTTAATTTTTGATATACTACCTCCATGAACCCCACACTCATAATTCTCACCACCCTACTCATCCTCGCTATTTTGCTCTGGTCATACCGCAACCGTAGCAACAGAAACCTCCCCGATGCCGAACGGATTAGACTAAAAGCGGAGTATAAGAGAGAGATAATGAGTTTGTTCTCTGTTACCAAGCCCCGAATAACAAACGACGATGTGCAGAGGCTGGTAAATGTATCCGATGCCACCGCTACCCGATATTTAGATGAGCTAGAGCAAGAAAAATTGATAATACAGGTTGGCAAGGAAGGTAAATATGTCTACTACGAAAAAAGGTAAAAACACCCATAAACACAGGCTTATTTCAGTCCAACGGCTCACTGGTTTCGCTTTAAAACCAGTGAGCCGTTGAAGGTTAAAATTGGATTACCCTATATAGTAGGGGAATACTGGGCGATAGCAAAGTTCGACTCTTTGTGGTATCATTAGTAAATGAAAAATCAAATCAAATTAGTCATTCTTGGGGTGTTTGCTGTTGTCATGGTTGTCTCATTATTTACCGCTATACCTACCTACGCAACAGTCGGTGGAGAGACCTTTATACACAATTTTACATATAACCCTACAAACGAATCGGTTTACTACATTATGCAAAATGCTGGTGGCAGAGGCTGTCCTCCCGAACTCCTGAAACTTTCCCTCGCTTCTGGGAAAACTGACATTGTTTACTCGTGTGATGATGGAGAAAAAGCTGGTTATGAATATGGTTCCTCTGGAGCCAATGATGAAATCAATAAAATGATTGAAGGACTCAAGCCTCTCACTCCTCTCAGTCTGAAAGCCAACCATATCGCAATCGATGTTACTTTTACCAGTGCTGATTCTGAAAATTACAGCCCTGATACCAATGAGGTTTTCCGCCGACACTTTACCGCTTCTGTGTATCAAAATAATAAAAAAGTGAGTGAGTTTCCAATAGTAGGTTGTAATATAACCCAACCATTTCTTTTCCAAGGCTACGCTATTCCCGGTTTTGATAAAAAGATAGTATTACTTCTTTCAACAAAAGGTGATTGTTTTGAGGGTGGCTATATAGGTGAGACACTCCATGTGGTGAGTGGTCTCGCTAATCTAGACAGGAGTCAGATGACGAATTTTTATAAGGGCAACTCCGCACTCACGCCAAATGAGGGAAACTTGGTAGTGTACGAAGCAGACAAGGTGAGTATAGCAACAGACACTGATTCAAAGTCAGACAGCCAAACACAGAGTAAAAAGTCGATAGTACTTACCATCGGGATTTCCATTATCACTCTACTGATCGGATTACTATTGGGAAAATTGGTGTACAAGAAGTCTTAGAGATCTAAATTACCCCATCTCTCAAACCACATTATCTGGACCATGCACTGGACCTCGCTTTTCATCTTCCGCTTCCATTTCCATCTCATGTCTTCTCAACCAATCAGTCTTTTCTCCATGACTTTCTTCTAATATACCTGTTTCAGTAGCAGTAGACATGGATGTCTCAACAGTCTCACTCGTATCTGGCTCAACGACAGTATTTTGCTGGGCGATACTTTTGTCCTTGGCTTCTGCCTCTTCTATTTTTTTCTTTGCTGATGGAGAATCAGCCCGATCTACTACCTCTTGGAGTTCTTTAAAAAGCTTTTCAAAAGAATCTGGCATGTTGGTATTTTGTCTTATGCAAACAAACTTTCAACCACTGTTTTTACATCCATACCGTCCGCTTGACCTTTTGTTTCCTTCATCACAGCACCGATAAACTGCCCCATTTTTGCTTTATCTGTCACCGCCATTTTTACTTTTAAAGCCTCGGCGATTTTCCTAATCTCATCTTGTCCCATCATTTTTGGTAAAAAAGTCTCAAGTATTGCAAGCTCCGCCTTTTCATCTACAGCCAAATCCTCACGACCACCTTTTGTAAATTGCTCGATAGAATCCTTCCTTTGCTTTACAGCTTTTTTTATTATCGCCATTGTCTCCTCATCTGTGAGGGCATCCTGAGTATCTTTATTTTTAGAAACAAGGTCGTTTGTAAATGCTGCCATAAGCCCTCTGATAACACCTAGTCGCACGGCATCTTTTGCAATCATGGCTGGCTTCATCTGGTCTTTTATTGTTTGTTGTAATGACATGGTTATTTATAATTATTGTCGGGGGTTGTTTATAATTGGTTTAAAATCTTCAACTTTTAATATACCAATACTACCATAATGGATTAATAATTGGTATAATCTTAAAATGCTTCAAAATATATTGATATTTTTAATTGGGCTTTTGGTGGTAGGGAATATTGTCCTCGTTGTGTTTATTATTCGTCGAAAAAAGAGTGTGGGCGAGACGACTGAGCTGAGTAGTATGCAACTTTTGCTCCAGCAGATGAACGAGCTAACCCGTACCGTAGATATAAAGGTTGGCGAGCTAAACAAGACTGTTGATTCTAAAATGGCTGAGTCTGCAAAGGGTATGAGCGATACCATACACCGTCAGTTTGGAGAGTCAGCAAAGCTAATAAAAGAGGTAACACAGGGTCTTACAAAGCTAGATGAAACCAATAGGCAAGTGGTGTCATTTGCTGATCAGCTCCAGAGTCTGCAGGATATTTTGAAAAATCCAAAACAGCGGGGGATTCTCGGTGAGTACTACCTGGAGACACTACTCAAGAATGTCCTACCACCAGGTAACTTTCAAATGCAGTACCCTTTTAGTGACGGTACTATTGTAGATGCGGTGGTTTTTGTAAAGGACAAAGTCATTCCCATTGACTCAAAGTTTTCGCTTGAAAATTATAATCGTCTGGTAGAGGAAAAAGATCCTCTTGAGCGTGAGCGTTTAGAAAAGCTATTTAAAAATGATTTAAAAAATCGTATTGATGAGACGGCAAAATATGTAAAGCCAGCCGAAAATACTATGGATTTTGCTTTTATGTTTATTCCACATGAAGCAATCTATTATGACCTCCTTGTGTCGCAGGTGGGTGCAGTAAAGGTAAATACCCGCGACCTAGTAGAGTATGCATTCAAGGAAAAGCGGGTGATCATTGTTTCCCCGACTTCATTTTTGGCATATCTTCAGACAGTTTTGCAAGGTTTAAAGGCACTGCAGATAGAAGAGTCGGCAAAGGATATTCGCAAGCGGGTAGAGGACTTGGGCAAGCATTTGGGGGCATATGAGCAGTTTATGGGGTCACTGGGTAGCTCGCTTTCTACTACGGTAAATCACTATAATAAGGCCTCAAAGGAGCTACAGAAGATAGATAAGGATGTTTTGCGTATTACGGGTGCCTCGGCAGGTATAGAGGCTTTGGCGATAGAAAAGCCAGATATTGGACAGGAGGAGTAGGGATAAATAATGGAACTCAATATACGCTATTTTTTCATCGGCTAAACACGGGGTTTAGCCGATGAAAATGGCTTTACTGAAATCAGTACATTCGGTGACTCTATCTGTTTGCCCTACGCCTTGCTAGGCTCTTTGCACTACGCTCTGGTGAGCTTAGAATACAAAAACCATAAGGTTGCTTCGCTCTATTGGCCGATACCGAGGGAAATACCTCGGTACGCACAATTTATAAAGTCGCTCCGCTCCTTATAAATTGGCGCTTGCACTTATTTGGGATTTAATATATACTGTCCAGCACTATGGAATTTGCGGTTATACAAACAGGAGGCAAGCAATACAAGGTCGCCAAGGGCGATGTTATAGATATTGAGAAAATCACAGGTACTTATGCCGAAGGTGACAAGATTACCTTTGATAAAGTCCTACTTGTAGACAACGGCAAAGACACCACTATCGGCACACCATTTATTGATGGTGCAAAAGTGGAAGCAACTCTAAAAGAAATTGGCCGAGAAGCAAAGGTGAATGTTATCAAGTACAAGCAAAAGAGCCGATATTTTAAGAAAAACGGTCATCGTCAGCCATTCTTCCGTGTTGCTATTGATTCTATAAAATAATACAGGATAGTCTAAAATTGACGCGTTTTTTACACAACCAAAACCCCAAGAGGGGTTTTTTGTACTGCCGATTTATGAAAATAAAAACCGCTAGTACACTACATGTACTCGCGGGGCGTATCAGTTTATTTTTCAGGGTCTGACTCCCTATTTTTGTGGTGGTTACTTTTTCAATTCAACCACCCTGATGTGAGTGTCCTCGACCACGAGTTGGTTTTCAGGTCGGATCCTGTTTGCCAGCCCAACAAAGTTGAACACGAGCGTTTGATCCGGGTTCTGGAAGGCGTGGCACCATCGTGCAGGTACCGCCATCATCTCGTGGATGTCCTCCAGTGTCAGGGGACTGATCGGTGCCAGCTGTCCACGCACCATGGATTGGTGCATGAAGACAACATTTACCATCGCCATTTGTGGCTGTCCAGCGACCACCGGCAGGTAGTCGTAGTTGACCTCGCTGAGCAGGTATTCCGTGCAGATAAGCCCGCGGAATAGCTGCCTCAGCGAGACATTTGGCAGGTTGTTGATGACCTGGAGACCTCGGGGTTGTGAGGCCGTGGTCGAGCGGGTCCGTTCGAAGGTTTTCCGAGGGATGTTTGCGCGGATGACCTTATGTTTAAGGACGATCATCTCGACATTGCTCATACTTCCGATCAGGATGGGCGGTATCGCCCCGCCTGTCGGAACCGTGGTGCCGATTTCGTCCAGAGGAATAACGACCTCGTCCACACAGACAGTATCTTGACTCATAGTATTTCTCCATTTCCGACTTTCTAACTCATACCCGACAAGGGTACTATCAGCGTATGTTTTTTGATGTTCACACGACAGAAGAGTGGGGAAGAGATGAGGGTACATTGCGGTAAAAATCAATTTGTTGAGCAATTACTACCCGATATTTTATTTTATATCTCCCACACACTATTCTGTCGGCGAATCCTTATCAAAGAACCATTTATATCTTCTACAGCTTATTATAGCATACTATGTATGTAAATGTCAAGTTTTGTGGATGTGGTGGGTGATTAATGGCTCTGTAGAGCGGTGGGATGAGGAAGCCCCCCGATTTTTCAGTAGAAAAATCGGGGGTTAAGGAAAATTAAGCCAACATAGACCACTTTAGTAAAACACTTGTTGCTGAGCTTTTATTTGTTTGTGTAAGGACACATAAGTTGTCCAATTTTTGTCAGTAAATCAGGGTTGCTATCCTCACCCCCTGTTCTTCCTAAACAACGGTCTCTAAAAATAAAAGATATTAAAATAAGAATTGTGACACAAATGATGGTAACAATCTTTTTCATGTTTTTATAATTGAGTCATCACTTTTTCGCTCCGAAACTCTATTTTTCAACGCATTTTTGATCGTATCACTATCTGAATACTCGAGCTCGGTGCCAGTCGAAAGTCCACGACCGAGCGCACTCATTGTGATGCTGTACTTTTGTGTGACCGGTGTGAGGGATTGTTTTAGGAAGTCGAGAGTATTTTCTCCTTCAGGATTTACACTCATGGCAAAGATTATTTCCCTGAGTCCTTCAGTTTCAGCTCGCCTTTCGACGGTAGATAAAAGTTCATTTAAGCGGATTTTCTTTTCTGGCACTTTTTCAAGCACAGGGACAGTACCGCCGAGGATAAAATACTTACCATTGTATAAATGACTTTTTTCGATTGTTTCAAAATCCACATCTCTACAGACTATCATTAGACTAGCTTTATCTCGATTTATATTTTTGCAAATATTGCAGATCAGACCATCTCGAGTGTCATTGGGGAAAAATCTAAAACATTCGGTACATGTTTTGATGGTGTTTTTGAGATCCTGAATCAGCCGACACATTTCGTCGAGGTAGCGAGCATTCCTACTCAGTAAAAAATAAACAAACCTTTTTGCTTGTCGTGGCCCGACACCAGGTAGCTCGGTAAAATACTGTATTAGCGAATGAATTGAGTCCATGGAGATTAGTATAGCAAATAGTATCGTAAATAAAACTCCCCGCGGCAAGCCATCGGGATATTCTCCACAATTACAATAAAACAATCAAACCAATAAAAAACTATGTATACACATATTCCGCGACCGCGGAATATGTGTATACATAGTTTTTTACATTATGATGGTTTGATCTAATCGTTCTACATAGTGTATATAAATATTTTTGATTATTTTTTCAGATTAAACTGTTCCTGTAAGTAGGAATCTCCCTCTAGTTGGTCAACGATAAGGTAGAGTACATCCTTTCCTATTTTAAAATCTGCTTTGAGTAATGAGATTAGATTTTCACATGGATGTGGATATACCCATACACTATTTTGGATCTTTATAAAACCAACAGAAACTAAACTGTATCGAAGTTTATCTCGCGTCAACTTTCTTTTCTCTGGGATGTCGAAAATAATTACACGCCATTTACCATCCCACTTTGTATCTACTCGTTTTGCAATAAGAAGCTCTCTTTCCAATGCACTTTTACCCAACTCCGTAATTCTCATAACTTTTCCATGTAAACTATCTTCTACCACAAGCAAGCCTTTTTTAACTAGCTCTTTTTTGGCTCTAGAAATAATCTGAAGCTTGCTTCTTTTGAGTCGTTTCTCTAACCCTGCCCATTTAAGAAGTCGCACTGCGTTGGGAGCAATTAATGATACAGATAGAATCCCCGTGGTAATGATAGAATCAAGAATTACTTTCTGGATCAGATTTATTTTAATAAGTCTTTTTTCTTTCTGTTCACTTTTTTACATATTTACACAAGTATAACAACAATCCTCCTTGTATACCATAATTCCGCGGTCGCGGAATTATGGTATACAAGGAGGAGGAATTCACTAGATTAGTACAACTGATTATTTTTAGATGTTTTTTTGTACACAGCTTAGACACAGACTTTTCCTATTTTTATCTTTGCGAATATAAATGGCGTGCTAGAATAGCTCTATGCAAAAAACAATACGACCTGCTCCACTCCGCATTCCACCCCAAAGCATTGAGGCGGAAAAAGCCTTGCTCGGTTCTATCATGATTCGCCCCGATGCTATAAACGAAGTTATGGATGTCGCAAATGCCCAGTCTTTTTATGTTGAAAAACATAGAATGATCTGGAAGACGATGTTAGAGCTTTTTGGTAAAGCTACTCCAATAGATCTTTTGTCACTCTCGTCTCGTCTCAAAGAAAAAGGTCAGCTAGAGCAGGTGGGTGGAGCGAGTTTTCTCACGGAGCTGGTAAATGCCGTGCCATCTTCGACTAACGCCAAGCATTATGCTGAAATAATTCAAAAAAAGTCGATGATGCGTGGTCTGATCGAGGCTGCGGAGCATATCGGTGAGCTAGGCTTTGACGAAGCTTCTGAGCTTGAGGATATACTAGACCGAGCCGAGAAAAAGATTTTTGAGGTTACCAACTACTCTGGCACTAGCAAATTTATTGAGCTCAAGGATACACTCGTGGAAGCATGGGAGAGAATCGACCGTTTACATAAGACAAAAGGTGAAATGCGTGGTGTACCGACAGGTTTCAAGGAGCTGGATAACAAGCTCGCGGGTTTCCAGAAGTCAGACTTGATTATTCTTGCAGCACGACCTTCTATGGGTAAAACCTCGCTTGCACTCGACATTGCGCGCAAAACAGCAATCAATCACAATATCCCAGTCGGTATTTTTTCTCTCGAAATGAGCTCACAACAGCTGGTAGATAGAATGCTAGCAGCTGAGTCTCAAGTGGACTCGTGGAAGATTCGTACAGGACAAAATCTGTCGATTGAGGAGGATTTTAGTCGTATTCGTGATGCTATGGACAAGCTCTCAAAGGCACCGATATATATAGATGATCAGCCGGGTAATAATATCCTGAAAATGCGATCTATTGCTCGTAGACTAAAAAGTGAAAAGGGGCTAGGCTTGATTATTGTGGACTACCTCCAGCTTATGGTACCGACCCAGAGCAGAAACTCCGACAATGTCGTACAGCAAGTCACGGAGATATCCCGCTCGCTCAAAAATCTAGCTCGTGAGCTCGATGTTCCCGTGATCGCTCTTTCTCAGCTTTCTCGAGCAGTCGAGCAGAGAGGTGGTAAGCCGAGACTTTCAGACCTACGAGACTCTGGCTCTATTGAGCAAGATGCCGATGTGGTGATGTTTATTCATCGCGAGGATAAATACAATGAGAATTCAGACAAGAAAAATATCGCCGAGATTATGATAGAAAAGCACCGAAATGGTCCGACAGGAGTGGCAGAACTATACTTTGATGAAAAGAAGACAACTTTTATGAGTATGGAGAAAAATGATTTTGGTGATTTTGATAAGGGCTAAAGTATTTTAGATACTGTATAGTCTTATAATATGAATAGTCAAGAAATTACAAAGATAAAACTACCCAACGGTCCAGGAGTCTACTTTTTTAAACAAGGTAGTGATATTTTGTATATTGGTAGGGCGACTTCGCTCAAAGACAGGGTAAGAAGCTATTTTGGTTTGGATTTAAGTGCCACCAGAGGACAACTTCTCGTGGACATGGTTTCTCTAGCTGATAGTCTGAGTTTTAGTGTTACAGATTCGGTACTCGAGGCGATTATTCTGGAAGCTAGCCTGATCAAAAAACATCAGCCAAAATATAATACAAAAGAAAAGGACAATAAAAGTTTCAATTGTGTGGTGATTACAAAAGAAGATTTTCCTAGAGTTCTTGTTGTTCGCAAAAGGGAACTAGAGCAAAAAACATCTGATTTTACGATAAAATATATTTTTGGACCATTTCCGCAGGGTTCGAGTATTGTGGAGGGTCTACGAATAATTCGTAAGATTTTCACATTTCGAGACAGGTGTGCGCCTTTGGTAGGAAAACCATGTTTTAATGCTCAAATCGGGTTGTGTCCTGGGGTATGTACGGGTGATGTATCAGTAAAAGATTATGCAAAAATAATTAACCGTATCAAACTGTTTTTTGAGGGTAAAAAAGCAATATTGATACGAAAAATGGAAAAGGAAATGCAGGAATATGCAAAAAAACAGGAATTCGAAAAAGCTGGAGAATTGAAAAGGCAAATATTCGCATTGACACACATTCAGGATGTGGCATTAATTAAAACCAGAGAAATCATGGAGTCAGAAGTTGGTGAAAATGAAAGTATGTTTCGTATTGAGGCGTATGACATAGCCCATTTATCAGGTAAAAATACTGTGGGTGTAATGACCGTGCTTGAAAATAGACTACCAGAAAAGTCGCAGTATAGAAAGTTTAAGATCAATAGAGAAGATGGGGCAAATGATATTGCTAATCTTAGAGAAATTATTGAACGACGACTTACTCACCCAGAATGGACATTTCCACAGATGATTGTTACCGATGGAAATGAAGTACAGAGACGAGCGGTAGAGGAAGTTATCAACAAGGCAAATATTTTTATTCCAGTAGTGTCGGTGACTAAAGACGAGAGACATCGGGCAAGGTCAATTATTGGTAATGCAGAAATGGTAGAAAAGTATAAAAAAGAAATCCTGCTTGTGAATAGTGAAGCGCACCGTTTTGCCATCGGTTATCACCGTGTACTAAGAGGTAATATCTTCAAAGGAGGTGAAAATGACATAAATCGTAATGGTAAATAATGGCTCTACGGAGGGATTTCAACGGCTCAACAGGGCTGTTGAGCCGTTCAAACCTAGCTTTTCGCCCTATGTAACGCGTCTTGCTAGACCGTTCTCGCCTCAGCTCCTCAAGCCTTTTAGGAGTTTATCTTTTTGAAAAAATACACAAATAATATGCGACCGTCTAGTATTTGTGTATGTTTGTATTATTGATTTACTACGATATGGTAGTAAATCATATATTTTTTCTTATTGTTATCCACTCCAACATCTGAATACTTTTGCTATACTATACCCATGTCAAAAATACGAGTAGGAGTAATACGAGGTGGACCATCAAGTGAATACGAGGTGTCGCTTAAAACAGGTGCGTCTGTTTTGAAGCATTTATCAAACAAATATGATGTTCATGATATTTTTATTTCCAAAACTGGCGAATGGCACAAAGGTGGCATGCCCTATAAGCCAGCAGAGATGATAAACAATTTTGATGTAATTTTTAATGCTTTGCACGGCGAATATGGTGAGGACGGAAAAGTCCAGCACCTCCTAGATACTATCGGAATACCTTACACTGGTTCAGGCTATCTTGCGTCGGCTCTTGGAATGAATAAAGCCCTGTCAAAAAAGATATTTTCTGATATCGGTATTAAAACGCCACATCATAAGATAATAAAAAAAGACGAATATACTCATGCGGATATAGTTGATTTATTTAAAACTTTTCCTATGCCTGCTGTGGTAAAGCCAGTACGAGCTGGCTCATCTAGCGGTGTCTCAATTGTTCATAATATTGCCGAAATCGAGCAAGGTCTAGTGCTAGCTTTCAAATACGATAGTGAAGTACTTGTAGAGGAATATATTTCTGGTAGGGAAGTGACCTGTGGAGTGATCGAAGGTTTCCGTGGGGAAGCATTCTACTCACTTTTACCAGTCGAGATTATACATGGTAGCGCCTCCGGCATTTTTGACTATGAAGCAAAATACAGTGGCAAGAGCAAAGAAATCTGCCCTGGCAACTTTACCAAAGATGAAATAAAAAAGATTCAGGACGCATCAGTCACTGTCCACAAGGCTTTGGGCTTACGGCACTATTCAAGATCTGATTTTATTGTGCATCCAAAAAGGGGGGTATATATACTAGAGGTCAATACACTCCCAGGCCTCACCGATGAGTCACTTTTTCCTCTTTCTTTATCAGCAGTGGGGAGTAGTATGCCTGAATTTTTAGTGCATACGCTTGAATTGGCGAGGGGTAAAATTTAATCTCATAAATATCTATAAAAAGTCAAAGGTATTGTATGTATGGCGCATGCGGAAACGACATGACTTGATTTCTGTACTAACATTCGCTATAGTATCTAGGCAGTTTTAGAGGCTGTACTGTCAATAGTACGGGCCCTTAGCTCATCTGGTAGAGCACCTCATTTGCAATGAGGGGGTGGCAGGTTCGAGTCCTGTAGGGTCCACAAATTTAAAAACCACTTTTTATAAAGTGGTTTTTAAATTTGTGGACCCTAAGCAAAGCAGAGCTTTGCGTCAGGACTCGAACGGATTCGCGGTTTACGAGCGCAGTAGGGCTTGTCGCGAATCCGGTGCCCAGAAAAATTCCATGCGACGGCATGGGATTATTCGAGGGAGAGATTCCTGTAGGGTCCACAAACAAATCCACCTTTGGTGGATTTTTTGCTGGACTGTAGGAAGCGTGGGGACGCTTCCGTACAGGACTCGAAGCCCGATTGAGTACTTTTTCAAGCCTACTGGCGTAAAAAAAATCCAATCGGGATACTGTCCTCGTAGAGGAAGAGTTCCTGTAAAATCCACCAAACGAAACATTGTTGGAAGTAAAAAGTCTTACTGTAAGAGCAATCTTTGCTAGCCCATTGTATTTATTTTACATTACTGGTATGATTGGAACAATGATTAAAAGTATTTCAATTTTAAATACTAGCAAGAAAACCAATACCCTCTCTCGGGGATTACTTTTTGCTATTGTTTAAGAAGACTATTTTCTAACCAAACGATGACAAAAAGTAGCCCTTGAGGGCTACTTTTGTTTTACCTTGGCATTTACGGTGCTAAGGATGAAGAAATAAAATAATTGTTCCTCAAAAAAATCAAATACCTATGAATCACATCATATCCCTCAGTGTCCACCGCGGGCGTTTTACCCGATCCGCACAAAACAGTACTCCAGATGGCAAAGTGCTACGAGCAGTTCTCTGGAATGGACCAGTGGCGAAATACGACGACTCTGTCTTGGTTGTTGCTGAGTCGCGTGATTTGAATATATTTACTGCGCTTAGCGGTCTCACGAAGGCAGTAAAGGACTGGTCTAGTCGGACAGGAAATCACTTCATTGAAGGTGTTGACAGCCTCGCGCCCTGCTGGCCGATACCTGTACCCACTATCTGGCCATTATCCGATCAAGTCCTGGAGACCTCGGTAAGTAACCCTATTACACATTGTGGCAGTCACAGAGGGTTGCTTTGCAGAGTTAGAAAACACGGAGATGTTTTCTGTACTAGGGTGTTTGATGTATTACCCTTACCAAAAGATGAGGCCGAAGGCTTACCAGTACTTGAATTTAGTGTCTGGGGACACAATGTGTTTCAGGTCGCAGGTCAGCTTGAGATTATGTCAAAGGCTAGTCTTCGGGAACAGGGAATAGGTCAGGTTGTCCCAAGTCTCGATGACAGTAGTCTTTGTTGGCCTGTAAGATTTGGGGAGAATCGTTTCGATTAAAGTTTTCCTTGTTTAAGTGTTCTGATATAGATCAGAACACTTTTTTTATTTGCTTAATACCCACCCTCACCTCCACCTCGTTTTGCCCAAGATTTAGTTTTAAAAATAATGAGAACAAGAATGATTAGTAATAAAACTAATTTCCAGAATATCAAGGCTGTGGCACTTAGATCTATAAATCTGTTGTATATACTTGTGTAGGCATTTGCAAGAAAAGGGGAGGATGACAGGAATGAAAACTTTGAAGACTTATCTGTTTGTTTGGTGTTTGGTTTTATGACTGTATCTGGCTTTTTTTGGTCAATTAGAAACTTGGCAAGCTTTTTTGAGCCAGTGTCTGCAATATCACCTATCTTTTTGATTGTTGAATATATTGAATTTTCGGTATTCTGAAGGATAGGGGCTATATCTTTAGTGGTAGCAAGTCTATTTAAAGTTGATTCGGTGTCAAGGGTTTTATTTGTAGCGTTTAATGCAATTGCTTTTTTCTCCTCCGCCAACTTTCTTTCAGCTTCCGCTCTAACTATTTCAGGATCTAGCACTATCTGAACCGAGCTGGGAGCCGTTTCTGTATTTATTGATTGTGTGGAAACAGAGGTACCGTCAGGTGTTTTCAGTTCAATAATCTTTGTGTACATCACCTTGCTTCCCAGAGTCGCTTTCCATTGAAGAGTAGCTACGGAGATACTATTTTTGGCTATTTCGATGTTTGTGCTTCCTATCAGTGTATTATTGATATAAAACCCTACCTTAGCAGAGAGAGCAATGTCCGAACGATTTTGTATTGCAGAATAAATACTGACCAAATCATCGGAATAGAAGGGATATTTAGAGTACCAGATACCTGTAACTAGACCAGCGTTTACTGTTTCTGCGTAGGAAGTTTTAATAAAAAAGACAGAAGTAGCAAGAGAAAATAGAAGAATATAAAGAATAAAAAAGTAAGTTTTTAGAATTCTCCGTTTCATTTGTATATAATATCACAAACATAACTCTAGAGAGTGTGATTTAGATAAAATTAACATATATTATACGACGATTTTTACTTCTTGTACCTCATCGAGCTTTCTACTTGCTGTTGCACTTATCTCAGCTCGGGCTTGTTCTGGATGTGCGATATTTTTCAGAGAAAACTCCTTTACTGCTCCTGCAGACTCTATTTCTACAGTACCTATCCCTAGAAAAGTATCAATGATGCCAAATATTTTGATGTTTATATCCTCAATCTTTTCCAGCCGGATTTCAGAGATGTCTCTTTTAAATAACCCCCTTTGATCCACATCTACCAGACGTTTGTTGGTCAAAACCCAGATATCGAGAAAATAATTTGTTGCCATTATCAAAAAACCAAATAGTAAAAAGACTAGCCATGAGCTATAGAGGGCATTTAGGAATGGAGTGATACTTTTAAACCACTGCATCTGATCACTTGGTAGTAAGGAAAGAGTAAGTGGTATAAAAATAAGAGCGACTATGATCAAAACATCAGTAAAAAATCTAAACCAGTGTTTTCGGTAAACTCTCAGTATCTGCTCATTCTGTACAAGTACGACCGCAGTACTTGGGCGATATGTAAACCAGTGATAAAGTACGACTATAAAAACAATACCATTGATAATAAGTGTAATCAGAAAAAGTATATTGATAACTGATGTACTATTTAAAAAAATGGCGATTTTATCAAAAAAAAATTCTATCAACATTGTACAGATAGTATAACATAACTTAGTGAAAAAGAGTTATGGATAAAAATCTTGACATTTAGTCAGTGGGGTGCTATCATCTGTCCTTAGAACTTGAGGTTGGCGTACCTTGAATAAAGGGAGAGCATGTGGGGAAAATAGAGACTTTGTTCTTCGGTGAAAGGGTCTGCAAGACTCAACATTATCCCTCTACTCACAAACTTCCTTGTCTCAGAGTTGAGCTTTTTTACGCAGGTAATCAAGCGAAGCTCCTACCCTTGCAGGACAACTGGGGTAGTAGTTTATGAGACGGCTCCTTATACCAAAACGCCGAAAACAAACAACGGGGACTCAACAATGCGCCAGATAATCCTAGCCGAGTATTCTTGAATAAATACGCTACGCACACAGGTGTGTTGAAGGCTTAAATGGGAAGGCGGGTCTGGCTAACAGCGGTGAGTCTCGCTAATCTGAATCAATGGGGTATTATAATTATACCTGTATTGTTTGTGAGGGAAACCAATCATAAGTTCTATGCTTCGTGAGGTTGTTTTGCACGAAGTTTTTTATTTAAATCATTATCAAAAGTCTCAGTAACAAAAATAAAATATAATATAATCAATGCTTTGCTTATATAAAAAGATAGGGGAAACACCTTTGCAATGCTTGGACGAACTACGACTGGCAAAGCCCGAATACAAAAACACAGTTTTGTCATACGCAGGAAGGCTGGATCCCATGGCAGAGGGTTTAATGCTCGTGCTTGTGGATGAGGAGAATAAGGAGCGTGAGAAGTACCTTGGACTGGATAAAGAGTATGAATGCGAAGTGCTTTTGGGAGTGGGAACAGATACATACGATATTTTAGGTAAAGTTGTGGGTATTTTGCCTGAGCCTGTTTCAACTAGTGTGTCAAAATATGCTCTCATAGAATCACACCTCGCGTCATTTGTCGGTAGATATGCACAAAAATACCCACCCTATTCCTCAAAAACCCTACATGGTAAGGCCCTTTTTGAATACGCAAAAAGTGAGACTCTACTGGAGGAGGATACTCCAAGCAGGGAAGTCGAGGTTTACGGTATAGAAATAATATCTATAGAACAAATATCTTTACTCTCACTTGAGACACGAATCTTTAAAAATATTTCTCTAGTTACGGGTGATTTTCGCCAGGCAGAAATAATTGAAAAATGGAAGAGCTTTTTTAAACTAAAATATCCACAAAAGACACTTCCTGTTATAAAAATAAAAGTAGTCTGTGGAAGTGGTGTGTATATCAGATCTATTGCAAATGAGCTAGGTAAAAAGCTTGGAGTACCAGCACTCGCACTGAGTATTTTGAGAACAAAAGTGGGGGAATACGATATTTCGAAAGTTTTAAATTTTAGATAAAAAACAGCCGAATGATTTTATGTAAAAATCATTCGGCTGTTTTTTATAAAATTACACTCTTTTTGCCTTTGCTCTATCAGTATCGGTTAGATTTTTCTTGCGAAGTCTTACGCTTTTAGGGCAGATTTCTAGGTACTCATCCTCGTGCATGATTTCTAGGCCTCGTTCGATGGTGAGTTCCCATGCTGGGGTCAAGTAAATACTCTCGTCTGACCCAGAAGCACGCATGTTGGTGAGCTGTTTACCCTTGGTTGGATTTACGGTCATTTCATCACCCTTGGTCACATTACCCACTACCATTCCTGTGTATATCTCATCTGTTGGCTTGATATAAAGCACACCTCGCTCTTGAAGATTCCAAAGTGCAAAAGCGAGTGCCTTGCCAGTTTCCATAGAAATCATAGAGCCAGTTTCGTGTTTGTTGATCTCACCAACATGTTCTCTAAATCCAAGTACTCGTGAGGACATGATGCCCTCACCCTTGGTATCGATTACAAATTGCCCACGGTAGCCAAGCAATCCTCTAGTCGGGATCTCAAAAATAATTCTTGAGATGCCGTCCCTTTCTCTCATATCGGTCATAATACCTTTTCTCTTACCAATCTTTTCGATAACCGTACCAGTATGCTCGGTGCGTACATCTACAGTGAGCTCCTCAAATGGCTCAGATTTGACCCCGTCAATTTCTTTTATGATTACCTGTGGCTGAGATACCTGTAGCTCATAGCCTTCTCGTCTCATGTTTTCTAGAAGAATAGAAATATGCAACTCACCTCGTCCAAAGACCTTGAAGGTGTCATTTGCACCAAAGTCTACTTTTAAACCCACATTGATTTCGAGCTCTTTTTCTAGTCGGTCACGAATCTGTCGAGTAGTAAGAAACTTTCCTTCTCGTCCAGCAAAAGGGGAGTTGTTGACCAAAAAAGTGAGAGAAATGGTCGGCTCATCAATGGCAATAGCAGGTAAGGGTTCCTGGTCAGATTTTTCACAAATAGTCTCACCGATGTAGATATCTGGTAGACCAGAAATAATCACTATATCACCAGCTTCTGCCTGAGGTACTTCTTTGCGGTCGAGACCATCAAAAGCAAGGATTTTAGTGATTTTACCACTATGCAAGGTGCCTGTGTTTGTTTTTGCAAATACAGTTTGACCAGTCTTAATAATACCTTCATATATACGGATTATGGCTTGTCTACCGAGAAAGTTGTCATAGCCAAGATTGAATGACTGGGCTCGAAGTGGGGCAGAAATATCTTTTTTTGATGGTGGTACTTTGGCGAGAATGGTATCGAGAATAGGATCGAGATTTTTACTATCATCTGTGAGCTTGTATTTTGCAATACCTTGTCGGCCTATGGCATACACATAGGGAAAGTCGAGTTGATCGTCTGTAGCACCAAGCTCAATAAATAGCTCAAGGATTTCATCGTGTGCTTCCTGTGGTCGGGCAGCGGGCTTGTCGATTTTGTTTAAAACGACGATAGGTTTGAGACCGAGCTCAAGTGACTTTTTGAGTACAAAACGGGTTTGGGGCATCGGACCCTCTTGGGCATCTACTATGAGAAGCACAGTATCAATAGATCGGAGAACTCGCTCTACTTCTGAGCCAAAGTCGGCGTGACCTGGTGTGTCCACGATGTTGATTTTGGTACCCTTGTATTCAATAGACGCATTTTTTGCATAAATAGTAATGCCACGCTCGAGCTCGAGGGTATTGCTATCCATAGAAACACCTTCTTTTGAAAAACCAGTTTGCTTTAAAATAGCATCAGTAAGGGTGGTCTTGCCGTGGTCCACATGGGCGATGATTGCGATGTTTCGTATATCCATATAATTAAAAATAGAGCCCAAAGGCCTTAGATGGATATAATATCATTAAAAGAGTTATGAAGTCAATCCCCGAATTTTCTACTGAAAATTCGGGGATGATTTCACAATATAATACTGATTAAATAAAAAAGCGAGCCGAGCTACTAGGAGAGTAACTGGCAGGCTGTGTTGGGTCATCTAGCCGCAGGTCGCTGGCCGGTGCTTCTCGAGTTTGAAGTGCTGAGCGATGAGCTCAGCTTTCTCTGCTGGCTCCAGAATACCAGGCACCTCGAGGAAGTCATCGGGAAACTGTTCACGAACCTGGCGAATTACAGGAATGGTTTTGTCGTGATAGAGCTTGATTCTGAAATCAACACGCTCAGGAGTATCATCAGAGCGTTTTTCAGTGGCTCTCCGAAATGTTAGGATTCGTGTCCGACACTCATCCTGATTCAGATTGATAAACGCACCACCAAGGGCGAAATCATGCTTTGCTGCCAAGGATGACATGATTTGGAGTTGGGGAAGTGTGCGACACATTCCATCACCGAAAGCCACTTCATGACCAGTGAGAAAGCTCGGCAGGAAATATTCAAGAGTGCTGAGAGCTGTTTCGTCGGAAGCGTAGTCACCATTATCGCATGCACGAAGGAAGTCGTGTGCCTCCGGACTGTTGGGGAAATAACCACTGTAGAATCGCAACAGATCGCTCTGCCCGATCACTAGCTGGTCATAACCACGCCGGAGTTCCTTTCCAGCACCACCTTTGCCACACCCGACACATCCAAACAGGATGATGAATTTGCGCAGTCGTATTTTACGAGTCATATTATCACCACACCTTTCACGATTGAAATGTTTACTGTATGAATTTTTTCTCAATTCCTCACACTATCAAGGAACAGAGCCGAGGTGCATGTTATCACGGTATTGTGTGGGTGTCAAACAATTTTTTAAGTAAGATTCCAACGGCTCAACAGCCCTGTTGAGCCGTTGATTAGGGTGGTCATGCTATACTATATTCCATGAAAAACTATTGGTTGATAAAAAGCGAGCCGACATGCTACTCAATAGATGACTTAAAGCGAGACAAAAAGACTGCATGGGGTGGGGTACGAAATTATCAGGCGAGGAATTTTATGCGTGATGGGATGTGTGGCTAAACCAAATTTACTAATTTGGTCGCCCGAACATTTTTAGTAAAAATTGTTTTAGGGGGATTTGGTGATTTTCTATCATTCGAGTGTCAATCCTCCCTCAGCGGTCGGAGTAGTAAAAGTCGGTAGTGGAGCATATCCCGATACCACTGCGATGGATCCAAAGGATGATCACTTTGATCCTAAATCTACAGAGGAAAATCCTATTTGGATGCAGGTAGATATGGTTTTTGTTGAGAAATTTAAAAATCCAGTTTCAATATCCCTAATCAAGGCCAATCCTCGGCTTAATGGTGTCCCGGTCACGCAAGTGGGAAATCGGCTTTCAATACAACCACTTCTAGAAAAGCATTTCGAAGAGATTTGTAGAATGTCGACGAGCGTAGGCGAGGAAGATACAGGAGCCATGACTTGTGGCGGGAGTACTGAGCTTATTAGAGCGAATGTGACGGTCTAGTAAGACGCGTTATAGGCACGAGCGTAGTCTAGAATAGATAGATATTGGAGCGAAGCGTAGATAAACAAAATAATAAATAAACTTATGTCAACTTTTTTATTTTCTCTGCGAGGAAGCCCACCTCGCCGTTACGAAGCGAAACCTTGCCCTTTATAGCCACACAGGATTCTGGAGTGAGGAAACTTTTTGCTTCGGCAAATACCCGAGGAAAAACAACTACTTCGAGTGAGCCAGTAAAGTCAGCCAGTCTCAAAAACATCATATTGTCTCCTTTTTTGGTAGCAATAATTTTTGCTTCCTCAATAATACCTGCCAACACGACTATTTGCCCCTCTTTAGGGGTGTCTTTGATGGTTTTAATCACCACATCTCTTTTGGCAAAAGTTTCGCGATATTTATCGAGTGGATGTCCCGAAATGTACAGACCGAGAAGCTCTTTTTCCCAAATAAGCTTTTCTGAAGGGCTGGCAGGGGGAACTTCGGCTAAGCGCAAGGTTGGAATACTAGAGTGATCGGCCATTCCGCCAAAAAGTGAGTCTTGGTTGTCGGGTAGTTTGCCTTTCTCTTTGTTGTAGGCGAGGAGCTGTTCCATGTTGCCGATCATTGAGCCTCTTTCACCAAAAGAGTCCATTGCTCCAGCTTTTATCAAAGCATCTAAAGATTTTTTATTTAAATTTTTATCTTTTACTCGGTCAAGAAAATCACTAAGAGATTTAAACTTTCCTCCATTTTTTCTCTCCTCAATAATAGCGGTCGCAATACCCTGACCAAAGTTTTTAATTGTTACAAGTCCAAAACGAATGCGGTCGGGGTTTGTAGGAGTGTTGTCGCCTTTGACGATGGTAAATTGACTAAAACTTTCGTTGATATCGGGCGGAAGAACTGGTATTTCCATGCGTTTACATTCGGTAATGAATTCATAAATCTTTTCCACATCACCAGAGTCGGCGGTAAGCACGGCAGACATATATATGGTGGGGAAATTGGCCTTCATGTATGCGGTTTGGTAGGCGACACGACCGTATGAGGCGGCATGGGCTTTGTTGAAACCGTAGGCAGCAAAAGGCTCGATGAGCTTCCAGAGTGTGTCGGCCTTTTTTTCACTCATGCCATTTTTAAGTAGACCTTCTCGAAGTTTGCCTTTCTGCTCTTCCATTTCTTTTGGAATCTTTTTACCCATCGCTTTACGAAGCTTGTCTGCCTCGAGCCACGAGTAGCCACCGAGCTTGATAGCGATCATCATAACATCGTCCTGATAAGTGATCACACCATATGACTGAGCGAGAATATCTTTCATGCGAGGGTCGAGATACTTTACAAGCTCCGGATTGTGCTTTCGCTCGATATACTGAGGAATACATTCCATAGGACCTGGTCGATAGAGTGCCACCATAGCGTTGATATCATGGATAGTACTAGGTTTGAGTTCTTTTAGAAATTTGGTCATACCTGCACCATTGAGCTGGAAAAGCCCAGCCGTTTCACCCTTTGCAAGCATTGAAAAAGTTTTTGCGTCATCTAGTGGTACATTTTCAATATCTACCTCGATATTTTCTATTTTCTTTACTCGTTCGACAGCATCTGCGAGGATTGAGAGGTTTTTTATACCTAGGAAGTCAAACTTGAGTAGACCCGCGTCCTCGACAGCGTGCATGTCAAACTGGGTAATGATTTTATTTTCGCCTTTGGTATCGTACTGTAGAGATGTGTAGTCTGTCAGTGGAAAAGGGGCAATAACGACCCCAGCTGCGTGTACTGAGATATGTCTCGCACAGCCCTCGATCTTTTTTGCCATGTCAATGATTTTCTTGACATCGGCTTCCTTGTCGTATATTTCTTTTAGCTCAGCGACTTCCTCAATAGCGCGGTCAATAGTCATCGGAAAGCCTTGGGCACCCATTGGGATAAGTTTGGAGATTCTATCACCAACATCATAAGGAAAACCCATAGCACGGGCGACATCACGCACAGCCCCACGGGCAGCCATAGTACCAAAAGTACCTATTTGGGCGACTTTGTCTTCACCATATTTACTTTTTGCATAGGCTATCATTTCATCTCGACGGTTATCGGCATAGTCCATGTCGATATCTGGTGCAGAAGGTCTTTCGGGATTCAAAAAGCGTTCAAACGGAAGCTTGTATTCAATAGGATTTACATTAGTAATACCTGCGAGGTATGTAACCATAGAGCCTGCGACCGAGCCTCGGATAGTGGTGAGGATATGGTGGGCATGAGCAAACTGAAGTAGGTCGGATACTACAAGAAAATATGGTGCATAACCTTTTGCTTTGATTACTGAGAGTTCGTACTCAATACGCTTTTCAACCTCTTCAGTTTTCTCAACTTTTCTCTTAGGAATACCTTCGTACACGAGTCGACGAAGCTCATCATCATAGGAAAGTCCACTGGCTACTTTGTAGTCGGGAAACACCCATTTGCCTAGCTCAAGATCGAGGTTGCACATATCAGCGATTTTGGCAGTGTTTTCAATAGCGTCAGGCTCATTTTTAAATAAATCTTCCATTTCTTCTCCAGAAAGAAAGGAAAAGTTTTCATCATCATCGTCAGAAATACGGTCTGAAACATCACCGTGAGTATTTACGAGCATGAGGGTGTCCCGTGCGGATCTGTCATCTGGATTTATATAGTAGACATCGTGAGCTGCTACGATTGGGGTCTCGGTCTCGCGAGCGAGTTTCAAGAGCTGTTGCATAAGTCCCTCATGACCCTCTATTTCTGGATGATGGGTGATTTCGATAAAGAAGTTTTCAAGACCGTAGACTTTTTTGTACCAGGCAATTTTTGTTTTAGCTTTTTCGAGGTCACGATTTTTTATAGCTAGACTTATTTCGCTAGAAAAAGATGGTGCTATAGCTACTAAGTCTTGTGAGTAAGTTTCAATAAGCTCGGCATCGAGGCGAGGTTTATAGTAAAAGCCTTCGAGATGGGATTTGGTAACAAGCTGAATGAGATTTTTATAGCCAGCTAGATTTTTTGCGAGAAGCAGTAATCTTGCCCGACGATTATCTACCCCAGCTTGCATATCCTTTCGGGTACGGAGGGCAACATATGCGTCGATACCTATGATAGGTTTTACACCTAATTTTTTAGATGTTTTATAAAATTCAATAGCCCCGTACAAATTGCCTGCATCTGTGAGAGCTATGGCAGATTGACCGAGAGATTTGGCTTTTTTTACTAGCTCATCTATTTTTGGTAATGCATTGAGTAGAGAGTAGTGACTGTGGGTATGCAGATGGACAAATTTCGAAGCCATAGTGAGTATACTATAGCATAATTTTATACACCCAAAACTCTAATATACGCCATGGCGTATATTAGAGTTTTGGGTAAAGAAATTTGATATACTTTATGAAAGTATATTATGAAAAAAGTTAATCTAAAATATGTGGTAGGAATAGACGAAGTCGGACGAGGTCCTATCGCGGGACCAGTAGCGGTAGGGGCGGTGTGTGTGGATGTGAAGCACGCGAAAGCAAAGCTTTCGCGTGCTAGGTTCCGAGATCTATTTTCAGGGATAAAAGATTCTAAGATGATTTCGCCAGAAAATAGGGAAGTATGGTTTACTAAAATTTGTTTGGCACAAAAGACCGGTGTACTTGATTTTGCCGTGACTTTTATATCTGCCAAGGAAATTGATGAAAAAGGCCTTGCCCCATCTATAAAAAAGGCGCTTCAAAAGTCTCTACAAAAGGTGGCGCCTGATCCTGCCAACATTCAAGTTCTACTCGATGGTAGTCTGTACGCTCCTACAGAATATGTAAACCAAAAAACTATTATCAAAGGTGATCTAAAGGAGCCTATCATCGGTTTAGCTTCTATTGTGGCAAAAGTTAAGAGAGATAGGCTCATGGTTGCTTACGCAAAAAAGTATCCTGAGTATAATTTTGAAATACACAAAGGTTATGGCACGGCAAAGCATTATGGAAAACTAAAAAAGTATGGTTTATCACCACTACACCGCAAGAGCTTTTTAAAAAGCGGGGCTAAGTAGGACAATTCATGCATTTTTCATCGGCTAAACACGGTGTTTAGCCGATGAGAATGGCTATGTTGAGGCATATTGTAAAATCGGTAAATTTGCTCTAAATTATTGATTTTTACACAAATAAATGGTTACAGCTCTTGCACATTCGCTTTGCTAAGCTCTTTGCACTTCGTTTCGCTAAACTCAGCATCTTCGCCACCAGTACTACGCTCTGTTGAGCTTTAGTACTCCCGCCACAAGTCATGGCTCCTGTATGGCTCCTGTATGGCGCTTGCTATTTTTATAAAACCCTATATACTATAAATATATGGTAAATCGAATGCGAGCAACCCGAGCCCATCGGGACAATAGACGATCACATCACGCCCTCACCAATATCCAGACCACTGTCTGTAGTGAGTGTAGTTCACCACGCCTTCGCCACACTGCCTGTGGCAATTGTGGCAAATACCGAGGCAAAGTGATCATAGATATGAGTGTAGCGATAAAAAAGGCAGAGAAAAAGGTAAAGTCAAAAACAGCCCCCGCAGAGTCCAAATAGGAAAAGAATAAGTGGGGGTAAGTTGAAGAAAGAAGCTTTAAAAATATATGGCAAATAGGCACCTTTCAAGATCAATAGTACTCCAATCACTCTTTGAGTGGGATTTTCGTAGTTACGATATTTCCAAGGCAAAGGCTATTTTCGTCCGTAATATGGAAGAATTTGCCCCAGGTCTTGGAGATTTTTCGTTTATGGAACAGCTTGTGGAGAACCTTTTAAATAAAAAACCTGACCTCGATAGAATTATTGAAAAAGCTGCACCTGACTGGCCAATAGACAAGATATCTATTATTGATCGAAACATTCTCCGTATCGGGCTTTATGAGTTACTTTTTGCTGACCGCACCGAGGTTCCAGCCAAAGTTGCTATCAACGAGGCTATTGAACTAGCAAAAACATTTGGTGGAGAGAACAGTAGTAAATTTATCAACGGTGTACTCGGCTCTGTATACAAGGAGATCGGCGAGCCAGGCAAAGACAGTGTCTCAAAGAAAAAGATATTCAAAAATGTTCCTTATGAGGAAATGCCCATAGAAAAGCTTGGTGGTGCTGTCGTCTATGCCAAAGACGACAAAGGGCAGTTTCAGTTTGCATTTGTCCATGATATTTTTGGTCACTGGACATTGCCAAAGGGACACATTACTTTAGAAGAGGGTGATGAAGTGGGGACTGAGCGTGTGGTACAAAAGGAAATCGGTCTTGTGATAAAAGCTGGTGAAAAGCTAGGGGACAACGAGTACATTGCCTCTGATCCAGAAAAGGGGAAGATACGAAAACAGGTTATTTACTACTTAGCAAAAACCGATTTTTCTACTCTCGTTCTCGACAAGACCAGTGGTGGACTAAATGATCTCCGCTGGTTCCCATTGACCGAAATAGCGGAGCTCAATTTATATAATGATATTTTACCACTTGTGACCAAGGCAGTTACTATTTTAACCAGCAAATAAAACATCATGGCAACTACAGATATTTCGGTATTCGAAAAAAAAGCAGGGATAACTTTTACAAATAAAAATCTTTTAATACAAGCTTTTACCCATCGTTCATATTTGAATGAAAATAAAGGTCTAAAAATGTCTCACAACGAGCGCCTAGAGTTCCTCGGTGATGCTGTACTTGAACTAGTATCCACAGACTATTTATATAAAAAATATCCTGACAAGACAGAAGGTGATCTAACCTCGTATCGTTCAGCATTGGTAAATACACTTAGCTTGGCTAGAGCCTCGACCAGCCTAGATATAAATGATTACTTGCTTTTGTCAAAAGGTGAGGCAAAAGATATGGGCAGAGCTAGACAGATTATTCTCGCGGATACTTTTGAGGCGGTAATCGGTGCTTTGTATGTAGATGCAGGCTATGATGCTGTCAAAGACTTTATTAGACGCAATTTATTTGATTTGATAGACATTGCTAGTATTGTAAAGAATAAAACATGGCTCGATGCAAAGAGTCGTTTTCAGGAGCAGGCACAGGATAAAATCGGTGTAACACCAGCTTACAAAACTCTTCGCGAGGAAGGTCCAGATCATGACAAAGTATTTACGCTAGGAGTATTTTTGGGTGATGTTCAGGTGGCGATTGGAGAAGGACCCTCAAAACAGGAAGCAGAGCAGAAAGCCGCAGAAAATGGACTAAAGGAAAAGGGGTGGTAAAGGGGTAAATCTCTACAGAGGTTTTTTGGGTAAAGATTTTGAAGGGTAGTGATTGCTAGGGGAGGTAGACCCGCGGCGAGTACGCCGCGGGTTAAAATCCTACCCAACGGCTCACTGGTTTTATCTCAAAACTAGTGAGCCGTTGGACTCTTTTTGCCTAAAACAGTGTAAAATTGCTAAAAACGAAAATGGCTCTATGTAGGCACGCTAAACGGCTAAACACTGGTGTTTAGCCGTTTAGGTTTGTGTGTAAACAAAATTTGATACTATAGGCATATACGCCATGGCGTATATGCCTACTGGCTGGAGCGATATTTTGACTAAACTATGTTATAATACGCAGTATGTCAGCAACAAAAGTAATCACTCGTTTTCCACCATCGCCGACTGGTTTTATGCATATTGGTCGTGCCCGTACCGCTCTTTTTAACTACATATTTTCCAAACAAAATAAAGGAGAGATGGTTTTTAGATTTGAAGATACCGACACTGAACGCTCAAAAAAGGAATTTCAAACTGATATTATTGAATCTTTACAATGGCTAGGTATTTCTTATGATACAGGACCTTTTTGGCAGTCTCAAAGAACTGATATTTATAAAAAGTATTTGCTAAAAATGATTGATACTGGCTTTGCATATGTATCAAAAGAAGATCCAACAGAAGCTGATAAAATAGAAGGTAGGACTAGAACCGAGGTTATTCGTTTTAAAAACCCAAACAAGATCATTACCTTTACAGACCTTATCCGTGGCGAAATCACATTCGATACTACTGATCTAAAAGATTTTATTATAGCCCGCTCTGTAAATGAGCCGTTATACCACCTCGCTGTTGTTGTCGATGATTTTGAAATGGGTACCACACACATTATTCGTGGGGAAGACGGCATTTCAAACACCCCTCGTCAGATTTTGATCCAGGAAGCTATTGGTGCGACTCGACCTATGTATGCGCACTTGCCACTTATTCTAGCAAAGGATAAAAGCAAGCTGTCTGGGAGACATGGTGCTGTTTCTGTAAAAGAATATCGGGAAAAGGGCTATTTACCAGAGGCATTGATCAATTATCTAGCTCTTTTGGGTTGGAATCCTGGTACCGAACAGGAAATATTTAGTCTCGATGAGCTCATTCGGGAGTTTAAAATCGAACGCATCAACAAATCTGGTGCTATTTTCAATGAGGAAAAACTTCAGTGGGTAAACAAAGAATATATTAAAAAGATTCCTCTAGCTGAGCAAACAAAACTACTCACACAGTGGGCGCCAAAGCTCGACTCGCTCGATGTGAATACACTCGTCAAGCTTACACCGCTGGTTTTTGAACGAATAAGTACACTTGGTGAAATTTCACAAATGGAAAAAGATGGTGATTTTAGCTATTTACAAAGTACACCTAGCTACACTTTCGATGCATTACTCTGGAAAGGTAAGGCTACACCTGAGGAGACGGCTGGGTATCTATCGAAAATTATTGAGATATTATGTTTAATTTCTGAAAAAACATTTGATAAAAATACTGTAAAGGAGGCGATTTGGACATATGTGGAAAGTGTTGGTAGGGGACAGGTACTTTGGCCGATGCGATATGCACTGTCGGGGCTTGAAAAGTCACCAGACCCGTTTATTTTAACAGAATTACTCGGCAAAAAGGAAACTCTAAACAGACTAAATTATGCACGAGATATTCTTATTAAAAAATAGCCGTGGCTTTGTAAAGGTTTTTTTACCTCTAACTTTTTTAATAATATCTTTTTGCGGTTTATTATCTTTGATGCCTATACAGACATATGGTGCAAAATCTGTTGACGAGCTTAGAAGCTCGATTACTGAGACACAAAGTAAACGGACCGAATTGGAAAAAGAGATTGCCCGCTACCAAGATCAAATAGATGTTTTGAGTAAAAGTGCCAATACACTTTCAAATACAATACTTTCTCTTGATATATCTCGAAAAAAGATCGAAGCGTCTGTAGCCCTGACCGAGAATAAAATTAAAACCACAAATCTTGAGGTACAAAGATTGGGTATCCAGATCGGTATAAAAGATGACTCTATAATCGAGAATAGAAAAATAATTAAAAAATCTTTTCAAAGTATTTACAGGAAGGATTCCACTTCAATAATAGAAACTTTTTTATTACAAGAGTCTATCTCGAGTGGATCAGATGAGGTGTATTCTTTACTAAAGATACAACAGGGGATTACTGATTTGGTGGATAATCTAAAGATTACCAAACGAGGTTTGGAGGGTAATAAAAAAGAAATTGAAGCAAAAAACAGAGAGCTGGTCACCCTAAGATCAGAATTCAAGTATCAAGTCCGTGTTCTAGAAGAAAATAAAAAGGAAAAGAATAAGCTTCTTGCAGAAACAAAAAATCAGGAAGATAGCTATAAAAAGCTTCTTGCAGAGAAAAAGGCAAAACATGATGAATACGCTAGAGAACTCTTTCAATATGAATCAGAACTTCGTATAGCTATAAACTTAAATGATATTCCATCTGTGGGTTCAAAGGCGCTTTCGTGGCCATTGGATAAAGTTTTTGTGACTCAATATTATGGAAATACAGAATTTGTTGTGGCAAATAATCCATACGGTGGTAGAGGGCATAACGGCATTGATCTAAGGGCATCAGTAGGTACTAGAGTAAAAACTGCACTCGGCGGGGTAGTAAAAGGTACAGGAAATACTGACCTAGCCAAAGGTTGCTACTCGTATGGTAACTGGGTACTGGTTGAGCATCCAAACGGTCTTTCGACAGTTTACGGACATTTGTCGCTAGTGAGTGTTCAAGTCGGTCAGGCTGTCACTACGGGTGATGTTATTGGCTACAGTGGTAATACTGGCTACTCATTTGGACCACATTTACATTTTGGAGTACTCGCCACAGAAGGTGTTAGAATACTAAAAAATCCTAATAGTAAGTACTGTAGCTCGGTTGCAGTCCCGAGTGCTAGTCTAGATGCATATCAGAATCCGATTTCTTTTTTATAAATACCCCAAATTACAAAATACCGTCTACAGGTGTCGATCACAAACGATCGACCTTTCTTGGCATATCTTTTAAAGGTCTATCAGTTATGGATAGACACCTGTAGACGGGGTACGGATAAAAATTTGGTAATTTTTTCCTGAAATCTCGCGTGCCACGCCGTAGTATACTCACGAATGGCGGGGCTACCCATGCACATGTATCTTGGTAGCTACAGTATCTTCCTCGCCTTCGCTCGTCGACCTGCGAAGTCCATTTAAAAGATATGCCTTCAACGCATTTAGTAATTTGCTGTGTAGGCTAGTATTTTGAGCTAGATTTAGTATTATTAGGTGATATGGTACACACACATAAGGTTCGAGAGGCTGGTTTTATTAAGCTAATCATCATAATCGTCGTAGCATTGATAGTCTTGGGTTATTTTGGTTTTGATTTACAAAAGATTATTGATTCGCCCACAGTACATAAAAATCTAGTCTATATGAAGGATCTTGTGGTAGGAGTGTATGAAAACTATCTAGCTAGACCTGTGAGTTATCTTTGGAATCTTTTTATACGATTGGTCTGGTCTAAGGTTGTGTAGGTATGTACATTCGAGTCGTCATAATGTTCACACAAAACACTTCAGGCTTGATACTACTATATATGTCTAAAAGATATATTGTGCGACATGCTCTGCCTTGGAGATAATTATGCTCGTAAGATCTCCCGCTGGGCCTTCCCTAGTAGTACATCTTGATACACTCGTCCAGGTCTGTAACAAGATCAAGTGATAATGCTTCCTGCGGGGTCGCCCATTTATAATCCTGATGTTCGGTAGAATTTATCTTAATTTTTGGAATTTCATTTATTTCAAGTTTATACATATGGTATATAAAGTCATAACCAGAATGCCTTACAAAAATACTTTTTAAAAAGTTTAGGCTATTTTTATCTATACTTAATCCTGTCTCTTCCACTATTTCGCGTACCATAGCATCATCGTTGGTCTCGCCACCCTCTACCTTGCCTGCTGGCACACCCCACATCCCTCCATGTGACTTATGTATCGAACGATGAAGAAATAGCAAAGTACCTTGATACTCTATATAGCAACTTACAACCTGAAATTTGAGAGAAAAATCTTTCGGTCTTTTATCGTAAATCATATATATAACTATATACCAAGACATGTCATATGTCATAATACAAAAAACCACCACATTTTAATGTGGTGGTTTTTTGTTTTGTTATTATCGTATCGCTACCTGAGCTCCCACCTTTTTTCCCCAACATGGAGATGAAGCTGACCAAGGGGCTGTCCCCTTTTTGTCATAGAGGTACTTAGCAAATGCAAGGTTTCCTTCGACAGTGTGGATCTTATAACCAAGCTTTTTTGCCGTCTCTGCGTGATAGTATTCATTGATCTGCATTAGACCGACATCATCTGGATTTTCAAACCCACGCATCACATTACCGTTTTTACTAAATTGGATAAATCTTGATTCGCATTTCGATACCTCAGCCAATATAGGGATATCTTTGTAGTATTCACGAACATAGGCTTCGAGGTTAGCAACAGTAGTCCGCCCAGGGGTAACAATCTGTTCCTTTACAACAATTTCAGCTTTTGTTTGGATAGGTAGAGCAGTATCTAGAGTTGTTCCAGAGCCTGCATACATCACAGACATAAGCATCATTAGACTTGTAGTTAATTCAATCATATAAGTGTTTAAAATGAAAACACCAGACCTAAATCTGATGTGTATCCATTATAGCACCTTCCTTTACTTTTGTCAATGATTTACAATATAAAAATGGGTATGTCAAACACCATAAAATGGCTCAAAATAAGGCTAAAATGCTTGACAATACCCCAGAAATGTCGTACACAGTAGAGCCACCGTTTGGGACAGAGTTTTGGTGTTTTTTGAATTAAAATAGTCGGTCTGCCAAACTACACTTTGACAAAAACTTTCTCGCATTTTTCTTCACAAAATGCCTGACCAGATGATGATAAACAGTCTTCACAACAAATAAAATGACGATGACACATCAAATAAGCACAGTTTACATAATTTTCTGAAGATGAGGCGCATTTGAAACACTTCCCGATTACCGTGCGTTTTTCGTCTGGAGTAAAGGTCATCGCTACCCGCTCATCAAATACATAAAGCTTGCCCTGAAAGTCGTCGTTCTTGTATTTTTCCATATAGCTCACAATACCTCCGTCGAGCTGGTAGACATCCTTGAAACCCTGCTTCAAAAGATATCCTGAGGCCTTTTCGCAACGAACACCGCCAGTACAGACTGTTAAAACCGTTTTATCTTTTAATGGCTCCAGCGTCGGCAGTATTTTTGGCAAATCTCGAAAGTTTTCAAGTGGTGGTAGGATAGAGTTTTTGAAATGCCCGATGGCATGCTCATAGTCGTTACGCATATCTACAATCTCAAACTCTTTACCTTCAGCTAGCCACTTATAAAGCTCCTCTGGTGGAAGATGTTTACCCGTCATCTCGGTGGGGTTAAAATCAGCATTACCTAGGCCGAGGGTTACTATTTCCTCCCGTACTTTTATAGAAAGCTTGGGAAACGCCTTCCCTGTACCCTCACTTTTTTTGATATGAGTACTGGCAAAACGAGGATCGGCAAGTAAAGCTTTGCAATAAGCATCAATGTTTTTATTTGTACCCTCGAATGTCATATTTATACCCTCACGAGCAATAATTCCTCGTCCAGTCATGCCGAGTTTGGTACAGATGGCCTTTTGCTCGGTCATCAGTGCTGTAGGGTCATCGATTTGGGTATATTTATAAAATAGAATTATCGTGTATTTGCCTTTGTCCATAGCAGAAATACTATAGCATTTTAAGTAAAATTATAAAATACTTGTGGTGGTGTTTTGTAATTTGGGCCAATTTACTTACTTTTTTGGAATAGCTGAAAGGATTAGTTGGAGTTGCTTTTGTAGTGTGTCTATAAGTGCCGTATTTGACTTTAGAGCTTCATTTCTCGCATATAGTAGTCTCTGTAGCTCGTCTTTTGGGTAGTGAGACTTTTTAAGCAAATTTGAAAAGTTTTGCCTATATACAGTAAAGCTCGCATATGTACTTAGCCTGACTACATTCGACGGGACTTTTGCAGAACAATCATTTTTAGCACCTGTAAGACTATTTGAGATAAGCGTAGCGAATGTTGAAAAAATAGAATCGATACCTTTTTGATATACCACTAGAATATCTCGCACACCCATATCCATCGCTTGAGTAGCTGTATCCGTTCCCTTTCGAGTTTCAGAAAGCTTTTTCAGAATATCTGTATGTATATTTTCAAATTCTACCATGGTGCTGGTGGCGACCACACTTTCGATACGAGAAAAATAGGTTTCGATTTGGCTATTACGCAGTTCCCTATTACGAATCTTTTTGTTTTTGACTGAGATTTCTAAAGTATCAGAAGTACCTAGATCTTTATCTAGTAAGGTGTCTATTTTTCCCTTAGTTTCTTCTATCCGAGCATTTACTAAATCAGAATATTCTGGTAATTTTGAACAAAAGCTTTTTGCACCATCTGTCGGTAATACATCCAGCACGCTCATTATTTTAGTAAAGTAATCATTATTTATCTCGGGGAAATTATCGAGGGTAGTTTCGTTGTCCTTTACCATAGCTGATTCAAATGATTTTTCCTGCTCTATTGTAGAAATGATAGATTGAAAATCCGCACGGGCTTTTCTAGGTAAAATCAGTGTGTCTGTAATCGCGGATAAGGATTTTGTTTGATCTATGTCTATGTTTGGTGCTGATAATATGGGGTCATTTTTACTATTTAGAATAAAAAAGATGCCAGCAAAAATGATAATTACCGCAAAAATAGCGTATAGGTATTTTGTAGCTAACTTTGTTTTTATCTGATTATTCATAAGTCAGTCTTTAAAGCACAAAAATTAAAAAAAGTATCAGAAATGTAATAGCTAGGAGACAGTTTATAACCATTCCTGCAAAAGTTCCAATGACGCTTCCTGTCGCCGACTTGAGAGCTACCCTACTGCTCCTTTGCTGTAAAAGCTCTCCTAGTAAAACTCCACCGAAAAGTCCTAGTATACCGCCAAATGGGAAAAATAAAGCAGTACCGACAATGACGCCTATAAAACCGTATATCAGAGACTTTTTTGAAGCACCGCTATATTTTGCACCGACTATTCCCGCTAGGGTATCTATCAGCATAGAAAGTAATACTATTATTCCGAGAATGCCGAGACCTGAGAGTGTGATATGTGTAAATCCATCTATAAAGGCAAAAAGACAAGTAATAAAAAACATGTACCATAAAGCTGGAAAAACGGGTACAAAGACCAGAAAAATGGCTGGTAAGAGTAAAATGATGGAAATGATTAGAGAAATAGAGTAGTACATGTTTTATCTGTTTTTTTTGAATTCTTAAATGCCTTTCTTAGCATATCTTTTTGAAAGCACGAGTATTTTCTTGCTAGAAAATCTCTCAGTCTCGGCTACCCGCCTTGCGAAGTCTTTCAAAAAGATACGCTTGCGACGGTATTTATGAATTCTAGATATGTTGTGTCTGTCGATTATAACAAAAATAACTATAAATATCGAGGAATGTTGTGGGGTGATATGGTGATAAATAAAAAAGCACGCTTTACACCGGAGTGTAATGCGTGCCGTGCGAGGCTGTGAAGCCTCAGGGAATGACCGTCAGAGCGACCATGGTGAGCTTCGGATCCATCGATTTCACCTTTGCCCACTTACCGACAAGACTTTCCAGAAAGAGCTTCTGGAGACGAGCTTGTTGGTCTTGATTGCCAGGGTCAACGATATCGTTGTTGTCCCGAAGCTTTGTCTCTTTGTCCTTTTCCGTAAAGTCCCTGAGGGCTTCACGGGCAAGGTCGATATCGTTCTCAGTGCTTGCCGTTACCAGCAACCTGAATTGCCTTTTCACGATCTTTCCACCGTAGTGGGGTTTGTTATTGAACAAACCACCGACTACAGGCACCTCTGCCAATCCCTTCGAGAGCTGTCTCGTGTGTAGATTGGTGATGGCGTAAACGCCATGCTCAAACCCTGAGATGCTGGGTGGCGGAGCGGACTGTCTGGGTACCACACTCGTGGATCCTCCAGAGAGGCTCGGGAGCGTCAGTGGCGCAGGAACTGCGGGCAAGGCCGGCGGATTGTAGGCCGGAGGTGCTGGCTGCTGAGGCAGGATCACTGATGCAGGTTGCACCGTGATGTGGGGGTTGAGGTTGATGATATTCGTCACCACCGTCATCCCAGCCTTTTGAGCGAGCATCGCCTTTCGTGCTTCCACCAATCCTTCCATGAGGCCGTTGGCGGTCGCTACCTTTCCCGCTACCCGACTTTGTCGGTCGAACATCGAGGCTTGCAATGCAAGGAGGTTGCTGGTTGCGAAACCAGTCCTCACCGCTTCGGCATCCAGCCGACCTGCTGCACCGCGGAGTAGCTCAAAGGCAACGACTTGTTGCGTTTTTGAGCTCGCGATCCCCGCTTCGAGTAGAACCATCGCTCGAGCGTCACTCTCTTTTCGCTCCTCAATCAGCCCCTTTACGAGTGCCGACTGAAGGTTATCCGCCGGCGTCGCTTTTACGCGAGCAGGCGGAGCGACAGGAGGTGCGGGAGGTGCCAACGGCGCCTGCGGCTGAGTCGGGGGTAAATCCGACGGAGGCTTAGCCAGTGGCGGAGCCGGTGTAAACGGCGGTGAGGGAGGAGCCGACGGTGGTGGGGTTAAGTCGAACGGCGACGGTGTAGATGGCACTGTGGGAGGAGCCGGCGGCACAGGAAGTGCCAATGACGGTGGAGTTGGAGTTGCCATATACATCATTGACTTGATGGCAAAGTACAAACACAGACACCCAACCAACAACGCCAGTACTGAGCAAACCTTTGCCCACCGAGGCATGGTGGTGCCTGAACGCCGTAGCCACCACTGCTGGAAACCGACTACTGCAACCCCGAGCATGACACCAGTTAACACACTCCAAAACAGACGCATGATCATAAATGACTCACTTATTTTGATTGTTTTCTCAACGAACGGTACTATGCACACGCACAGCACCTTTACCCTAATACTAGCATACTCAGACATAAAAGTCAATAGCGGTATTGACTACACATATATTTAAGGTATTTTATCCTAAATAGGCCTCAACAGAGCCATGTAATGACTAGACACTATTTTGTAATTTAATAAATACAAATCTCAAAAAAGCTACTTCCCCATCGTCTCCACAATCCTATACACCGCATCATATGCCCTAATAGTAGCTGGAGCATGTGGTAATCTACCAAAACGCACCTTAAACCGAGCCTCAAAGCGTCGGTACTCCGAGGTGGTCGTGGATATTTTTTTATCAAAAGCAGGTATGCTCTCCGCTACTAGATCTATCTGCCGACCGTCTACCCCACCATTTTTGTTTATTTCATCTACTGCTAGCTGGACGGCTTTGAGTTCCTCCTCACCACTATTATCACCTACATTACCCAGAGCAGAAATAAAACCGATTTTTACAGGCATCACACCAGTTGCCACTCGCCTATTATTTGATACAGCATAAAATGCCACCACTGAAAAAATAATGACGATCAGTATTAAAAACACTTTTTCATAACGAGGGCTGGTAGGCATTATTTATATGATAGAAAACTATTCGTCTTTGGCTACACCACGAGACACCATCATTTTGTATACATCACCTAGGGTAAAAAGCAGGCTGAGTACTAGTGGACCAACAAGAAAACCCAATGGTCCAAAGAATGAAATACCACCGAGGACAGATAGAAGTATTAACATTGGGTGGATATTAAAATCCTTTTTAAGGAGCATTGGCAGGAGAAGGTTATCTATAAGACCTACAGCAAATATTCCCCAGACTAAAAGCCCTATCGATGAGCCAGTATTACCAGTTATAAAAAGAAATATTACTGCTGGTAGTGTGACAAAAGCTGTACCGAGTCCTGGTACTAGTGCAGCGACACCAGCGATGGTCGCCCACATAGTGGGGTTTGGTACACCGAAAAATGCTAGACCTATACCAGTAAAGATACCTTGGACTAGTGCTACTAAAAGTGAGCCTTTGACTACCGAGTTTATAGCTAGTGCTAGGTGAGAAAGTATTTCCCCATCGTATTTATCGGCGAGCGGACTCAAACGCATAATTTCCTTTTTGAACTTGGAACCATCTTTTAGGAAATAAAATAGCATCAAGATACCGATGAACACATTGAATACTCCAAAAGCTGTGCTTGAAAAAACCTTGCCAAAATTGTTTGTTACAAATGTTACAAAAAATGATGCGTATTTTTGTAAATCGATTGAGAAATTTGGGAAAAATTCCTGTATTGGAGCCTCGATTTTGCTGATAGTAACTGATAATCCGTCTACCCCACCATCTCGCATGTTTGCGTAGAGGCTCATGGCATCTGCAAAAACCTGATGAGCAATAATCACAAAAGGTACAATAATGGCTACTGCTACAATAAGTATCACTGCCAACGAGGCAAGAGTCTTTCTACCTAAAAATAACCGCTCTAGCCTATCGTACAGTGGAGTGAGGATCACTGCAAACATTGCAGAAACAACTATAACCATGAGAAATGGTAGAAAAATAAATATATTTACTACTACTGCTATTAAGCCAAGTACCCCGAGAAAGTAGAGCTGTCCTTTTTGATGATTCATATAATTATTATATCGTGGATAACTATATCAAGCAAACTGAAACAATTTGCATAAAGACATAACTTATGGTTTAATAGAGTAAACGCTCTTCAAAAACCCTAGCTTTAAGTCAAAATATGCCTAAACCAAACATTCTGATACTTGCTAGACCTTCCGATCTTAGGCTCGCAATACAAGCTTTTCCTAGTACTCATTACGAACATCTACATCTCACATGTAGTAAGATTGTTGCCGCAAGGCTATTAAAAGATCATACTGCTTCTATCGGTCTTTTGATAGTCACACTTCTCAAACCCAGTTCGGACTTTATCCCAAGCCCTCAAACTGATCCTGTATTTGATTGCCGTATCAAAGGGCTATCCACAACCGGTTTAGCTATTACGCTTGGAAAAAGTGTTGTACTCGTGGATGTGCAAAATATTATGGTGGATGACACAGTATCATCTATTGTCAGGTCGGTTATCCATGAACTTGAAATCGTCGGTAGTACCACCTGTGGTCGGATACTCTGTCTGTCAGATAGTCCCTATGTTGTATCTGGGGTACCAGACTGGCAAAAGGTAATCGACTTGACCACAGAGCTTTTGTAGGAAAAGGTTCATATTTAATACACAACAGCCGAGGGTGATTTTCACCCAACGCTATTTTTTATTTACCCCGAATTACGAAATGTCGTCGCAGGCGTATCTTTTCGAGGGGGTTCGCAGGCGGGTAGCCGAGATTTCAGGAAAAAGTTAGTAAACTTTTATCCGTACCCTCGAAAAGATATGCCAAGAAAGGCATTTCGTAATTCGGGGTATTTAGATTTGCCAAAGATTATTACAAAACCACCGTGTATCTTATTTCGCAAGTATCACATCAATTCTCGCACGAAGCTCGCCGTCGCTCGGTATACCTTTTAGTATTTCACCGTTTATAAATATAGTCGGGGTTCCACGAATACCAAGCTTTAATGCATCATCACGATCAGCGTTTACATGGGCCTCGAGATGACTATCACTTAGACTTTTTTCAAGCTTTGCGATATCGAGTTTGAGGTCAGTAGCGTAACCTAGGAAAATATCTCGAGGTGGTTTTTCCTTGCCTGCCCAGCTGGATTGGTTTTCATAGAGCTTGTCATGCATTTCCCAAAACTTACCTTGCTCACCAGCAGCGAGGGCAAAAGTAGCAGCTAGAGCCGAGTCTCGATGGATCGGAAATGTACGGTAAACAAAACTGATCTTTCCAGAATAGTCAGTCAAGAGCCTTTTTAGTACAGGATGGATACCAGCACAGCCAGGACACTCAAAATCCGCAAATTCTACGATGGTTATCTTTGCATCAGGAACCATTATCTTTGTGCTGTTTTCACGAATCAGGCGAGACATATCTACTGGCACAGGTTTTGTAGCTGAGTTATACCACATTGCGCCAGCCACAAAGAGTGCTATGCAAACCACTACGACACCTGCTACTACCCGAGTTTCTTTTTCCATTTGATTTATTATTTATTATTTTTTAAATATTTTCTATATACTAACACACAGGCGATGATTATAGAAAAGGCGGTAAATGACATTAGAGGGATGGTGATAAAACCGTACCAAGCAAAAAACTTGGTCGTACATGAGACACCGAGACTACATGGCGAAAGTGTATCAGGGATTATTTTATAGTAAAGGAGATTGTGGTAGAGGGCGATAACCCAGCCGAACAGTGCGAGTGGTAGGATATATAGTGGGCTATTTTTATCCTTTTTAATAATTCCAACCGCGGTAATCCAGATCAGTGGATACATGAGAATACGCTGGTACCAACACAGTACACAGGGAGTGAGATGCATCACTTCGCTAAAAAAGAGACTACCGAGGGTAGCTATTACAGACTGAATAAAAGCGACATGAAGACTGTATTTTTTAAATAATTCAGAATATTTTTGCATTAGTTTGTGTTAAAAAAGTCTTCTGGAGGTAAATTATCGCCAAAAATATAAAATGAGGGTAATGGCTAAAATTGTTACCAAACGACAGCCAGAATTTATAAAAAAGTATTTCCATGGACGGCCTTCCCAGATTACAGTATCGAGATGAATTACAGCCATAAAGCCGAGCCAGAAAATAAAAGCAATATAAAGTGCCAGCCACATTCCCGCTATCGTATTTGGTGCAATTAATCCGATCAATAAGGATAGCGAAAAAGCAGTTACCATCGCACTAATAAATCCAATGACCATGGACTTGGCTATACTCTTATTTTTACTCTCGGTGATTTTTTCTGGAGTAACTCCAATTATTGCCATACACGGTTTTGAAAATAATAATGGTGAATACCATAGCGAACCAATAATCATACTTGCTATAGCTGACACCAAAACCGCCCACGGATTGACCAACTCTTTCAGTATATCTAGTTCCATATAGATTATAATGCTTATAATAAATAATACCTCTACAGTATAGCATTGTCGAATGTAGTGTAAAGATAGAAGATTACCTATCCCCTGCCCTAGACCCAGCTTTTTTGGTAGTCCTCGCAAGAACGGTTCTTGCGAGTGCGAGGAAAGTCGCAAGTATGACAATAAAGTCCATCTATGACACAATGGAAATCTACAAGCTATGGATAAAACAGATCAACAGCTCGTCACAGAGCATCTAGACGGTGATGAAAAAGCCTTTCACGGCATTTTAAAAAGGTATCTCAAACCTATATATGCTTTTATATATCGTCTCACAGATAATCAGGATATGAGTGAGGATATTGCTCAGGATACTTTTATTAAAGTTTGGAAAAATCTTGATAAATATGATACAAAGTATAGTTTTAAAACATGGCTCTATACTATCGCTCACAATACTACTCTAGACTGGCTAAAAAAGAAAAAAGCTATTGTTTTTTCTAGTTTTGAAGACAGTGAAGGTGAAAATTATTTTACAACATCTCTCGCGGACAATACGCTGTTACCAGATGAACTTTTCCTGCAAGAAGAAAATAAAAAGTTACTTACAGAATCTCTAGACAAATTACCCCTCCTGTACAAGGAAATACTGACACTGCACTATCAGCAAGAGCTATCCTTTATAGAAATTGCACATATAGTCAATAAACCCCTGGAAACTATTCGTAGCCAGCATAGACGAGGCCTTATTCTGTTAAGAAAAATCCTCACAGATACTAATGCACCAAAAAACTAAATCCAGTCGTATAAGTATTGTGGAGAAAAATTATGCACAGATATTAAAAGGTATACCATCTGTAGAGCCACGAGCAGTACTCTATAGCAATATACTCGCAAAAATAGAAAAGATACAAGTGTTAATGGCACGGTTGAGACTTGCTTTGTGGAGTACGCTAGTACTCAGCACTGCCATAGGATTTGGTTACTCCTATACATATTTGGTACGGGAATTATCTAGTTCTGATTTTTTTCAATATCTTTCGCTGGTTTTCTCTGATGGTGGTATAGCTATGTTGTATGGAAAGGAGTTGTTACTTTCCTTAGTAGAGACTATTCCACTATTTAGCATCACGGTGGTACTTTTTGGCGGATTTGTACTGCTCGGTGGGCTTGTGTCGATGGTGCGAGATAGTCGAAAAGCGTTTTATAAATTTGCATAACAAAATAAAATATATGAGTATAGATATAAAAACCTTGCTTCAGTCAAAAAAAGCTACTCGCGTGCTGTACATTATTGGGGGCATAATTATCGCCCTTATTATCTTTCAAGCGGGTATGTTTGTTGGACTAAAAAAAGCTTCTTTTGCATTTGGGTTGGGTGATAATTATTATCGAACCTTTGGCGGACACCGTAATGGAATGGGTATGTTTAATGATTTTCGAGGTAGAGATTTGCCGAATGCACACGGCACTATTGGTAAAATAATCCGAGTTAGCCTACCAACGCTTATTATTGAAGGGAAAGACAATATAGAAAAAGTGATTGTAATTAAAAATGATACGGATATTCGTTCATTTAGAAATATTGCATCGACTACAGACCTTATGATAAATACAAATGTCATGGTACTTGGCACACCCACTGAAACTGGTGAAATCTCGGCTCGTTTGATTAGAATTATGCCATCAGATACTGATACCGCAAACCAATCAATCAGAAAATAATCCAAACTAAAATAGTATGACCAGCACAATTTTTCACAAAACCGTCCACATAACACATATTGTAAAAAACTTTGCCATTGCACATAAAATAATAAGTGTTATTTTGGCTGTTGTTTTAGTCTGGATTGGTTATTGGGCTATTACAACAATACAAAACCAGAATACTCCCCCACAATATGTAACCGCCTTAGTTGAAAAAGGCACACTTATTACTACAGTTACTGGCAGTGGTCAGGTTTCTACGCTAAATCAAATGGATTTAAAAGCAAAAGCCTCCGGTGATGTGGTCTATATAGGTGTTATAAATGAACAAATTGTAAAGTCAGGTACCCTCATCGCACAAATAAATACTCGTGATGCACAAAAAGCTGTACGCGATGCTGAAGCAAATCTAGAAAGTGCTAGGTTATCGCTCGAAAAAATCAAAAAACCAGCTGACATTCTATCGGTAACTCAATCCGAGAATACACTTGCCAGAGCCAACGAAACAAAAATCAGTTCGGCAAACGAACTCAAACAAAACTACGAAGATGCTATCAATACCGTAACTAATGTATTCCTAACTCTTCCAAATATAATGAGTGGATTACAAAACATACTCTACAGTACCCAGGCTGGACTCGGTGGTACTGGTCAGCAAAATATTGACTACTATACTGATACTATTAGAAGGTACAATACCTTGGCGGATTCTTTGAAAATAGATGTGGATAGCAAGTATACAGTAGCTCGGGCAAGTTATGATGCAAATCTCACACGATATAAGATAGTAACACGCGTATCTAGTGAGGCAGAAATTGAGGCTCTTTTAGAGGAGACATACCAAACCACTAGAAATATAGCTGAGGCAATAAAAAGTGCCAATAACCTCGTTTCAATGTATAAAGATGAGCTAGTAAAAAGAAACTTAAATGTAGCCACACTTGCAGAAACTCATCTCTCCAGCATTAATACCTACACTGGTAATACAAACACTTATCTAATCAATTTACTTAATATTAAAGATGGTATTCGTAGTGCGAGTGATGCTAAGGTGAATGCCGAAAGGTCAATAGTCGAAAATACTCAGTCGCTTGAAAAATTAAAGGCTGGGAGCGATGCACTCGATATACGCTCACAAGAGCTTGCAGTAATACAAAGAGAAAATGCCTTACTTGATGCACGGGATAAATTTGCTGACTATTTTATTCGAGCTCCTTTTGAAGGCACTGTTACTAAAATAACCTTGAAAAAAGGTGAGTCAATCTCCTCCGGTAGTGTGATAGGTTCACTCATCACAAGTCAAAAGATTGTGTCCATACCTCTAAATGAAGTAGATGTGGCAAAGATAGAGATTGGTCAAAAAACTACACTTATTTTTGATGCAATAGATGGATTGGAAATGACTGGTAGGGTTACAGGGATAGATGCAATAGGTACAGTGTCGCAGGGTGTGGTAACTTATAGTGTCCAAATTACACTCGATACACAAGATATACGAATAAAATCCGGTATGAGTGTTACCGCTACAATCATTACTGATGCAAAATCAGATATACTCATTATTCCAAATAGTGCTGTCAAATCTGATGCTGTATCTAGCTATGTGGAAATGTTCGATACACCCCTCTCGGTACCTCAGGGTTCACAAAATCAGGGCGTCGGATCATCAGTAGCACCCAAAAGGCAAAATATTCAAACAGGTCTATCAAACGACACTTCAGTTGAAATAATCTCTGGACTAAAAGAGGGCGATCAGATCATTACACGAACTATTACTGCTGGTACAAATACTGGGGTTACCGCTACGCCAAGTATTTTTGGAGCTATAACAGGTAATAGAAATAGTGCTACTGGTGCGTCTACTCGAGTTGTTAGGTAGAAATCCTACAATATGATTGAAATTAAAAACATAACAAAAACATTTAGTCAAGGAAATGAAAATACCTTTCAAGCCTTGCAGGGAGTAAGCTTTGCTATAAATGACGGTGAATTTGTAGCTATCATGGGTCCGTCTGGATCAGGCAAATCTACCCTAATGCACATACTTGGCGCACTCGACTCCCCCACTCTCGGCTCATACTTTTTAGATGGAAAGGATGTTTCTAAACTAACTGATGATGAGCTGGCTGATATAAGGAAAAACAAAATTGGTTTTGTGTTTCAATCATTCAATCTCCTTTCTAGGTCTACTGTTTTACGCAATGTAATGTTACCACTGGTCTATGCTGGTATAGACAGAGATGAAAGAAAATTGCGTGCAGAAAAAGCTCTGATCTCGGCTGGACTAGAGGAAACTCACTTTAAACATTTATCAAATCAGCTTTCTGGAGGTCAAATACAGCGTGTTGCGATAGCTCGAGCTTTGGTCAACAACCCTACCCTAATACTAGCTGATGAGCCAACTGGTAACTTAGACACAAAAACAGGTGAGATTGTACTTGGAACATTTCAAAAACTAAACAAGGAACTAGGTCGTACAATCATACTCATTACTCATGAGCGTGATGTAGCAGAACATGCCGAACGAATAATAACAATCAGAGATGGTTTGATTGTTGAGGATAGCAAAATACACGAACGAAGAATAATTACATCCATACAAGAAAATAAAACCATTCAAACACACCCATGACCATTTTCGATATTTTTGAAGAAACATATATTGCTTTAAAATCAAATAAAATCAGAACAGGACTCACTATGCTTGGTATTGTGATAGGTATCAGTTCTGTAATAGCCATGACGGCTATTGGTCAAGGCGCACAAGCTTCTATAGCATCGAGTATTCAGTCTATTGGCTCAAATCTAGTTTTGGTTACCCCTGGTGCTCAGCGTGGGCAGGGATTTCAGGTAAGCTCAGGTCGTGGTACCGCACGGACGCTAACACAAGGCGATGCAGACGCCATAATCAAAGAAGTTACTCTGGCAAAAGCGGTATCACCAGAAATCTCTGGTAGATATCAAGTAACCAGTAAGGGTAAAAACACCAATACTTCTATTATCGGTACAAACTCCTCATACCTAGGTGTACGCAATGTAGAAATAAGCGAAGGATCATTTATTACTGATCAAAACCTAAAAAGTCTTTCAAAAGTTGCTGTCATCGGTCCTACAGCAAGAGACGATCTTTTTGGTCAGGGAGCAAATGTTGTTGGTGAGACGATTAAAATAAAAAACATCGTATTTAAAATCATTGGTGTAACAAAAGCCAAGGGTGGCACAGGCTTTGGTAGTCAGGATGATATGATCTTTATCCCTCTTACCACCGCTCAACGCTTTTTGGCTGGTGATGCGTATGTAACCACCATTAGCGTACAAGCGAATAATCCAGAATCCATGACCGAGATTCAGGATCAGATAAAAGTCTTACTTCTCGACCGTCATAATATCAGTGATCCAACTCAGGCTGATTTTAGTACTTTAAATCAGGCTGACATAGTAGCTACTGCCTCTAGTGTTACGGGGATATTTACAGTGCTTTTATCTGCTGTTGCTGGTATCTCACTTGTGGTCGGTGGAATAGGAATTATGAATATGATGCTAACTACAGTTACAGAAAGGACTAGAGAAATCGGTCTAAGGAAAGCTATTGGAGCAAAGAGAAAAGATATAAATCTACAATTTCTAATAGAAGCAGTGGTACTGACTTTTATAGGTGGTGTTGTCGGTGTTGTTTTTGGGTGGGCTATATCTTTTGCGGTAAATTATTTTGGTATTATTCAAACCTCGGTATCTCTCTCCTCAATATTTCTCGCTTTCGGTGTCTCGACTGGCATCGGTATTATTTTCGGATACTACCCTGCCAGACGAGCGTCGAGATTGCACCCAATCGAGGCGTTGAGGTATGAGTAGTGGGAAGTAAGTTATCCCAAATTACAAAATACCTTTCTTGGCATATCTTTTTGAAGCCTATCGGTTAGGGATAGGCATCTGTAGACGAAGCCCTTGTATTTTCTTACTAGAAAATCTCTCAAGTCTCGGCTACCCGCCTCCGAAGTCTTTCAAAAAGATACGCCTGCGACAGTATTTTGTAATTTGGGATTAAATTAGTAATTATTTAGTTAGTTAATTTTACAAAATTATATGAAAAATAAAGAAAATATTATAAAAATTGTTGTTGTAGTGATAATTGTAGCTGGGATAGCTTTTTATGCTGGTATAAAGTATGGTTCATCAAAAAATACACAGACACAGGCTGGATCAGGGCAATTTAGAGCAAATTTAAATGGTGGCAATCGTGCCGTTCGACAAGGTGGGGCGTTTATTACAGGTGAAATTATCACAAAAGATGCTCAGAGTGTTACGGTAAAGCTACGCGAAGGTGGCTCAAATATTGTATTTCTAAACTCGAGTACCACTATACAAAAGAGTAGTGTAGGGTCACTAAATGACATTATTACTGGTACGCAAGTAACAATCACAGGTAGCAAAAATCCTGACGGTAGTATGAATGCTCAATCGATACAAATAAGACCTGAGAATAATAGATAGACACATTAGTTTGAACGGCTCAACAGCCCTGTTGAGCCGTTCAAACGGCTTTGATGAGCCATTTAATACGATTACAATACCCCACGAAAATCAGTAGATTTTCGTGGGGTATGACCTCACAAGCTTCAAAGGCTCAACGGCGCCCGTTGAGCCTTTGAAGCTATTTTACCTAATTTTATCTATTACTGACTCACTGTGGTCGAAGCCGTCACCGATACTGGCTTTAGTGCTATTTTTAGATCTTTTCTTGCTTGATCTGTTGCAAGCTTGAAATCAGCATGAGCTTTTTCTATCTGATCTTTTCTAGACTCCTTTTCTGCCATTGAAATATCTTTGACCTTTTCAATTGACTGTACTGTTGTCCTAAACTTATCCTGAGCAGTCTTTACGGCTGTTCGAAGTGTTGTCCTGATTGTTTCTTGGGATACTCCTGCAGTTCCACAATCAGATTTTGCTATTGACTTTGCAGACTCAATTTCTGATTTTAAGGTGGCAATCGCAGTATCCATAGCAGTCTTTCTAGATGCTACAGTGGCGTCTATAGCATCTCTATGTGTTTTCAGTACAGCATCTACCGCACTATCTCGAACCGCAATCGCCTTTTCAATAGTTGCTGTAAAAATTGATATCGCTTGTTTCTGAGCATCATTTTTTGCCCTAGATGTTAGCTCTGCGAGCTGAGCTTTTTTCTTTGCATCATTCTCATCTCTTTTGATATCAACTTTTTCTCTAGCTTCACCTCTCTTTTCAATTTTCTTTGTACCTTTTTCCTCACGCTTTTCTTCCATTCTTATACCTTTTGTATCTAAACCAGCCAAAACTTTATCTATCTGTGTACAAAACATTTCCTTTTTAGCTTCAGCACGAGTGGTAGAGCTATTCATCCTACCCTCGCCACTTTCTCTATCTTTATTCGGCTGAGTACCCATCATTTTTCTATCTTCATTCTGGGACGGTCGTGTAGCTCGGATAGCTGGTCTAGATGTGTCTGTTTGAGCAAAAGACAGGGACGGTGCGAGCATACCTACAATAATGAGCGTTGAAAGTATTTTATTCATGGATATGTGTATTAGAAATTAGTATTAATGGCCGCACCCACTTGATCCTGTGATGGCACAGTAGTGCTATCTATACTAGCCTTTGCAGAGGTTTTTGCATCAACGGATAGACCATCGACAAGGTAATCAACAATCTCATCATTTGAGCTAGTGTTTGAAGGGGTTACAGCCACTTCAGTCTTCGTTTGCTCTGCGACTATAGGATTTTCAACTGGTGCGGTAACCACAGGTGCTACTTCCTTGTTATTTGAATAAAAATATATACCTAGCAAAATTAGAACAACAACAACGATAACAACAACTGTTTTAGATGACATAATAATTAAAATTTAATAAATTAATAATATTGTAATTATACACCCTAATATATGTATTACAAAGTACACAAAAAAACCGCCTTAGGTGGTTTTTTTGTTTATATAGCTTACTCTACAAATGTTAATGCTTTACCCTTTTTATTACCTCGTCCAGTACGACCAATACGGTGTACATAGTCGTCATAAGTTGCAGGAATATCGTAGTTGATCACATGGCTAACATCGGCAATATCTAGTCCTCGAGCTGCCACATCGGTTGCCACAAGCACCTGCATTTGATTGTTTTTAAACATGGTTAGAGCTTTTTGTCGACGAGAGTGATTTTTATCACCGTGGATAGAGTCCGCCTTGAAACCCTTTTGTACCAGCATTCCTGAAAGCTTTTCTACCCCATGTTTAGTACGACCAAAAATAAGAACTTTGCTAAACTCTTTTTGCTTGAGTAAATCGTGAAGTACATCTATTTTGTTTGCTCCACGAGCCACTTTGACCACATCTTGGTCAACATTTTTTGAAGTATCTTGAGTTTTTACTGAAATTCTTACAGGTTCCTTCAAAAATTCATGAATAAGCTTTTCTATTTCTGGTGAAAGTGTCGCGGAAAAGAAAAGTGTCTGTCTGTCCTTTGGCATACCAGCCATCACCGCGCGCATGTCGTTGACAAATCCCATGTCGAGCATGCGGTCTGCCTCATCGAGCACAATAGTATTAAATTCTTTTAGGAAAATCATCTTGCGATCTATCAAATCTTTTAGTCGTCCTGGTGTCCCGATGATAAAGTTGTACTGATAGCGGAGATCGTTAATCTGCTTACTGAGGCTTGCTCCTCCTACGCAACATACTGAGTACATTTTCATACCACCAGCAAAAGTTTTTAGCTCAGCGTCAATCTGTATAGCAAGCTCTCGAGTCGGAACGACAATGAGTACCTGTTGTTTTCGGTTTAGTAAAACCTTGTTTATAAGTGGAAGGAGAAATGCCGCTGTCTTTCCTGTACCAGTGTTTGCAATACCCACTACATCTGTACCTTTTAGTACATGTGGAATAGATCGGTCCTGAATAGGTGTTGGAAGTAGATAGCCTTTGGTAATAATAGCCTGCTTGAGTGAAGGTTCGAAAGTAAAATCCTGAAACTTGTGCTCCGGTACAAAGTTCACGACCTCCTCAGTAATCACCGCTTTGTTTATAAATCTTGAGTGACTGATGTTATCAGTTCTGCCACGACCACCTCCTCTACTACCACCAAAAGATGGTCGACTTCGAAATCCTCCACCGCTTCCTCCACGATATCCACCGCTAGTTCCTCCACGAGAAAATCGCGACGGTCCACCTGGGCGAAAAGATGAAGATGGCTTATAAGTAGAAGGTCGTGAAGACCCTCCTGTGTTTGCGTTTTTTGTATACATAATTCTTTTAAAAAATCCCTCTTTCGAAGAAACAAAAATTCGTCGTAGGCGTATCTTTTAAAAGGACTTCGCAAGGCGGGTAGCCGAGACTTGAGAAATTTTTCACCAGAAAAATATTCGTGCCTTTTAAAAGATGTGCCAAGTAAGAATTTTTGTTTCGAGATCAATATAACCCTCCAGTCTTTATAATAAAAAAGTGACTAGGTTGTCTCAAAAGTTCTTAAAAGCCTTATGACTTCAGGGGTTTAGAGAGTTATCCCCAAACACAAAAAACGATGAGATTCAGTTACATAGACTATTATACACCCTATGGGTTATTTTGTCAAATTAAATAAAAAACTCGTGATTGCTCACGAGCTGTGTAGATAAGGTCTGCTAGTGCATAGCCATGACAGGTGGCGAGTACTCTATCCCCCTTTTTGCCAGTGCTGCGACCAAGCCAGAATGCATAGCATTACGACATTTATGACTACAAGTCGGATCTTTGGTTTGAGTTCTTTCAGCCACACTTTTAAGGCGAGAAAAACTCTTTCCACATTTAGGATTGCTACACATCAGTACAGCATATTCAGCTTTTTCTGAACGAATACCGTGACATTTCAGCAACCGATTGATTTTGCCAATGCTAGTCATGCGAGACTTTGCTAATCGATCATTGCTACCAGCATTATATAAAGCCTGTTCGAAAACAGTCTTGTCGGCAAACTCTGGTAGCTTGTAGCGATGAGCATACCACAGGACTGATCTGCTCTTCGAGCTTGTTTTGATTCCCATTTCCTTGGCAATCTGACGCACTCTTTCCCTAGTAATCTTGAAAATCTTGCCAACATCTTCGAGAATACAACCCTGATTTTTTAGCAAATCCTCAAGCTCAGCTTTATTAAGGTTGAGTTTTCGGTGAACAAACGGCTCCATACCTCTTTTTCTATGAAGACCATTTGACCTTCTGACACAACCTACTTCCGAAGACTTGCATCCTAAAACCTCAGCCATTTCAGAATCAGTTTGCGTTAGCCAGTGGAGTGCAATGTACTCCACAACTTTGGTATCAGGCGGAGGACCATACTTAGGACCGCGTTTTCTGTATAAGCCATGAGTATTCCTGATCCAGCGCACTACCTGAGGTTTGATTTTCAAGCTCTCAGCCAACACCACATCAGTCTGACTTTCCCAGTGTGTTTTTATGTATTCAACACAAAGGCTTCTCATAGCTTTCTTGACAAGCTTGAATGGCTTTTTTAGGCTTTTAGTCATCTGAGCGATCGATAACTTTGAGGTATTTTCCTGCATAAAAGCAATCTCTTCTGGAGTAAAACTGAGTAAGCTGTTAATTGTTACTGCGTACTCAAGCTCTGAATCCTCGAGGCCTTTTAGTAGTAGGCGTTCGGCACATAACACTACTGTCTCACCCACTCCGGCTACTGCCATGATCCGTTCCACCAATCCGCTAATATCCAGAATATTTTCTGACATACAGTCCCCTTTCCTTGTTTGTTGTTTAAGAACTTTGTTTGTATACTAAAATAGTATACGATAAAAGTCAATCTGTACAAGTCTAAAAACTATGTTTGTATTTTTTACTCTTTTTTCCCTATCTTTACCCTCTCCGCCATCATATATAATCGCACGAGACGGAGGTCTTCAAAAGGTACTTTGCTACCAAGCTTTTCGAATACGGGGGTCAAAATTTCTGTTTTTAATTCGATAAATGCTTCGCTGATTTTTGGAATCTGAGGGACTAACTCTTTTGGTATGATTTTCTTGATCACATCAATACCTAAATCCCCCCGCATAAAAAGAGTTTCGAGATGACCAATAATAGTGCCTTTTGTAACATTACGTAATTTTGTAATTTCATCAACATTCTTACCATCTTTGCAAAGTGAGAGGGTTTGATCATAGGTACTGACTTTTGCAACACCAAATCCCCCCGCAGATTTACTTTTTTTCTTTTTAACCTTACTTGGGTCAACACTGCCACCACAGGCGTGGATAAAATTATGCTCGAGTTTGATCTGCTCAGCTTCAACGATCTTGTCGAGCGAATTTTCCGCCTTCAATGACGCTTCTTTAAACTGACTATCGACAGATGCCACCTCTGGATGCACCTCAAGTGCGCGAGCATTGTAGCCCAAAAGCGAAAGTCCAGAAAAAGACCGCACACGAGAAAGCGCGACATACCCCTGACCATATTCAAAAGCCTCTCGTAGGTCAATCGTCGCCTCATCGAGTGTCATGCCCTGGCTTTTGTGTACGGTGATAGCCCAAGCGAGACGAAGCGGTATTTGAGAGATGGTCGCGAGGATCCGTGAGCCGTCACTCATCGTCCAATCTTGTGGTGCAACCTGTATACGCTTCCCCTTTTTCGTCCGCACGACTGGATCACCACTCGCAGTAAAGCTTTCCACCTCGCCGAGGGTCCCGTTCACATACCCCGACTCAAAAACATTTTTAGTAAACATGACCTGCGCACCGACTTTGAGAGAAAGCGATTCGGGAGACAAGCAACTTTTTTTCAATGACTCGATAGAATATTCTCCGCCTCGAGCAGACATTGAAAAAGTCCTACCTGTATGTGTGAGGGCGTTTAATTTTTCGATGTTTACCCGATCTACATTTACATTATGAGCGTAGAGTCGAGTAGCATTGCCATGTTCAGTTTTAGTAGTAATGCGTGCTTGCAAAGTCGCGTGAACATCTTCAGTAATTTCCCCACTGCGTATTGCTGAAAGAAATTTGAGAAAACTGGCGTCCTCAGTACGATGCTGTTCGGAAAGATAGCACACTATCGGCATTGTTTCCTGCCAAATAGGAGCTAGATAGGCAAAAAGTGATACATCCTGCCCAGCCCTGTTTACCGGTGGGAGCTGAAAGAAATCACCCACAAAGACCACCTGCATGCCCCCAAAAGGCTCTTCACGACGCCTTAGTGCCTTACACGCCATATCTACTGCCGTGAGTGTCTGGGCGTCTAGCATCGAAATCTCGTCAATTATAAGTACTTTGGTTTTTGACACTCTAGAGACGAGTCGCTCCCTCTGACACAGCTCGTCGAGATCATTTTCAGATAAAAACTTTTTGATACCGATACCGCTCCAGGCATGTATTGTCATGCCCCCGATGTGTGTCGAAGCGATACCGGTCGAAGCGGTAATGGCGGGCTCGATACCGTGGGAACGGAGATATTTTACATACTCGTTGATAGTATGAGTTTTACCCGACCCAGGCTCCCCTGTCAGAAAAACATTTGCTCCAATTTTTAAAAACGAGAGTGCTTCCTTTTGGGTCATGGAGTTATTGTAACACGAGACTTACTCAATTAATTTTTAAATCCGTAACACACTTGAATTTCTTCTTCAAATGTAAAGTAAGGTCTGGTGCCGAGTTTGATTGTGAGAAGCTTTGTAAGCTCACTGACAAACCTTTCTTTCTCACCCTCAGAAAGAAGCCCATAGCTTGAAGCGGTTTTCATCAAGCCCACCTGTTCCTCCACAGTATCATTGTGAGTAAATGAAATTCTGGCTGTCTCAACTCGCTGTAAACCCTGATCTTTTAAAAAGTCGGAAATAGTATCTAAATCCCGCAATTGAGAAGGAACCCTATCCCACTTAAATGATTGAAAAAAGCTCGCTGGCACAGAATCCTCTTCTAGAATATCTTTTGTGGTTAGCGTCCAAAAAACAAAAAATAACCCACGGTCATTGAGAACGCGTTTTATTTCTAAAACTGATTTGTCATTTACAAAAAAATGAAAGGCTGTCCCCACCGTGACCACATCAAATTGCCCGCCTTTAAACGGTAAGTTTTCTGCTTCCCCTACAGAATAGCTTATTGGAAGACCTTTCAGATGTGCCTGTTTCTCGGCCTCTAAAATCATGAGCGGATCATGATCACAACCAAAAACCTCTACATTCTCTCTCACCAAAGATTCAGTCGATTTACCCGTCCCACAAGCAACATCGAGGATCTTTTTACTATCTTCTGTTGGCACAAGAGAAAACAAAAGGTCATATAGTTTTTCTATATACGGTTTCCTATACTTTGTATAATTCTCAGCCTGATTACCAAATTGTTTTTTATGTTTTTCTATATCCATAAAGGAAAAATTATTTCGTCTTTCTTTTATGAATCATAATTTGATTTCCCTCAGTATCAGCAAAAAGAGCCATGTGACAAACAGAAGTTTCGTGAGGCTCATAGATGAACTCAACCTTGCTGTCTTTAAGTTTCTTCACTGCCTCATCAAAATCCTCGACTTCAAGTGCCGCCGTAGCACCCGTCCTACCAGACTTCCATTCTGGAGCACCATACCCTATGGCCAAAGTATGCGAACCAAGCTCGTATTCAACAAAAGCCATACCTTCACCTTCCCAAACATTTCCTGGCTTTAGCTCAAGCACTCCTTCATAAAAAGCCCGAGCCCGTTTGATATCATTTACTGGATAACACACAAATGCGATTTCATTTATTTTCATATGCTTATAGTATACCACCCTAAAATTATACCTGCTATTATTCTCCCTTTCGTAAAGGGAGCACCGCCAGTACTCTGGCGTGGAGGGATTTTTGAGTTTCAAATCCCTCGGCCTTCGGACCACTCCCTTTACCAAGGGAGAATGGGAACCATTACTCCAAAAACTTCACATACTCCCCATACCCCTCTTCCATCATCTTTTCTTTCGGAACAAAACGCATTGCCGAAGAGTTCATACAATATCTCTTGCCACCTCGGTCGTTTGGACCATCGTCAAATACATGTCCTAGATGTGAGTCCGCGTATCGAGAACGAACTTCAGTACGAGTCGTAAAAAGTCCATTATCCACATAAAGTGCTACTGCGTCAGCAGTAATCGGCTTTACAAAAGAAGGCCAGCCAGTACCAGAATCATACTTGTCTTTCGACGAGTACAACGGCTCGCCCGAAACAATATCTACATAAATACCCACAGCTTTATTGGCATCATACTCATTATTAAAAGCTCGTTCAGTCCCCTCCTCCTGAGTAACCCTGTATTGCAGTGGCAACAGCTTTGCTCGAAGCTCGGCATCACTCGGCTTTATGAATGATCCCCATTTTGATTTATGTATATTTGTCATGTTTATTGATGAAATAATAGTAGACACTGAAAAAATTCCTGTCTTGTCCCCCCAATACTTTTGTACAAATGCATCTCGGCCCGAGGCGTTGCGGTAGTACTGATAACGAAGTGTGTTCTTTTTGTAATAATCCTGATGAAAGTCCTCTGCGGGATAAAAAGTGGCTCGAGAAAGTACTTTGAGTGCCAGTGGCTTTTCATACACTTTTAGCGCATTGATGTCAGCAATTACTTTTTCAGCACTTTTCTTTTCAGTATCATTTGCATAATATACTGCCGAAGCGTATTGCTGACCTCGGTCATAAAAAGATCCTCCTGAGTCTGTAGCGTCGCTATGCTTTATGAGATATTCTACTAAATTTGCAAATGTGAGTTTGTCAGTATCATAAGTAATTTTTACTACTTCACGATGACCATCTTGTGCGTAGTTTTTATAATCTGGATTGGCAGTAGTACCACCCGAATACCCAGACACTACATCAAGTACCCCATCAAGCTTTTCAAAATCAGACTCAACACACCAAAAACATCCTCCAGCGAGAATTGCAGTACTCGTTGCTACTGAGTTATCTATTGCAATCGGTGGAATGAGATGTGGCTTCGACTTTTGATACCACGATGAAAACCATACAAAAAATCCTCCGATTATAAGGAATAAAACCATACTGATTTTTGTGAAATTATTCATAATTTTTAGGCCTAATTTTTACTTATACCCAATCTACTTCCACAAATCTAAAAACACACCCCAATAATGCACCACCACATACAAAAAGAAAATGTATCCGACTACTCCAGCAATCACCGAAAGTGCGATGGTGTTGATTATTTCATTGCGTCGCTTTTTTACTTCATCTACAGTGCAGATCCCTTTTGTTTGACGGAAATAAAATACAAGGGACAATGCTAAGCCGAGCAGACCAACCAGCCGAAAATACCATTTATACTCTCCGTACAAAATGTCACTAAAAGACGAAGCGAAACTGACCGTAGTAACCCCCAGAAGCACCAAAATAATCGGCGATAGACAGCACAGCGAGGCAAGCAAGACCGGAATCGAGCTAATTTTTAAGATGTCTTTCATGTTAGTCATAGGGATAGTATATCATGGAAAAATCGAAAAACATGTCCATATTTAAAAGGTTAAACCCATTAGTTTACGCTTTTGGGGTAATAGTGCTATTATTAAAAAATTATCAATCAATGACCGAAATAATATCTAATTTTATATGTTCTATACAATTTTAGGAATAATTGCTTTTTTGATTATCACCAGTATTCGTCAGATAAATCAATATGAGCGAGGGGTAAAATTTACCTTTGGTAAGTTTACTTCTATCATGGAGCCTGGCTGGAGAATCGTCTGGCCAGTTATTCAAAGCTATCAGAAAGTGGATGTAAGAACAAAGGCTGTAGATGTGCCAGATCAAAATGCGATTACCAGAGACAATGTTACTGTTCGTGTAAACGCAGTTATATATTACAAGGTGAGCGATGCCAACAAAGCTATTGTCGAAGTAGAGGATTTTAAATATGCCATATCTCAATACGCCCAGACAACCATGAGAAATATTGTCGGTGAAGTAACCCTAGACGAGCTTCTTTCAAGCCGAGATAAGATTGCGGACAGAATACGAGAGATTGTCGACAAAGAAACTGATGCGTGGGGTCTGAAAGTACAAAATGTTGAACTCAAAGATGTTAGTCTACCAGCGGAAATGGAAAGAACTATCGGTAAGCAGGCAGAAGCTGAGCGTGAAAAACGAGCAGTGATAATAAACTCAGAGGGTGAGCTCGCTGCATCAGAAAATATCGCCAAGGCTGCTGAGATGCTTGCAAAAACCCCAGGCGCTCTCCACCTTCGAACACTCCAGTCAATAAACGACATGTCGTCTGACCAGAGTAATACAGTAGTCTACATGGTACCTGTTGAAGCGCTAAAGGCACTCGAAGGTTTTATAAAGAAATAAAATGGACGAGGATAAGATTTTTGGACCACTTACTTTCAGACAATTTATATATTTTGTAGCAGGTATAGTTCTCATCTACCTTATCAATACACATATTGAATCAAAGGTAAGTTTTCTGTTGATGGCTATTGTTACAGGGGTAGTGTATACCTTGATTATAAATGCACCATCGATTGTGATTGATGAAAATTATATTAAAAGTAAAAGACATAACAGCAAAAGCATCGAGGAGTTCCAAAAGTGGTTAAGTGGTAAAATAGCATCTGTTAGCTTTCAGATTGAATTTAGAAAAAGTAAAGGACTTGTTCCTGACCCAAAATTAGACGAAGTACTTAGAATACTAGAAAATGCCTCAATTAATATAAAATAGGCCTATTTCAGTCAGCTAAAATATGTAGAATATAGATAAATACAGAACTGTCAAAAAGTATCCTTAGTGGAGAGGTGTTTATAAGGTCGCTTCCCAATATCTTGCTTGTATGATACAATCAGGTAGTTATTAAATAAACAAAATATATGGCACCAAAAACAAATTCAGCATTTATGAAGCCGTTAACAGTGAGTGCAGACTTAGCTGTCGTTGTGGGTAAAGGACCAATGCCTCGGTCAGAAGTAGTAAAAGCTCTCTGGGTCTATATCAAAGGCAAGAACCTTCAAGATCCGAAAAATAAGCGAAACATTGTCGCCGATGCTCCCCTAAAGAAAGTCTTTGGCGGTAAAGATGTTGTGAATATGTTTGAAATGACAAAGCTCGTTTCAAAGCATCTTTCTTAAATAAAATTAAGGATTTAAAAACAAAAAACGCAGGCAAATCCCCTGCGTTTTTTGTTTAACCACTAGACATTTTATAATCGTGAGACAGTACGGTATTTGTTGCCTTGTAAGCTTTTTATGACAAATATGCTAAGAGTGTTGATAAAAAAGCTTGACAAAATAATCGAGATAGTATATACTAATGGGTAAGGTGCCTAGAGGCACAGAAACGCAGTCGAGTTTCTTAGTTTATACTAACAAAATACTCACATGATGACAGGAACAATCAAAACTCTTACTGATCGAGGATTTGGATTTATTGCTCGCGAAGGCGAAGTAAAGGATCTTTTCTTCCACTCAAAAGATTTGAATGGAGTAGCTTTTGACACTCTAAAAGAGGGTGACAAAGTTACTTTTGAAATCGGTGATGGTCCAAAAGGTCCATCAGCGGTAAATGTAGCTCGAGCGTAAGCTTTGGTTATAACTAAAACAGCACGACCGAAAGGTCGTGCTGTTTTAGTTTGCAACCAAGATCTCAATTCTTGTACATAGTGCTTGATTCTATTAAATTATCGTGTTAAAGTATCTCCTCATGGCAAAAACCGACAGTATCGTTTCGTTTGAAAAAGTGTCCTTTGAGTATGGGCAAAATAAACCTATTTTAGATGGGGCTGATTTTGTCATACGCCGTGGGACAAAGATAACCTTTATGGGTCAAAACGGTGCTGGTAAAAGTACCATTTTTCAACTTATAACCAAGGCTCTCAAGCCAGAATCAGGAAAAGTAAATCTAACCAATGGCGTAAGTATTGCACTTTCTAGACAAGTGATACCTCGGTCAGACCTAGAGCTCACTGTCCGTGCTTTTTTTGAAAAATGTTTTACCGAAAAGAAATATGATATTGATCCACGCATTGACGCTGTACTCGAAGTGGTCAATCTCAAAGGTCATGGGAAGATGCATGATCGGATAGTCAAAAGCTTTTCTGGTGGTCAGCAAGCCCGTCTTCTACTAGCCTCAGCTCTCATTCAAGATCCAGACCTACTTCTACTCGATGAGCCGACCAACAATCTCGATAAATCTGGTATTGAGCACCTTACGCAATTTTTAATCAACTATCAAAAAACAGTTGTGGTTATTTCCCACGATGCCGACTTCTTAAATGCCTTTACTGACGGTGTACTCTATCTAGATATTCATACTCGAAAAGTAGAGCAGTATCATGGTAACTATTTTGATGTAGTAAAGGAAATTTCTGCTCGTATCGAAAAAGAAAATCGTAAGAATGCTCAGCTCGCCAAAGAGATTCAAGACAACAAAGACAAGGCCAACTTTTTTGCTCAAAAAGGTGGTCAGATGCGTTTGGTAGCAAAAAGAATGCGAGAAAAGGCAGAGGAGCTGGAGGATGAAAAAGTGGATGTGCGTAAAGAGGATAGAACTATCAGAGCGTTTATTATTCCAAACCAAGAAGATCTTTTGGGCGAGCTGGTCAGCATTTCTTCGTACACCGTAATCGGTAAAAACCACAAACCCGTCGCCAAAAAAGTACACATTTCTTTAAAGAAAAACCAGCATTTACTTTTGCGTGGTCCAAACGGTATTGGTAAAAGCACTTTGCTCGAAGCGATGGCACGGGGTACGGCTCCGGGTACTAAAATCGCTAGCGGTGTAAAGGTAGGCTACTATAGACAGGATTTCTCAACACTTAACTTTGAGGAGACGGTACTCAAGTCTTTGATGACCGCGGCCGGAGGTTTTGATCAAGAGCGGGTGCGTGCAGTAGCATCAGGATTCCTTATTACTTCTGATGTGATTGATACAAAGATCGGTAGTCTGTCTGAGGGGCAAAAAGGTCTAGTGGCATTTGCTCGTCTTGTACTAGAAAAACCGGGTTTCCTCATTCTTGATGAGCCGACCAACCATATCAATTTTCGCCATCTTCCACTCATTGCCAAAGCACTCTCGGAATACAAGGGTGCTATGATTCTCGTATCCCATGTGCCTGAGTTTGTGGCACAGATACGGATCGATGAGACGCTAGATTTAGATAAGTAGGTTGAATGGCAGATTTTGTACAGTATTGGCAATGCTTGATTTTTGTGCTGCATAAGTGTACAATAGTTTTCAGTTCTTTGTAAAAACATAAAAACTTTTGTAAATGTAAAAGGAGAGGTTAAAAAATGAAAAAAAATGCGAAATCCGGAATTGACACCAGCAAGATCAGCATGGCGGAGTACAGACTTCTTGAGCTGGTCTACAACATTTGGTTGTTCCTCACCAAAGAAAAGTCTGCCTTGCCTAGCGGGGTTCTGATAGACAGGATAAGGCGTTACTTGAAGAAGTATTGTGACAACGAGTATGCCCCTCGTCGTCACCCTCTGCCCGAAAGGGAGAAAGCTCTTATGCAAGCCATAGCTGAGGCAAGGGAGATGGTCAATAGGCCTCTAGTAAAAAGGACTAGAGAAAAGGTTGGGGGTGCTAGGAGAGACTTGGAAAGTCTACTTCAGCTGTACAATCTGACGGATAGGGTGAAATTTTTATTCTCCTTACGGACCAGCTGTGAGCCAAGTCGGAAATTTACCAGACTGTCTGATGGATACATCAAAAGAAAGATTGCACACCTTGCATCTTCATCCAGAGTAGTCGCTGAAGTGCTGGCAGAAAATCAAGGACTTTTAGCCCAAATTGCCCTTAGAAAAAAGGGATGCACTGCGGGGTCATAAATTCGTATTGGTTGGGATCACAAACACTAAACCTCATCAGTACGAGGTACGAGTGTTTTTTTATTTTCAAAATTAAAAGTAATAAGGATTTATAGGCATTACCAGTAAAATTGACACAAAACACACCAAAGGATACTATTCTATAAACCATCGTCCTTCAACAATACATAGACTAGGAAATATGAAATGTTCACATGGTAAGCGTTTTAATGGTTCTGATATTCCACAACACACGGCATCAGATTGTGCTATGTGTCATCTAGAACAAGAAATGTTCTCAAAAAACATAGAAAAGGCGGGGGTATTTATGGTCTGGATTGAATCAGGTCTCGGCCCGCTTTTCCCTGTGTTTCAGAAAAAAGGTGCTGAGATCGTTAATTTACTTCAACCACATTTTCCTGACGAAACAGTTTTTACACTTTTGATCAGATTGCTCTGTGAAGAAGCAGTCGAGAGTAGAAAAACTGCGGAGGAAACCGTGACTGAGTTTATCATGCGAAAGGATCCGCTATATCTTTTCAAAAATCTTCCTCTTTTATAACCTAGCAACAAGTAGTTGCAGGTTTTTTATTTTAAAGACCTATTTTAAACCCTTACAATTCCCTGCTGGTAAATACCCTGCCTTGCGAGCCTCTTCTGGGTTAGAAAATAGTATCTTGTTTTTATCACTAATCGTCTTTGCACCCGGACAGGTCAATAAATGATACTTATCACTAGTTTTTGAGGCGACGACTTGACCCAGTGATTTTGAAATATTAACTACCGAGGCTGTTTCACTGAGATTGTTTGATATGCTAGCACTAACAGACTTTGTATTATTTACGAATGTAGACAAATCAGTGTTTTCAATAATAATCGGCTTTTTAAGGTTATGGAGTGCTGAAAGTTTACCCAGTCCAAACGAAGCAAAAGAACTCAGGATAATAATAAGAACAACAAGGCTATGTGTATAGGTTTCTGGGCGTATCCTCCTGAGACTAGATACTGGAGCATTTGAGGACTTGATTTTTTCTATGATATGTCTTATACTTGTATTCACTTGTTAATTATAGCAAATAAAGCAACAAACATACTATGGCAACAAAAAAATCAGCTGGGGTCAGTAAAAACGGTAGAGATTCGGGACCACAATATCTTGGTGTAAAAGTCGTACCAGGAGATAAGGCAGGTATAGGTGCTGTACTTGTAAGACAGCGAGGCACTGTCATCATGCCAGGCAAAAATGTAGGTCTCGGCCGAGACCACACCCTTTTCGCCTTAAAGGCGGGTACTGTAGAAATCAAAAATAAGCGCAAGGTAAATTTTGATAATTCATACAGTTCAAAAAAGATTCTCAACATCCTTCTAGCCTAAATATAAAAAACCGTTTGCCACAGAGCAAGCGGTTTTTTTATTGTAATTGTGGAGAATACCCCGACGGCTAGCCGCGGGGATGAATCCGCAAGAATGAGGATGAAGTCGGCGGAGCCGACACATATACAACAAAGTTTACCCGGATGTCTCGCCTAATACCCCGCCGAGGTAGTCCGAGGGAATAGCTTGCTACGGGGATAGGACAAGACTAAACTTTATTTTTAATCTTAAAAACTAAGCCTTCTGCACTACTATTTTTAATGTAGCACTCTTGTCCTGAACCTTTACAAGCACCTTATGCTCCCCTACTTCTTTTATAGGTTTTTCTAAAACAATAAACTCTGGATCGAGCTCGAGGTGAAGAGTTTTCTTTACTTCATCAACTATTTCTACTGTATGTATACCAGCAAAAAGATGTCCTTTTTCGTTAGCTTTTCCAGTAATAGTGATAGTTGATTCGGAAATCTTTTGTAGACTTTTTACTAAAAGATCCTCACGCACCTTACGGACGGCACTGTCCTGACCTCTTATCATCTCTACACGCTTAATAGATTCTTTTGTCGCAGCCTCTGCCAGCCTATTGGGTATAAGGAAATTCAATGCATATCCATCTGAAATATCCTTTATTTCATATTTCTTACCTTTTTTTGGAACATCTTTAGTAAAAATAACTTTCATAGTTGTCTAATATTTACTTGGTTAATAATTCTACAGCCTTATCTTGCTGTGGATCCTTTTTCTTTTCAAAATCCTCTTGGGTCATAGCAACCTCGTAGTCAGGCTTTAGTCCCCCTTCTGAAATCGAGTTACCGAGCGGAGTGAGCCATCTCGCAACGGTTACCTTGAGCGAGGTGTCTGGAGTAATCTTTACTAGCTCCTGCACCGAACCCTTACCAAAGGTTTTAGTACCAACAAGCTTTGCTACACCATGCTCCTTTAGAGCTCCTGCGAGAATCTCTGATGCCGAAGCAGAACCACCATTTACCAGTATAATCATTTTAAAATCCTTGCCAAATATGCCAAAAGTGTCTCTACCGTAGCCTTTACTTTTAAATACCTTATTATTGCCATTTTTACCAGAATCCTCGCTTACCACTACTTTGCCAGGGGGTAAAAACCAACTTGCCATATCCCAAGCTGACTCTAAATAGCCACCAGGGTTGCCTCGCAAGTCTAGGATGAGTTTGTTTGATCCTGACTCCACAAAACCTCTGAGCGCACCTCTAAATAGATTATGGGAATTTGCAGAAAAGCTATATAGACGAATTATATATACCCCGTCTTTAGTCAATTCAGTTCCTGAATCATCTGTTGTACCAGATTTCGTTACTTTTTTTATCTCAGTCTCGATAGTTGGAATATCAATAACCTCGCGAACAACCTTTTTTTCAATAACACCCACCTTACCATCACGATACAGTGTCAGACGGACTTCTGTCCCCTTTTTACCTCTTATTAGCTTTACCGCCGATTCCACCGTCATATCCTTGGTGTCTTTGTCATTTATTTTTAAAATCTTATCTCCCGAATGAATACCAGCTTTCTCGGCTGGACTACCCTTGAGCGGTGATACTACTGTTAGAATAGTGTCCTTTATACCCACCTCCATTCCAACACCTTCAAAGTTACCGGCAATATCACTCTCAAAGCTTTTTGACTCCTCTGGTGGGAAAAAAACTGTGTAAGGATCGCCGAGAGATGAGGTTAAACCCTTTATTGCACCCCACACCCTCTCCTGATCCCCTGGAATATCTTTTGATGATACATACTTTTCATTTAGCATACTCCATGCTGTCCAAAACGGTGCAAAGTCAGTAGTGGTAGAAACAACACCCTGCTCTCTATGTATAACACTATTGATCCTTTCTGCACTAAGTGCATCGGACATTCTATCTGAGCCAACATACATCCCCACATAAAAAGTACCAGCTAGAACCAGTAATGCAGTCCCAATCAAAACCCAATTTTTCAAAAATATATTTTTCATAAGCCAGTCTATTATCGCAGAGTTTGATGATAAGGTCAAAGATTGTGAATAGCTTATAGACAATATAATTTCTGTTAGTATACTTTGATTTACAAAACCCCTTTTTCGGCATATCTTTTAAAGAGTACGAATATTTTTCTGGTGAAAAATTTCTCAAGTCTCGACTCCCGTTCTACGCCGTCTACAGGGACACATCATCTACCGATGTGAAAGCCTCTTTAAAAGATACCCTTCAACGGGGTTTTGTAAATCAAAGTATAATTAGCATTGCCCCTAAGCTACTTTTCCGATATAATAAACTCATGATTAAACGCTATGTATATAAGAATCTTGTTTGGGTAAACCTAGAATCTCCGACTACTGATGAAGTTCGTGAAATAATGCATGAATTTAGCCTTCACCCGATGGTTGCAGAGGAGCTACTAGTCCCCACCTCAAAGCCGAAAGTCGATCTCTACAAAAACTGTATTTACCTTATTCTCCATTTTCCAACCCTCTCTAAAGACGAAAAAGAAAGTCATACAGGAAAAGAAATCGATTTTGTGGTGGGTAAAGAATTCATTATAACCACTGCCTACGACAGCATTGAGCCTCTGCATAATTTTTCTAAAATATTTGAAGTAAATGCTATCTTAGACAAAAGCGAGATCGGTGATCACGCTGGTTTTATATTTTACTATATGATAAAAAAGCTCTACCGCTCTATGGGTCAGGAACTCGATCACATTAAAACCTCCCTTCAAAACACCGAGAGTCATATTTTTAATGGCAAAGCTAAAAAAATGGTGCGTGAGCTATCCGATATCGGGCATGATTTATTGGACTTCAAGCAAGCCACCAGATCACATCGTGAAGTACTCCAATCTTTTGCCACCAATGGTATCAAATTCTTTGGTAATGACTTTTCATATTATTTAGAGGACATTATTAGTGAATACCAAAAAACCTACAACGCACTCGAAAACAACAAGGACTTTCTCTCAGAGCTTCGTGAGACCAATGACTCCCTAGTCTCCACCCAACAAAACGAGATCGTGAAAAATCTTACAGTTATCGCCTTTCTTACACTTCCCGCTTCACTCATTGCTAATATATTTACAATGGGGGCTAGCGACATATCTCTAAAAAGTCTGCCAGCTGACTTTTGGACGGTTATATCCATAATGCTTGCAATATCTATCTGTATGTTTAGCTATTTCAAACACAAAGACTGGATATAGTTATACTGCCATGCCCTTATCACTTCACAACACTCTCGCCGGCAAAAAAGAGCTTTTCGTACCACTTGTCTCCGAACAAGTTTCAATGTACAACTGTGGACCGACGGTTTACAACTATGCCCATATTGGTAATCTTCGTGCTTATGTATTTGCAGATATTTTAAGGCGAGTACTGGAGTGGAATAAATATACCGTAAAACAAGTGATCAATATCACTGATGTGGGACATATGGTTGGTGATGGAGACGATGGCGAAGACAAAATTGAGAAAAGTGCTGAAAAGGAAAAAAAGACCGCTCAAGAAATAGCCACCTTCTATACCGACGCCTTCCTCGAGGACATTTCAGTTCTCAATATAGACAAATCCAAAATCATTTTTTGCAAGGCCACCGACCACATCCCCGAGCAAATATCACTCATTCAAGCACTAGAGAAAAAAGGTTTTACCTACACCACATCTGACGGTGTCTATTTTGATACAAGTAAACTTCCCGCCTATGGTAAGCTTGGCAACATTGACCTATCAGGTCTCGAGGAAGGCTCTCGTGTAGAAGCCAATCCAGAAAAGAGAAATAAGACCGATTTTGCACTTTGGAAGTTTTCTCCAGCCGGTGAAAAGCGTCAGCAAGATTGGCCATCACCGTGGGGTATCGGTTTCCCTGGCTGGCATATCGAATGTTCAGCCATGTCGATGAAATACCTCGGCGAGACTTTTGACATACACACAGGAGGTATTGATCACATTCCTGTGCATCACAACAACGAAATAGCTCAGTCTGAAAGTGCTACAGGCAAGCCATATGTACACTACTGGCTTCACTGTGCTTTTTTAAATATAAAAGGAGCAAGAATAGCCAAATCGACGGGTAATACTATTTATATTCGAGACCTCGTTGCAAAAGGTATTTCTCCTATTGCCTATCGCTATTGGCTTTTAACCGCACATTACCGCACTATGCTCAATTTTACTGATGAGTCAGTACTTGGCGCACAGACTGCCCTTGTGAAGCTCATCAATCATTTCATAGAGTGGCGACAGGTACCCATAGGTAACGAAAATGCCGACTATGTAAAGAAGTTTGAAAATTTTATAAACGACGATCTCGATACTGCAAAGGCACTTGCCCTGACATGGGAGCTAGTAAAGGATAAGGGAGTTTCTCCAGCAGATAAATCTGCTACTCTACTGCGATTTGATACTGTCTTTGGACTCAATCTATCCGCCATGCCAATACCGAAAGCTGAAACAGAAAATATACCCCCAGAGATCACTCTTCTCGCTGAAGAACGGGAAAAGGCTCGTATAAACAAAGATTGGAAGCTAGCCGATGCCATCAGAGCTGAGATTTCCAGCCGTGGATATGAAGTAAAAGATGTAGAAAATGGGTTTGAAGTAAAGTCACTATAAATGTCACCTATGTATTTCGTAATCTAGGGTAATTAGGTATTATTCTAAACGGCTAAACACTAGTGTTTAGCCGTTTAGAATGGCTCTGTATAGCCATTTCATTATTTTTACTAAAAAGTGAGTTATTTGACCGAAACCACCCTAATTGGCAACCAGCTTTGCAATATCTTTGTATGTTACCACTAGCATAAGTAGCATGAGGAGGGCAAAACCTACCATATTGAGTGTATTTGCCACTGAGTGTTTTATTGGTCGCCTAATGATCGCTTCTATCGCCACAAAAAGCAGTCTGCCACCGTCAAGTGCTGGGAAAGGCACTAGATTTATAATCGCTAGATTGATAGAAATAAATGCAGTAAATACAAGCAAGTGAGTAATTCCGATATGTGCCGCATCTCCCACAAGTCCGACTATCCCGATAGGTCCACTGACAGAAGAGAAGTTGGCTTTACCTGTGAATATTTGTGCCACAAAATCATATAGACCCGTAGCTATTTTTCCTATAGCATGGATAGTCAGCCTGCCACCCTCCCAAATAGCAAGATGTATTGGCAGTCTGAGAGTACCTACATTATCCATTGCAATACCCACCGCGTACTTACCAGCGATAACTGTCGAGATGGCAACCATTTCTGCCGACATTGTCTTGCCATCACGACTATATATAATACTAATAGGACTTCCCCCACTTTCAGAGATAGTTTTTTTAATTTGTTCTACTGTAACATCCCCTCCCGCTCCCCCTGCTTTTGCCAAAGTTGTAACAGCTAGGATAGTATCTCCAGCTCTAAGTCCCGCATTACTTGCAGGTGTAGCACTTTGAACCATTGTCACTACAATATGCGAGTCTTTTAATCTACTTCCATACTGTGCATAATCAGTCGTGGAAGCCGTCACTCCAAAAAGAAAACTAGTGGAAATCAGTATCCAAGCAAAAAGCAGGTTGAATACTATTCCTGCTACAAGTACCATAGCCTGAATATGCCGAGGCTTATTTACAAAGCTTCTGGCACTATCTGGTCCCGATACAGATGCTTCATTTGGATTTTCCCCAAAGATTTTTACAAACCCACCAAATGGAATAGCATTTAAAGAATAGGTGGTCTCGCCTTTTTTTACACTCCAAATTTTAGGCGGAAAACCTAGTCCAAACTCATCTACTCGTATCCCAGACCTTTTCGCCACGATAAAATGCCCAAACTCATGTACGAGTACTAACACCGCCAACACAACTAAAAATAAAATAATGTTCATAGTGGATAATATAGCACAACTTCTGAAGATAATTGCATGATTTCTTTCTCGGCATATCTTTTTTAGGGTACGGATAAAAATTTGCTAATTTTTTCCTGAAGTCTCGTGCCGTCGCACTTGCGAACCCCCTTAAAAAGATACGCCTTCAACGAAATCGTGCAATTTATCCTACGATTTCTTTTTCTTTTTTTCCAAACATCTCCTCAAACAGCTTATTACTCGCATCTACCATTTTCTGGATCTCATTTTTTACCCTCTTAATCTCGTCTTCACCTATACCACCAGCTTTTTCCTTTACTTGCACATCCTTCAATGCCTCGTCTCGATGTTTACGCAAGGAAACTTTTGCCTCCTCCATTTTGCCTTTGGCAATCTTTGCCATCTCTACTCGTCGCTCTGTAGTAAGCTCAGGAAAAGTCACTCGGACACCCTTGTCATCTACCACTACCGACACGCCGAGGCTTGCTACCGTAAGTCCCTTTTCAATCGCTTTTACTGCAGTCATATCCCAAGGTGCAATACGGATAGTCCGAGCATCCTCGGCTGTCACCGCAGCGACCTGATTGATGGACATTCTCTCACCGTACGACTCCACGACTACTGTATCTAGTATCGCTGTATTCGCACGACCAGTCCGTACAGTACTCAGCTCTTTTTTGAGCCATTCCTCTACTTCCTTTGTCCGTCCCTTAAATTTTGAAAAGTCGTAGGCCATATAAGATAGTCGAAAGTTTAAAGTACTCAGTCAAAAGTACATTATTACTAATAGACTATTATTATACACTACTACTGAAAAATAAAAAGTTCTTGCAAAAGAATTCTGAAAGAGAACTATTTTACAAAAAAATAGAGGGTGGCTCGGTTGACATGCGTCATCCAAACCACCCTCACAACTAGTTACCCAAACCCTGAGTAACTCTTCGGTATAAGGCTAAACCAACATACCGGAAAGGAACAAAGAATGCAGATGAATACGCTTCTCGCACACACCACCTGACCCAAATCAAGTTGGCTAGAACGGCTAGAGCATCTCAAGCTCAGGCTATATTCAAATGCCACACCGTTAGTTGCCCAACGCAACTACATGGAGCAAAATACCCTACCATGATTTTCTATACCTTTTGCACTTGCTAGTTCTGTAGCCGATGCGTCTAGTTTGAGATTTAGACAGGTATGGGGTCCTAGACTCGCCATCTATTCCATGGGTCGGGCGATACTTATCCCCATGGTCACCACTTTTAGGTACTACGGAGAGCGGGTCCTCCAGTGAAGTTTTGGCTGCCCAAAGACTCCACATAACTAAAGCTTAGCATAGTCCACTTTAAAAGTCAAGCTTTTTTACTATGAATAAGTGTTTTTACCTAAAGATAATCAATTTAACCGATATTTATAGCCATATATTCGAGAAGCATCTTTACTGACGATGAGCGGTCATTTATATATTTTTTAGCCAAAAGTACCTCTTTTAATGCTGACATTGCTTTTACCTCTTTGGCCTTGTTTTTTGATAAAATATAGAGTTCTCGTTCGAGACAGGAGATAAAGTCTGCTACCTGAGCCCGTGTTTTTTCTCCTTCACTCACCTTTTCAGCAGTAACATTTGCAAACTCTAGTCTGGTTGAGAGCGAGCCTTTGATAAAATCTCGAGCAGACTTGGTTATATCACCTTGCATATTGCCCATACCAAAAGATTCGTGCGTAATGACCACCATGCGTGAACGCAGTGTCGGCAAGAGAGTTTCGCTCGATGGTAAAATAAAAAAGAAATGACTCCCCTCCACAGGCTCCTCGAGAACCTTTAGTAAAGAATTTTGTGCCTCGTGTCCAATGGTGTTGATTGAGATAATAAAAATGCGTTTTCCACCCACCGCGAATGCTCGGTCAGTATGCGATAATTTTAAAGCCCGACTCTCATCAATACGAAGAGAGTCACCGACAAATGTCCACACATCTGGATTACCTTGTAAAACTATTTTTAGGTCATCCACCAAAAAGGCGTGGAGATCCTCCAGCACGAGATCCCTCACCCCTACCAAGCAATACGCGTGGTGAAGATTGCCTGTATTTTTAAAACTTTCGCGTAGTACTTGCATAGATTTTGAATTAATTCTCCCTTTGTAAAGGGACCGTCCACAGGTGGTCTATCGGTATGGGATAGACATCTGTGGACGATCGATCACAAACGATCGACTCACCGACAGTACTCTGGCGTGGAGGGATTTGAAATCTAAATCCCTTGGCCTGGAGCCTGCTGAGTCGATCGTTCGTGATCGACACCTGTAGACGGCCTTTACAAAGGGAGAATAATGCCGAACAGTAGGAACTATCGTTTTGAAATAATCGACTTTTTGTATGTATGTAAATGTTCCAATGCAATACCTGTACCTTTTGCCACACAAAAAAGTGCGTCCTCAGCCAAAGTAGCCTTGACCCCAGTACGCCGAAAAACTAGCTCGGGTAGATTTCGGAGCATCGACGAGCCACCTGTCATAATAATCCCCTGATCAATAATATCGGCAGCCAGCTCTGGCGGAGTTTCCTGAAGCACATCTTTAATAGCCTTGATCATCTCTCTCAGCTCCTTGCCAATGGCTTTTACTATTTCGTTGGTCTTCATCTCTGTAGACCTTGGAAGACCAGATACAAAATCTCGACCTTTTACTATCATAGTCAGCTCTTCCTCGAGAGGTATCGCCGAGCCTATCTTTATCTTGATATCCTCAGCTGTCTTGTCTCCAATAGCTAGGTTGAAAGTCTTTTTAATATAGTCAGCGATAGCGTAGTCGATACGGTTGCCTGCGCATTTGACTGAGGTTGAAGATACAATACCCCCAAGCGAGATTACCGCTACATCTGTCGTACCACCACCGATATCTACGACCATATGCCCTACCGCCTCGTATATCGGAATACCAGCACCTATAGCTGCGAGAATAGGCTCCTTTACTACATAAGCATTTTTGGCCCCAGCCTTGAGTGCAGCCTCTATCACCGCTCGCCTTTCGGTCGAGGTTACTCCCGCTGGCACAGAGATCATCACATCTGGTTTAAAGATATTCCATTTGCCGAGAGCTTTATCGATAAAATATCTGAGCATCGCCTCAGTAACGCGGTAGTCTGCTATCACCCCATCTTTCATAGGCTTGTAGGCAATAATATTGTCTGGTGTGCGACCCACCATCTTTTTTGCCTCGATTCCTACTGCGAGGATTTTATTATCCTGCTCTGAGACCGCTACTACCGATGGCTCATTGAGCACAATACCTTTACCAGGGAGAAAGACGAGGGTGTTCGCTGTACCTAAGTCAATACCGAGTTTTTTAGAAAAAAAAGACATGTGAGTACAAGTATCATACGCTTTTTTGTGGAAAAGACAATTATTTTTTAGGAGAATGGATGTGGAATGTATGATTTGGTGGAAGGGATAACCCTAGAATTTTCAGCAGAAAATTCTAGGGTTAAATTCCAACGGCTCAACAGGGCTGTTGAGCCGTTCAAATGGCTTCGTAGAGCCATTTTGTTTTTACACTAAAACACTGGAATTCTACCAAATTACAATAAAAAAAACCCAAGCCTATGCTGGGTTTGGAACAGTATTAGTGGTAACTTTTCTAGCCAAGATGACTTTTTACACGAGCATTTGCCGAAGAGGCTCGTCAGCCAGACCAAAGTTAGCGTGTTCAGCCTGAAACACTTTCTTGGCATAAAAAGCGATTGAATGAAAGTAAATCGGTCTTCGTGGGCTAGTGTCGACAATCATGACCTGGTTTTTGACAACAAGAGCATAGCAGTCTTCGATTTCATACGCAGAAAAATATTTCTTGTGTTGTGGATTCGCCTTTAACAGCTTGATAAAAGTCTTTGTCGCATACTTTGACCAAAAACTCTGAAGGTTATACATGCAATCAGTTTTTTTCCTGAGTTGTCCCCAAACAATGTAAACCACTTTTGGATACACATCGGTATCCCGCTTGCTTAGCCTTTGTTTTTTGCTTTTCCTTTTCATAAAAGAACTCCTATAGTTTTCCTTTTGATTTCCGAACTATTTTTAAAATACCATAAATAACTAGCAAAAACAAGTAAATGACTTCATCCAGATAAAAAACTTAAAATAGTTTACTTGACATCTATTTTTTAAAGCATATTCTTAAAAAAGAAATCGGTAATCATGGAGATTACTGATCGTTACTCAGTCAAATTAAAAACAACCCAAAACAGATCAAGTATATGAAAGCCTGGCTTAAACTCAAGTCGTTCCTTGTCACACACAATGGTCGGACGACAGCCTCGTTTATCGACCTTCTCATCATCATCGGGATTTTTCTTTGGATGGGCTGGAATATACACCGCGATGTTCCAACTTTCACTAACTTTTGTTGGACTGGTGGGTCGTTCTTGGCATTGATTGTCAGTACCACCTACTTGGTAATCCTATTTCGATTGGAAGTTGGGGAATTCATGCCACACGGACCGTTTGGTGCCTTGGCAGAAGGTCTGACACTTCAATCAAAAAATGAATAATCCGGTCATGTGTTTTATCAAGTTGATTCGTGAACCCCGTGTTCACGACTTTTTATTTAAATAAAGATTAGTCTCGTCCTATCCCTGCAGCAAGCCGTCGTGGTGTTCTCCATAATTACATTGAAAGTAAAAAGATGCTTTTCCACAGATTAGTTTTGTACCCTATATTGCATAGTATAGCATATATGCTATACTTATAATCATACCAATAATATCATACATCAAATGTCCTCAGACACCCAACTAAACGAAATCGGTAAACTCATCAAAAATCTTCGAGAAGAGCGAGGGATTACTCAGGAGCAGTTTGCCCAGAAGCTCGACACTACTCAGAGTGCTATTGCCCGTATTGAAAGTGGCGAGCAAAACATGACCACTGAGATGCTATCAAAAATAAGTGATGCACTCAACAAAGATGTTGTAAAAGTCTCTGACAGCTCACTAAATCTCAAAATAGAAGGAGGTAGAAAGCTATCTGGTGAAGTGGTGACGAAATCATCAAAAAACGCAGCTGTGGGCTTGCTCTGTGCTTCCCTTCTCAACAAAAACAAAACTATCTTAAAAAATATGCCGAAGATTGAGGAGGTGTACCGCATCATAGAAGTACTTCAAAGTATGGATGTATCGGTCAAATGGGTTGGGAGTGATGTTGAAATAAAACCAGCTGAAAAAATAGCAGTGGAAAAGATTGATCAGATTTCTGCTACCAAAACTCGAAGCATCATCATGATGATAGGCTCACTCATTCACTCGGTCAAAAAGTTTCGCCTTCCTCAGGCTGGTGGATGCAAGCTGGGCTCACGCACAGTAAAACCTCATTTTTTTGCTTTAGAAAAGTTTGGTATAAATATAGTTACCAAAAGTACCTACTACGAGGTATCTGCAAAAAAACTCAAACCCAACTACATCGTCCTGTACGAGACTGGTGATACAGTTACCGAAAATGCTCTCATGGCATCAGCGAGGATTCCAGGTAAGACGACTATCAAATTTGCTTCTGCCAACTACATGGTGCAAGACCTTTGTCATTTCCTACAGCTCCTCGGGGTACAGATAGAGGGTATTGGCACCAGCACGCTCGTAGTGCATGGCAAAGCAGACATCGATGTCCCAGTAACATACTATCTAAGCGAGGACCCAATCGAGAGTATGTTTTTCCTCGCTGTGGCTATTGTGACTAAGTCCCCCATCACTATTCGTCGTTGTCCTATCGACTTCCTCGAGCTCGAGCTTTTGAAACTCGAAAAAATGGGCTTCAAATGCAAGATTTCAAAAAAATACAAGGCCCTAAACGGTCACACTGACCTCGTTGATATAGAGACATTGCCGTCCAAGCTCGTGGCACTCGAGGAAAAGATTGAAGCAAGGCCATATCCAGGTCTAAACATCGACAACCTTCCCTTCTTTGCTATTATCGCTACTCAGGCAGTCGGTCAAACATTTATCCATGACTGGGTATACGAAAAGCGAGCTATATACTACAAGGACATCGACAAGCTTGGTGCCGACACACTCCTAGCTGACCCACATCGCTTTTATGTGACTGGTCCTACCGAGCTACATGCGACTGAAGCTATATGTCCTCCAGCTCTCCGCCCTGCCGTCATTCTTCTCATCGGTATGCTTGGTGCCAAAGGTACTTCTATACTCCGCAATGTCTACAGTATCAACCGTGGCTACGAAGACCTCGCAAATAGACTCAATAAGCTGGGTGCCAAGGTGGAGATTATGAGGGGGGTTTAATCACACGAGCAAAAACCATTCTTACAAATCTCCATTATTCAAATCACAGCCTCAACATTTTTTTCCATTTTAATAATGGACCTGCGATTTTTATTGTTTCAAGATCAATATATCTATTTTTAAATCCTTTGATTGACTGAAGATTTTCAATTTTTTTTAAAATTTCAGAGTATATTTTCCCATCGCTCCAATTCGTTTTTATGTTAAGTTCAAAAACAGTACCGTTAATCCGAAAGACTTTATTTCTACTTCTTTTTGTCACTCTTGACATAACTATGAAGTCTTCTGCCAAAATTCGATTATCCAATACATACAACCTGATATAAGCTATAATTTCATTAAAAATCCATGACACTTCATGAAGCATCATTATATTTTCGATAATTCCATTAACAGACTTTTCGACTTCTACTTCATCCAAATCCTGGTATACTGGAATATCCATATAGTAATCTTTTAGTTTTTCTCTAAAATTTTCTGTCTCAGAAATATACTTATCTATTGAGCAACGATAAACAGGTATATCGAAAAAATATCTTTTTGGCATATCGTAAATTTAAATACACACCCCTGGTATAGTGAGGCTATTTCTCTCTACTAAGTAGAAACTCAACACCAAAATAATTTTTTGCTGATTGTTCTAGTTTTGTCTGCAAAACATATAGTTCCTGATAAATAACAGATGTTGAATCCATGTTTTTCTTAAACTCATTAGTCAACTGCTGTGCAGTATCAACCTCGGCCTTGTAGTAGTCACGCTTTGGAGGAAGAGAAGCTAATGATTTTAATATTTGAGCTCGTTCTAAGTACGAATTTATATAAGTAGAATACTTATTGATAAAACCTCTAATATCTCCAGAAAACTGTAAATCTGGAATTTTTGAATTTAAGATTATTTCATTAGATAAATTAAGTTTATTTTCAGCAGTAAAGGTATAGTTTAACATTAGATTGTTACTATCTACATTAAAACTCTCCAACGACTTTCCTAGCAAAGTAACCGCAATCATCTTTTCCCTAAAAGATTTTTCGTAACTTTCAACAAATACTTTATACAAGGCAATTTCTGATTCTTTTACACTCCTTGATTCTTGTTTTTTTTCGACATCATGCGCAAGAACCTGTTTACCAGCCTTCAATTTAAAAATTTCAGACAAGACAGTATTTGAAGGTATGGCTAGCTTAATTGTCTCTCCAAGTTGAACTCCTGAAACAGTTTTTCCAAAAATTGCCGTGTTTATACCTATCACTTGCCCATATTTATTTACAAGTGGTCCACCACTGTTTCCTGGGTGTATTTCTGCAGAAGTTTCAAAATAATTATCAATACGCCTTGAAATAGTACCTTCCTTAAAACTCACGTCTCCCTCTATACCAAACGGGAAACCAAAAGTATAAACTTCGTCACCTTGTTCTGTTTTGTCTGAATCACCAAAATCAACCTGTGGTAGGGTTTTTGAAGCAAATAATTTTATTACCGCCAAATCAACCTCTTCATCTCTACCTACAACCGTACCACCAATTATCTCGCCTGTAGACAGAGAAACTCTTACACCACTAACTCCTTTGACAACGTGGGCATTGGTCAAGATATACCCATCTGATGAAAAAACCATCCCACTTCCCGAACCATCATCTGTTGAAATGTAAACAGTAGCTGGTTTAACTTTTTTGATTATTTGTGCATTTGAAAGTTTAACTGAACCAGCAGGAGCAACTGGTTTTGTTATTTTTGTTATAGGTGTATTCTTTTTAAGAGCATCGGATGATGTACTTGGTTTTGATACAACAGAATTGCAAAAAAATCCTTTGCACGCAGGGGCTTCAATAGAGATTGTAGTGGATATAGCGGTTTTCTTTTTTAACTCTTCGACCTCACTTCTCAATCTGTCAATTTCTGAGGGTTGATTTGTTTTATTAAATATTTTCCATGTTGTGGGGTTCCACCAAGAAGCCATGACCATTTGTGGAATAAGGATTATCGAAAAAATTATAACTAAAAATTGTTTCTTCATATTTACGATTTATAAGGATCTACCTCTCCACTCTTCCCTGTATACGGATTATAATTCCCCTTTGCAGAAAAATTATCAATCTTGGTCTTGTTCGGTGTAGTTTTATAATGTGGCATCACATAAGCACCAGTACTCGGCTTATAGTAGCCTTTTACAAGCACCGTCCGTGCATCCACTGAGGTCGAGACCGACAACAGTCCAACGAGTAACAAAAAAGTGACTAGTAATTTATTCATGTTTACAATTATACCTGTTTTTGACTCAGAAAACAAGAGCTTGACTATTATTACGCAAAGACATATACTTTGAGTACAAATGGCCTTCGGGCTCGGTTCGTTGCAAGACGAATCAGACAAATTCGAGAACGCGATTAGAGCATAGCCTTAATCGCGTTTTTGATTTTTATATACGAATCCTCACTCGCTACGCCGAGTTTATCAATAAACCTTTTTGTATCTATCAGGCGAATTTGCGAGATAATTGCCATACGCAAAATATCATCATTTGCAATAGAGCATGACACATAATATTTATTGTCTTTCTTAATCTTAGTTGTAAGTGGAACAACAAGCACCACATATTTATTAAACTTTTTTAAAATTAAAACGGGTCGGCGAAACTCCTCACCCTTTCCATCTTGCTCAAAGCCTATATTTACCCCAAGTGCCGTCCACCAAACTTCTTTTACACGGAAAAATATATTGTCTATATCTTTTCGTTCATTTAAAACTTTCTTTTTATTATGCCACTCATTATATTCTTTTTTCATGTACTTACATGATTACACACATTTGTTTTTATACTAAGTGCATAACTCTACATAACCTCAACCACTCCCTTCATAAATCCTCGAATTGGCGTATACTAGTATGATGTACATCGTGCAGGTTATTCCTATTGCCAAAGGCATAGGCAAAGAAACGCTCTCATATTTTAGTGCCAAGGAAGTGGTACCTGGTTCCCTCGTGTCTGTACCAATACGGTCAAAAATAGTACCTGCGATAGTCGTCGAAAGCCAAAAAGCCAGCGAGCTAAAATCCGAGCTAAAGTCCTCTGACTTTGCAGTCAAAAAAGTCGACTCGCTCCGAGCCAAACAGTTCCTCCGCCCAGAATATGTAGAGAGCGTCCTCCACACTGCAGACTACTTTGCAGGTACTGCTGGAGCATCTTTCTATACCCTCCTTCCAAAAATCATTCTCGAAAATATCACCTCATTAAAAACTAAAATATCCGTAGATATCCACGCCCACAAACCCCAAGAAAAATATATCGTCCAAGGCGATGATGCTGACCGTTTTGCAAACTACCGAAGCCTCATTCGTGAACAATTTGCCAAAAAGTCCTCGGTCTTTTTCTGCGTCCCCACTATCGAAGATGCAAAAATCTCAGCCAAAGCCCTCGAAAAAGGTATCGAAAAGTACACTATCGTCCTTCATGGTGGTATTGCAAAAAAGTCCTTTGTCGAAATCTGGAAACAGCTTCAAGATTTATCACACCCAATCCTCATTGTTGCGACAGGTGCATTCCTCTCGATACCCCGTACAGATATTGCCACCATTATTCTCGAAAAAGAAAACTCAAAATCATACAAAATCCAAACCAGACCTTTTTTAGATATTCGCACTTTTGCAGAATATTTTGCTGAAAGGATACACGCTCGGCTCGTAATGGGAGATATCTCACTCCGTACCGAAACTATTTGGCGACACAAAAACGGTGAGCTAGTCGAGCTTACTCCCCTTACCCTCCGCTCACTTTCGACCGCAAAGCAGGAGCTTATCGATATGCGTAAACACAAGAAGCCAGACGGCACACAGGCGAGTTTCAAGATTCTCAGTCCAGAAGTAGAACGGCTCATCGAGCAAAGTCGCGAAAACAGCGAGCATCTCTTTATCCTCTCTACTCGCCGAGGTCTCGCACCATCTACCGTCTGCGGAGATTGTCAAAACATTGTTACTTGTACAAAATGTAGTGCTTCTATCACTCTCCATAAAGGCAAGGATGAGGCACAAAACTTTTTTCTATGCCATCGCTGTGGTGAGAGACGGAGTGCAGAGGAGATGTGTAAGGTCTGCGGAAGCTGGAAGCTCGGCACGGTCGGCATCGGTATTGACCTCATCGACCAAAAGATCAAAGACCGTTTTCCAGAAGTCAAAGTTTTTCGTATCGACTCTGATACCACTAAAACAGAAAAAAAGGTAATCGATACAATAGCCCAGTTTTATTCATCACCAGGTAGTATCCTCCTCGGTACCGAAATGGCATTATCTTATCTGCACGAAAAAATAGAAAACTCAGCTATCATTTCTATTGATTCACTTTTCTCGATACCGGATTTTCGTATTAGTGAAAAGATTTTTTATCTACTTTTAAAAATACGCTACATGACACGCAATATATTTCTCATGCAGACTAGAAACGCCGAGGAAAAGGTACTCGAATACGCCCTGCGTGGCAATATTATCGACTTTTATCGCACAGAAATAGAGGCACGGAAACAATTTGACTATCCACCATTTAATACCTTGATAAAAATTACTCTGGAAGGGTCGCGTGATGCCATAGTAGCTCAAATGGATAGTATTCAAAACACCCTAACTCCGCATGTGGCAGATATTTTTCCTGCTTTTACCCACACAGTCAAAGGCAACTATGTGCTACACGGCTTGATCAAACTCCCCCGTGGAAAATGGATCGACCCCGACCTCCTCGCCAAGCTCAAGTCACTCCCGCCGAGTGTTAGTATAAAAGTCGATCCTGATAGTCTTTTGTAAGGTGAAATTTAACCAAAATCACTCAAATAGAGCCAAACATAGGCGTGTCTAGGCGGAATGGCTCAACGAATGGCTCAACGGTGTCCGTTGAGCCATTGGACGCTAATATATCTAGAATGCAAAACAATTACTTGCCCCAAAACCTATTTTTCACTATAATCAATCCATGCTTACAATAGTCCAAAAAGACGATGCTGTACTGAGACAAAATGCCACCGAAGTCCCTATCTCGGATATTGTCTCGCCTCGTATACAAAAAATACTTGCAGATATGAAGGTCTCTCTTGCTAAACAAAAAGACGGTGTGGCTCTGGCTGCCCCACAGATAGGGATATCCCTTCGGATTTTTGTGGTGGCTGGTTTTGCACTGACTGAAGATTTAAAAAGGGATAAAAATCAGCCAGACGACCTGATTTTTATCAATCCAGTCATTACTAAACTTTCAAAAAATAAACTTGAGATGGAGGAGGGCTGTCTCAGTGTCAGACATTTTTATGGCAAGACAATTCGCTCAACCAAGGCGACTGTCCGTGCGTACAATGAAAAAGGTGAAGTATTTGAGCGAGGAGGAAGTGGTCTTTTAGCTCAAATCTTTCAGCACGAAATAGATCATCTAAATGGTATACTGTTTATTGACCACGCGACAGATATCAGAGAAGCGCACGAGAACAATGAAAAACCTTAACCCTAAAATCGCTTTCTTTGGAACTTCGCTTTTTTCAGTTATTGTGCTGGAAAAACTTAAAGAGGCTGGTTTTATTCCTACCTGTATCATCACTGCCCCAGACAGACCAAAAGGCAGAAAGCTCGTGATGACCCCGACCGAAGTAAAAGTTTGGGCAGATAAAAATAGCATACCCACGCTGACACCAGAAAAGCTCGACGATACTTTTTGTGATGGACTCAGATCCACTGAATGTGATCTCTTCATAGTGGCTTCATACGGCAAAATCATTCCACAAAGAGCCCTAGATATCCCCAAATATAAAACCTTAAATGTTCACCCGTCTCTACTGCCTTTACTTCGAGGTGCAACCCCACTCGAAACAGCAATACTAGAAGATAGGCGTGAGACAGGTGTCAGTATTATGCTTATGGACGCACAAATGGATCATGGTCCACTAGTTGCCCAAGAAAAAATACATATCGCCAACTGGCCTCCATCTGCAGAAGCTCTAGGTAGACTACTGGGCACAATAGGCGGAATACTTCTTTCTAAAAACATTACCCCGTGGATTGCTGGGGACATAAAGACGGTTGATCAAGATCATACCAAAGCTACATTTACCAAAAAAATATTAAAGGAAGACGGCCTGATCGATCTTTCTGGCGATCATCGTTCAAACTACCTTAAATTTCATGCGTATAAGGGTTGGCCGACAAGCTATTTTTTTGTAGAAAGTGATGGTAAGAAGCTTCGGGTGATTATTACCGATGCGGACTTTGTAGATAATACTTTTATAATCAAAAAAGTGATTCCCGAGGCTAGAAAGGAGATTCTGTACTCGGACTTCTTAAAGAAGTAGCTAGTTTACCCCAAATTACCAAATGCTTTCTCGGCATATCTTTTAAAGGTCTATCGGTTAGGGATAGACACCTGTAGACGGGGCACGAGTATTTTCTTGCTAGAAAATCTCTCAAGTCTCGGCTCCCGTCTGGCGCCGTCTACAGGAACACATCATCTACTGATGTGAAAGTCCATTTAAAAGATACGCCTTCAACGCATTTAGTAATTTGGGGTAGTTTACTCACCTATCATCAATTTATACCTCTCGGCATTTTTACCTGACATCGAATGTTCGATATCGTAAGCCTTTGCTATTGAGTACTGAAGTACTACCCAAAATGTAGCCACTAGCAGAAAAACGATACACAAACCGGAGTTTATCTTTTGTTTTAAATCAAAATTGTAAAAGTTATTTTTACTTTCTCCAGTCATACAATCCCTTTAACATATTTTTAATCCGCGCCCCACCTCTACGAATCATATCAATCTTTTTTTCCTTTGTTGACTGTAATTCCCTAATAATTTCATCTTTTACATCATCTATAGCAAAAAACAAATCTTCTTTTTCGGAAACAGCATACAACTCTTTTCCTGCAATATGAAGTTTACCTTCTGCACGAAATACATCACCTTTTTTATGATGATTGGTTATTTTGCCGACCTCTACCCTACAAAGAGCACTTTCGTCAGTCTTCTTAATAAACTTTGAAATAGAACCAAATTTTTTATTTACATATTCTCTAATAGCCTCGGTCAATTCAATGTTGGTAGCTTTTATGGTGATTTGCATATAAGTATGTAGTTAGCGAATAATACTCAACCTCTGCCACTACATTATACACCTTATTTTTCTGGAATACTAAGAATTTTTGAGGGCGAATGATGTCCGCTTATGAGACGAATTCCACACACATCAAAATGCTCCTCAAAGATGGCGATAACGCGACGATTTGCCCTATTTTGCTCGGCTGGCTCGCATACAGAAACTCTAAAATGATCTGGGCTCACCTCATGAAATATCTCTTTTTTAGCATCGGCTAGTACCCTTACTTTTATATACATAATTACTATAATACCAGTCTTGTTTACTTTTTAGTACTTTTTGGGTAGTATATGAGGTGTTGGAGAGATGTTTTGGTAGCTCAGGAGCTCTAAAATTATGGTGCGTGGTTAAGTATTACAAATAATAAATATTCCGCGATAGCTCAGCTGGTAGAGCGATCGACTGTTAATCGATTGGTCGCAGGTTCGAATCCTGCTCGCGGAGCCGATAAAAATAACTGCCCCTTTTGGGAACTTTATATTTTTGCGGCTCCGCGAGAGAAAGCCGTGGAGACGGCTTTCGTCAGGATTCGAAAAGGTTGCCAGATATTTTGTGAGTTTTCGAAACAAAATATCGACAACCTGTACTGCGACTGTAGGTCGAGAAATTCCTGCCCAGCAGGATTCGAAGCCTCGTGACATAAGGGTAGCAAAGATACTTAGTTTAGCAAAACTAGTTTCGAGACACAGTATCTTTTGATTTACCACTAATTAACGAGATTTTCCTCTCTCTTGTCCAGTTTTTTAACTCCTCTTCCCGCTTGCGTGCCTCAGAAAAGGTTTTGTATGTTTCGGAATATTTAAGCACCACAGGTCGGCGGATTTTAGTATAATGTGCACCATTTTTAGAATTATTATGTTGATGAACACGCTTTTCTAAATCATTGGTAAAACCAACATATAAAGTCTTATCGTTACACTCGAGTATGTAGGTATAATATAGTTCTGTATTCATACTTGCATGTAAATTAAGAATGTCTGACTTTTCTATCTATATCAAAGCGTATCAACTGTGCAAGTCGTGGATCCATGTCTGCTTAAATATCAAGATGTCTTGGAAACAGGGAGTCCATACTAATGTCAGTGCTATCAAATGGTAGTATGTATATATTTCCACTGTCTGGATTTGGACCAGAAACAACTTTCATACCTGAAGTTTGTAATTGTGCAATCAATTCATCGATAGGTGTTGTAAACCCTGGAAAATCCACCTCTGATGATTTTAATTGCACATAGTATTCTGGATTAAGTCCTGGAAATGTAAACTTTTCTTTTCTTTCAGACAATTCCCTAGCACAGGCTATATATTCTGAGTAATCAGGTTTTTGTTCTCCCATTTCAGGTAACGGTTCTAATTCAGACATGGATTGATTATAGTATGTTAACTAATACTGGGGTCAGCCACCATTCTTTGACATCAATGGCTCTCACGAATAAAAGTGGTAGGTCTTTTTGTAAAAACGCTATTTAGTCTACGCCGAATATTTGGTAATTTCGACGCGATTTTTACGCTTAAAAATCGGCTGCGGGACTTGGAATCGAACCAAAATTCTACGCTTCAAAGGCGTATGTCCGACCATTAGACGATCCCGCAATATTATATATTTCAATCTTACTACACCCTCCTAGTAACACAACTATTATCCCGGTACCGTAAACAATACTGTAAAAACACTAATTACTCAAGAGTCCCACCTCCAATCGAAAATCCATGAAATACCTCCGAGAGTTTCCTATCACCTAGTACATGTAAAATAGACATTGATCGGGTCAAGCCAATGTACAACAAATCCTTATAGATCTTTTTAACCTCGACCCGAAGAGACTCCTTATATTCCTGTATATAACCCACATCGAAATAACCTACACCTACCAAAAATACACATTCGAACTCAAGCCCCTGAGCTTCGTGAATAGACAAAATATGTATTTCCATTTGACCCACAAAAGCTGTTCTGAACATTTCAAGATATTCCTTATTTTTTGCAAGTATACCGACTGAGGCAAATTTTACATCTTTTAGTACCGAAATAACATACTCGACTTCCTCCTGCGCGGTTTGTAGTACTTTTTCCACCACCACACTTCCCTCTTTTATCTCGTTTGGAATTACGACCTCGAAACCAACTTCTCTAATGTATTTTAGAATTTGTTTTGTGTTTCGATAAACTTTGTGCAGACAAATGTTTCGCTCGGCTGGGATTTCTTCCCCTATCTCATTCCAATTTCGTATTGACCCTAGTCGTGTTTGCTGGGCAAGATCACCGATGTAAAGCATTGAGCCATTTTCCGAGTCCAAAGCTAGTTTTAAAAGTGCAAGCTGTTCGGGTAAGTAGTTTTGAAACTCATCAACAAGGATAAGTGAGTGGGCTATCTTCTTTTTACGAGTTCGTGATACGAGAGTCCCAGCTTCTGTGTAGACTGTTCTCTTTTCGGTAGTAGAAAAACTACCATTTTTCTCAAAGAATTTAGTCAGCAAAATAGTGAGGTCTATCCTATCAATCACGCCATGCTTTTTCTGTTCTAAAAATATAGCCATCTCTCGTTCTGAAAAATAATCCTTGTATTTTCGTTCAAGATACACAAAAGGTAATTTTGTATTTATTGCTATACTATTTGCCCGCAGGAATTCGAGTTTTTTCTGCTCATAGACATACACATCAGCCCCTTGATGATCATAACTATGGACATATTTTATTTCCTGACCTAAACCGAGAATAGCCATAGCCCATTCAGAAAAAGTATTTATCTGAACATATTTTATACCAAGTTCTGGCAAGAGACCTGAGAAATACTTTTTGGAGCCTATATCCTGCACCAATATACAAATAGTGCTTGGATCATATAGCCTAGCCGTATCTGGTGACTGCAAGAGATATGCGATGCGATGTAGTGCAAGAGTTGTCTTTCCTGACCCAGCTGGTCCACCGACTACGAGGGAACCTTTTCCGGACACACGGATCACCTGATCTTGTGTTTTTTCCATTAATTCCACAATTTCTGGCAAAACAAAACCCTGTTTCTTTGTAGAAAAGTGTTCTTGATAAACAAGTGTACGCGGGTATAAAAGTGACTCGGTTGCAAAAAAAACTGGTTTACCGTCTACTATGAGATATTGGTCTTTTGATAAAAGTGTTCCTGTCCTCTTTCGTCCGTCAGGTAATCTAAAAGTAAATGGTCCTGGTTTTTCAAAACGCACCGTAGATACAGGTGCAATCCAAGAATATATAGACTGCTCGATAAGCTGAAATTTACTGAAATACACAATTTTTATTTCATCACTGCCCTCGTATTGTATCTCACATTTTATAAAATAAGGCGAGAGATTTAGCTGACGAAGCTCTTCTATACGCTGGTCCTTATAATATGTTATCTGCCAATGTGTCATCCGATCTTCTACTGCCAGAGAACGGACTTCCCCTATACTTTTGTTGCCAATAATGAGCAAGTCATCACGAATTATTGCAATCTGTGTTTGTATTGAAAAAATATGCTCTCGCAATTTTTTGAGTAATGATTCTTTGTCTAGATTCATAAAATATATGGGTTTTATCATACCATAAAGCGGCGATTTTGGCTAAAAAACCACTTTTTCGAAATGGCTCTGTTGAGCCATTTTAATCGGCTAAACACGGGGTTTAGCCGATGAAAACTAGCCCCCGAAATTGCTACTGCAATTTCGGGGGTGGGGTGCATAAAAATACACCAGCGAGTGTACACTGAAAAAAAGTATAGTTTTATTACCCCAACACCTTTAGCACCGCCAGCTCGAGTGGTAGCTGTTCGATAGCCGAAATACCAATAAGGTCGTAGGTGTTTAAAAGCTCGACAAGCGTGTTAGAGGAAATAGCACTCATTGGTGATGTTGAGAGATTTATTAGTAAATCAAAATCCTCTACTGAAAACTCCTCCTTTAATCTTTTTGATGCAGTCTCGCTATTTCTAATGAGTAATACCGCACGAACTTTCTGTAAAATCAGTGTGAGGTATATTTTCATGTCCAGATTTTCGCTTACTGCCGAGGCGATAGCATTCAAACATTTATCTTTATTTTTTAGTGCTAGACCCGAAACAAACTCATTGACCAGCTCGCCTTTTGGAGCGCCAGTTACACTTTGTACAGCATCTAAGGTAATCTTTTTACCTTTTACTGACCCAATTACTTTTTGTAAAATCCCATGCGTATCTCGAAACGAGCCATCACCGAGCAATGCCACAAGCTCAGCAGATGGACTGTCTATCGCATACCCCTCTTTCTCAGCTGTTTTGAGGATTACTTCTTTTAAAATTTCCCGACTGGGTCTGCGAAAAGTAAATGACTGACAACGAGATACAACAGTCTCTGGAAGCTTGTGCATCTCTGTAGTGGCGAGAATAAATACCACATGAGCTGGTGGCTCCTCAAGAGTTTTTAAAAGGGCGTTAAAAGCCTCCTTTGTGAGCATGTGTACCTCGTCGATAATATAGACTTTGTATTTTGATTTAAATGGCAAGGTACTGACCGACTCACGAAGCTCACGGATATCATCGATACCACGGTTTGAAGCTGCGTCTATCTCGTACAGATCTTCTGGTGTCGTGCCGATAGCCTGAGCAAATATTCTAGCCACACTCGTCTTACCTGTACCCCGAGAACCGCAAAAAAGATAAGCGTGAGAAATAGTACCCTGAGCAATAGCATTGGTAAGCACAGTAACCACCGCCTCCTGACCACGGACTTCTTTAAATGCTTGTGGACGATATTTTCGATATAGTGCGACTTGCGACATGTGGGTAGTATAGCAAATTATTGTTTATAAGTACTATAAGATTTTATAATTATAATTTTCCGAGTCCTCGCCAAATATCGTCCTCAGATATACCGAACTTAAGAAATCTCTTAAAAATCTCTTCGTTGGCTTGCTTGAAACAGTTTGGTGTAATAGTTGTAATTAAACCACGGGGGTCTTTCGGATCAGGTATTTGGGGGTTTCTTATATTTGTGTAATGTGAGCCACTACCGCCAGCTATAACCAGAAGGTTTTTACCATTCGCAAACTTAATCCAGTCCTTAAAACCAACGTTACCTAAACCCGCTTTCAGTTGTTGGTTTTTAATACTAGTACCAGCCATTTCTTAATCTTGGTTTTTTAATGCTCTCCCGTATTCAAACTTAAAAGGTGTTTCAGTTGGTGTTTCTATTATTTTAACATTAAAAGCAGAAAATATTGCCTGCCTGATTTCAGATTCGATTTCTGTGTTTGTCGGAGTAGGATTTGTACTACCTGCAATTATTCCTTCAATCTCTTTACACTGAGCAAACCAGCCTTCAGCACTCTTTTCGATCTTATCGAAAGTCAAACTACCAACTTTTGTGATCTCTGTCCCAACTCTGAACTTTTCTTCTTCAGAGACATTGAAACCTGCAAATATCATCCCGTAATTCATTTTGTCATTTTCCATATAGTTCAGTATACCACCTTTCTAGGTTAAAAGCGACAATTAGTAAATTATAGCACATAATGTTGCTAAAAAGAGACCTATGGAGTAAGTCAAACCTTCTTACGATAATTACGCCAACCAATAGTATAAAAAACAAGGATCGAAACGGTTATTATACCGATAAATCCTGCCCATTCTGAACCCATATCGTCTTTATCCATCGCCCAAAACAAAACCCAAACACCGAAAATCCACAGGGTAGCTAACTGACCTTTTGTTATTTTGTAAATTTTTTCCATGTTCCTATTATACACTAGGTTTGTAGTGAGGGGAGAGGTGTGGATAACTTTATTTAAATTTATTTAAATATTAACTATATAAAATAATAATAGTTTTTTAGGTGAGTTGCATATTATAATACATTTATATCATATCGACCCCAAATACTCCCCCACGATCTTTTTCACCTCCTCGGCACTACTTGTCTCCATCAGCTTCACCCGAAGCTCCTTTGCACCATCAAAGCCTGTTACATACGCTTTGTAGTGCTTTTTCATGATAGCAAAGTTTTTTATATCACCAAGTAGCTTTTCAAAAAGCATCGTATGCTCGAGCATCACTTCCAGCCTCTCTCGCGTAGACACCACTTTTTTATGGGTATCAAAAAGCCACGGGTTGCCAAAAATTGCTCGTCCAAACATCACCCCATCTGCCCCACTCACAATCGCTTTTTGTCTACCGTCTTCTAAACTCATCGCATCACCGTTGCCGATTATCAAAGTCTCTGGTGAAATCTTGTCTCGCAACGCAATAATAGATGGCATCAAATTCCAGTGGGCAGGTACATCGGACATTTCCTTTCGTGTACGGAGATGTACCGTGAGTACTGGCAGTTTTAGCTCAAGTAAAAAAGCAATCCATGTCTCAATTTCATTTTTATTATAACCAATACGCGTCTTTACTGACACAGGAATATCTAGAGCGCCTTCCCGTGCTGATTTTATTACCTCGCGAGCAAGCTCAGGATTTTTAATCATCGCCGCCCCAGCACATTGCTTTTCAATAGACTTGTCTGGACAGCCCATATTTATATCAATACCATCAAAACCGAGCTTTCGTACGAGTGTACAAGCTTCTCGCATTTTGTCAGGATGTGCAGTAAAAAGCTGGGCTACTATCGGTCTCTGTCCTTCAGTATATGCGAGATCTCTTTCTAAGACTTTTCTACCAGGAGAACACAATCCGTCCGCTGATACAAACTCAGTCCAAAGTACCGCTGGTCCACCATATTCCTTTCCCTGTCTACTATATTTTGAAATAATTTCTCGAAAAGCAATATCCGTAACATCCGCAAGAGGTGCCATCACGAAAAATGGCTCTGTGCCAGAACGTTTTTTAATACCATCCCAAAAACCTTTTATCATCAAGCAAGTGTAGCACTGAAATAGATCATTTCGCAAACAAAATATCGAAAATACTTGACACTCATAGAGTTATCAGTTATTATACTAGCGGATCGTACAAATTATAGAATTATGGAAAAAATTAATTGGAATAAACCCCAAAGGATTTTACTGGGTCATCACAATGTTCTAGCAAATCCGCTAATGCTCAAACCCCAACCACATGAAGAAATACTTGGCACAACCACCAACAAAATGTTGATTCTGTTGTGGAGGTTCTATCAGGATTTTGCTACCGACAGAATTAGATTCACTGTAGGACTTAGTGACACTGTGATTCATCAGCTGGAAACGGAGTTGGCACAACTCGACATATTTCTGCTAAAGACCCTTGGCGTAGCCAGAGCTCGCCTCCATGATGAGTTTCCAGACATTCCCAAACACCGCCTATCCATGAGGAAAGATATGGTTGTGGTGGATATGTTCCCTCAGTAATCCCCACTGCAAGACCGCACCCCCGACACATCAGTCGGGATTTTTATTGTAATTGTGGTACATATAGTCCATCGGCTAAACCCCGTGTTTAGCCGATTAAAATGGCTATATAGAGCCGTTTAGATTTTAGCTTGTTTAGACTAAAACACGACAACGGCTCAATGGTTTTATTATTAAACCATTGAGCCGTTGACCGTTTATCCTTCTCAAATCTGATATCTACCTACCCCTATTATTACCCCTTTATATAATCCAAGTACTTGGTAGCACGGAATGTCTTTTCAACGATAAACATGTCTTTTGTGGCGTTAAATACTCCATCGCCATCATCAGCATAGAGACTAGCCGTGTATATCTCACCTTCTACCGTTTTTTCTGAGACTGAAACTTGACCTGGATTTGTACCCTTTGAAAAAGCCTTTGAACCAATAACCTTTCCAGCACTCGAACCCTTGGTGATCGAAACTGCGACAAAACCTGGGTGTGAAAGAGTAACTGATGTCAAATAGACAGTATTGCCAGGGATCTGATTACTCACCTCAATATCACCTGTAGGCTTTGAAGTGCCGTCATTTACACCACCATTTTGACCATAGCCAGAGTCGTCTCCATCTGTCGGAGTGCTGTTTTTTGTATACATCTTATAACCAAAAAAGCCAAGTAAAATAATGATAACTATCGCTATAATCCAAACATAATATGACTTATTGTCCTCTCCAAACGGTGATCCTTGTGTATTTTGCTCCATATATTTTATATTATAAAATAATTAATAATTAAGCCCAACTGCATATAGTATAGCATACAATCAATTTTCGTGCCTCAAAGCAATAGAGAGTATCTCTTTTGCAATAACAGTCACCGAATCAGTGCGTGCAAAAGCCTTGGCAGATTGGGACATTTTTAAACGAATCTCCTTGCTTTCCATTAGTCTATTTATCTCTCCGAGTAGTACATGTGGAGTGAGATTGCCCTCCTCTATTACCACCGCCCCACCTTCCCGTGCATAATTAAAAGCATTTTTTAGCTGATGATCGCCATGAGAATTTTCAATGGGTATTAGAATAGCTGGCATACCCCAACAAGCGATTTCAAATATAGTAGACCCTGCACGAGATATAGCCAGATCCGCCACACCTGCGACCATACGCAAAGCTAAGACATTTAAATAATCGTACGGATGATAACGATCCTTCTCTGGGTTTTTCTGTAAAATTATTTGTGAGCGACCAGAAACATCTGCGAAATTATCTTTACCCGTCTGATGGATTATCTGATACTTTTCGACAAGGTTAGGCACAATATCTAAAATAGTGTCGTTGATCACTCGTGAACCCTGCGAACCGCCAATGATTAAGATGGTGGGTATATTGGGATCGAGCTTTAAAAATTCATGCGCGCCATTTTTAAGGGGTGTGAGTAACTCATGCCGAATAGGGTTGCCCGTAAAAGCCACCTTTTCTGCTGGGAATTCATCGGCAGCATCTTTAAATGAAACAGCGATTTTCTGAGCAAACTTACCTGCCCACTTGTTTACTCTACCAGGTACACTATCTGACTCGTGAATAATTACTGGAATACGTAAAATCCTCGCAGCAAAAAGTGCGGGAAAACTGACATATCCACCTTTTCCAAAAACAACATCAGGGTAAATACTAAACATATCAATAGTCGCCTTGATGGTTCCCCAAATAGTTTTAAATAGATCGAAGAAATTTAATATTGAAAAATAATTACGCATCTTTCCAGCAGAAATAGGTATGAATGTAATTTCATTATCAAAAAGTACACGGCTATCATACTGAGTCTCAGCCATATAATATATCTGTGGGGCAATCACTTTTTCAGCTCGAGCGACCTCACGGATAGCCGATGCAATAGCAATTATTGGATAAAAGTGTCCACCCGTACCACCACCTGTTAATAGTATTTTCATAATTTTACTTTTTTTGATATTTGGAAACATTCAAAATCATACCTACTTCTGCCAATACTAGTAGGAGTGCTGTACCTCCATGACTAACAAAAAGTAAAGGCATTCCAGAAAGCGGTATCACACCGAGCATCGAAGCAATGTTCATAAAAGACTCCGATAACACTAGTATAACAATTCCCACGACCAATAGTCCACCAAATTGGTTGGTGCTTTTTGAGGCTATTCGGAGCGCCCTAAAACCAAAGAATAGAAATACAAAAATGAGAGTAACACTTCCAGCAAAACCAAACTCCTCAGCCTGTACTGCAAAAATAGAATCTCCAATAGGCTCAGGTAGAAAATTGAATTTTTGAACACTCTGACCAAACCCTCTACCGAACATTTGACCTGAGCCAATAGCGATCAAAGACTGCTGTATTTGATACCCAGAACCTTGTGGGTTACTCGCTGGATTTACAAAAGTAAACAACCTCTCTTTTATATATGGTCGAGTGTATGCCAAGGCACTGATAGCCATTATAGAAACTAGACCCAGAATCGCAATATGTTTCCACTGTGCACCCCCGACCAGTAACATAGCGATACCAGCCATAAAAATGATTACCAGTGTTTTAGTATCTGTTTGTAAATATAAAATTGGACCGAGAATGGCGACGATTACGAGAAGTGGTAAAAGGCTATATCGAAATAGGGATATTTTGTCTTTTACTCCAGATAGCCAGGCAGCAAAATATATAATGAAGCCAATTTTTAAAAACTCGGACGGCTGTAATGAGATCGGTCCTATATCCAACCATCTTTTTGCGCCACCATGCTCAATACCAAGTCCTGGAATAAAAATAATTATATTTAAAATTATTGATGCAAGAAATATGTAGAAAGCGTATTTGCGCCAGATATTGTAGTCAAGATGTGCTGTAAAAGCCATGCCAATAAACCCTAGAATCAAACCCAATCCTTGTGTCAGGGCAATCGAATCAAATTGTGTTCCACTTCTAGCCAATAAACCCAGAGACGCTGAACTAAAAATAAAAAACCCTCCAACTGTTAGGAAAATTACACTAAACAAAAAAACTTTATCTATTTTTTGATTTTTCATGATTGATCGGTACTATCTGGACCACGACTACCTTTTTTATATTTATATAGAGGTGTTGTCTTCCACATATCAATAATGGGTGTGATGAACCTCCACGCGTACTTTACCTCGTCTGTGCTAGTGAAAAGTGTTTGGTCTCCGATAATAGCATCGTACAGCACCCTCTCATAGGCATCGGGGATTGAGTCGGTACTATGAAAATCTTTGTAGTGAAATGATAAGGTTTTCGCCTCTGTTTCCATATCAAAACCGGGCTTTTTTATCCAAAAACGAATCTTGATTGCTTCATCTGGTTGGATTCTAAGAGAAAGCACATTTGTCTTATCCTTGCCTGTAGTATCTTTAAAATAAATAGAGATTTCAGCCCTATTTTCATTTAATGCTTTGCCACTTTCAAGATAAAATGGTACTCCTTTCCAAACTTTTGTATCAATAAAAGTTTTGAGCTGAAAATATGTTTCAGTCGTCGAATTAGCCAAAACACCTGACTCCTCAGAATATCCGATATATTGGGCGCGGACAACGGAATCACATATATTTTTATTAATAGGTAGTAGATTTTTTAAAACATTTGCCCTCTTTTTTCTAATGCTTTGTGCGTCAAAAGCATCGGGCTTATCCATAGCAAGTAGTGCAAGCATCGCAAGAATGTGATTTTGACCAACATCCTTCAATGCACCGACACTATCGTAAAAGGTACCTCGACCCTCGATACCTATTTTTTCAAGTAGCTGTATATGCACACAATCAATGTATTTGTTGTTCCATAAAGGCTCAAAAAGTGAATTTGAGAAACGGAAAGCTAAGATATTTTGAAGTGCTTCTTTTGCAAAGTAATGATCGATGCGAAAGATTTGCTCCTCCTTAAAAAGAGTCCCTAGCAAAATGTCGAGCTTTTTTGCTGTTTCTATATCATTGCCAAATGGCTTTTCCACGAGTATCCGAGTCCAGCCGAGATTACCACCACAAGGAATAGTAAGTCCCGAATTTGAAAGATGACCCAAAATAGTCTCATAGAATGAAGGTGCCACCGAAAGATGAAATAATTTATTTGAGCATTGTTTAAATTCTACCTCATCAATATGTAGAAGTTTCTTTGCCAGATTTTCATACGCGGTAGAGATATCAAACTGCCCCTGCTGATAAACAATGTTGTTTAAAAAACGATGTATGTCCTCAGGTCGGTATACATTATGATTTATATGCATTTCTTCGCGTAAAAAAAGCCTAAAGTCCTGATCAGAAAATTCCCGCCTTGAAAAACCCACAATTTTAAATTTGTGAGGTAATAGCTTTTTTACATACAAGCTAAGTAGTGCAGGCAGTAACTTTCGCTGAGCCAGATCACCTGTAACACCACAGATGATAAATATAGTCGGAGTAACTTGCCCCGAATCAGTAAATATAGCTTTTTCCATTTAATTTACCCCAAATTACAAATTGCTTTCTCAGCATATCTTTTAAAGGTCTATCGGTTAGGGATAGATCGTCCACAGATGTCTATTCCTAACTAATAGACCACCTGTAGACGGGGCACGAGTATTTTCTTGCTAGAAAATCTCTCAAGTCTCGGTTACCCACCTTGCGCCGTCTACAGGAACACATCATCTAACTGATGTGAAAGTCCATTTAAAAGATACGCCTTCAACGCATTTTGTAATTTGGAGTAAACCACATTATAGCAGATACTCATTTAAGTTATCCACATTCGGTATATATTTTTATGATATTGAGGTATATAATTTAGTATTAAGAATGGTCGGTACTTTGCTTAATAGTATAATAATTTAATTTTAATACATAAAATATATGGCAAAAACAACAAGTCTTGTATTGGGTGTAGTGTTTGTTTTAGTTGCGGTATTGGGAATGATTGGTACTCCAATAGTCGGAAGCGATACTGGAGCATTATTTCACACAAATACTGCCCATGACCTAGTCCATTTGATCGTAGGTCTTGTCCTACTTGCAGTAGCTTTATTTGCGGTAGATAAGGCGGCACTTGTCTTAAAGGTGGTCGGTGTGGTGTATCTACTGGTCGCTCTTCTCGGTTTTGTTATGACTAGCCCACTCCTTGGATTTATTGAGGTAAATGGTGCTGACAACTGGCTCCATGTAGTACTGGGAGTGGTGATTCTTGCACTCGGATTTGCGTCTTCAAAAGATGAGGCTTCGCCAATAGCATAAAGTTTAGTCTCGTCCTATACCCGTAGCAAGCTATCCCCTCGGAGTACCTCGGCGGGGTATTAGGCGAGACGACAGGGTAAACTTTGTTGTAGTCATACGACTACTGCTCGCTCAATCGGAATTGAGCGGATGCAGAAGTGTCGGCTCCGCCAGCCTCATCCTCATTCTTGCGGATTCATCCCCGCGGCAAGCCGTCGGGGAATTCTCCACAATTGCAATAAAAGCAACAGCAGTAATATGTCTGCGAATTTTGTTTTCTGAATGTTCTAGTCAAAACCGCCTTATCAGGCGGTTTTGACTTTATGCCACAAATACTCAAAGGCTAAACGCTAGCGTTTAGCCTTTGAGTATGGCTATACAGAGCCATATTTGATTTTTGCTTTTTATACTATTTTTAACCTATTTTTGGTATAAAAATAGTAATGGCTCAGTGGTTTTTATACAAAAGCACTGAGCCATCGAATGGATTTATGCTCGGTTCCGCCCGCGGCGTACTCGCCGCGGGTCTTACTCTTTCGTAATTCTGGGTATGTAATTTTAGCTATCGAGTTACCCTCATTTCAACTTCAATAAATGCCTCACCACCTCCCTATCATCCCACAGAATAGTACCAGCATTTGTAACCATAGACTGCTCGGCACCTTTGCCTGTAATGAGTACAATATCGCCTTCCTGAGCAAGTGAAAGTGCTTTTACAATCCCTTGTTCTCTGTCTAGTATGGGGAATAGATTTTTCTCTCGAACTTTGCCCATTTGCTCGGCTACCACTGCTATATCCTCGATTATTTCCATTGGATCATCGTCATACGGATCAACTGTTGTCACGATCACAAAGTCTGCTTCCTTTCCGACAATAGTTCCCATTGCAGATCTCTTTGTCTTATCACGCCCTCCACCCTCAGCTCCGAGAACAATAATAATTTTTTTACCCATTTCCCTTATCAAACTAGCTGTAGCAAGCAAGGCTGTCATACTTTCTTTTTCATGGGCATAGTCTACTATTACTGTATATTTCTGCCCCTCACTAATCAGCTCCATTCTCCCAGGAATAAGTACGAGCTTGTCCAAACCAACTTGAATTTCTTCAGAATCAAGACCTGCATTTTTGGCGATTATAACCGCTGGCAAGGCATTGTAGATATTAAAAGTACCAAGTATCGAAAGATGATAACGCTCGTTACCTAGGGCAAATGAGGGGCCTTCTGGACTGTGAGAAGTACCTGTTGCCTGAAAGTCAGCTGGGTTATTCATACTGTATGTGACCTTACTATCGGCGTCAAAGCTTAGAAAATAGTCTTTGTGTTCGCTATCAGCATTTACGATAATGCTAGTTGGGATTTCTTGTCCGCCGATGACTTTTTTAGGTCTAGTAGAAAGTTCCCTGAAAATAGTACCCTTTGCCTCTTTATATTTTTCAAAACTTCCCTCATGTGAGGGTAAATGCTCTGGAGTGAGATTGGTAAATACTAGAGTATCGTAATAAATACCCTTGTGTCGAAACTGCTTGATACCCTCAGAGGTTGTTTCGACGACACAGTACACACAGCCTTCGCCTACCATTTTTCTAATAAGTCTTTGAATAGTAAAACGACCGGGCATGGTCATGTGGTAGCTATTTAACTCATGGTGATCACCGATACGGATATTTGCAGTACTGATCAGTCCTGTTTTATATTTTTGATTTAGAGCTGTCCAGATAAAATTGGCGGTTGAGGTTTTACCCTTTGTACCAGTGACACCTATGATGATGAGCTTCTTTGATGGTTCACCGTAATATAAAGATGAGCTGACCGCCAAGATATAATGATAAATAGAAAATATTTGCTTAGGTATGATTTGTTTTAAAATAGATTTCATTTTTTTATTTAAATATCGAAATTAATTCCCTGAAGTCTTTTGTCTTATATTTATCCCAAATTTCCTGTTTTACATACAGAGCTTTGTAAATCATTTTGGTCTGCCTGCTATTTACATCTTCGCACCATTTTAACAACCGATCAAACTTGAGCTTGTCGTCTTCTTCCTCTCTGCCTTTGGTTTCAATTATGAATATATTTTTGTCGTCAACTTTCACAAAGAAGTCGGGGTAATAGTAAGCGATAAAACCCTCCGCATTTTTATACTCAATGCGGAGAGCGTTCGCTTCTTTATTTTGAAAGTTTTTAGCAAAAGAAACGACATCATCGCACTTGTCCAAGAAAGCAGAAAACTCAAGCTCAAAACCACTGTCGCCAACGATTCTGTTGAATACAGATTTTTGCGGTATTAAGAAAGATTTGTCGTTCACCACGAATGGTCTCGCTTCACTGATTTTTATATAGTTTTTTATCTCAGTATCTCCCTTGTCTTCCACCGTAAGCTCATTGATGCCTTTCTTGAAAACATCTTTAATAAGTTTTATATACTCTATCTCTGATAGATTGCGGAGTAGGTTCATGTCCGAAAGATTGACCGAGCCATCAAACATCTGATTCTCTACAAAATCCTTCACTTTGCCAAAGAGAATATCGTAGCAACCAAAGAGCCGTAGCTCTCGCATTATCGCCTGTGCAAAGAAACCTATCACGCTTTGATAGTTCGGCTCAATATCGCCAGTAAGTATGGTGGTGTGATGCACTTTCTCGTCTACTACATCTTTAAACACAATCTCTCGTTTTTCTTGCTCTGAGAAGGTCTTGATTGCGACTTTTTTATTACCAAACCTAGACACATCTAACTCGGCAAGGTTTTTATATTCCCTTTGTATTCTCGGCGACATTACAGGGATTTCTATATCAAGTTTCTCAATATCTTTCTTTGGATTGTCTTTGTCTACCTCCACAACCATAGGAGTAATTGGCTTGGACCCACTTCCCATAAGTCGTTTTTCAAGTAATACACCCTCGCCTTTGATTGATTCAACGAAGTCCATAAACGCAGGCGTACCGATGACGCTCACATACTCATCAATGTCGTCCCTGCCGAAATACATTCGTCTCAAACCTCTACCAAGCGTCTGCTCGGGCAATATCTTTGAATCTGAGGCGTAGGGGCGTAAACCGACTATAGTCGTCACATTCTTAACATCCCAGCCCTCTTTGAGCATCATAACGGATACTATGACCTTATACGGACTACCCCAGCCATCTATGTCATTCGCTTGTTTTCTAAGGGTATCAAGCTCATCCTTATTCTTACCAGAAACTGTCTCTGAAATCTCTCCGCTTTTGTTTGTGTGAATCGTTAGCACTGCACCTTTCAAATCAGCAAAACTTGTCTCTATGTATTCGGCAACTTCATCACAATTCTTGGTGTCGTCAGTCATTATAAAAAGAATTGATTTCTTGCCAGTCGGCTCAAGCTCCTTGTATGTCTTCCTCCACTCCTCAATACCAAGATTTATATAATCTCTGTATTTTTCACTGAATAAAGTGCTTTGGTTTGGTTTTAATTTACCTCTACTTGCCTCATCGGGAACCACAGGATTTTTTACTATTCTTTGGTGTATAGCTTCGACAAGTGGAAAGTCAGAAATAACCTGCACAAAAATTGAGCCATCATTTTTCTTTGGAGTAGCCGTAACATCCAACTGCAAGGATAGCCGACCACCTTTTTGTTTTAGTTTGTTATCAATATCACGGATGGACTTCAACCACGCATTTTCTTCGTGAATATGGTGAGCTTCGTCATTGATGACAACAAGCTCTTCTATGTCTCTGATTATCATTCCTAAATCAACAGTTGAATCGTTTGTTTTAGTTACTGACTTATCACCAAGAAAATACTCCGAAGTGTCCTCGTCTTCCGCACCCGCCTCACTTACATCACTTTCAAAAACTCGGTGAATGTTTGTGAGAAAAATGTTACCTGTATCAGAGATAGCTCGTAGGTCATCTTGCAGATGTAAAGTTACTTGAAAATCATCTCTCCAGTTTTGACCTTGATAACCATTTTCAGGTATTACTGGGTCTGTAAAAAAAATATTACCACTACCTTCAAAATCTTTTTTAATTCTTTCAAAGACAATGACATTTGGCGTAATCAAAAGAAAGTTTTTAGCCAGTCCCGAATCTTTTTCGTACAACCTATGGAAATATGCCCAAGCAACGACTAAGCTCATTACCTTTGTTTTACCTGCCCCTGTCGCCATTTTAATCACGAATCTAAGCCAATCCTCAGTGAACATTTGAGGACTTAGTACGCCAGTAGAGTTGTATCTTATCAAATCGTACTTATCTTTGACCCCAGCGACCTCGTAGAGCCAAATAACAGTCTCTAGGGCTTCTCTCTGAGCAAAGTAGTATCGGAAATTATAGGATGAGCCGTCTGTATTATAGATAATATGCTCCTCTTTGAACCACCAGTCTAGAAGTGCTTTGGATGTCTCGCTCGCACCCTCGTATTTATTATTTCTCCATTCTTGCACCTCCTTTCTTAGCGTTGCTACTAGGGGCGGTATGAGCTTATCAAAACCTTTCTCTCGTAAGTCTTCATCAGCAGGAAACCACCGAATGTTCGGGTCTAGGATTGCGTATGGGTCTTTAGGAAAATCTTTATGGAGTGCCATATTATTTTTTCTGTAAAAGCTGAGTTGCTAAATCAATAATCATCTGCTGATTCTTAGCATTTTGCTCTAGGAGTTGTTGATTGATTTTTTGCGTAGCTTCTACCGCATCTGTTTTTTCTGCATACTCTTTATAGGTAGCAGAATTAAAATGAAAAGAATCGATAAGTAAAGTTACAACCATAACAATAAGAGTTATGACAAATACAAATCCGACTGAAAAAAGAATCAAGAAAAAATTATCCAGTTTTTTATTTATTGTTTCAATCGGGTCATTAAATTTTATTTGCGGTTCTTGTTTTGCCATATAATTATTGAGTATAAATTCCCTTTATAACAAACAACTCTCCTTCAACATCAACTTCAAAGTCGTTATTTATAAATTGTGATAAATCAATACCGCTAAATGAAACCCCTGCACCAAAGGTAACTCCAGTACCAAAAGTAACCCCGCCAACTCGAACCATGGCTCTCGGTGTTATTGCACCAGTTTGAGGGTTTCTATTAAATATCTGATTAAAATTTATTCTTGCCATATTGTTTATATTTTCACCTCAATTACTTTTGTCGTATCGTTCCCAAAAATATCCACGACCTTAACTGCTACTTTATATTTTCCTTTCGGTAATTCTTTTGGAGCAGAAACAAGCTCAAGATTGCGTTTCTTTTTGGTACGAAAACTCTGCCACTCGTTATCAAAGATATAGTCTCCAGTCCAAACTTCCTCATACTCTATGAGGTCTTGTTGCTTACCTTTCTCAAACAGATTATCGCCGTGTGTCTTTGGTACTCGAATTATTTCTTTTCTATCAGCAAAGTCATAGTCCACAGCCCAGTAGTCAATCCAATCACTCCACTTTTTAGTAAGAACCTCACGAGTAACGATTTCAGTTTTCTTATCTTTGGAAATCTTTATAACTTGTCCGTTTTCAACGACAACCTTTGTACCTCCCGCTCGCAAATCCTGCTCAATCTCTCCAGTGTTGTCTTGGTTATAGAAAACGGAAAAATCAGTTAGCTCTATTGATAGTTCTTTTGTAGCACCTTTCCCCGACACAATCGGCTTACACTCAATGAAAGCGACATCGTAGAACTTTACCTGTCCTCGTTCCACCGCCCTCTTATCAAATACCTCTCTTGGAATAACCTTAAATTCTATATCAATGCCCAAATCTTTAGACTTTGTAAAATCTAGCCCCATCTCGTAATCAAATCCAAGCACATCAACCTTGGTAATTTTATGGATAGTACATTCTTCGAGGATGAAGTCGATAAACTTTGAGGACACGGGTAGATTGATGGGACCGATAGCGACAAGCCTGTCTCTCTTCTTACCAACAAAGTTCTCAAAATTCTCTACTGGCTCTGCTTTGTATGCGGAGAGAATAAGCGAGACAAACTTTTTTTCTTTCTTTTCTATTTGTTTCGCTTTTTCTTCGGCTCGCAAATCATTATTTGTAGAGATAAAGTTTTCTCGTTCATATCTACCAACATTCATAATCTCAAAAGCTCTGAACCCTTTGCTTTCTTTTTTTAACTCTCTCTGCACGCCAATCATTCTTTTTCTTGAGGTATGAACACCAAACTTTCCCAAGTCTGAACCAATCCATTTTCTGCCGAGCTTCTCTGCTACGGCTAAAGTTGTACCCGAGCCACAGAAAAAATCAGCGACTAAATCACCTTCGTTTGAAGATGCCTCTATTATTCTCCTAATTAACTTCTCTGGTTTCTGTGTTGGATAATTTATATGCTCTGGTAGTGCGTTGAATACCTGTACAATGTTATTTTCTTTTCTATCCAACCAAGTCCAAACATCATCAGCTTTTCGTCCCTCGTCAGCATAATATCTTGTTGCGTTGTTATTGCCAGACATTCTATATTTTCTTCCGTCTTCATCAAACAACGGATATATACTCTCGTCTTTTACAAGAAGCCGAACCTGATTAAAAATTACTGATTCCCTATTTTTTGCAAACGAAATAATGTAGTCGTGCTTTTTTGCGAATCCTTTTATGGGTGCAGTCCCTGCTTGATAATGCCAAATAAGTTGATTAAGAAAATTATCTTTTCCAAATACTTCATCTAAAATCAAACGCATATAACTGTTTACTCGCCAATCACAATGAACATAAATACTTCCGTCCTCCGCAAGTAAATCGTGCATCAATTTCAATCGCTCATACATCATAGCGATAAAACTATCAGCTCCTTTACCCCAAGTATCACGAAAAGCAACCTCTTCAATCACTGACGGTTTTTTAGTAAAACTTTCCTCATCATCTTCGCCAATTTTAATTGGCACAGAAAAATCAGCCCCGACATCAAATGGTGGGTCTATATAAATCAGTTTCAATCCTCCTTGTGCTTCTATTTCTTTTCTAAGCGGACCATTCTTGAGCGATGATAAAATGAGTTTGTTATCGCCCCAAATAAGTTTATTGGTCCAGCCCGTTATTTGTTTTCCCGATGTATCAAAAAGCGTTCCACCATCTCCAAACTCTTTGCCCTCTCTCGGTTCATCTATCTGCTCAATAATTTGAAAAGGTAAAACCACATTGGTAACCTCGTTTGTTTTTCCATTCCATACAAGCTCAACCTCTCTATCATCCTTGAATAGCAAAAATCGATACTTGTCTGGCAAAGGTTTACCAGCATCCAAGTATTTTATAACGTCTCTTTTTTCGTTTTCTGTAAGTTTCATTTATATCATATAACTAGGAAAGCCTTCTACTTGAGTACAACACTCTCAATAATCACAGGGTCGATAGGTCTGTCATAGGAATCTGTTTTGGAGTTCTCGATTTTCATTACAACATCCATACCCACTACTACACGACCAAATACTGTGTGTTTTGAATCTAAACCATTATTGTCTTTTGTATTTATGAAAAATTGACTGCCGTTTGTATTTGCTCCAGCATTTGCCATTGAAATAGTACCAGCTAGATTTTTATTATTTACACCAATCTCATCTGCAAAGGTATACCCTGGACCACCAGTCCCCCACCTAGCCATCTGGGAATCGTCCTTGGTCAATGGGTCGCCACCTTGGATCATAAAGTTTTTGATCACACGGTGAAATTTTACTCCGTTATAAAAGTTAGCCTGAGCGAGTTTGGTAAAATTGGCAACGGTGTTTGGAGTACCCTCTTTATTAAACTCAATTACAATGTCTCCTTTATTGGTTTTGAATGTGGTGTTCATAATTTTTTCGTTAGTAATACTAGCTGTTTGGCTTTCGGGTTTCGGTATCATGTCTTTTGTATTACTATTAAAAATATACCACCCCCCACTCACAAGTACTAGTGCTGTAAGCGTAGCTGAAATATATATTTTATTCATAAAGTATAGTATATCATTTATGTTGGCAAAGCCAATTTGTTTCAAAAAATCAATTAATTTGCTAGAATATATCAATGTCAGAAAATAAATCAAAAATAAAAAAGATTTCCACCGAAAGTTACAAAGGTGTCCGCGACTTTTACCCTTCTGATATGGCGATACAAAATCACATCTTTGCAACATGTAAAAAGGTAGTGGAGAAATTTGGGTATCAGGAATACAGTGCTTCGGTTCTCGAGCCAGCCGAGCTCTATCGTGCAAAGTCTGGTGAGGAGCTGGTAAATGAGCAGACTTACACCTTTATAGACCGAGGTGAGCGTGAAGTCACGCTCCGCCCAGAAATGACACCGACCGTCGCCCGTATGGTAGCGGGCAAAAAGCGTGAGCTCTCATTCCCTCTCCGTTGGTATTCGATACCAAACCTTTTTCGCTACGAACAGCCTCAGCGTGGTCGCCTCCGTGAACATTGGCAACTCAATGTAGATTTGTTTGGTGTAAAATCACTTCAGGCAGAAGTAGAGGTGATTTCTCTGGCAGTGGAAATCCTGCGGGCGTTTGGTCTCAAGGATCAACAATTTGCTGTACGAGTAAACAATCGTAAAATTGTTAATTTTATCATGAATGAAGTCCTCGAGCTTTCAGCGGATAACGCACATGCACTTGCGAAAATTATTGACCGAAAAGCAAAAATGCCAGCGAACGAATTTGAATCTAAAACTGAGGCGATAGTCGGACTAAAGTATGATTTATTTAAGGAGCTTATCAACTCCCAGAACTTTGAAAATTTTATCTCCATACTCCCCGTCTCAATGCAGACCTACGAAGGTATCCTAGAAACAAAAGCCGTGATAGAAAATCTCGAAAAACTCGGTATTACCAATGTCATCTTTGACCAAACCCTCATGCGAGGCTTTGACTACTACACCGGCACGATTTTTGAAATCTTTGATACTAATCCCGACAACCGTCGATCAGTCTTTGGTGGTGGACGCTATGATGACCTACTCGCAATTTTTGGTCAAGAAAAAGTCCCTACGATCGGTTTTGGTGCAGGAGATGTGGTGATGAAGGATTTACTCGAAACTTACGGACTACTCCCAGCCGAGACCTCAAAAACTCGTCTATATATTGCTCTTGCGGACGATACTGCCACAGCCTTTGCCCAAGACCTAGCTCAAAATCTGCGTGAAGCCGGTGTCTCTGTTGCCCTCGATTATTCTGATAAAAAAATAGGTGATCAGATCAAGTATGCCGACAAAAATAAGATTCCTTTCGTAACAGTCATCGGTGCAGACGAAGTCAAATCTGGTCAGTTTAAAGTCAAAAACATGACAACGGGAGAGGAAAAAGTTGCGACAGAAAAAGAGATTGTGGGAATAGTTAAACAAAAATGAGAAGATTTTATTATTTAGGAAGCCTAGTATTTGTATTTCTAATACCCATGCTTGTTGAGGGTTATTTTATACTTGACCAGATAAATTTACTACAGTTGATGATCTTTACTATCGGTATTACTGTTGTTGGAAGTGTGTGGGATATCTGGGCCACAAAACATGGATCAAGGGATTCCTTGTGGCTTTGGCAATTTAACCGCAAAGATACTTTGGGGTTATTTGTATTCGACCTACCAATTGAAGAATTCTTGTTCTATGCAGTCACAAGCACATACATTATTTTTACTTGGGAGTGTGTTAGATACTTATTTGAGCCAGGTGGAGATTTGATGCTGGTCATTCTTCCTGCTCTGACGATATGGAGCCTCTTTTTCATTGGATTACCTTACATAATCAAGCCGAAGGGTGATTCTTTAAAATAGTAAATAAGCCTTAGATTAGCCATTCCAACGGCTCAACAGGCATGTTGAGCCGTTGGGTTTGTAAAGAAAAGCACAATCAGACTTTTATTTAGGTTGGAAACTTATCATTAATAATAGCACAAGTATACCATACTTGTCAAGTATTGTCAGATCTATTAAGATAAGCTATAAATACCCTAGGGTAGGGGTTTGAGTATTACTTGGAGCGTGGGTGCTAAGGAAGTTTGGTTGTCATATGTTCCAAATAGCCTAGCATTTATGCTGTGATGGGTAATGTAATCCTTGTCGCTCTTTTTCAGAAATCTGTGTGCTCATGTATGTGGCTGTTCTGCAACCACCTCTGTTGGGCTGTAGGTCTGTGTAGCCGTACTCAGGCACTCGCACGGATCTGGTTTAGGGCGTATTCCCCTGCCCTACATTTTTAAATGTCGGGCTTTTTATTTTGTAATGAAATATAAATCTGGTACAATATCACCCATGCGTAAAATTATCTTTGATATTGAAACCAAGAACCTTTTTGAGGAAGTGGGTAGTAATGACCCAGCGGCACTCGACATCTCAGTCATCGGCATCTACGACTCCAGTACCGATACATACACTGCCTACACAGACAAAGAACTAAAACAGGTTTGGCCTATTATAGAAAGTGCCGACATGCTCATCACCTACAACGGCGATCATTTTGACATTCCACTGCTGAACAAATATTATCCAGGTGATCTCAGTAAAATAAAAAGTCTCGACTTACTCGTCGAAATACGGGCAGTACTAGGACGAAGGCTAAAGCTCGACAGTGTCGCAGAAGCCACACTAGGTAAAAAGAAAATCGGACATGGTCTCGAAGCAGTCGAATGGTACAAACAAGGTGAAATTGAGAAGATTAAAAAATACTGCCTTGAAGATGTAAAAATCACAAAAGAAGTCTACGAATACGCTCTCGCAAATAACCATTTAAAATACAAAGACAATGGTGAGCTAAAACAAATCAAGCTCGACACTTCTAAATGGCAAGATAAAAAAGAGAGTGCCATGACATTTACACTGCCTTTTTAGGGATGTTAGAGCGAAGTCTTTAGTTTGCATTCGATACAAACGAGGAGTAGACTACATAAAAGCACAAATTAGAGCCAATTCGTAATTAGCTCGGAAAGGAAATATGCAAGCATACCAGATATTTGCTGGACAGTATGTGGTCACGAGTGATGGGCTACGCGCCTTGGTCATAGAGCCACTCACTCGATCGGATAGCCTCCGTGTTCGATGGGTCTTTACAACAATTGAGGAGACTGTACCAGCATCCAGATTTGTTCGATCTGAGAAAAGAGTTTCTCATGACTCTGATGGTCTGCAAATCTAAAAGGGAGTTCCGGCAACTCCCTTTTTGTTTTGGATACTATTGGTCTTAATTTACCCCAAATTATTTCTTTAGCACCTTTTTCAAATAATGTCCTGTATAAGACTTTTCATTCCCTGCCACATCCTCGGGCGTACCTTTTGCCACGATTTTTCCACCCTTGTCCCCACCTTCGGGTCCAATATCGATTACATAATCCGCAGACTTTACAATATCCATATTATGCTCGATGACCACCACCGTATTACCTTTGTCTACGAGCTTTTGGACGATTTCTATTAGCTTTCGCACATCCTCATAGTGCAGACCAATAGATGGCTCATCTAAAATATACATAGTTTTTTGAATATGTGGACGATACAGCTCGGAGGAAACCTTGACTCTCTGAGCTTCCCCACCAGAAAGAGTGGTAGCGGATTGCCCCAATTCCAAATATCCCAAACCTACATCATTCAAACTCTTGAGCCTATCATACACCGCAGGAATATCTTCAAAAAATACCAGCCCTTCCTCCACCGTCATACACAATACCTGATATATATTTTTGTGTTTATATTTTATTTCGAGTGTCTCTTTCATAAAACGCCTACCTTCACATACTTCACACGGCACATAGACGGTTGGCAAAAAGTGCATCTCTACCGCTATCTCACCGTTACCCTGACACGCCTCACAACGGCCACCTTTTACATTAAATGAAAAACGATTTGCCTTCCAGCCACGCACTCGAGCCTCAGCAGACTCCGCAAAAAGCTCTCGCACAAAACTCCAAGCACCAGTATAGGTCATAGGGTTTGAGCGAGGTGTACGACCTATTGGCGACTGGTCAATAAGCACCACTCTACCTAGATATTCGCTCCCTGAAAATGAGGCGCAGTAGTAAACATCATTTGTACGATGACGCCTCTCTAGTCGAGCTTGGAGATTCTTATAGACCACCTCATAGATGAGAGATGATTTACCTGACCCAGATACACCAGTCACCAGCACGAGCTTGCCGAGTGGAATATCGACATTGACATTTTTCAAATTAAATACATTCGCTCCACGGATCATTATCTTGCCTTTGTCTTTATCACGGCGAGTTTTAGGTATTTCTATTTTTCGCTCACCACGGAGATAGTCGAGGGTAAGCGATTCTGAATCATTTTTCTTTGCGGTCAAGAGTGGCTCTAGATAATCTGCCACCACTATTTTACCACCATGTATTCCCGCCCCTGGTCCAATATCCACAATAAAATCAGATGCATAGATAGTATCCTCATCATGCTCAACAATCAAAATACTGTTACCTGCATCTCGAAGGTCTACAAGAGTTTTTATCAGTCGGTCATTATCACGAGAGTGTAACCCAATAGTCGGCTCATCTAATACATACAATGCACCGACGAGACCTGAGCCGAGCTGTGAAGCTAGTCTGATACGCTGTGCCTCACCACCTGAAAGAGTATGCGCTCGACGATTGAGAGATAGATACTCTATACCGACATTGATCATAAAGGTGAGCCGACTTTCTATTTCTTTTAAAATAACTTTTGCAATGTTTTTCTCAGTTGCTGTGAGTTTTAAATCGGCAAGAAATACCTCTGAATCCGATATCGAAAGTGTGGTAAAATCAACGATATTTTTCCCACCCACTGTAACATGAAGCGCCTCCTCACGCAGACGAGCCCCTTTACATTTTTCACATGGCTCATCACCGAAAAACTGCTTTGTACCCAAACCATTACATTCTGGACAGGCTCCGTATGGTGAGTTAAATGAAAAAAGTCTCGGCTCTATTTCTGGATACGAATAGCCATCTTTTGGACAAGCAAATTTAGAAGACATCAGAAAATCCTCTTTAATACTCAGATCTTTGGTTTCAAGCATGACTGGGGAAATGGCTCCCGCTAGATCTGGTCTATCACTTGCCTCGATTTTGTCTTTTACTTGTTTAGTAGTGTCTGAAAGAATAATGCGAATAAGACCATCTGACTCCTGCAAAGCTTTTTCCAATGACTCGCTGAGTCGCTCGAGTGATGACCTTGTATCAGTTTTAAAATCGACAATACGAATACGGTCTACAAGTACCGCTATATCGTGGCGTTTATTTTTAGTCAAAACTATCTGCTCACGAAGCTTTTTTCTACTACCATCTATAAGGACTTCACTATAGCCCTTGCCCAGTAGATCATATAGAAGCTGGTAATACTCGCCTTTTCGTCCTCGCACCAGTGGTGAAAATATTTCTATAAAATCGGCATGGTGAGATGAAGCCTTGTCTACTTTTTCAAGTACAAAGTTTTTTATTTCCTCGTTCGACAACTTTTTTATTTCTGAACCACATTCGAGACAATGGGGCTTACCTATGCGAGCATAGAGAATACGGAGATAGTCATAAATCTCAGTAATTGTGGCGACAGTCGAACGAGGGTTGTTTGACCGTGACTTTTGATCAATAGAAATAGCTGGCGAAAGTCCTGTGATTTCATCGACATCTGGCTTTTGCATCTGACGGAGAAACTGTCTAGCGTATGAGGACAATGATTCGACATAACGCCTCTGACCCTCAGCAAAAATAGTATCGAAAGCAAGTGATGATTTTCCAGAGCCAGATAAACCCGTAAAAACCACCATTTTATTGCGTGGTATTTCGACACTTATATTTTTTAGATTATGAGTTCTCGCTCCTTTTATAACAATAGAATCTATACCCGGGTGATGGTACTGTGCTTTTGACATAAAACGGATTATATCAGGTTTTTAGCTTATACACAATAAAAATAGTGAATTACTGGAGGTATCCCCCGAAAATCTAATGATTTTCGGGGGATACCTCCATCAAAGGCTCAACGATAAACACCGTTGAGCCTTTGAGCTAAAATACGGCTCTAGTACTAGCTTTAAACGGCTAAACACTAGTGTTTAGCCGTTTAGGTTTATACCCCAAATTATACTGTCTTTTTTGCAATCACACTTTTTACTTCTCGTACTATCTCATCGAGAGACAGCGTAGCTTTGATGAGAAACTTTTCCGCCCCGAGCTGTGCTCCTTTATCAATATCTGCTTTCTGACCAAGGTTTGAAAGTAAAAGTACAGGAATATCCTTTGTAGTAGGATTGCTTTTTATCTTTTGAAGTACCTGTAGACCAGTGATACCTGGAAGCAAAATATCCAACAAAAGCACATCTGGATGCTCTTTTTCTATCATCACTACAGCATCTTCACCATTGTTTGCACTAAAAAGAATCGCCTTCTCATGTGCAAGCTTTTTACCAATAAGTCCACTGAGGAAATTATCGTCCTCTACCCACATTACTTTTTTCCCCTCGAGAGATGTACCGATTTGTGTGTCTGCCATATGTATATTAATGATTATGTATGGGTAATTGTACTACTGCCAAGCAAAATGTAAAGACTAGATTATTTATTTTCCTTCCTATCATCTCTTTCACGACTCCTTGTCTTTGAACCGTACATAAAAATACCGACCAAAGAACCTAGTGTACCGACACCGATAACGCTACCTGCAATTGGATTACCATATACAGAGACAAAACCAGCCACAACCAAACCAATAAGAGAAAGTATAAAACCCAAAACCTGACCCCACTTAGATCTTTTAATATCTGAATCAATCACCATATTTTCAAGATTTCTACGATGACTAGACTGCTCCTCTGCCATCTTTATAATTCTTTCGGCCGATCCAGGGACAACTTCATCAAAACTCCTCAAAATATCTGGGTGTGGCAGTGGTCCAGAAAAAGAAGATGAGCTTCGTTGAATTACAACAGCATTTTTTTTATTTTGTGGAACCGCGTTCATATCTCTTAAAAGAATTACTCAAATCCTGACCGACGATCCGCCAATCATTTCCTATTGCATTTTCATCTGCTTCAGCTTCGGTCTCAGATACATTATATTCCTGAAGATTTCCGCCCAAATCAACGATACGCGCAATCCCCTCTATAAATGACGGCCTTGCAAATAAGTCACTTGATGAGATATTTTTCATAGTTTGATTATATATTAAATTATGCAATAAAGCAATTTACCACAGCCAGTATGGTTTATGCTATTATTTCTTTTTATTACTATTATTAGTACTCCTAGCTTTTGCAGGTATCTGCAACACCCGTATCTCATCTCTCAAAATCGCGGCAGTTTCAAAATCAAGCTCTTTCACAGCCTCAGCCATCTGATTTTCTTTTTCCTTCATTACTTTTTTGGGATTTTTAGCATACAAGGCACGGTCAACATCCAAAAGGACTTTGATTGCTTTATCATGCTCAGTACGCATCTGGTCGGTGATATCGTGAATCTTTTTAATAATGGTTTGCGGTGTGATATTGTGAGCTGTATTATAGGCAGTTTGCAAAGCACGGCGACGGTTTGTCTCAGCTATTGCTCTAGTCATAGAACCTGTCATTACATCTGCATAGAGGATTACTCGACCTAGCACATTTCTAGCCGCACGACCAATAGTTTGGATAAGTGCCGTCTCAGAACGCAAAAAACCTTCTTTGTCTGCATCTAGAATACCAATAAGCTCTACCTCAGGAAGATCGAGTCCCTCTCGAAGCAGGTTTACCCCCACAATACAGTCAAACTCCCCTTTTCTAAACTGAGTCAAAATCTCAATTCTTTGCATCGTCTTTATATCACTATGTAAGTATTCTGACTTGATACCTTTTTCCTTTAAATAAATACTCAGGTCTTCCGCCATCTTTTTAGTGAGTGTTGTCGCGATCACTCGAAAACCTCTTTTGATAACTTTTTCTGCTTCAGAAATAAAGTCAAAAATCTGCCCCCTATACCCATCCTCTGGATGGGTCGGGCGATCATCAGTAGATGATTTAGCCCGGTACTCGCCACTTTCAATAATTGGTTTGACGACTATTTCTGGATCGATTAGTCCTGTCGGTCGGATCACTTGTTGTACTATTTGCTCACTCACCTTTTTCTCATGATCACTCGGCGTGGCAGATGTGTAGAGAATCTGACCAACACGCTCAAAAAACTCCTCTGACTTTAGCGGTCGATTATCCCCCGCCGAAGGAAGTCGAAAGCCATGCTCCACAAGTGTCTTTTTTCTCGAAGCATCTCCAGCATACATACCACCTATCTGTGGCACGGTTACATGCGACTCGTCTATCACTGTCATAAAGTCAGGCTTGCCATCTACGGTACGAGGAAAATACGCTAGTAGTGAGTCAGGTGCTTCGCCGGGCTTTTTATCTGAAAAATGTCGGGAATAATTTTCGATGCCATTGCAATAGCCTACCTCTCGTATAAGTGCGAGGTCATAGCTCACTCGTCGCTTGAGTCTCTCGGCTTCAAGATTTTTACCCTGTGCTGTCAGCTCCACGAGGCGACTTTCCAACTCTGCTTTGATGGTATTAAAAGCTCTTTTCTGTTGAGCCAAATCAGAAATAAAATGTTTTGCAGGAAAAAGGTAGAAAACAGGTACAACCTCAATGAGCCGACGAGAAATGTGGTCGATTTTGGTTATACCAGATATTATTGAGCCATCGTGCTCGAGACGGAAAATAATCTGTTCATTTACTGGCATTATCTCCACTGAGTTACCGATAGCACGAAAAGTCCCAGGCTCCAGATCGGCATGAGTTCTTTTGAAATGCAGTTCCACCAACTTCCGAAGTAGGTCTGCTCTGGGTAATGTGGCGCCGACCTCGAGTTTAAGATTCACTTTTTCATACTCTACTGGCGAGCCGAGACCATAGATACAGGAAACTGATGCCACGATAATCACATCCTTTCGAGTTAAAAGTGCTTGGGTCGAAGCGTGTCTAAGGCGGTCGATTTCATCATTGATCATTGCCTCTTTTTCGATATAAGTATCTGTGATGGGCATGTACGCCTCTGGCTGATAGTAATCATAATATGAGACAAAGTAGTGTACCGCATTTTTAGGGAAAAATTCTCGGTACTCTTGTGCGAGCTGGGCAGCTAGAGTTTTGTTGTGAGCTATGACGAGGGTGGGCTTATCGAGCTGTGCGATCACATTGGCAGCCGTAAAAGTCTTACCTGAGCCTGTAACACCGAGCAGTGTCTGGTGTCGCATACCCTTTTTGAAACCTTTTACCAAAGCCTCAATAGCCTTTGGCTGATCCCCCGCTGGCTCAAATTCTGATGTGAGTGCAAAAATGGACATGAGGAGGATACTAGCATTTTTTAGTACCTTCGTAAATACGCTCAAAAAGGAGTTTCTCCGCTTGCTCAAGTGATTTCGAGGTGACTTTCTGTTGAGTGTCCTTCTCCGAGTGATAGACCGTCATCAAATCATCGATATCACCAGAGAGCAAAAAGATTTTGTCTTTAATTTGAGCAATATTTTTTAGCGGAAAAGCAAGTTTTAAGATTTCTTCGTCCTGAATAAAACTATTCACCCCATTACCAACACAATCGACAACCAAGACTTCTTTAGCGTTTTCTAACACTTTCGTATATCGTTCCTCGAACACTCGGTAACCATGTCCCCAGTATTTTGGATAATCATAGGAAATCTCTTCATTACCATCAAAAACAAAAAGCACCTGGTCTAAAATACCCTCTTTAAAACACCTTAGAGCGACAGTGAGTGCCACAGATGTACCACTTGCATTATCGATCGCTCCTGGACCTAAAGAATCGTAATGAGAGAAAATTATTGTTTTTGGGTCGGTAGTATTCCCTACGATCAGTAAATTGGCAGAAGTTTTCTGTCTTGTGACCTCGAGGGAAGCTTGTGCTTTTTTCGCGGTGAGAAGCTTTTTAGCTGTCTTTGGAGAAATGGCTATCGCTGGTGCAAAAGAAAAGTTGGTAGGCGAGGCGACGGAACATTTTTGGTTTATATAGATTGTAGGCGTGTCTATCAAAAATCTAGAGGACATGAGAGAACTCGCGATGTTTGTAGTAGGGATTTCACCACTTGTCATTCCACATCCGATACACGGCTCCTTTTTACCATTAATCATTAGTGTAGCTTTTTTGAATACAGGAATATCTGTATCAAAATTCTCGACAACAAATGGTGTCTGATATTGTTCCAAAACTTTGCAAATATACTCCCGAGCACGCTCGGCTACAATACCTTGTCTAGTACCTAGTCTGGTAAGTGCCTTTACGCCATTTATTGATTTGAATACTTTTTCATTTTTTACTTTCATATTACTAATATAATTAATTATAACAACCTTTATCTAAAACAGATAACTAAAAAACATGTGTGGGGTTTGAAAATAGCCCAACACATGACACATGTAGAACATGTGATTATCTACCCACGAAACATCACTGCCATGTCAGCAAAATGCCGAGATGCATCGTAGGTCGTCGTGTGCCACAATTTTGCTCGATCACACAATCCTTCCACTGAACCGGGCGTACTGAGCAGGTGTCTGTTGCAGAACATCATATCGAGACATAGTGGAGCTGTCTGGACTACCAAGGGCATCCAGCCGTACTCTTGCACAAGACCGTCCATGGTTTTCTCGAAGAGTGCCTTCGCTTCTGGAACCCCACCATCTGGGTTTTCGTAAGTGTCTAGAAGGACGAGTTCACCAGTAACAAACATCGAGAGATACAGCGGGTAATACCATTCAGACGGTGGCCGAATAATGAGTGCCCGAGCTTCCTCTGCCGTATATGATCCGTTGACCAAGGTGTCCATCTTGCCAACCTCACGATACACCGCTTCTGGTATGTGGCGTGTGGCACGAGCGAGCAACTCCCCATGAAGCTTGGAAACATCGCCCATTGGATATGAGCCGTTAAAAACCTGCTGACGCACACCCTCATGGTAGCTGATCAGTGACGGAGCATTTTTGACTGTAATCGAATCCAGTCGACAACGCTCGATACTAGCAATGCCTCCTACCGAAATGTCTTCATATCTGACGATCGGATTATGTGACTTGCTCCATTCCACCCAGGGAATCTTCACACGATGGCGCTTGTCATGACTCATTGTTACAAAAGTGTCACGAGTAAAGGACAAAGCCAGAGGCAAAAGACCGAGCTTACTACACAAGAGATACATCGCCACATCTTCGGCACATATCCCCGGAACCTGTCTCGCAAGCACACCAACAGACTGACAGCGAGTGATGGCCTCTTGCACCGGCAAGGGAAGGTGAGACTGCACAAGGTCACTGAACCCAGCGATACCGTAGTACTTGTCAACAAAATCGTCAACATACGAACGAATCAGACCTTTATCCTGACGACGACGCTTGAGGACTTCATTGAACGAACCGACACGATTTATGTAGTAGGTGGCACTCATAGGATTTACTTCTGCAATAGGTTACAAGGAACAACCAACATATCGCCTAAACCAAATTGGTTTAGATGCTGGCTAAAAAGTCCTTACCCTAATCCTGTCATGCTCACGATACCTCTTTGGCCAAAATCCAAACACAATGATGCATAATAATAAAAATGCATCTTGCCCAGCCAAAAAAAGAGTCCTTTGAGAGAAACTTTACTTAATGCCATTTTGGTTATGATTTGGTTGAAATTCATGATGTTTCGATACTTCTAGCAAAAAACGAGCCCTCATATTTGAGAGCTCGTTTTTAGGATTGTTGTTTAAAGGTTAGCGAAATGGGAGAAAATTAACAATCACAAAAAGAAGCGCTCAAATCTTGTTTGAGGACCATCCAAATATATCGCTTCTTAAAATGAATTGTTTGATTCATACTTTATATACTATTCTAGTTTAAAAAATAAGTCAAGGTTTTTGAACGGCTCAACAGCCCTGATGAGCCGTTCAAATGGCTCTTTATAGCCATACTATACCCCAAATCAAACTAAGGGTTTTTAATACATTTACCGATCAAACTAATTTTTCTCAGTCTTCCTATACCCCTCCAAAAAACTATTTTTAAATTTATCAAAAGTTTCGTTGAGTATAGACTGCCGAATATCCTCTACCAGATGAACAATAAAATGTAAGTTATGTATCGAGGACAGTGTGTGTGCCAAAAGCTCCTTGGTACGAGCTAGATAAGCAATATATGCGAGAGTATAGTGGCTACAGGTATAGCACATGCAATCTGCCTCAATCGGTGCAAAGTATTCACGATATTTTGCATTATCAATATGTATTTTGCCTTGCTTGGTATACAAAGTGCCGTTGCGTGCTTGCCTCGTCGGCGCTACACAATCAAAAGTATCACAGCCGTTTTCTATAGCAAGGAAAAAGTCTTCTGGCTCACCAATACCAAGCAGGTGCCGTGGCTTCCCTTCTGGCAACTCTTTGTTTACCCATGATACCGCCGTGCCAATATCCTCTTTATCAAATGAGCCTCCAATACCAAAGCCGTCAAAGTCCATCGAGCCGATAACTCCCGCGCTTTCTTTTCGTAAATCCTCAAAACGACCACCTTGGACTACTCCAAAGATCGCTTGTTCGCTTTTTTTCTCCCCAACTTTTGACTTTGTACTTTCGACTTGTAACTCTCGATGCCTAGCAAGGCTTCGAGTCGCCCACCTATGTGTCCTGTCCATCGCCTCTTTTTGATACTTTTTATCAGCGGTCGGCGAGGTACACTCGTCAAATGCAAAAATAATATCGGCACCTATGCTATTTTGTATTTCAATGGATTTTTCAGGGGAGAAAAAATGCTCACTACCATCACGGTATGACTTGAATATCACGCCGTCCTCGGTGATCTTTGCAAGCGGTGGCATACCCTCACTTCGCACGGACTCACTCTTTTTTTCACGCTCATCAAAACTGTTTGATTGTGGTTTAGAAAGTTTACTAATAGTCGTACCAAAAGCAACACCAAGAGAGAATGCTTGAAATCCTCCTGAGTCAGTAAAAGTGGGTCCAGACCAGTTCATAAATTTGTGTAATCCCCCACCATTTTTAACAATCTTCTCGCCAGGCTCGAGATAGAGATGGTAAGTATTTGCAAGAACAGCTTGCGCACCGAGGTCTTTGACTTGCTCAGGTGTCATTGCCTTAACCGTGGCTTTTGTTCCTACCACAATAAAAGCAGGGGTATTTATTATCCCATGTGGTGTTTCTATTTTTCCAGCACGCCCTAGCTTGCCAGATAACTTTTTTTCAATTGTGAATTTCATTTTTTATTTTTTATGCCATGACTACAATAACAGAGGAATGGGTACTACAATAAATCCCCGAACTTCTTTCTCGGTATATCTTTATAAAGCCTATCGGTTAGGGATAGGCACCTGTAGACGGGGCTCTCATAAATTTCTGGTGAAATTTTTCTCAGTCTCGTCTACCCGCATGGCGCCGTCTACAGGAACACATCATCTAACGATGTGAAAGTCCTTTATAAAGATACACCTTCAACGAAGTTCGGGGATTTATAAACTTTAATAAAATTCTCTATAACTAATTCCCAACCTCCAAAAGCTCCACATCAAACAAAAGCGTAGAATTACCCGGAATAGGTCCGTAGTTGTTTGCTCCATACCCAAGTGTCGCAGGAATAGTGAGCTGTCTCTTGCCACCCACTTTCATACCAGCCACCCCTAGATCCCAACCCTTGATCACTTTACCAGCACCAAGTGTAAATTGGAATGGCTCACCGCGATCTACCGAGCTATCAAACTTTTTGCCGTCTGCGAATGTTCCGGTATAATGCACCGTTACCTCCTTACCTGCCACAGCTGTAGCTCCTGTACCGATGACAACATCAGTATATTTGAGACCTTCTTTTGTAGTGATTTCTTTTGGCATGATTTTTGTAGTTGTTTTTAATGGGGTTGTTGTCGTAGCTGTAACTTTTTCAATATTCTCGCTTTCTATTTCTGTCTGTATTATATCTCTCTGTGGTGGCTGATCAAATTCATCTGGAGTATTTGCAGTCTCTGGGTTATTCGAAAACTTTATACTAGGATTACCAAATATTAGTAATCCGAGGACTACAATCACCCCAACACCTGCACCAATCGATTCATTTGTACTTAATTTTCTCATATTTGATTTTATAAAATCGTATCGTGTACTACCCTAAAAAACACGAGAGATTTTGTTATTATTTTAATTATCATTAAACCTTCCGCCGACCTCACTAGTCTATCGCACTCTAGTATAAAAATCAAAAATTATAGTAAATAAATCATCCGACCAAAAGTTGTGAGATATTTTTTTAAATAAAAAACCGCAGACCCTTGGGAAAAGGTCGGCGGAATCGAGATTTCAACTAACTCGGGAGTATCGCATGACTTCGTGCTTATGCCGTATCATGTCTTCATGGCATCGAGTTGACGCTCTGCGACTTGAAAGAAATAAGCCCTGTCCTGAGTGGCAGGCACTCTCTCAAGGTCGGTAGCAACAGACAGCAGGTCGGTGAATTCTCCATCACGAAAAGCGAGACTATTGATGGCAATCGAGAGTGTAATGACTGGATAACCAAAATCTGGTCGCATTACCTTGATTCTCCTCTCAACTTCAATGACATTGACTGCAAACTGCACTAGCAGATCGTGTACAGCTCTGTGAGTAAGATGTTCTGCATGAACCTCGCCCTTGCTATAGGGGTCGAGTCTGCAGATAGTCTTTTCAAACTGATCGAACTTTTCCTTGAGTGTCCACCCTTCCATACTCAATTGATCGGATCTCCTGAGGAGCAACACCCCGATAAGTATAGTAACTAGGGTTGAAATGATAAAAAATGGAAAGGAACGAACAAAAAAGGCATCGAGCAAACCACCCAAATTAACCAAGGCCCAAAAGCCAACCAAACTGAGGAGACGAAAAAATACCCACCAACGCTCTTTTCCTAGACCCTTGTACTGTTGTACCATCTCTGCGAGCGACTGGGTATTAATACTCCTCCGCTGATAAACCTCTACCAGCTCGGCAGGAACGATTTCCAACAACTCCTCAATCCGTAGTTTCGTAGCTTTGCTTTCTGTTTTCATTTGTCAACGCCTTTTTTGCGGAACATGGGCTTTCGGCCATTTTGCAGGCTTGCGACCTACAAAATACTTCATGTCATCCGTGAACAGCTCGGCAACTATTCTACCCCCTAGTATATCATACATAGAGTAGACTTGTCAAATAACATTCCAGACCCAAAATGGACAAAGTCGCTTTTTCATTGTAATTTCTATAGTTTTGTGTTATGATTCGCTTTATGTATAAACCCAGAGCAAAAACACCAAAAACCAAGCCTATCGAGAAAACTCAGATAAAAAGAGTGGTGAAAGCCTCTATTCCTGAAACCCAGACCATCGAATACCCTATCCGTATCAACCGTTACCTCTCGCTCAAAAACTACTGCACTCGTCGCAAAGCAGATGTGCTTATCTCTTCTGGCAAGGTTTTTATCAATCACAAAAAGGCAACCTTGGGTGACAAAGTGCAGGAGAGTGATAGTGTTGAAGTCAATCTCCCACGCGATTTTGCTCCCGAAACACGCACCTACTATGCCTACAACAAGCCAGTCGGTATTGTGACCAATCTTCCACAAGGTGGAGAAAAAAGTATTATCAACATCACTCACTTTCCTAAAAAAGTCTTTCCAATAGGCAGGCTGGACAAGGACTCCCGAGGACTTATTATCCTCACTGACGATGGTCGTATTACCGACAAGCTCCTAAACCCAAAATATATCCACAGCAAGGAGTATATCGTCCGTGTCCACAAAACAATAAATGATAACTTTATACAGAGAATGGGTGCTGGTGTAAAGCTCGATGATGGCTACCAGACCAAACCATGTGAAATAGTAAAGCTAGATGATCAACATTTCCGAATGGTCTTGACCGAAGGCAAAAAAAGGCAGATACGCCGTATGTGCATGGTGCTACATCAAGAAGTTTTAGACCTTTTGCGTATTCGTATTATGAATATAGAACTCGGCGAGATAAATGAGGGGCAGTATCGAGAAATCCAAGGTGATGAGCTGACAGACTTTTTACAAAGTCTCAGTATGACAAATCCAGAGGAATAGATAGGCACATTTGAGAATGTCATAATACAAAAAAGTTTTTCATGCTATACTATTTACATGAATCTTTTTAAAAAACTTTTAAAACAATCCATGTACTCGGATAATAGCGAGCCAATACTCGGTGGCGAGCTTGATCAGGAAACTGCTGATAAACTAGAGATGATCCACCGAGAACTAAGAGATGGTTTTGAGTTTATTCGCCCACACAAAAAGTCTGTAACATTTTTTGGTTCTGCCAGATTTGCTGATGACAACCCGCATTATATTACAGCCTACGATCTTGCCAAAAGGATTGCTACTGACCATGACTACGCTATTGTTACGGGTGGTGGTCCAGGTATTATGGAAGCGGCCAACAAAGGGGCTAGTGAGGCTCTGGGAATATCTCTAGGAGTAACCATCAAACTTCCTCACGAACAACATATAAATAAATTTGTTCAAAAATATATCGAATGTAACTACTTTTTTACTCGAAAAGTGATTCTGGCATTTTCTGCAGAAGCCTATATCTTTTTTCCAGGCGGTTTTGGGACGCTAGATGAATTTTTTGGACTAGTCACACTAATACAGACACACAAGATTCCAAAAGTACCTCTAATACTCGTTGGCAAGGATTTTTGGCAACCACTTCAGAACACTATTTTTAATGATTTATACGAGGAACATGGTTCTATTGATAAAAGGGAGATGGATATTTACACAATCACAGACAGTATAGAAGAGATTTTAGAGATTGTAAAAAAGGCTCCAATGCGTAGAGAGTAGGATTTTATAAAAAACCACCGTCTGTACTAACGCGGTTGTGCAGAATTTACCCCAAATTACAAAACACTTTCTCGACATATCTTTTAAAGGTCTATCGGTTAGTGATAGATCGTCCACAGATGTCTATTCCTAACTAATAGACCATCTGTAGACGGGACACGAGTATTTTCTTGCTAGAAAATCTCTCAAGTCTCGGTTACCCACCTTGCGCCGTCTACAGGAACACATCATCTAACTGATGTGAAAGTCCATTTAAAAGATACGCCTTCAACGCATTTCGTAATTTGGGGTATTTACCCAACCACCCTAATCAATCCGTATAAAACGGCTACCCCAAGCACAGTAGCAAATGTAGTCCAGTATGTAGGGTGTCTATGGTGGCTTTCGGGAAGTAAATCACTAGCACCAATATACAAAAAGAAACCACAAAACAAAGCGAGCATGATACCTAGTGACGATTCCTGCAAGGAAAAAAGTCTGGTAGAAATAATACCTAATACTGGAGCAATAGCACCGATTACCAACCATTTAAACGCCACTTTTTGAGTGCCACCATTTTTCAAAATCAAACTAACAGTGTTCAGTCCATCAAAAAACTTATGTGCTAAAACCGCAATCGTTACCACAGTACCCACTTCTGTTGAAACCTGAAATGCCAGTCCGACTGCCATACCATCTAGAAAACTATGCACCGACAGACTCCCCGCTCCAATCTGCCCACGATGATTTTCATTTTCGCAATGATCTTCTGCATCATGCCCATGACCACAAGCAAAACGATCTAAAAGCATATATAAAATAAAACCCAGAGCCACTACGCTAGTAACTTCTGAAATACTCAGTGTCGTCCCAGAAAGCTCTATAGCCTCGGGTAATAGGTCAAAAAATGCCACCCCAATCACCGCCCCTGCACTAAAGCCCAAAATAAGGTGCAACTTGTCCTGATATTTGATTGCAAACAGACCCCCAAAAAGAGTAAAAACGACTGTGGTAATAGCGATGAATATAATCATTTATGTATTATAGCACAAAAGCCAAGTAAATCAAAGGTTGTCTTTTTTATACACAAGACAAAAACTCAAAGAACATGCTATAATCAGACAAATATATTTAAATAAAAAATCAACATGGAAAATAACCCAGAACCAGTCATTGTCAAAAGTAATCCAGAAAATCCAAAAGAGAACATTCTCACCGTACCTATGGCTATTATTATTGCGGGTCTTCTCATTGCAGGAGCTTTGTATTATAGCAAGAAGCCAGTTTCAGTTCCGATTTCAAATGTAGAAAATACATTACCCGCTTCGGCAAATGTAAATATTATTCCCATAACGAGTGCCGATCATATTCTCGGTAGTCCCAATGCGCCAGTCAAGATTGTTGAGTTTTCTGATCTCGAATGCCCTGCCTGTCAATACTTTCACCCCATAATGCGTCGCATTATAGATGAATACGGTAAAGATGGTAAAGTTGCATGGGTATATAGACACTTTCCGCTTGATCAAATTCACCCAAAAGCTCGCAAAGAAGCCGAGGCGTCAGAGTGTGTAGCAAAGCTAGGTGGCGAGGAAAAGTTCTGGAAATTTGTACACCGTATCTTTGAAATTACAAAGGGTAACAATACACTTGAAGAAAGCTTACTTGCAAAAACAGCTGTAGAGGTGGGTGTGGACAGGAATTCATTTGATACCTGCCTCGCTTCAGGAATTTTTAAAAATAAAATCCAGTCACATCTAGATGATGGTGTCAAAGCTGGTGTAAAGGGAACGCCTTATGTGTTTATAATCACAAAAGATGGAATTACAATTCCACTAAATGGTGCGTACCCGTACGAAAACATGAAGACAATTTTGGATACAATAATATCTGAGCTGAAATAGGTACCCGTCATAAAAGTGGTTGGACTATACCCTATTAAACGGCTAAACACTAGTGTTTAGCCTTTGAGTACGGCTCTACATAGCCATTTAGACTTTTTACCATAAACGACTTCTTGTGAACGATTTTTGATTAAAAAATTATGATGGCTCACTGCTTTTTTATCATTACCAGTGAGCCATCGACCTAAAAAACATCATGGTCAAATCCTGCACACACAACGCTTGGTTTGTGAGCTTTTTATTGCAATTGTGGAGAATACCCCGACGGCTTGCCGCGGGGATGAATCCGCAAGAATGAGGATGGGGTCGGCGGAGCCGACACTTCTACATCCGCTCAATTCCAATTGAGCGAGCAGTAGTCGTATGACTACAACAAAGTTTACCCTGATGTAGTCATACGACTACTGCTCGCTAAGCGGATGCCTCGCCTAATACCCCGCCGAGGTAATCCGAGGGAATAGCTTGCTACGGGGATAGGACGAGGCTAAACTTTATTTAACAAATACGAAAGAATGTTTTACCCCCTTACCACCCGAGACATCTTACAGAAGCCACAAATATCATCATCACAAGTCATAGAAATAATCTTACCTGACCACACGGCATGGACCAGTGAAGCGATCTCCTTTTTGACTTCTACTACATCATCTTCGGTAATCGGAAGTGTTACCTCTGCACACCGTCCCTTGCTATCTGGCTTTACAAAAACTAGTATTGGTATAATAGATTTTCCAGCATATTTTGCCTGCGACAAAAGCAGGATTTTATAAAATACCAACTGTCTAAAATATCCTCCGTCAGAACTTTTCGTCTCCCCTTTTATAGAAGCTGTGGTCATAGCTTCTTTGGTTTTATAATCAAATACCAGCACACGATCACCTTGCAAAACTATTGTATCCAGCTTGCCGTGTAGAGGCAGACTTACCGACAACAAATCATATTTACTTTCAAAAATAGTCTCCGCCCACGACTCGCTTGCGACCTCCCCCTCCAAAACAAAATGGTTTATGAGGGCATGAGCCACCAGAGGTAGTGTTTCAAGGAATTCTGGTAAAAGTGACTCTTTTTCAAATGATGGTAAAAGTGACTTTTCGAAATAGCTTTTTACCGAAGATACTAGCTCCTCTGTGATAGCTGTTTCACTTTTATCCTTCAAATGCCATACTCCCCTAATAGCTTCATGCATAGCATTTCCTTTTTCCGAACTTACAGAGGGTGCTTCTGGTACTTTTAAAATACTTTTATATAGAAATTCTTGCGGGCATTTTAGAAAATGATTGAGTGCAGTAACAGACAAGCCTTTTTCAAGTAAAATAGACTTGGTATAAGAAACCAGAGCTTCGCCTCGTCTATTTTCACCGCGAGTATTTGCGAGGATTCGAGCGTCGTCTGGTATGCTCGGTACCTCGACTTTCAAAACAGAACTTTCTGCAATCTCAGATAGAAATCTAAGTGGTGTAAATATTTTTCCTGTAGAATCCTCGAGCGGAGTGATGATCGTAACATGTTTTCTAGCCCTAGTCATTGCCACATAGAAAAGTCGGCGACCATCTAAAACCTCATCGCCCTCGGTCTTTTGTCTAGGTAGAATAAATGACGAGGAACGAGGTCTGGGAAGCCATGCCTCCTCGACAGCAAAAGGAATGATTACCTCATCATATTCGAGACCTTTTGAGCCGTGAGCAGTCATTATTCTTATGTCTGCATCTGGACTACCAGAAAGCACCTTAACACTCCTAGACTCAGCTGCCACCTTATAAGCTAACAATGCCTGTATCAAAGCCCTTGGATCGTCTGCAAGGTTGCGTGAGGATAGCTCGGTCGCCAAGGCCACTATACCACGCCACACCTCGGCTGAAAGTGGACTTTTTAGGGCGAGTGGGAGCAAGCCAGATTTTTCAGCGACAAAGATTAGATAGCTAAGCGAGCCACGCTCGGTAAGCTCGCTGACAAGCTCGGTAATAGCAGGCACGGCCTTTACCACCTCCTCTATTGAACCACTTCGCATCAATCTAATATATTTTGATGAGGTAGGTAGAGGTACACCCCAAAGACCACCAGCAAAGGTTATTGCCAGAGCCTCGAGATTTGATGGATCAGCTAAAAATGCAAGTAGATCGAAAAATAATGAGCCGATCGGGTGTTCGAATATATTTACTCCTCGTTCTGAAACTGCTGGGATACCATGGGCATCGCAAAGAGTGGCTACTCGCTCCAGATCACGGTTACGACGCACGATCACCGCAGTCGTCTGCCCTATCGCCACTCTCGCCTTGAGCCGATCTATCAAAATTTTGTCAGCTGAAGCAGTGTTGCCAGCCAATACTAGCTCGATGGGTCGGGCTGTATCGCTATTTCCTGTCCGAAGCTTTATTCTGAGTTTTTGATGTTCATCACCATTATAATTATTTTCTATCAGTGAAAAGCTGGCATCCAAAATATGCTGATGGGAGCGATAGTTGTCCTCGAGTGAGATCACCCGCATAGATTTCCAGATACTTTCAAAATTTAAAAAGTTTTTGACTGAAGCACCCTGAAAGCGGTAAATAGCCTGCTTTTCATCTCCCACAACAAAAAGATTTGGCTCTTCAAAAAAAGTAGCGATGGTCTCTACGAGGAGGTTTTGAGCGTCATTAGTATCCTGATGCTCGTCTACCATTAAATATAGAAACTTTTCCTGCAATAGTCTGAGTAAAAGCTCATCGGTGCGAAGGGCATGTCCAAGCTCAAAGATAAGATCGTCAAAATCAATCTTTTTCTGTATCCGCTTCTGTTTTTCATACTCTGCGTATATTTCTGAAAAAAGAATGGTCTTCTCATACTTTTCGATACGGCTTTTTGCCTCGGCTTTGAGCTGACCTTTCGTCGCGCCGCGAGTAGAGATAGATGCCTCGTCATTTTTTATAAAATCTATCTCAGAAACCGCGTTCTCTTTTACCCTCTCTGGTGTCCATATCTCTCTTTTGGATTCACTTATAGCACCGAGAATAGAGCGTACATAAAAGTCTGGCTCACCGCTTGGGCGAAGCTTTTTGAACTGAATATCTTTGAGAATAGTCCGAATAATGTCCTCAGCCTCGATGTCAGTGATCTGCTTGCAACGAGAAATGTGTGGAACATGATCAGCAAACTCCGCAAATACGCTCACAGCAAAACCATGGAAGGTATGGATATGCACTTCATCAGCTCGGCTACCTATGATTTCGCGGAGTTTCATTCGCATCGCTTTGACACCGGCATCAGTAAAAGTTATGGCAAGGATGCCAGACGGTGGTGTGTCGGTGAGACGAAGAATGTTCGCAATACGAAGAGTTAGAATGGTCGTCTTACCAGTCCCAGGCCCAGCGATTACCATCACTGGTCCCTCGATAGTATCCACGGCAAGCTTTTGCTTTTTATTGAGCTTTTTATATGCAGTATCAAAAGCTTCGGTATTCTTTGGGGTCATTGGGATAGTATAGCAAAAAGTGGACTATGTTTGTAGAAGAATGATAGCTGAACCTGATGACCAAGTATATCTTCGATTCATCTCGACACTACCTAGACTCACAAGTGATAAGCCACGAACTCACACCAACAGTGTGCGGTTTTCAATTAAAAATTCACAAAATCTAAAAAATGATTACTTCAGTATAGTACCCCAAATTACGAAATACCGTCGCAGGCGTATCTTTTTGAAAGACTTTCACATCGTTTAGATGATGTGTCCCTGTAGACGGCGCCAGACGGTAGCTGAGACTTGAGAGATTTTCTAGCAAGAAAATACAAGGGCTTCGTCTACAGATGCCTATCCCTAACCGATAGGCTTCAAAAAGATATGCCTAGAAAGGTATTTGGTAATTTGGTGGTAAAATACACAAAATATGCCTGTATAGAAGCCCCAAATAGCCCAAAGGCTCAACGGCGCCCGTTGAGCCTTTAGGCTGTTTTTCTCCTCCACCATCCTACTCCCTAGTATACTGTGGCGTATATACCGACATCCAATCAAGCATCTGACGCATAACTCTCACAGACGCAGATCCACCCGCGAGATCACCCTCCTCCATTAAAAGTGCGAAAGCATATTTTGGCTTGTCGTATGGGAAAAATCCTATTACCCATGAATTGATAAACTGCTTACCCACACCCACCTGAGCGGTACCTGTCTTTGCGGCTACTGCAACCTTATCAAGCCTCAGTCCAGGCGCACTTCCAGAAACCACGGTTTGACGCATACCTTCGTGGACAATATCAAAATACTTTTTTGGAATATCTAATGTTCTTACGATTTTTGCAGTACTGAATGAATCACCGAGAAGCAAACTTGGCTGAAATACTTTACCATAATTAGCGATAGCGGTAACAGCCCTCGCCATCTGAATAGGTGTTACCTGAAAACCATACTGGCCAATCACGGTGTTATAAGTATCCCCAACTCGCCATGGGTCATTTGGAAAATTTACCGCCTTCCATGCAGGACTAGGAATTGGTTTGCTAACCTCACCTGGTAAGTCGATCCCAGTCTTTTCACCTAATCCAAAAAGTTTTGCGTATTTTTCGATATTTGCGATACCTATACCTTTTTGTTCCTTGTATCCACCACCAACCTCATAAAAATACACATTTGATGACACGGATATCGCCGTCCGCAGATCTACCCAGCCATGAGCTTTCCAATCTTTAAATGTTGAAAACTTTGTTGGGTCATATGGATTAGGTAAAGAAATAGAACCTGTACTCAAAATCTTGGTACTCGGATCAATAACACCCTCATTTAGTACGCCCATTGCCATCACTGTCTTTACAACAGAACCTGGGGTATATGTGCCACTTGATACCCTGTTTAGAAATATTCGACTTTTACTATTTACATAACTATTGATTAGGCTCCTATCACTTCCATCTGTAAGTACTTGCGAATTATATTCTGGATAACTCACTGAGGCGATGAGCTCTCCTGACTCTATGTCCATAATTACACCCGCACCACCCACAAAGTCTAGGTCATGTGCTACTTCTTTTATTTTTTCATAAAATTTACTTTGCACATCAGAATCGATCGAAAGTGTGATGCTCGTACCTTCTTTTGTTGGAGAAATAACATTTTCTGACTGAACTTTTCCCAGAGCATTAACTTCAACAATTTTTGATCCATGTGTGCCCTTTAAAATATCGTTATAGAACTTTTCAATGCCATCAAAGCCCTCAAAATCTGGTCTGTAATAAAACCCGTAAATATCTTTTGATGGATATTTTACATACCCAAGCACATGTGCAAAACCCGGTTTATCAATATATTTTCTTACTGAAAAGTTTACATCTTCTCCCGGTACATTCCATGCAAGCTCTTTTTTATTTCTATCATAAATAATACCCCTTTCAGCAAAAACCAAAGTACTACGCAAACGATTTTTCTCACTCATCAAAGCATACTCATCACCTTTTTTTATCTGAAGTACCCAAACCTTAGAAACATACACAAAACCAATAATTAAAAAGAAAAAACCCAGAAAAAAAAGGCTGGTCTTGGATATTGACTTTTCAATACGACCCTCAAATTGATGTGTATCGAACTCTGGCAGATTACTAGAATCCAGAAAAATCTCATCGGGGTCTATCTCTGTATACTTTTTTCTCTTAAGTCCATTAAAATATTTTTTAATTTTACGGTTCATGTGTATCTCTATGATCTCACGAGTAGTCTATTTTTTATAATCGGTGCGACTATCAAAATCAAAATTGCCGCTAATGTAAAACTAAAACGATTAAAACTACTTCCATATCCGTACAACGCATCAATAATAATACCAAATAAAACTATTTCTACATACGATGCAAAATACAAAACACCAATAATCCCCAAAGTAACAGCAACCCACCATGGGAATAAAAAAATACTTAATAAACCAATAAATGAAAGGAAAAATCTAAACATATATCTATATTACACTAGCTGGACTAACTACAGTAACCCATCTTACGGACTGGATATTTGCTGGACTAGCAAAAAGTACCCTTTGGATGGTTTTGGTATGATCCTCATCGATTTGTTCTACTACACCGAGTACGACAGAGCTTATGTTTGGAATAATAATCTTATCCCCCACCTTGATGCCGACCTCTCTTGGAAGTGCTACTTCAAAATTGCCAGCTCCACGACCAATAGCCTCAACAGCTATAGATTTGCTTCCTATTAAAACCCTCGTTACCGTACCTGATGATGAAAAAAGCTTTGCTTTTGATGATCTCTGATTAACCTCCACTATCTCACCCAAAAGAATATGCTCTCCGATCAAGATATAATCTCCGATCTGAATATCTTTATCCTTACCTACATCAATAATAAAAGTATCGTAAGGAGAAAAAGGTGGTGTCCGTAAAACACTTGCGAGTATTGAGTTTTTATTTTCATTCCGACCCAAAACCTCCTTCAATTGCTTATTTTCCTCCCTTAAAATATCCATCGCCAATGTATCAAAGGTCATACTTTGTATTTTATCATTTAACTCTTTATTTTCTGTGAGTAAACTATCTTTTGACTTAAATAAGTTAAAAGTATTTTGTATTGAATGTGAAATAGCATTTTCACCATTCCATATCAAGCCACCAATCATTGAGAAAAGTCCTGAAAATAGTGATGATAGAAAAATACTTATAATGACAAATAAACCGACAATTAGACGAGTTCTTTTTTTACCCTTTTCACCTCTTACATTATTTTTTATGAGGTAATTCATCTTCGTTTTGAATGAGAGCCTCTTGATACTTTTCCAAATCTTCTAAAATAATACCTGTGCCACGAGCAATAGCAGTCAAAGGGTCTTCCGCCACATGCACAGGCATTTTTAATACTTCATGGAGTAGTCTATCCAATCCCTTTATGAGAGCTCCGCCACCTACCAGATACACTCCATTTTTCATTATATCCGCTATGATTTCTGGAGGGGTGGTTTCGAGGACTTCTTTGACAGATTCTACAAGATTATCTATAGACTGCGCCATTGCCTCGCGGATATCAGAGTCGGTAATCACCACTTCTCGAGGTAGCCCTGTGATCAAATCCCTTCCACGAATAGAGGTCTCGAGTGGCTCCGGTCCTGGCAAAACAGAACCGATAGCGATTTTTACTGCCTCCGCAGTTTTCTCACCAATCAATATCTTGAACTCACTTCTAATGTACGAAATGATATCATTATTGAGCTTATCACCTGCAATTTTAAGATTTTTGGAACGCACGATTCCACCCAGTGAAATCACCGCTACATCTGTAGTGCCTCCACCAATATCCACCACCATACTTCCCACTGGATCATTTACTGGTAGTCTGATACCTATAGCTCCTGCCATAGGCTCCTCTACTATATACACCTCTCTTGCACCAGCATTGCGAGTAGCATCACGGACAGCACGAATCTCAACATTAGTAATCCCCGAAGGCACTCCCACTACCACCCGAGGACCAAGAAACTTTTTTGAATGTGCTTCAGCCTTTTTTACCAGATAAGCAATCATTTCCTCTGTAACCTCAAAATCGGAAATGACCCCATCTACCAGTGGTCGTACAGCTACGATATGTGCTGGTGTTCTTCCCAACATATCTTTTGCACTGGAACCTACAGCCACTACTTGCCCTGTTTTTTGATTGACCGCCACCACTGATGGCTCATTGATCACAATCCCCTTTCCACGCAAATAGACCAGTGTGTTGGCTGTACCGAGATCGATACCTATGTCGTTTGAAAACATTCTGTAGATTTTTTCTTTTAGTGGAGTAGCCATAGTATTTATTCTGTCTTTTTTGCCATCATTTTCTGTAATTCTGTTTCTGAGATTTTTGTTGTCTCTCCTGTCTTTCGATTTTTGAATTCCAAAACATTTTCACCTATGGTTTTGTCGCTGACTATCACTCGATATGGAATACCGATGAGATCGGCATCAGCAAATTTCTCCCCAGCTCTTTGGTCTCGATCATCATAGAGTACTTCCATACCCTGCTCAGTGAGCCTTTGATACAGAGCATCCGCATACACCCTTACCTTATCTTCTTTATCAAAAAGAGCAACTAAGTGGAGTTTAAATGGAGCCACCACCAGAGGCCAGATAATTCCTTTTTCATCAGAAAGCAGTTCTACGATAGTACCCATAAGTCGTCCTGGACCAATACCGTAGCTTCCCATGATCACTGGCTTCTTAGTCCCGTCTGAAGCAATAAAATTGAGTCCGAATGCATCAGAAAATCTAGTGCCGAGACTAAAGATATTTCCAACTTCTACGGATTTTTTCTCAACAAACCCTTCCTTGCTCAAACCAAGACTTTTCAGTGTCTCATCTGTAAAAACCTCTTTATTTATTGCGACCTTGCTATTTTCGTCTACAAAAATACTATCCTCACCAGCATCGGTAACAGTCTGAAACTCGTGCGAGTATTTTGAAAAAGATCCACCAGAAGCAAATGTAACATAGGTACGATCTCCGAGACCGAGTCGGGCAAAAATTCGTGAGTACGCCTGCTTTGTTTTTTCATAAAAATCATCGTGCGACTTCTGGTCTGCTGAAAAAGAGTACAGGTCTTTCATCAAAAACTCTCGCCCACGCATAATACCAGACTTTGCTCGTGTCTCATTGCGAAACTTGGTCTGAAACTGATATACATACCTAGGTAAATCTCGATATGATGCAATATAATCTTTCATTAGTGCTGTCAGCTGTTCCTCGTGTGTCGTACCGAGACCTAGCTCAGTGTCATTTTTGAGTTTTGTTTTAAACCAGACATCCAGCACTGTGTCGTCCCAACGACCAGTAGTCTCCCAAACTTTTTTATCTTGAAGTGCGGTCAGCGTCACCTCCTGACCACCGATAGTATTCATCTCCTCGCGGATAACTCCCACGACTTTTTCTAGCACCCGCAAACCTAGAGGTAAATACGAATACACCCCAGCGAGTTCCTTGTGAATAAACCCGGCACGGATTAGGAGCTTGGCATTCTGTGATACCTCATCCTTTGGTGCTTCTTTTCTAGTCTTAGTAAAGAGAAATGATTGTCGCATAGGGACAATAGTACAGTAAAAGAGCGGCAAAGAGAATACTTGACTATATATCTATAAGGTAGTATTATAAAGAAGTAATTTCATAATTGTAGGTCAAACTAGGAAAAGGTGGAATATGTACAAAATTAAGTTCTTTACATACAAACAAACATCCAGTGCTGTCGATGCGACAGAAATGGTTGGAGGGGAGATTAACTCGTGGTTTTTAAGACATAAAAAGGTCACGGTTGTCTCACACACTCACTGTGTGGATATGAGCGGTAAACACATAGTTTCAATCATATACAGCGAGGATACTGGCTATTAAATAGATATATGGGTAGTTTAGCCGAGTGTAAAAGCTCGGTTTTTTTATTTAAAAAACAGCACCATTTGCCATGTATACCACAACCGTACGACCACACATTACAGTATACATCTACAGGTTTTTTTAACAAAAAATACAGGTTTATTCCACTAAATTTTCAGTAGAAAATTTAGTGGAATACAAATCCCCGTTTTCATCGGCTAAACACGGGGTTTAGCCGATGAGAATGGCTCTACAGAGCCATTCTCATTTTTGCCAAAAAATGAGTTTTTCGACTGTTTAGGTAGGATTGAACATTTATCCCACTAAAGCAACCGTTACCCCAATGATAGCGAAAATCACACTAAATACCCAATATCGCATCGTTACTTTGTGTGCAGGCCAGCCGATAGCCTCGAAATGATGATGGAGTGGTGCTACTAGAAATACTTTTTTGCCATTCCGCATCTTTTTAGAAAAAAGCTGGATAATCACCGAAAGTGTCGTAATGACAAGTGGAAAAGCAATAATCGGAAGGACAAAAATACCATGCCCCTCACCGAGCGAGTCCGTCATAAATGCAACCACTGAAAGTGTGATCGTGAGTGCCATACTTCCCGTCTCAGACATATAAAATCGAGCAGGTGGGATATTGAACCACAAAAACGCTAGGAGGCTACCCACAATCACCGCACAAAAACTAGCGAGATTTATCTGTTGTTGATAAAAAGCAATGATAGAATAGGCACTAAACATAATAGCAAAAACTCCTCCAGCTAGACCGTCTATACCATCTATTACCCCACCAGAATATACAGCTGTCATAACCAAAACAAATATAGGTATAATGAGCCAGCCAATGGACACATCTCCCAAAAATGGTACTCCAAGTGATACCACGCCAAGCTTGGTATAAAACCAAACACCACAGAGAAAAGCGATAATAGCTACAATACCGATCCTTTTACGAAGCGAAAGTCCTCCTGCGATATGCCCTCCACCACCACGGATTTCGTATAAATCATCTACTAGCCCTACCAATGCACCGAGGATAAGTGTGAGGAGTGGTATCCATGTTTGATTACGGCTAAGTAGGTCGAGCTTACCTGTAAGGCTTGTGGGGAAAAAGTGGGCGACTAGCCAAAAGAAGCTAATCGTCAAGAAGGTTGAAAGCCAGATCACAATACCACCCATTTTAGGAGTACTGACTTCTCTATCTTTGTGTAAAGAATTAAAAATCGGTGTCTCGCGACCATCAGGCGCTATTTTTCCAGACTTCTTTTTCCACATCTTGTATTCATACAAATAATGCGAAAGTGCTACAGAAAGTACGAGCCCAATAAAAAAAGCTAATGTAGCTGGGAAAAATACTTTTACAACATCGAGGATGACTGGCATAAAAAGATTATAATGAAATTATTTACTTAGTGTATCACGATTTTCATCTGAAGGAGAATTTTCCGGATAAATTGTTTCTTCTAGGTCAGCCTTGGAAATCTTACTATCATTTTCTGTCTGTTTTTGTAGAGTCTCTATTTCCTCACGCATACGGGTATACTCGGGCAAATCCTCAACTCTCTTTACCCCAATATACGCAAGCAAGTCAAAGGTAGGTTTGTAAAGATAACTCCGCTCATCTCCTGGCTTTGATACTCGCTCTACTAGCCCACGCACCAAAAGGTTGCGAAGGATAAAGTTTGAGTTTACACCTCGAATATAGTCGATTTCGCTACGAGACACTGGACCACGGTAGATTACTATAGACAGTGTTTCGAGGCCAGCTTTACCGAGATCTTTGGTAAGTTCTTCTTTAGTCAGGGTCTCGATCATTTCCGCACATCCTCTTGCTGTGGCGAGAGTTACCTCGTCATCTTTATACACCAAACACAGCCCGCGACCTACGAGCTGTTCTTCGAGTTTCAAAAGAGCAGACTCGATTTCTTTGGGTTCTTTTTTCAGGATTTGCACGAGTCTCTTTGCTGAAATCGGCTCAGCTTTCCAAAAAAGTAGCGCTTCTATTTGTGCGGATAGTTCCATAGATAAATTATGTGATATTATAGCGTATATTTCGGAACTCCGATATCTCGACTTTCCATTTGAATATCGTCAAAAGCCTGCTCTTGTGACACCATCAGTATACCTTGCTTCACTAGCTCAAGCATAGCTAGAAAGCTCACTATCACATTGACCTTTTCTTCTCTTCCAATACCAGCAAAAGTCTTAAAGGCCATTCTGAGACTAGACTGGATACGCGAAGTTAAACTATCGATCATCTCCTCGAGGCTAATCACTTTTTTTACCAGCACCTTAGGCAAGGATTCTTTCTTTGGTAGGTGGAGTATAACATCTGTCATTGCCTGCCGAATATTTTCTGCGGTCATAGATGCGTCTGGCGAAAAGACTGGTTCATACACCCTAGACTGAACTGGAAAAAAAAGCTGTGATAAACCAAATCTTTCTTTAATATGGACACTTAGATTTTTAATCCGTTGATAGACCTCTAGTCGTTTATTCAAATCCTCAATACTTCCCTGTTCCTCCTGTGTCAGAGAGAGCGTCGGAAGAAGCGATTTTGACTTAATAAGAAGTAGTGTCGATGCTACCAGAATAAACTGTGCGCTATCAGCAATGGAATGTTGCGCACCATCTCCTATGCGACCAATAAAATCGTCCGTAACTTGTGCCAGAGAAATGTCGTTTATAAAAAGCTTCCGCTTTTCAATCAGCTCGAGTAGTAGCTCGAGTGGTCCTTCAAATGATGCTTGTTTTACGGTGTAGGTGGCAATCATATTTTAATCAAAACTACTGAGACAAAAGTGTGTCGATACGATTTAAATCACGCGGAAATGCGGTTGCTTCTTTCACATTTGTAATCTCGAGCATGCGTGCAGTAAATCGTTCGAGTCCAGTCGAAGAACCACCGTGAGGAGGCATGCCGTATTTAAAAGCCTGAAGGTAGAATGAGAACTTTTCTGGATCAAGTCCACGGTCTTTCATCCGAGCCACGAGTGACTCGTAGTTATTAATACGCTGTGCACCACTATTAATTTCAAGTCCTCGAAAAAGGAGGTCAAAACCTCGGGAAAACGGGGCTTCGGTTGGTTCCTCGTAGGTGTAAAATGCTCGCTTCTTGGTTGGAAACTTGGTTATAAAGACGAAATCGGATTTCAGATTCTTTTTTGCATACTCACAAATTTGTCTCTCATCCTCCGGAGCCATATCGTACACATCTTCAATAGTGCGATTGAATTCTTTTGCAATCAGTGCATGAGCATCCTTGAGTGTAAATACTGGTATTTTAGCAGGGATTTCAGGGGGGGTAGTATTAAATCTCGCAAAAATATCTGAATGCTTTTTTGTGACAGCTTCTACCGTGTCACGAACAACGGCTTCGAGTACCTGCATTGGTGCAGTCTCATCCTCAATAAAACCCATTTCAAAATCCATCTGAGTGATTTCGGATATATGACGAGTAGTAGCACTTTTTTCAGCTCTAAATACTTTCGCGATAGTAAACACTCGTTCAAATGAGCCCACCATTATTTGCTTATAAAGCTGTGGACTTGTCGCAAGAAAAGCTGTCTTATCATAAAAATATTCGACTTTAAATGCTGCCGCCCCCCCTTCAGCATCACCGCCCACAAGTGCCGGGGCAATAAACTCAGTAAAGCCTTGTGAGGCTAGCGAGTTTCGATATGCATTAAGTATTGATGCCTGCATTTTAAAAATGTCTCGAGTACGAGCATTTCTCAATGTAAAAGGAAGGTAATCGAGATGTGTATCAAGGTTCACCTCGGTATTAAGTTCAAAGGGTACCTCCTTTGCCTCTGATAATACCTCAATACTCAAAATCTCAAGCTCGATAGCACCATTAAGCTTGTCTTTTTGAATATTTTTTTCAGGGCGTGCGTTTACCTTACCCAATACAGAAACCACCCACTCTGGACGAAGGGTACTCCCCACCACATGTGCCTCTTTTGCATTTGGTAAAATCACTCCCTGTATTTTTCCGCTCACATCTCGAAACTCAAAAAAAATCATTTTACCCTGATCTCGACGCACATCCACCCAGCCAGAAATCAATACTTCTTGCCCAATATTATTTTCTAATTCTTTGATATATATTCTTTTCATTTTTGATAAAATTAAAATCGCCCTCACAAAACTACCCGATGGATAATTTTATGAGGACGATATTTGCCTAACACATCTAGTGTTGGTCATGTCGTGGTGCCACCTCAATTCGCTTATTATAAAGCCTCTGTAGTTTTGTTTAAAAAGCCTGTTTCCTTCTAGAAACGACGCGTTGTCAGAGCGTTAGGGGCTTATAAAAACAGTATAGCATATATCCACAAAAGAAAATACCGACCTACACCAAATTACCAAATACCGTCGCAGGCGTATCTTTTTGAAAGACTTCGGAAGCGGGTAGCTGAGACTTGAGAGATTTTTTACCAAAGAAATACTCGTGCTTTCAAAAAGATATGCTAAGAAAGGTATTTTGTAATTTGGAGTAACCTAAACTAGTGCATCTACGCTATAGCGTAGATGCACTAGTTATTTAACCTTATCTACCTATAAATCTCATCGGCTAAGCACGGAGTTTAGCCGATGAGATTGGCTCTGCAGAGCCAATCTCATTTTTACCTACTTTTGCCATAAATCCCCGAATTTTCTACTGAAAATTCGGGGATTTCTCCACTTTCAACTCCGTACTTTCGACTTTTGACTACTCGGTATTGTACCCCTTTGCTTGCAATTTAAATATTTCAGCATAGGTCCCAGCTTTTTTGATCAGCTCAGTATGCGACCCCAGCTCATGCACCATACCGTCTTTCAAAACTAGTATCTTGTCTGCTGTACGCACTGTCGAAAAGCGATGGGAAATAAGAATCACTGTCTTGTCTTTTGGTAAAGCCTCTAGCCTAGCAAAAATCTTTGCTTCGGACTCGGCATCCACGGAGGCCGTCGGCTCATCGAGAATAAGCACAGCAGGATTACGATACAACACTCGAGCCAGAGCGAGCTTTTGAAGCTGACCCTTTGATGGATCAATACCACCCTCAAACTGTTTACCCAACATCTGTTCATATCCATTTTCCCATTCATCTATAAACTCCGATGCCTCACTTCCCTGTGCTGCCCATTTTACCCGATCCATGTCAAACGGCTCACTGGTTCTACCTAATGCAATCGACTCTGAAGCTTTCATTTGATAGGAAGTGTAATCTTGAAAAAGTACTCCGAGTGTATGAAGCCAGCTATGTATATCCAGATCTCGTAAATCCCTTCCATCTATCAATATCCTTCCAATAGTAGGGTCATACACTCGGCAGAGTAGCTTTACCAAAGTAGTCTTGCCAGCACCATTTACACCCACCAGTGCCAGCTTTTCTCCAGACTCTATAGTAAAAGAAAGATGAGAAAGCACCTCTCGTTTTGTCCCAGGATAAGAAAAAGAAACATCATCAAAAACAATTCTTGGTGTTTGAGTTGGATTTATTTTAAAGGGATTACTTGCCTTTGGTAGATTTGACTTTATATCCAGTATCCTAAATAAATCAGATACAAACAAACTGTTTTTATATTGTTTAGCCAAATTCATCAAAAATCCTGATAATGCCCACTCTAGCTCAATAATAGCTGAAATTACAAAAATCATTGTCCCCACTTCTGTCTCACCAGAGAGCACACTACGAATCACCAGTATGACACCCCCACCTATCGCTCCACCCGTTACCAAAAGTGCGACCATATGCCAAAAAATTCTTTTTCTTTCGACAGTTTTTTGTTTTGTATTGAACGAATGAAAAATATCAGCAATTATCTTGATAAAATAACCAGTACTTTGAAACAACTTCATTTCTGTCAAATCTCTTTTATCCATAAAATAATCTCTGAAAGCCCAGAAACGCCTTCGCACCGATGCCTCAGCGTGATATATGCCGTATACACCATCACCGTATATCGCTTCAACAAATACTCTAGGTAACACTGCAATTGTAATGATTATAAAAAGCCAAGGACTAAATGTGTACAATATAATAGAAGCAATGATGACCCCCAGAATGTTTGGAAGATTCATAAACATGTCCTCTACCATATTTACCATTGGCCACACACCTCTCTCCTGTAAAGTATTCAATATGTCATTAAACTTTGGATCCTCTATGGTCGCAATATCCATTGTCGATTTTTTAGAAATAAAGAAGATTTCAAAACTTTCTTGTAAATCAATACTGAACCAACGATCAACATAACTCTTTAGACCATATAGCAACTCTGGTACCAAAATCATCATCACAGCAAGCACTGAGAGCCAAGTAATAGCTCCAGTACCCACAGTATTTATATTGGTTAGATTATTTACCAAAAGAGCGAGTACTCCGCTTTTCAAAAAAGGCATTAGAGAAATACCTAGGGATAATAGAACAATGATCAGTATCATTTTTCTTTGCTCTTTCCATACCAGCCTCAAGAGACGCTTACTATTGCGTAAAAGTTCTAAAACAGAGCCAAATTGTTCTTTTGTTGTTTTTTTGGACATATTTTTAACTTCTCACCTACCTCCACCACCACAAAGGTTTTTCAAAATAGTCCTTTTTAAGGGGGTTCGCAGGCGTGTAGCCGAGACTTCAGAAATTTCCTACCAGGGAAATACTCGTACCCTTAAAAAGGACTATTTTGAAAAACCTAACTAATACAACCTTACCCCGATTTTTTCTCGCACCACCTCTATCTTTGCTTGTGCCTTGGCCTTTGCCTTTTCTCCACCAGCTTTGAGAATAGCTAATACAGCATCTTTATTTTTAGCGAACTCTTCCCGTCTCTCCCGTAGCGGTTTTATAAATGCAGAAATATCAGCAATCAAGGCGTCTTTTAAGTCTTTGTACTTGCCTGACTTCTCTTTGTATAAAACATCGAGCTCCGTAGTAGAACGAAAAAGTTTATGGATCTCGTAGACATTTTTCGGAATACTGCCAGATGAATCCGTCACAATACTCATCACTGCTTTCCTAATCTCTTCATCGGTAGCAAAAAGAGGTATTGTGTTGCCATAGCTTTTACTCATTTTCTGACCATCAGTACCTGGTACGACAGCCACTTCCTTCATTATCAGTGCTTCAGGCAACACAAATGTCTCACCAAAAATACGATTAAACTTTTCCGCAGTATCACGAGCATATTCGATATGTTGTTTCTGGTCCTGACCTACGGGTACTACAGTTGTGTCATATAGTAAAATGTCTGCTGACATGAGCATTGGGTAGTTGAAAGTCCCCACCCCTATCTCCTTATTTTTTACTTCGGCGTCTTTGAATGCGTGGGCACGCATCAAATACGGCATGGTAGTAATAGTATCAAAAATCCACGCCAGCTCAGTATGCGCCGAGACATCTGACTGTTTAAAAATCGCTGACTGCTTTGGATCGAGACCAATAGCTAAATAGTCCAGCACAACATCGAGGATATTCTGCTTCAATTCTTCATTGTTTTGAATAAAGTTGAGTGCATGATAGTCGGCAATCATAAAAAACTTCTCTGTATCTGGCTGACTTGTCTGCAGATCAACCCACTGCTTCATCGCACCAAAATAATTGCCAATATGTGGTCGACCTGTAGGCTGTATTCCTGATAATAAAACTTTTTTCATACTCTTTAGTATATCAAATAAAGTAGAAAACGGGAAATTACTACCCACCACCTAAACCATGAAGCGTGTTACAAACTACAATACTACGCCCGATAGTATTAAACGGCTAAACACTAGTGTTTAGCCGTTTAGCGTGCCTATACAGAGCCACATTCTCAAAAACAAGCCTCGACGAGTTTAAGCCATCGTTTGGTAGAAGGGCTCAACCATTTACCGTTGAGCCCTTCTACCATTTTTACCTTATCGTATCAATCTCAAAAATAAACCTCGAACCCTTGCCTTTTCCATCAGACTCTGCCCAGATTTTACCATGATGTGCCTCTATCATTTGTTTGGTAATGTAAAGTCCGAGACCAGTGCCACTCACATTTGTCCGAAAAGCATCTTTATCACGCGTAAATCTAGCAAAAAGATGAGGAATAACTTCCTTATCCATTCCGATACCAGTATCAGAAACAATTACCCTAACACGACCGCTTATTCCATCAGAAAGGGTGTGCCTCGCGAGCGACACTTGTATCGAACCTTTCGGAGTATATTTTATTGAATTATCAATAAAGTTGCCGATCACTTGCTTGATCTTGCCTTGATCTGCATTTACAAAATAATCTTCATTTGAGGCTTTTACTGAAATCTCTAGACCTGCTTTTAGTATACTTGGCTTAAACTCCGCCACCACTTGTATTGCCAGCTTTTTAATATCAAAACTTGTAAAATCATACTTCATTGTCCCTTGCTCAATACGGGAAACATCGAGAAAATCACTCACAATGGTTACGAGAGACTGGGTAGACTGATACATACGGTCAACAGCCTCTCGTACTGACTGAGACACCTCCCCATAAGTACCGTCTAGTACGAGCGACGCATAGCCTTTGATCGCTGTCAGCGGATTTCTGATTTGATGAGAAGCAAGCGAAAGGAATTCTGACTTTAGCCTATCTAGCTCTTTGAGTTGATTGTTGGCATTTTCTAATTTGTCATTTGATTTTACCAGACTATCGGCAAGCTCCTCTATTTTCTCACGCGATGCCACTTCCCTTTTTACTCCTCGAATAAGAGACCTGCCAAGAATAATTATAAATATTAGCGTAAAAACTAGTACATATTTTACATTTTCAATCCTTCGTACAAAAAACATTGCAAATACCAGAAAAAATAAAACGGCAATAAGTATTTCTGAACCAAGAAGTTTTATATTAAATGCCTTGAACTTGACTATCGTATAAGAAAGAAAACCGAGAAAAACTACCATACCAAGAGGACCCACGAGGTTTATCTGATACACGAGTGTTGCATCACCTAGAATGTTGGTGATTGTAAAAATAATCAAAAAAAGGACAACACCAGACATAAAGAGTAATGTTTCCTCCTTGGCACTTTTGTCTATTGTTTTGCTAAAATACTTTTTCAAACACATCCAACTAACCAAAATAATCGAAAAAATCTCATATCCATATATGTAAAACCATAGTATTCCGTTATTACCCTGACAGTTTACTAAATCAAATGAAGATATATTATACTCCGAAAAGAGTAGTGCCACGACAGGAAGAACACCTAAAAAAAGTAGTACTTTGTATCTAAAAGCAAGTACTTTTTGTTTATTCAAAAAGTAAAAGACAAAAAGTATTATAAATGCATAAATAGATACTTGTAAAATAGCTGATAATTGCCAGCTAAAATGCACAACTTTTACATGCACCGCAATCCACTGAATAATTTCATTTAAAATCTGGACAGAAAAAGCGGTCGATATTAAAAGAATTAATTTGCCGTCTAGGGACTTTTTGTTCTTAGTGAAAATGTAAAATCCAAAAAGTAAAGCGACTATGATGATCGGTATATAGGAGTAAAATAAAAGTCTTGGTGCAAGTGTGATATCAAAAAATCCAAACAAATTTTGACTAGCGTCTGGGCAAAATAAATCCATATGATAAGTATAGTAGACTTTTGAAAAGTAAACAACGAACCAAAAGAAAATTAGTACAACAAATAACTTGCAAAAACCATCACACCGATAGCCAGACCCTTGTGAAGTAGATGTCGTGTTGTTATCTTTTCAATTGAAATGTGGGGAACATATAGTGTCAAAATTATCCCAATCAAAAAAACTATTGCAGGCTGATATGCGGTTACCGTCATTACGAGTGCAATCGGGGCAAGCAATGTTGCGTACATAAAAGCAATATTACCCATTAGTGTTAGTCCCTCGCTAGCTATATTTAATGAAAGGATAATTTTACCACTGGTTTTAATGAGAGTAATAAACTCTGTTCGGTAACTTTTTACACATATATACAAAATTAAACCGAATAGAACAAGTCCAGCATAGTTCCAAAATGAGGATAACCAAAAACCCTCCTCCTCTATTGCAACAAATTTAAACAGAACCTCAGAAAAAGCAATCATAAAGGTAGAGCCTAGCATTAGTGAAAATACTTTCTTCTTAATCTTTACTGGGTGATCCTCGCTAAATTCGAGCGACAAAATAATAGCTCCAAAAATAAGCAGGCAGGCTGGTGCAATTTTATTGATATTGAGGACTTCACCCAACATAAGATATCCCAGAAAATATCCGAACACAGGTACTATTTGAAAAAAAGGAACCACGATAGAAGCTTCGTCTGTCTCGAGAGCAGACATATACATAAAAATACTTAGTCCGTTTATAAAACCAACAAGCAAAAGCAATAAGATGTTTGAAATACTTACAGAAAATACACTTTGATCAAGAAAAAAGAGTATCGGTAAAAGGAATACCGAAAATAAAGTTGAAAAAATCATCAAAGACCCGACGCCACCCTCCTTTTCCTTGGAATATTTTGATAATAGATACTTATCAGTATGATTTACAATGCTCCACACTATCGGTCCTACTAGGGCTATGAAAAACCAGTGCATATTTATTAAGTATTAGTAACTACAACAAAATCTTCTTGTAATACGGTCCTATAGAAAGTATACCCGACTGAAATACAGATCGATAAAATAATTAAAACGAGGAGAACTTTTGATTTTTTATCCATTTTTTGATAGAATTGTCTGACTATGAATGTACTATTTATATCAAAAAATCTAATTGCTGGCAACCTCGCATACTTACTCAAAAATGAGGGTCATACTGTGAAACTATTTATTGACGACAAAAATAATCGAGAAAACTTTGATAATATGGTTTCTAAAAGCTTAAATTGGAAGGCTGATATTGATTGGGTGGGTAAAGATGGGTTGATCGTATTCGACGATGTAGGCTATGGTAGAGCTCAGGACAAACTACGCAAGGAGGGATACACGGTCTTTGGTGGTTCTGAGCTGGGAGACAAGCTAGAGATTGATCGAGAATTTGGTCAAGAGATATTTGCTAAATATGGCATGAAAACTGCTCCCCTAAAAGATTTTGACAATATACAAGATGCTGTCCGATACGCTGAAAAACATAAAAAAGCTTGGGTGATCAAACAAAATGACCATGGTTCAAAAATCCTAAATTATGTTGGTAACTTTGATGACGGTCGAGATGTGATAAGTGTACTCAAAAATTACACCCAAAATGAAAGCGTAAACAAAGAACATATCAGTCTACACCAAAAAATAAAGGGGGTTGAGATAGGTGTTGGAAGATATTTTAACGGTACTGACTGGGTCGGACCTATTGAATTTAATATCGAGCATACAAAATTCTTTCCTGGAAATCTTGGTCCTACTACAAGTGAGATGGGTACTCTGGCTTGGTATGACACAGATGAAACCAACTTACTCTACTCAGAAACCTTAGCCTTACTAAAACCCTATCTACAAGAAATAAACTTTCGAGGAGACATGGAAATAAATTGTATTGTAAATGAGGAAGGAGCTTTCCCTCTCGAAGCTACAGCCCGACTAGGGACACCGATTATACATTTACATAGCGAAATACACTCCTCACCATGGGGAGAATTCTTATATGCCGTAGCATCAGGAAAACACTATGACCTCAAATGGAAAAAGGGGTATGGTATTGTAATTCTTGTTGCTGTGCCACCATTTCCATACACAAAAAGAATTACAGAAAACCTTGTCTACAACTCTAATATCTATTTTGACAAAATGAATGAAAAGGATCTTAAGCATATCCATTTCGAAGAGGTAGCTATTCGTAAAGAAGATTTGAACCAATTTTATATCGCTGATAGTGAAGGCTATGTACTTTATATTACAAGTATGGGTGAAAGTATCGAAGAAGCACGCGAAAAAGTATATAAATTAGCAAAAAAAGTGATTATACCGAAAATGTTTTACCGCAATGACATTGGGATGTCTTTTAAAAACGAAGGTTTGGCGAAACTAAAAAAACTAGGCTACCTGTACTGAGATTATTTTTTAATCCCCACTTGCCTTTCAACACGCTCCACTCTCTGAGAAAGAATATAAAATTCATCACGAGTTGCACGATTGAGAGCTAGGTCATCAATACGATTTCCGAGACCGTGGAATTGTTGATTCATCTTATCTTCCATATTTTCAATTTTTTTATCTATTGACTCAAATCTTTTATCAACACCCTCAAATCTCCTGTTCACATCTTCAAATCTCTTATCTACCGACTCAAAACCTTTTGCCACCGTACGAGCGAGAGAATCATGTGAGTCTGCAATAAGACAAGCTATATCCGCCAGAGTAACAGATTTTTCTTTTTTATTTTTTCCTTGTATTTTTACCATCTATGTATTATATTCTGTTTTTTAAAAAATACTAGTATCAAATCTAAGACAGTATCTTTAGATTTTAAAAACCCTCTTTTTTTAGCTCCTCAATCAGCTTCTCGGCTGTACGAGACAATCTTTTTGGAAGAATAGTATTTATTTTTATAAGCAAATCTCCTCTTTTACCATTATCTATCGGCACACCCTTACCACGAACACGGAGAATTTCGCCATGAGACACACCCTGAGGTATTTTGACCACGATATCACCATCGAGTGCAGAGACTACTCGCTCTTCTCCGAGAAGTGCCGAAGTGAGCTTTATATCGAGTGTCATTATGAGATTATTTTCCTCTTTTGTAAAAATAGGATGCCTTTTAACATGGACTTTGATATACAAATCACCAGAGACACCTTGCGCTACAGCCTCACCCGAGCCAGTGAGACGCAAGGACTGACCATTATCTATGCCACCGGGTATTGTGATTGATAATTCTTCTTGTTTGGAAAATACACCTGCACCTCGGCAGGTATCACAAGACTCTTTCGGTATCTGACCTTTGCCATTACAAGTTGGACAAGTACGAACCTGAGCAAACTGTCCGAGAAATGAGCGTTTTATCTCCTCCACCTTACCTTGACCATTACAAGTAGTGCAGGTGCGTGTGCCAGTGCCGGGCTTTCCACCAGTACCTGAGCAAGTACTACATTTTGACATTTTGGTCAGAGAAATCTTTTTATCTGTGCCAAAAATAGAATCCTTGAAATCTATTTCGATATCTACTGAGATATCTCTACCTCGAGCTTGTTTGGTACGACCCCCTCCTCGTCCGCCACCAAAGAAATCGCCGAAGATATCCCCGAGGTCAAACTCCACCCCCTGCCCTCCGCCACCCTGCTGGAATCCAGAAAAGTCAAAACCATCAAAACCCTGTCCCTGAGAGAATCCGCCGAAGCCACCTCTGCCAGCACCTGCCCCTGAGCCTCCACCGTAGCCGGGTCCTGCGGAACCAAACTGATCATATTGAGCCCTTTTACTATCATCTGATAACACAGAATAGGCCTCATTGGCCTCCTTAAATTTCGCCTCATTACCACCCTTTTTGTCTGGGTGATGTTCGTGTGCGAGCTTTCTGAACGCCTTTTTTATGTCGTCCTTACTGGCGCTTTTTTCGACTCCTAATGTTTTATAATAGTCTTTGGACATGTATATTATTTGACTTTTTAATCTGTATATGCTATCATAAGGGGTGACGGTTTACAAGCTCTTCGTTAGTAAAAATGGGTTGGCTTTAGAAAGGAAGCCTTGGTGAACCCGAACAAATAACCAAAAGATCGGTCATATGAAATTTATTTTGGCTCATATTTTTGTCCTGTTGTGGGGACCATCGGCCATGATCAGTGGTATTTTGTTTGCTCCCTACTTATGTATATTCCTTGAAGGATTTACCTCGGGTAGTTATGGTGGACTAAACAACGCTCAATTCTATTCTCGATTTATTCCCATACTTATCCTTGCTAGTAGCCTTGTATGGATACCAAAAAGATTCAAGGATTGGGTGGCTTACTATGTTGTTGGACACCGACATTGATGTTTCTGGACAATTGGTAAAGTCCATCCCCTTCCTCCATTCTCCCCACGACCACACGGTCATGGAGAGTAGGAAGAGGGATTTTTATTTCAGGTGTTATTCCTCCTTTCATAAAGGAGGTGGCTCGTACTCGAGACGGAGGATTTTGAATCCCTCGGCCTGGAGCCTGCTCCCTTTACAAAGGGAGAATAATACCCCTCACCTAATTTTCTACATTTTTTTACTGTCTACCGCCTGACTACTCCTGTCTATTTTCCCTCCTTAAACTCCGCGTCCCTCACCGGGCCATCGCCCTCTTTTTTATCTTCTGGCTTTGCTTCACCCTGCTTTGTCTCGCCTGAGCCTTGTGCGGATGCAGAAGCCTTTGCAAGCATCTCACCAATCTTTGACATCTCACTTCCGAGCGCTTCTGTCGCAGACTTGGTCTTCCCCGCATCAGTTCCCTCCTTTGCAGTTTTTACATCAGCAATCTTGTCTTCGATAGACTTTCGTAGATCGGCTGGTACTTTGTCCCCCGCATCCTTGAGAGACTTTTCTGCGGTGTAAATAGTCTGCTCAGCAATATTTTTTGCCTCCACTGCTTCTTTCTTTTTGATATCATCGGCATTGTGCATTTCGGCATCTTTTTTCATTTTCTCAACCTCTTCTTTTGAGAGACCTGAGCTGGCGGTAATCTTTACTGAGTTGGTCTTCCCCGTCGTCTTTTCTTTTGCAGACACATTGAGAATACCGTTGGCATCAATATCGAAGGTAACCTCTACCTGAGGCATACCTCGTGGAGATGGTGGAATACCGTCGAGGATAAATTTACCGAGAGATTTGTTGTCTACTGCCATCGCTCGCTCTCCCTGCACAATATGTATTTCTACCGAAGTCTGGTTGTCTGCTGCAGTTGAGAATACTTGCGACCGTGAAGTCGGAATAGTAGTATTTTTATCGATAAGCTTTGTACCTACTCCACCCATAGTCTCAATACCGAGGGATAGCGGGATAACATCTAGTAAAAGCACATCTTTTACATCACCTTTGAGGATTCCTCCCTGAATCGCCGCACCGATAGCCACTACTTCATCTGGATTTACTCCCTTGTGTGGCTCCTTGCCAAAGAGGTCTTTGACGGCCTTTATAATGGCTGGCATACGAGTTTGCCCTCCCACTAGTACTATTTCATTTATATCAGCTATTTTGAATGGCGAAGCTTCCATAGCCCTCTTAGTAATCATTACCGATCGATCAATAAACTCGGCACAAATCTCCTCGAGCTTTGCCCGGGACATTTTGATAAGTAGGTGACGAGGACCAGAAGCGTCTGAAGTAATAAATGGGATATTGATTTCGGTCTCTACTGCAGTAGAAAGCTCTATCTTTGCCTTTTCTGCTGCCTCATCGAGTCGCTGGAGTGCGAGAGAATCTTTACGAACATCTATGCCAGACTCTTTTCTAAACTCCTCGGCGAGCCAGTTTACTATCTTTGTATCTATATCGCGTCCGCCGAGATGGCTGTCTCCATCTACTGACTTTACTTCGATAACATCGTCACCGACCTCGAGAATAGAGATGTCAAAGGTACCTCCACCGAAGTCATAGACCACAATCTTTTCATTCTTCTTTTTGTTGAAGCCGTACGCTAGGGCTGCTGCGGTCGGCTCTGGGAGTACGCGAAGCACTTTGAGTCCCGCGATTTCACCAGCATTTTTTGTCGCCTGTCTCTGTGCGTCGTTAAAATAGGCTGGTACAGTGATCACAGCCTCTGTTATTTTCTCTCCGAGCTTGGCTTCGGCATCATTCTTGAGCTTGGTCAAAATCATTGCCGAGACTTCCTCTGGACGATAGTTTTTATCGCCCATTTTTACTTCAACTCCACCAGTAGCACCTTTTAGCACCTCGTACGACACAGAGGATTTATCTTTTTGTACTGCTGGCTCGTCAAACATGTGCCCCATAAAACGCTTGATCTGATGCACTGTGTTTTTAGGGTTGGTTACCGCCTGTCGTCGTGCGAGAAGGCCCACCATTCTCTCTCCAGTCTTTGAGAGAGCCACAATAGACGGTGTAGTACGCGCGCCTTCCACATTTTCAATAATCCTCGGCTCTCCTGCTTCCATGATCGCTACAGCTGAGTTGGTGGTTCCAAGGTCGATTCCAATGATTTTAGACATAATAGTTTATAGTTAATAGTTGTTAGTAATCACAGAAAAAAACAGTCGATGAATTTTTAATTTCTAAAAACTACCGACTATCTACTATAAAATGAGAGAGGGTGCGCGTGTTGGTTGACTCACGAAAAATAAAAGTTCTTGATATGGAGAGATGATTTTATCAACAAAAAATATGAGTGTAGATATAGCAATGGGCTGTCTCTTTGGTAGAGGTAGACTGACTGCAACAGGCTTTTCAAAGTCGCTCTGTGGAAGTGCTTCCACCGAAACAAGTCGTGCCTTAAAAGTACCCTGAAACTCAGCCACCACAAAAGTAGCCAAGACATACTCGCCAGTCGGCGACTGGATGATTTTCCGGAGTATTTTTGACTTGGGCTGAGTGACTAACATATGGTTATTATAGCATATTTTATAGAAAGTCAAATAGTCCGTAAAACCCTTACTTTGCAGGGACTTTATAGAAAACGAGTCAAAACATTTGACTTATATGTGTGATGTATGATATAATATGAGTTAGTGTGGAATTGAAAATAATAGTGGTTACAGAAAGGTAACCTTAGCGTCCAAACAATACGCTCAAATAGAAGAAAGATGATTCATAAAATTAAGAAAGGTGAAACACCGATTTTCACCGAAATAAGGATACTACCGGAAAACAGGTCTTTTAAGAGCCTGGAAAAAGCGGTCCGAATGGACATGGAAGAAATCGAGGTCAGTCGAGTAATCATTGCTTCGGTAAGCATCGAGCTAAATTCGCATGTATGGGGTGGTGGATGGTATATCCTTGCTCGATATCACCTCCACGAAGGTGATCAGATCCATCGCCATGTTGACTGGGATCATCCCAACCATCTGGTAAGCAATAAAAAACGCTGGGTCGTGTCAGACCCAAGTAGCCACGACTAATAAGGTATCTCACGAACCCGACCAGCAATGGTCGTGGTTTTTTATTTTTTAAAATTTTTGTCTACTGCCTGACTACTACTGTCTCTTTATTTCTTGTACTCCCTAAAACAATTTTTACTAAAATTGTTCGGGCTAGCCCGGGTGTACCCATCGCCCTAGGGCGATCAAATTTTCTTGACCGGACGGTAGTCCGTCTTTAGGTCTAATTTGATATAGCCCCTACCTTCACTTTCGGAGCTTTGACCACTTTGTTATTTAGACGATACCCTTTTGCAATCACTTCGGTAATAATATGATCTTTTTTCTCGTCGGTAACAGGTACAAACTCTACCGCCTCATGTACTGTCGGGTCAAACTTTTCTCCGATAGGGTTTAGTTGTTTTAAGTTGTGATTAGTGAGAGCACCCACAAGCTGTGAGTAAATGTACTCTACCCCTATACGCCAGTTTTTATCTACTTTTTCCCAAGCTTCCCTATTTCCAAAAGCCATATCAAAACTATCGAGTGCAGGGATTATTTCGCTTATCAAATCTTCTTTGGCAAATTTGATAAACTCCTGATTACGGACTTCATCTTGCTTTCGCATATTTATAAAGTCAGCTTTCGCTCGCACTAGATCGGTCATAGCCTGAAGCTTTTCGGCTTCTATCTTTTTGAGCTTCTCCCTGAGGTCTTTGAGTTTGGCTTGGGCACCTTTTTCATTACCTTCGTCATCGGTGTCTACCATATCATCTACCACGACTTCTGACTCAACCGCAGTTGTCTCATCTGTCATAATATCATCTTTTTTAGTATCATTTTTATTATCCATAGGGCTATAGTATATCGTTTTTTAAATAGAGTGCAATGATTTAACCTTTAATCAATACACGCTGTTTATTTCTCTAGTAAATATTTATTTTGAGCTAAGTATTTTTGAATATTTCGGATCATCTCTAGCTTGTTATTCTTATGCTGATATGGCAGTTTCATGCAAGCATTTACAAAAACTGAAGCATGAAGAGCATTATTGTCGTAAGATTCGTCTTCAAAATAAGCCTGCACTAACTCTTTTGGAAATATACCATGAGCTAGATGGTTTACAATACTTTTTCCTAAATCTAAATACCCGTGATTAAATCTTGGATTAGGATCAAAGACAGTGATCGGTGTGGTCGCAAAGATATTAGAAGCTCCAAAATCATCATGACAATAGCTACTCTTTTTATTCTTGCTTATAAAATCTTTTAATATCCCTGAAGCAGCCTCAAAAGAGCCATGTTCATCGGTAAGAAGACTGTTACCCATTACATAGTCAATCCTTTTCTGCATATCCGGACCCGAAAGCCAGTTATCAAATAACTGAAACTCTGCTTCTCCATTTACAACCCGTCCATAGCCATGGGCTTCTGGCAGATGCATACATCGTAAAGTCCTTCCCATTTCAAAATATAACCCTTTTTCAACTAATTCTTTGTGTGTATATTTATGACTAAGCACAAGGGCATCCACATACTCATAGAGTATATATGAGTGTCCATTTAGCTTACCACCCTCTATCATTTGGGGTACCTTCACCCCAGCTTCTGCCCAAGTTTTCATAAACAAATACTCGCCTTCTGTAAAGGTTAAACTTAGAGGAATTTTTAGAACCAGCTTCTCATCTGGTGTTTCTATTATAGAAACTAGTGAGCTAACACCTTTCTCAGAAAAAGTTACTGTGATTTGTTTATCTTTAAATCGTTCATGTAAGGAAAGAAACTTTATAATGTGCGGGACAAGACATAAACGCCTTTCGTTAAACCTTTTTTGAACATCAGCCTCCTCTGTAGATAATTTTGGGGTGTTAATAAAAGATACTTTTGCCATATAATTTACACGTTGAGGTTACGCTTGTAGATTATAGCATTATTTATAAACTAGAGAATCACCACGTAGTCCTCTCGTCACTAATCCACATCTCAGCTATGGCTGAGATGTGGATTAGTGAGTATACTATTGTTATGTCTCAAATGAGAAAGGTGTACCGGTACAAAGGTGTAAAAACAAATATACTAGGTTTGCCGATATTTGATGCCGATGATCGTAAAAACCAAAAAAGGAATCCTACTAAACGCAAGTACCTCCATTCATTTACCCAGATCGATATAAAAAGTGGTCCCAAAGACTTACTTGTAATCTATGACATTCCTGACAATAAAAAAATAGAACGAGATTGGTTTCGACGCCAATTGAAAAGTTTCGATTTTATTATGATCCAGAGAAGTGTCTGGGTAGGACCATCACCTCTACCGATAGAATTTTTATCCTATGTAAAAAGTATCGGACTAAATATAGAATTTAAAACTTTTAAGCTCACTCAACCATATACAGGATAGCCCATATCTCAGCTATAGCTGAGATATGGAAACTTACCGCGTGACTTAAGAAAATAACCACCAGAAGGTGGTTATTTTTTGTTCTAGCGTTTGCTCCACTGTGGAGATTTTCTCGCCTTCTTGAGACCGAACTTTCTTCGCTCTTTAGCTCGTGGATCTCGCTTGAGGAAACCAACTTTCTTTAAATTCTTTCTTAGCTCACTATCATACACCAGAAGGGCTCGAGCAATACCGTGTCTGAGTGCCTCTGCCTGCGAGTGAATACCTCCACCCGAAATCATCGCTGAAACTTTAAACTTTGCAGCGATCTTTGCCTTTGTAAAGGCATCTTGAGCAATAAGCTGGAGCTCAGCAGTTGGAAAATAAACAGGGAGATCCTTTTCATTGATCGCATAAAGCGTTTTTGTACTTGGGTAAATACGCACCGAAGCAGTAGAGGTCTTGCGTCGTCCAATACCCTGAAAATACTTCTTGCTGTCTACAGCCACCTCAGCTACTTCTTTTTTTACAGTATCCTTTATCATGTATTTATTCGGTAATTACTAAATTTTTCATCATAATAGTCTTGAGCTTGTTTGAAGGGAGCATACCGTACACAGCATTTCTAAAAACCTCAGAGTAACCCTTTTTCTCAACCATCTTCTCAAGGGTCTGCGTAATAATACCTCCTGGGTAACCACTGTAGCTTACATATTCTTTTTCTTTACGCTTCTTTTCGTGGATGTCTGCCTTTGAGGTGTTTGTGATAGTAACAGTAACCTTTGGAGCTTCATTTCGAGCAAAGCTGGTAAGATTTTTGCCCATGAGATATGTAGCAGCCTGGCTTGCCACTCGCCCAATCTTTTTGTTTGTTGCATCAATAGTATATGTGTTCATGTTTTTATACAAATTCAATAACAGCCATCGGACTCGCATCACTGACTCTGTTACCTATCTTTATTACACGAGTAAAACCTCCTTTTCTATCTTTGTATTTTGGAGCTATTACCTCAATCATCTCTTTTACAGCTCCCTCTCCTACCCTGCTAGCAATAAGTCTTCGAGCTGCAAGTGTTCCTACCTTACTTTTTGTAACAAGCTTTTCAATAAACGGGCGAAGTTCCTTTGCTTTTGCTTCAGTTGTTTTAATTTTACTATTTAGAACAAGAGAAAGAGCAAGCGACTTGATCAAAGCATTTCGCTGGTTCATTTCTCGACCGAATTTTCTCTTTGTTTTGTGGTGATTCATGGGAAATATCTGAGATTACTTGAGTGTCATACCGAAGTTTGAAAGTGCCTTTTTGATCTCCTGGATACCTTTACCTCCAATACCTTCTATATCTAGAATATCTGCCTCCTTCTTTCTAACAAGACCTCCCACAGTACGGATATTTGCATTTGCAAGAGCTTTTGCGGTACGAGGAGTAAGTCCTATAGAATCAGTACGGGTTTTTAAAAATTCTACATCAAAATCTTTTTTTCCTGCTGATTCCTCGTCCTTTTCGTCTGATATCTCGGCTTTTTTCTTTGGTTCTAAAACCTCATCCTCCTTAAATCCGACAATTGCTTTTAGCTGAGCAATCATAATCTGGATGGATTTTTCGAGTGCTTCGTGAGGAGTAACCGTGCCATCTGTCTCAATCAAAATCTTGATTCTATTAAAATCTGTGCGGTCTCCGACACGCATGTTTTCAACTTCATAGTTTACTCGGCGAATCGGTGTAAAAATAGCATCGAGAGTAATAGTACCTATATCTACCCGCTCTTTTTGAAGCACCTCTTTTGAAACATATCCAAGTCCTTTTTCAACGGTTAGCTCGATATCTAGCTCAGCATTTTTATCATTGATCTTTGTAATCAATAGATCAGGATTTAAAACTTCTACTTGTCCGGGTAATTTTATGTCTCCAGCCGTAACATCCTTAACACCCTTTACCTTTATGGTGAGTGTTTGTGGCTCATCAGTAAGCATTTTAATACGAATACGCTTTAGATTTAGCAGAATAGTAATCACATCGTCCTTTACCCCATCAATAGCTGAAAATTCATGACTAACGCCGTTGATTTTTACCCTTGTAATAGAAGCACCAGGCAATGATGACAAAATAATGCGTCTAAGTGAATTACCTAGAGTATGCCCATAGCCAGGATATAGGCCGTCAATTTCGTATACGCCAGTAAAACCCTCTTCGCGGACGATTCGTGGTTTTGATGGCAATAGCACGTTAAGATCAGACATAATGATTGCGTATTAAAAAATAATTAATCTCAATAAATCGAAAGTACATTATACATCATTTGCAATATTTTTGCAAATGATGTCTGTACTACCTACTATAAAACTCAAACACCGAGGCTATATCAAACAAAACATCTGCCTGGGTAAGCTTTGGTGAACCTACGATCTCCCACTCCTTTTTGGCATGATCCGCCTTGATCCAAACAGGAACAGAATTGGTTGCAAGTCTCTCATCAAGCTTAGCGAAAAGAGGTTTCTTTTTACTACCCTCACGAATAGTAATCTTGTCACCTATAGACACACTAAATGATGGAATGGTAACTCGGGTACCATTGACTAAAATATGCCCGTGGGATACCATCTGGCGTCCAAAGGCTCTAGTCGTAGCTAGAGCTAAACGAGTAACCGTGTTGTCGAGTCTAGATTCTAAAGCTCGCAACAATATATCTGACGAGCTACCTTTTGTAGCAATCGCTTTTGCAACATAGTTTGAAAACTGTCTCTCACCTACACCATATACCATTCTAGCCTTTTGCTTTTCATTTAGACGATTACCAAAATCACTTTTTGCTTTTGGCTTTTTGGTTGATTTTGCAAGCTTACGATTTGACTCTCGAAGCACAAACTTCTGTGTCTGTGTTTTCTCAAACACAGGTGCTCCCAATCTTCGTGCAATTTTGTATTTTGGTCCGTTAATCATATAAATAATAAATAATTATACTCGTCTTGGCTTCTTTGGTTTTGGACCATTAAAAGGTACTGGTGTTTCGTCCTTTATAGATGAAATCATAATACCTTTTGAAATAAAACCTCGAATAGAGGATTCGCGACCAGAACCAACACCCTTGACCACTACAGCAACCTCTTTAATACCTATAATCTGAGCTTTTAAAGCCAAAGTCTCCCCAATCTTTGCGGCGGCAAATGGTGTTCCCTTTTTTGCACCCTTAAAACCCAAAGATCCACTCGATGACCAACATAGAGCATTACCCTTTACATCGGCCAAAAGAAGCTTGGTGTTATTGTAAGTAGACTGAACATACAAAATACCCGACTCAACACGCTTTTTAGTAACAGCTATAGGAGCCGTGGCTAACGGAGCTGGTGTTACTGTATCTTTTTTCTCAATCTCTTTTTTTACAATTTTTTTCTTTTCCATATAAATCAATATTACTTCTTATCTTCCTTCTTTCGTCCACTACCCATCGTCTTTCGCATATTACCACGAAGTGTTCGGGAGTTGGTTTTTGTACGCTGACCTCGAGCAGGAAGTCTCTTTGCATGACGCGTCCCTCTATATGACTTAATATCTTTTAGTCGCTTTATATTACCTGAAATATCTCGTTTTAAATCACCCTCGATTTTAAATGCTTCGATAACCTTTCGAATCTCGTTTTCCTGATCTATAGTAAGGTCTTTTGATTTGACCCCGTGGTCAATCTTTACTTTATCTAAAATAGACTGCGCTCGAGCACGACCCACGCCATAAAGTGCTGTGAGTCCTATCTCGAGTCTTTTGTTATCTGGAATTGTAATACCTAATATACGCATAATATGTAAAATTAACCTTGTCGCTGTTTATGACGAGGGTTGCCTTTGCACACAACATAAACATAGCCCTTTCTTCGGACTGTGGAACATTTTGGGCAAAGTTTTTTAACTGATGTTTTAACCTTCATTTATAGTGCTGTTTGATTTTATTGAAACTTTGAAACTAAAGTCTTTTTGTGATCCTCGCTCTTCCACCATATGGGTCGAGATCTAGTGTTACCTTGTCGCCGATAAGGACACGAATGCGATGCATTCGCATTTTACCAGCAAGATACGCCAGCACTACATTGTCTTGTCCTTCGATTTGTACCTTAAATAAAGTGTCAGGTAGGGCTTCGACGACTACTCCATATGCACTAGTTATCTTTTTTTCCTTGATATCCATCAAATTAAAACGTGCCTGACTAGTCTAGCAAAGGATAGATACTTAGTCAATAGCCTTGACCATGACCCTGACTTTTTCCAGAGAATCAGGAAAAGTAAAACGCCAAAATGGACTAATAGTAGCACTTCCATCATAAACTTCTCTGTGAGTTGAAATTATATTTCCAAATTCTTTTCTTGACTTACCCAACAAATCTTTTGAAATCTTTTCTGGCACGATCTTTGAGATAAAAGTACTGGTACCGTTTAGGGTAAAGGTAAATTGATTCGTTGCAGGAGAAACACCTTCTTTATTATTTTTTAAAGTAAAATTAATTGAATCCAGCCCTCGAGCTTCCACAGGTATATTTATAAGTGATTTACTTGTACTGCTTGCGACCACTCTCGCTAGTAGATCTTTCCTAAATAGCACAGCATTGAACACTACCCGCTCAGTAATAGCTACGGTTGAAGTCCCCCTTGATACAAGTGGTAAAGATTCAAATGTATAAAGTAGATCATCCTGATACAGCACAAAATCAATTGGTTTTTGTGCTAAAGCTTCCTTAAATATTTGTTGTTTTAGATTCTCTCTTATCTTTTCTCTAATTACTTTAGTCACACTATCCTTTACGATAAATGTTGTTGAAACAAGTCCTCCGATTATATCTGTTTTTTGTCGACCATAAAACGCCTCGTATTGTGGATCACCAGCAAAAGCTACGACCTTAAAATCTCCTGCGAGATCACTTGTTTTTATATTATATTCAACACCTGGCTTTTCGGCATAAACCCGAGCCTGAATACTTCCTGGAACAATCTTGCCAGCTACAACTTTGCGTCCAGGAACACTCACACTACTTTGCAACTTATACACTTTGCCATTACCTGCCAAAAATCTTGTACCCGCAACAAATCTTCTAGTTGTGCTGTTGAAATTGTTGTACAAAATAATATTTCCAATAGCGTATTTCTCAATCTTTTTTCCTGGACTACCCGCCACGACCTCCTCCCCATCCTTTGAGAGTGTCATGAGAGCGTAGCCCAACTCTCCTAAAAGTGCATCTTTTTTAGCAATAAAAGTATTTGCAATAACCACTGACTCTGACCTAGGTGTAACCTCAACCGTAGCATGGGAGAAAATAAAAGAGATAGCGACAAATAAAAGAATGCTGGATATGACTGCAATGGTCCATAAAATTGCCCTTGAATAATTCTTTTTCCTACCCACCATCACACCCTCATCTGAAGTTGGCAGTGTACCACGAGTGTGTTCCTGCACCTTGGCTTTAGAAGCCGATCTTATCGTATGTAACGACACCATATCTGGTAATTTTTTAGAAACTTTTTTAAGCTCACTTTCACGCTCTATAGGTATCCGACGAATAGATCGTGTTCCTGGTGGCAATACATCTTGTAGGATTTTTCTAGCCATTGTTTTATTTGTGTTGCAAAAAGGTATTAAGTGCTATCGCCTGAAGCATAAGCGGTGCATCAGCAATCAGCTTTCGACCGAGTGTGCAGTGGGTTAAAAGTGAGCTATCATCAAGTGTAATAACCTTTGGTAACGATGCCGTCATAGAAACACCATGTAGTGTGCTATCTTTTAAAATATCTACAAACACAATCTCCGTATCATTATCAGTGATGACAAAAAATGTATGTGGCAAAGCAATCTTTTCTGGTAATGTTGAGTAGGCCGTGCCAAATGATGCTAGCCATTCTTTTTGGAGTTTCTCAAAGATCGGCTGTATTTTTATTTTAGTAGCCTCATCATTCTTACCAAAAGCATGCATTCGCAAATATGACCCTATGATACTTGGTGACAATCCAGAAAGTCGTGCTGCATTGCGTATCAGTGTATGCGTCCCAAAAGGAAAAGAAAATGTATTCACCAAAATACCATTTTTGACTACCACAGCATCTGTAAGCTCGCCATGTATGTCTATAAAGACAAAATCTTTCTCAATAGGAAACAAATCTCGTAACGCTGTATAGGACAAAAGGGCTAAAGAATGTGGGGTTACTTTTCTAAAATTAAAGGTTTTTTCTATAGCCTCATCTATTTTTTCCATGATATTTCTCGGCACAAAACTCACACAAAAAGCCGTTTCGATTTGATGGGCAGTCTTTTTATATGGATTGCTGGTAGGATAGCCATTTAGTCGTACTTGGATCATCTTTTTTTCAATCATCAACGCATCTTTGTCAAAAACAGTTGACGAATCACCCTCTTTTGTAAGTTGTTCAAAAGAATGTTGTTCTTTTGCTAAAATGTTATCTAAAAAACTTTTAGTAACCAAAATATCTGTATCCTTTTTAATATCTATAATGGTCGTCTGTGATAGTACCCACGGTGATGTAAATGAATAAAATATATCATGAATACTATGACCAAAATGACCAGCGAGACCAAGATAGCTCAGACCTTCACGCCCCATATTTTCAGCAACATGTTTTACACACGAAACCATATCTGAAACAAATCGATTATGGTCAAAAATTTCTCTAAACGCCACGGCTTTTCGATATGAATAAAGTAACTGTGGTTTATCTATAGTAGAAAACCTGACCAATGCTCCAGCAACACTACCACTACCAATTTCAAATATCGCTGAGATAGTTTCGTCCTTATGTTTTTGAAATGAAAAGGGAGACATACAGGGTAATTATACCCCGACAACTGTCAGTACACAATGCACCCTTATTTGTGTGTAGCACGACTTGTTTTTTAGTGAGATCTTCCATACTTATATAATATACTAATGAGAACAGATTTGCGTATATTATAAGTCTTATCTCAAATTACCTTAGTATATAAAAAACAGCACGGGGTGTAAACCAATGCTGTCGTGTTCCGCCAAGGGCGGAGTAAGTGTTAAGGGATCAAGGTTTGAGGTTTAAGGGGAACCTCAATTGCCTCACGAAACCCACCGCCGTCGTGCTCACTGCCGGAAAGCGCCAGCGGAACCTGACCCTGTCGCCACACCAGCGGCCGCAAGCCACCCGACCGCCGGGCAAGATATTCTCACTAAACCATGTGAATGTCTGCGGATCGAGAAACTCTTTCACGACCTTTTGATGCAAACTGGTGGCGATGCCATAAGCCCGGCGATGAAGTGGGCGGGTCTGACGACCCGCAAACCACTTTTGGTGGAATTTCGGGGGTAAACCCATACCAGCCTCGGTCGGGGTGAGCGAGCGCTCGATCACCTGCAATCTGGAACGAGGCGAGGCTCCTGCACCACTGAAGTCC